>JACZJN010000068.1 GCA_014860565.1 Bacteroidota bacterium
TTTTCATCATTGGCTTCGGTATTCTTCGACATGGCGTATCCTCCATTCTTTGGTGTGCTGAAAACCCACTTTCGACCGTGGTTTCAGACAGGATACGCCTTTTTTCTTGCTTCCGCCATACACCAGATTCAAACATAACTCATATTTTCGGCACCAGGAGTCGAACTGCACGCCGAGAGAATCACGATGGAACCGACAACCACCCATTTTCTAAATACGATCTGACCTCCGTATCGACGTTAAAGTACAACGTCGTTCTTCGTGATGAAAGGCATACGTGCAATGGTGTACTCGCTACCACTTTCACGGCCGCGGGCTATTCCCGCTGCAGACTCTTGAAGGAAGCATGGATCCCGAGTTGCGTGAGGCTCTCGGGTTCATAGGTCCGGGAAAGGATCAGTACACTCAAACGAAGCGATGGATTTTATAGTAGGAAGGTTCACCTTCCTACTTAACCTCCCCAAGATCAGAAATCGGCCTCACACCAGCCGACCTGCCGCCTGTTAATGCACTCGGATTCGCTAAGCTTCGAGGTAAGTCTCCTCTGGCCTCCCGCATATGCACCGTTTTTTCGGAGCTAAGTCGCGATACATATGCAACGAGTCCCCCTGGCTCCCCACGTGAAGGACAGATCGTTTATGCGAGATTCTTCACGTGAAGGAGTAGCGTGGAGATTGCCTTACAATTTTCCTTACCATTCAACATAAAGTCAATACGCTACGATTAGTCGTTTTGCAATGACGTACCGGCCCTCTATATAAGCCACCAAAGTGTAGGAGCCAGGCAACAGCCCGGTAATATCATGTGCGCTAAACTCGCCGAGGTCCTTCCTCTCATACGTAGATCTACCCAATTGGTCATAAATAATAAGAAGTTTGCAGCTCCCTCCAGTGCGAACCGATAATGTATTTCTTGTTGGATTCGGATATATCTCCAACTGATTATCTGCCTGAGGCATTTTTTCTAGTTGCACAACCTTCGAACATCGCTCTTCACCGTTCAATAATTGAGCACATATTTTGTATTCCTGCAAACCACCACGCCCCGGAGAATCGTAAAATACATATTCCCCACCTCTTCTAGCAGTATGTATTTTATATAAAACCCCAATCGCCCGCCAACCTCTCATTGATATTTTTCACCGCATTATACATATCGGGGCTTACAATACTACCGTCGTCCGCAATTAGTCCCGTGTATGTATCACTACCTGTCACCCCCCCCGTTGTAACAAAATACCAGATACTTTTAGCTCCATATCCAAGGCATAAATTCACTTCCAGATTCAATTCTTCTGGAGATGGCATTTTATAGATGTCGTTCAGAGCGAACGATTGTACAGTACAATGCAGCTCCTTATTGTAATAAGATATATTTATGTCTTGAAGCTCTTGCAATAAACTGACAACATGTCTTTGTATATCAGCTTGAAATGCTACCGAATTAATCGTGTCGGCTACATCTTTGTAAAATGGATAGATGTCGAGATCCAAGCTAGTAGTTTGACTTAATATTTGATGAGCCGCTAAGTGATTTAAATGCTCCGTTACTGGACTATATAGTCGCCATGGGTTTACCCAATATCTAGTTCTATATCCTTCTGGTTTATTTCGGATGTACTCAGACGCATACTCAGTTGGCAGTATTTGATCAGCCCATGGCTCATCATGCATTACAAAACCAACAATTTCTCCATCCCCATATTGAGCTATTTGCGCGGATTCGATGATATCATCTATTTCATCATCTAGATCACCTGCCAGAAGAGCGTCGGTACAGGCCGTGTAATAAGTTACTTCATCAATCTGGACATCACCTTTACCAGACCATTCAAACTCGCATTCTAATATTTGAGTTAAATTTATCCCGGTGATCTTTACCGTGAACCAGTCACCAGTGCCAAATTGGTTTGCCACAATTACCCGATCATCAGAAGCTGTCGTTGCACGGTCTATCCAACCGCTAGGCCCAGCCTCCCACTGATGATAAATCAATATGGTGTCACTGGAATTTACTCCAGTCATTTCACCACGAAGCCTTATCTCGCAAATATTCATTATTTGGGTGTTATCAGGAGGATCCGTAATATAGTCGTTAAAAGGATCACCTACGCTGCTAATACGGATTGGGCAGGCTAAAGCTGTCCCTGGTTCGATTGTTTCGCCCTGATCCAACTGCCAGACATTGTTAGTAATACCTAATTCTACATATGATGGGTCACCATTTGCATCGCCGTTATATTCTGCGACACCCTTGACGCTGTTATTGTCCTTGTCAAGATTCGGATAATGCGAACTAAATTCGGCTTGTAATTTGAATACTGGAGTTTGCCCTAAGGCTCGCAATGCCCAGCTATTCATATTTTCGCACGGCGAACCGACGAGAACGATTTCATTAATTGCTTCAATATATAACTCAAATCCAGCTGGAAGAGATCCCATGAACGTAAAATAACCCGCATTACCTATAATCCTAGCTGGATCGTTTTCTGTATGCGAAGTAAATTCGCCTGCATCAAAACCTAAATCAGAGATTCGGTTCGCATGTACAAAACTAATATTACTGTTGCCCCAAAAGTTCATTTTACAGGCACCAGTACGTATCTGAGAAGATACGATGGGTGAGAGGGTTAGCATAAGTCCCGCTATTATGAAGAATTTTTGTAACATGTCACCCTCCATTCTTGTTAGTTGTTTAGATTACAATAATTGTATCGCACGAGTAACCACACGCCCATCACCGTATGCTACGATAAAATATACCCCCGGGGGCACACCCAATTCCTCTCTCGATAATTTAACGTGATTTGTTTTTCTAGCTGCTATACTCATAACCTGTTTTAGTCTTTCACCAACCACTGAAACTAATTCAACAACAACCGATCCTTCTGTAGAGTTTTGTATTTCGATATTAAATTCAAGCTGTCCTGGGTTTGGATACAGCGAAATTATTATCTGCTCGTCGCTTATATCGTACCATGGCATTGCAGCAGTCAAGAGTGTTGTTCTATCACCCCGCACGATTTCAAACATACCACGATGGAAGTTAGTCCTCGGAAGAATTAAATTTCTCGTAGCTGATCCGACACAGAAATCCGCTAAACCATCACCATTGTAATCCCCAAAGGCAGCTTGCCGCCCATAATAGTTTTGGTCTAAATACCTACCTAGCCACACCAATGCCGTATCTTTTATTCCTGCATATCCACCCTCAAATAAAACGACAATCCTACCTGTCCACGGGTTGAACGCATACGAAAGGAGAAAATCGTCATTTCCATCCCCGTTGAAATCTCCGACATTGTAGCACTGACCTAGAAACAGGGCACATATTGTTGTATCAGGATTCCGTAGAGTGATTTTATTATCGAAACTATACCCCGATCTTGTCCCTCGGAGTATATATACACTTCCATGAGGACCTGGCACCGGAAGATCAGCAATTGCATCGTTATTCATGTCCAATGGCGTTTGCCCGTAGGCATAAGCGTTTTGTTCTGTGAGATCTATTGTTTGTGTAGAAACAACTTCCTCTTCCTGAATATTTTCTTTTCCATAATAGATAGTACATAGATACCTCTGGCGCGGCGATGCGTTAATATTCACCAAGTATGAACTTATAAAGATATCGCCGATGCCGTCACCATTGGCGTCTTCACAAAAGACATAGTTCCCGTAACCCTGATGGCAAGTATCAAGTTTCTCTGGTCGCAATATCCAGGATTTTGTTAAAGGATTATTCTTTTCACCCAAATATATTATAACTCGACCGATATTGCATGGACCATCTAACGAGTCTCTAAAGTGGGGTGCGGAACTAATCAATTCGTCACATCCGTCGCCGTTAAAATCACCACTTGCCATTGAATTCCCAAAATCCCAATCACTACTAGTGGTATCTTTTATCGAAAGCTTCACGTTAGGCGTTTCCGCATACATATACTCTTGTCCTGTGTCGCCAAGAAATATAAATATGCTATCAGCACTTCTATCAATGGAATTACCTGTTATTAAATCATATGTGAATGGTGAATTGTGTATTCCGAGATCTGTTAAACCATCACCATTAAAATCTCCGGTGCATATTACGCCTCCTCCTGGGAGGATAAGGTCCGGTATTGAATCGAGAATTCCAGGGCCTGCAAAATAAATCATAGTCTCTCGCCTTCCGAGGGCCGAGACAGCAAAATCCTTATAACCATCCCCATTGATATCTGGAAGTGACGCAAAACCGCTCCCGATTTTGTCAGCGCTATCAGGCCTCCCCTCAACCTGTACTAGCTTACGGATGCTGAACCAACGGGAAGAACTAGCTTGACTTTCCCATGTGGCATCATCACTATTCTGCCCGAATGCGTTTATCGTTAAAATCAGGTTGATTATGAGGAATTTCCACCTGTTCCTTACTACCATTCTGACCCCCTAATGCAAGTTACATTACCGCTTAGATTCATCAGATCTCTCAATCTCTTTACGTACAAACATGCACATCCATTCACCGAATGTCAAGGCCTTGGTCATGTGCAGTAATGAATTGCAAGTACTTCTACCGCAGTGACCCCTCCCCTTAAACTGTACCAGGCAAAAATGAATTTTTCGACATTCGACGCCTCCATTACGATCTGTTTATCCGAACGTAAAGAAATAGGCGCCCATTGTCAAGCGCCCATCTCAGACAGCATTTGCCAACGTTCAACAATGCCAGCATGGTTCTTCCACGCCCTGGGCAATCTGCCTTTGTGCTTGACGAAGTACTTGAAAGTCTCGGCAAAGTCCTCGTCGGTGTTTGTGGCCGCATATTTCGATACGGCATCTCCGTAATCAGGCCAATCCTCCAGAATCTCCGGCCGATGAAATGTCAGTGCATGTCCGTATTCGTGCCGCAGCACGTTCAGCAATGTCCACTGTCTGAGTGACACAGACACACGCGGAATGAAGATGTTGCCTGTGTGCATGTTGGTCCAACCGTACCAGATGTGGACAGGTGTCAAGTAGACCTGTACGTCATCCATCTCCGGCACCCACAGCCCGAGTCTCTGGATCTCCCGTTCGACTCGCTCGATTGCTGCGCGCAGCTTTTTCATTGTTGTCATATGAGCTCCCACAAAAATCTTCCGGAAATGGGTCCTACTAACCCTCCCCCATCAAATACCCAGGATCAAAGGTCGCAGAAAATATTTTTTTCTGGATTTTTTTTATTGCTAAAAAGAGGAGCAAGCTGCTCCTCGGGATTTCAGCGACGTGTTACGAATCCGGTTGTGGGATCAGCTTCAGACTCGACCTCAGCTGATCGAAAGTACTTGTAGTACTGATCCGTAGGAATCAGAACGTTCTGAACGTAGACCTGTGAGCTGATCAGCTCACCTATTTCGTCCCATCCGAACGCCCAACCATGTGCGTAGCCGTTCACCCATTCGCAAGCATGTTCGACTTCTCCGTTTCGGTAATACCAGTACTCGCCGCCGGTTTGTAGGCCACGAACCGGATCAAACTCCTGGTAGAGCTGAAGCTCACCTGTTGGGTAGTAGACGCAACGCTCAACGCGGACGCCGTTCGCATACGTGTTGACCTGCATGACGACGCCGTTTCGATAGAACGACGTATCCTGCGTGATCGTCTGGCCATTTGCCATCTGATAGATGGCGAGCGCTGCTGCCAGAACAAACAGCGCGATGTTCATCTTCTTCATGATATGATCCTCCTGATCAGTCTAGCCAGCCATTCTCCGCGAAGCTCACGTAAGAACTGCCGGTAATGATAATGTGATCGTGTACGGGGATATCGATAAGCTTGCCCGCCTGAGCGAGCTGCTTTGTAATCAGATGATCTTCTCTTGAGGCTTCTCGGACGCCGCTCGGATGGTTATGAAGCAGTATTACAGAGCTTGCACTCATCCGGATTGCTTCGCGGAATACTTCTCTCGGATGAACCAGACTTGCATTCACGATGCCTTGAGACACCAAGTGTTCGCCGATAATTTGCCCTGCATTGTTGAGCAGGATTACGTAGAACCTTTCATGGTCAAGATCCCGCAGACGAGGTCCATAGACTCGGGCCACATCTTCGGGGCCGCTGATCGAGATGCGGTCCGTATCCGGTTCCCCTACATAGCGTCGCCCCAGTTCCAATGCGGCTTGAATGCGTTTTGCTGAGACCGCACCAATGCCGGAGACATCTGATAGGATGTCAGGATTGCGCGCAATCTCCCGCAGGCGCGGTAGTCCCGACACCGTTCTGCCTGTTATCTCTTTGACGAGTTCGTCGGTTGAGGCATACTCGTAGTTCATTCTGACCTCATTGATTAATGAAGTAAGGCGCCGCTCCCTTCGACGCCCCGCTTCGGTCTACAGTCCGAAAATTTTGCTCGTGCGGATTTGGTAATCCGCCCGCATTTTCATTTGGATCTTGTGGCTGATGTACCATGTGCAAAGATTATACAGCGCCCAGAGGTTTTCCGCTCGGCGCTGCCGCGCTTCTTCTTCCTGCTCGATGTACTTCGTGATCTTCTGTCCGAGGATTCGCTGAACGTCACCGCGAACGGATTTGTCGACCTTGGAGTTCTGGAGGGCTTCGATGCGGTGTTTGATCACCGGCAGCTTTTCGCCGGTATTTGTCAGCATGCGCTGAACGCTGGACAGATCGAAGTTGAGTGTGTGACGGCCGTAGAACTTGGAGAGCACGGTTCCAAAAACCATACCGTTCTTGCAAATTCCACGAATGGCTCCCATGAGTAACTGAACGCCGTTGCTACTGTCGTAGCTATTGTGCAGATACAGACTGAGTGCGATATCGCTACGCCCGTCGTGAATCGTGTATTCAGGAAACGTAAGCTGAAGCCGCATCCGCTGATCGGACACGAACGAATGGCTCGGATCTATATAGTAAGCCACATTCAGTTTCTCGATCTCTTCAAGCAGTGGCTCGATGATCGACTGGTTCGAGACCAGCTTGTAGCTGTTACGCTGAATCGCGATGAGTGCGCCGGTATCGGAGCGTGTGATGGCTTTGTGTTCCCGTGAAGCAACTGGCATTTCGTCCACGCCGGGAATATCGGAGTAGACTGTAGTTTCCTCGACCGGAAATAAAAATGGCGCCAATTGGCGCCGGTATGTTTCAATCATGATGCGACTCCATTGTATCCGTTGATCTTACTCCGAGCGATGAAAAGCGTGATGGCGAGCCGATTGACATCAACCATACCGTTGAAGCGTTCCTGCAGCTTGATTGCATCGGCATAACAAGACTCCAGAATCTGGAAGAACGCGTCATGAACTGTCGGTGTCGGCGAAGCTGACACTGCCTTCCCATTCCCGTTCACCGGAGTCTTTGGTACGGTGCCATTGCGGCCGTTCCCATTCGTCGGCGGTGCTGCCGATGTCGGCATTACTGCCGGCATGACGGAAATGTCTGTCACGACTTTCTTCCCGTTCTGCTTCGCGCTTTTGAGAAGTGTGACTCGGTCACCCGCCTTGAACTGGCTCAGTTCCATATGCGTCTGTGCGTTGGGCGCAAAGAACGAGAACTCGTTTCCGTTGTCATCACTTAACGCATATAAATAGTACGGACCGTATCGATTTTCACCTAAGAGTGGTTGGTCATAGAGAATTTCCAGCGTCACTGGTTTTCCGATGAAAAGCTCAAGCTTCTGTCTCTGAGTTTGTTCCATTGTCGTTTATCTCCGTCAGTTTGTATGAAAATTCGTTTCCACCTGGGATGAGCTTAACTCCAGCGGGAAGTTTACCAGACAGCTTCATCCAGCTCTTTATCCCCGCGGCGCATGGTGACGCTTTTTCAGGGATCGTGTTGAGCATCTGTGGCGAGGCGTGCAGAAGGAATTCCTGCATGTCCGCGATTTCAATGCGATCAGGTTTCTTGCGAACCTTCAGCACACCGTGCGGTAGCGTGATCGTCTTCTCATTTTTTTCGCGGATGTAGGTTTCTAGTTTTCCCGCAAGTCGATCAATTCGATCTTGGAACTTCGCCGCACGCCGCAGCGCGAAGTTCTGAATGATCGTTTGTTCTTCTTCAGCGGAAGCAAATGTCGCGGCGATTTTTTCGGTTAACAGCTGAATCTCCAGCAAAGAAAGATCTGTTTCAGCTGCAGAACGAAGGGCTTCTTCGCTCTCAACCTCTGCCAAAAGCTCGTCCATGAAGTTCGGTTCACTCATCGTTGTCACCGGGTTGATGCCGACGACGACGGAAGAGAAAGCGGATCAGTTCTTCGCCGAATGTGATGACGATGCGAATCAAATAGGGTCTGGGGTATTGCATGAGAAACTCCTGTTAATGATATTCAGATGTGATACTCTTCTTATTCCAATAAATATCTGAAAACCCTTGACAGGAGCCAAATGAATGCCGATATTTTGTGTTACGTAGTCAAATGGCATTTTTATCAGTCGTGATTTATCCCATGTTCGTAAGTACCCCCTCTTTTTCCCTCCCCATGGGCGTGACAATGTCGGTTCGGCCTACCTCTGCTTCAACGCTCTTCCCCTTGACCCGTCGAATGTCGAGTAACACCTACTCGACATCGAGGTTGCGATCGTAATTCACAAGGCGAGCGTCAATTAACGCTCCGCAACCAGCCGTGTCGAGTGCCTCTACAATGATGAGGTTACTCGATGTCCGTTTGTTTGTCGGCTCAGCAGCTGTTGGATATTTTTATCCGCTACTGCAAGGCTATAGACTTCGACCACCCAGAGGTTACTGTGCTCACAGATTGGAGCATCACCATACTGCGTGAGGCGATGACGGAACCATATCTTCCACTGTTCGAAAAGCTAGACCCTGACCTGAAGAAACAGTGCCGCAAACTTACTCGCGAACAACAGCAGCAAGTGCTGAGTGATTTTCGTGTACGAATTCTTGCGAGCTGTCGCGCATGGGAGCATCGACGGATGCTCGATGGACGGGTACAATGCACAGAGATGTCTGGCCTGAAAACACAAAAGACAACTTCCAACGTCGGGAAATACAACCGAATGTATGGAGGAGGTCCGATTCGTCGCGGAGAAGAAATGGCAGTCAAGCAGTTCATGCTCGATGCCTACTATATAGATAGAGACCAGTCCATGGAGAATATCGAATCACAGGCCGCCGCGTTAGCTTCGAAGTCTGCCGGGAAGGAAATCTTCCCAGGGCGCATCCGAACGGTCTGGGGACGCATCGTCACAGCAATTGACAACGGCGACCTCACCTCGGTCCGGAATAAACACAAGGATGACGTCTATTGCTTCGTGAAATCGAAAGCGTGCCTCGAACTCTTCAAAGAGCGTGACGGTATGCAACCCCGAGAGATAGCCAGTAGTTGATACTGGCTTTTTTTTATGCCCAGTGCGCCCGACAATTTCTTTTTTCTTTCTTTTTTCTTTCCCCCCACTCACAGAACATTTGACAATTTTTGCTTCATCAAGCGTATGCTTGCGCACGAAGAAGGAGAATCCGGACGGTGAACACCAGCACAGGAGTCATCATGATGAAACATGATATCTCAAGTCTGCGTGAGGAAGTCGACGAGCATCTGTCTCGTGAATCTATCGACATCGAAGCGCTCGGCGAGCTTCATTCTCGTGTTTCTGCGGGCTGTCAGCCCATGGAGGCGGAGATTGACAAGCTCAAGGTCGCTGCCGAAAAGGAGGGGCTCACGGACTTTGCACGGAAGCTCCACGCGACCCGCATCAAGCGCATTGAGGCTGAGCTCGCTCCGCTGAAGATGCAGCAGGCTCGTATCGAGGAGTATGTCGACGACCTCTATCATCAGGCTGATGCGGAGGCCGAACTTGCCGAACTGGCAGCGCGGTATTCCTCACGTCGGAAGGTCGAAGGAGAGATGCCCAAGCTTGTCGAGGAAACTCGCAAGCTCGCACGGCAGATACTGCACGGCCTCTCGCCAGACGCCACCTGGCCTACTCGGCAGAAATACACCACGGTCCAGCACCTGCTCGCACAGCTGAAACAGGACTCTGACCATGAGGCTGCCGTTGAAACCGCCGCTACAATAGTGGCCAAGGTCAAACCGCGCCTCAGCGCCAAGGTTGCCGCCTTCGCAGACCTCCACACTGAACTTCTCTCGGCTCTCGTCGACGAGCTGAAGAAGTAAGTCCACCCTGACGGGGAGAGGTTCGCCTCTCCCCAATTTTTCACGATTATCGGAAAGAGCCTCCATGAACCTTGATACTCACATATCTCGGGAACAACGCGCCATCATCAGGGCGATCATCCGCGACGAATCGAACGGTCCGTATTCTCTCATTCGAATGCACGAATAAATACAGCAAGCGCGGGCGCGGATTATGACCGGCAATATACTCCGCACTGCCTTCCCAGTCTCGACAAGACAAATTTCGAATCACCGAAGGAAACCGAAAGTGGCCATACTATCAACTGTCAACGATGCATTTAACTATCTCCGAGCGCGATACCAGTGTGATCTGTTCATGACATCGGGTCTGGTTGCTGACGCACTGCAGATGAGTGTATCACACGTAGATCGACTTTGTCGTGATGGGGTCCTGCCTGCGATCCGTGTCGGAGATCGTTGGAAAATCCAGACCCAGGCAGTCGCAACAATCATGATTCACGGCCTCTCGCTCTAATCAATCGCATCCGGGCTTCGGGCCCTGGGCGCCTAATAAATGACAGTTACGGTTTTTTTCATTTTTCAAGGTACGAGAATAGAGGGTGACATCTACGTCACACATACTTGCCAATCGTTTGCCCGCTGGGGCCGGTGTCATCACCGCGCAGCAGGAAGAAATAATGATGCGAATGCTCTTCGAAAAGTACGGCACACTGAATTTCTCTCCGCATCAGGCGGCGGAAATCATCGGCTACTCGAAGTCGTACCTGAACGAACTCGCGAACGAGGGCAAGGTGTATTGGACGCCGAAAGGCACACGGAAGCTCATCCCCTTCACTGAAGTATTACGCATTATCAGAGAGGGGATAGCATGAGACAAGGAAAGGACGAATTCGTCCGTATCGAACGCTGTATATTCCGTCGCACTGCTGACGGAAAGTATTTCACTTTCATGAAGGAAGCAGACGGGCGCAAGCACCGTGCACAGCACATCTCTCTGAAGGCGGCACGCAAGTTCCGCGATGAGATGGCGGCGGAGAGAGTACATTCGACCGACGCCACACCACAAACGTATGTGCGTCGGCTGACGATTCAACAGCTTGTTGATCGATTCCTCGAAATGAAGTCGCGAACGAAGCCGAAGTCTGTGGATGCGTACCGGCAGCGGCTTGGCAAGTTGTTGCGCTTTACCGATGAGCGCCGGATACGGTATGTCGATCAGTTCACACCTTTCCATGCCGACGAACTTCACGCATACCTCATGTCACCTTCAGCGGTTTCGTCGACGAAGGTGCTGAAGGGCAGGAGCCTGGCAAACCTTACTGTCAACTTTCATATCACCACGATCCGGGAGATGTTTAAATTCTCCGTGCAGCTTCACGTAATCGATCGCAATCCGATGGATGTTGTGCCGTTTCTCGACATTGCGAGAGCCAAGCCGAAAGCGTTCACAGACCTCGAGATTAGCGCCTTCTTCGCCATGCCGATGCCGGAAGCGTACCGCCGTGTATTCAAGGCACTCATGTTTTCGGGACTTCGTATTTCTGAACTTTGTGCATTGCGCTGGGAGCACATCGATTTTCGAAATCCCGACAAGCCGGTACTGTTCGTACCGGGGACCAAGACGGAGGGATCGCGACGTACGATCGCCCTGGAACCGGAAATGCTTGATTTATTGCATGAGATAATTGCAAACCCACTCAGTGATGAATACCCCTTTTGCAACACAGAGGGTGGCGAGCTCAACCGAGGTCCCGTTCTCAAAGCCTGTCAACGTGTAGGAAAAGCAGCCGGACTGACCGGAAGCGTTCACACGCACCGCTTCCGCCATACGCTGGCTGGAAAATTACTCAGTAAAGGTTATCCACTGATCAAGATCATGCGCATCCTTGGTCAAACATCACCTTCAACAACAGAACGTTATTGTCGCAGGGTTCTGCTCGGACTGCACGATGTGGAAACCGCTGAACGCATCCTGAACAGACTCGTTGAAGGTGAAACGTACTGACAACCATTCGAAATACTTCATCGAGTAGGTAGGCGGGCTCTCGCCCGCCCACCTCTCACACCACCGTACGTACGGTTCCGTATACGGCGGTTCGTGATAGCGTCTGACGGCGGAGATGCTCGTCAAGAAGCGAATAGAGCCCAAGACGCTGGAAGAAGGATTTCGGCAAAGCTTGGTTCATGTGGGAGGCGCCAGCATTCCACCAGGGTCCGCGTCCGTTCCATGATGATTTCCAGGCACGTTCCCCACTGATCCCGAAGCTCCTCAGACGAGCCTGCCTCGTCCGTGGGCGTTTCCATTGCCGCCAGAGGATTTTCCGCAGGTGTCTGCGGATCCATCCGTCCAGCTCTTTGAATACCCGTTTGACTTCGGCCAGCCGAAAGTATTCGAACCACCCCCGGAGTACCGGGAGCAGATCTTCGACGATAAATCGTCCGAGGTTGCGTCCTCGACCTTTGTGATACAACATGCGCAGTCGGGACTTGAAGCGCTTGACGTTCTTTGTCGAGACCGTCAACCGCGTTTCGCGTTCCCCTGTCATGCCGTAGCCAAGGAAGGTTCGTTTCCATGGACGATCTACCGCGCTCTTTTCCTCATTGAGTCGTAGTCGAAGCCGATCACCGAGCCATAGACGTATTGATGCGAGCACGCGTTCCCCCGCTTTCCGACTCCGCACATAGATATTGCAGTCGTCGGCGTAACGGCAGAAGGCATGTCCGCGCTTTTCGAGTTCCTTGTCGAGGTCATCGAGAAGGATGTTCGAGAGCAGCGGGGAAAGTGGGCTCCCTTGCGGAGTGCCTTCCGTCCGTTGCATCGCGATTCCTTCCGTCATAATCCCGGCTTGCAGGAAACGACGAATCAGTTTCAATACCCGTTTGTCAGTGATCTTCCGCATCAAGCGCGACATGAGGATGTCGTGGTTGACATGGTCGAAAAACTTCTCGATATCCATATCCACAACCCAGCCCCGTCCTTCGCGCACATACGCCTGTGCGGCCGTAACCGCATCATGCGCACTGCGTCCGGGACGGAACCCGTAGCTGTGTTCCGAGAAGTTCGGCTCGAACAACGGCGTGAGGATCTGCGCCAGTGCCTGCGCGATCAGCCGATCGACCACCGTGGGAATGCCCAATTGTCGCATTCCCTGTCCATCCGGTTTCGGAATCTCCACCAGACGAACCGGTGAAGGTTCGTATCGACCCGCCAAGAGCGCGGCACGTATCCTCTCCCAGTGCCTGCCCAAGTGTGAGCGCAAGTCGTCAACGGGCATCTTGTCGATGCCTGCCGCGCCCTTGTTGCTTTCGACCCGTAACAGAGCACGCGTCATGTTTTCTCGATCGATCATCGCTTCTATGAGCGTCTTCGCGTCCGCACAGGAGTGCTCGTCCAGTATCGTCGTGGCATACACGACCCGGGCGTTCCCAGAGGAATCCTGTTCCTCCGCTTCCGATCGGGCGTCCGGTCTGTCTCCGAACCTTGCTGTGCTCCGTCCATCCATCGATATGAATGCTCCTGTTTTTCCATCACGTTCAGGCCTTCGGCCGGATCTCGACCTACTATGCCGTCTGCTGACTTCTCTGATGCTACATCACTGCGGTATCAGAGACCTCCCCGGGTAATGCGCACACACCTTCCCGCTTATGCCCGCCACATATACGTCCGTGCCTTCCGTACAAGTATTGGGCTTTGAAGATTTTCGACTTCTTACCCGGCAGGGACGCCTCGTATGTGGTTTCTGTGCGTCGGGCCAGCGTTTTGCCTGCAGCTTCCTTCAGACGCATCCTCGCGAATACGCCCTTGCCGCGCAGCTAGCAGTTCCCCTTGTCGGGCCTGCAGAGGACTGAGGGTGACCGTTCACCCCGCACCTCCGAGTGTGTGCGCCCTGCCGGGCGCACGAACAAGAAACCCGCTGAGCAGCGGGTTTTCTTTTGCTTGAAAATATTCGGTGCTCGCCTTTTGCTCGCCTTTCGTTGAACGCTTCTAACCGTCCACATGGACGTTTGGCGAACGGTGCCTGTCGAAACTGGCTCATATGGGCCAATTACGCCATTGGTTTGACCGGAATACAGATGTCGACGATATGCAGCCGTCCAGCGTCAGCCAGCCTTCCGTCCCTTCCGCTCCTTCCGCTCCTTCCGCTCCTCCCGCTCCTTCCGCTCCTCCCGCTTCTTCCGCTCCTCCCAGCGATTTCTTCGCCACCGGAAATCTTCGTATATTAGTTGATTTTGAATTTTGAAACACTCAATCGGACAATCGAATGAAGCCCAGGCATAGAAATCCCATGATCCGCAATATCGCGATCATCGCGCATGTGGATCACGGCAAGACGACACTCGTCGATCACATGTTCCGCCAGAGCGGACTCTTCCGCGACAACCAGACGGTGGAAGACCGCGTGATGGACTCGATGGACCTCGAACGCGAGCGCGGTATCACGATTTCGGCCAAAAACTGCTCGGTGCGCTGGCAGGATGTGAAAATCAATATCCTCGATACTCCGGGACATGCCGACTTCGGAGGCGAGGTCGAGCGTGCGCTGCTGATGGTCGACGGCGCGATTCTGTTGGTGGATGCCTCCGAGGGTCCCCTGCCCCAGACGCGCTTTGTTCTCAAGAAAGCACTGGAATCCAAAAAACGCATCGTGGTCGTGGTGAATAAAATTGACCGGAAGGACGCGCGTCCCGACGAAGTGCTACAGGAGATTTACGATCTGTTTATTGAACTCGACGCCAACGACGAACAGATCGACTTCCCGGTCCTTTACGCCATTGGCAAGCTCGGCATCGCCCAGCATGAGCTCGATGGCGAGGGAACGGATCTTAAACCGCTGTTCGAAACCATCGTCGCGGAAATTCCAGGTCCGGCCTACGAGCCCACGGAGCCCTTCCAGATGTTGGTCTCGGATCTCGACTACTCCGATTATCTCGGACGCCTGGCCATCGGACGCGTATTCAACGGTGAAGCGAAGCAGAACGATGCACTCATGTGCATCGGGGAAAACGGCGTGCCGCGTCCCCTCCGCGTTTCCCGCATCCAGACCTACAGCGGAATCGGCCTCGCCGAGACTGACCTTGTCGGTCCGGGCGATATCGCCATCCTGGCGGGGATCGAAGACGTGCACATCGGTGACACGATCTGTACCGCCGAGGCGCCGAAGGCCCTGCCGCGCATCACGGTCGACGAACCGACCATTGCGATGTTCTTTTCCATCAATAATTCGCCGTTCTCCGGGAAGGAAGGCAAGTACGTGCAGTCGGGCAAACTGCGCGAACGCCTGGTCCGCGAGACACTGAGCAACGTGGCCCTCGAAGTGGAAGATGCGGAAACCACCGACGCCTTCATCGTCAAGGGACGCGGCGAATTCCAGATGGCCATCCTCATCGAAACCATGCGCCGTGAGGGATACGAACTGAGCGTGGGGCGTCCCCGCGTGATTTATAAGGAGAAGGACGGCAAGCTGCTCGAACCGATCGAGCATCTCTTCGTCAACTGCGAAGAGAGCTTCACCGGCATCGTGACGGAAAAGATATCGCAACGCAAGGGACGCATGATCAATCTCGTCAACCACGGCAACAACCGCGTACGCATCGAATTTTCGGTTCCCTCCCGCGGACTGATCGGTTACAGGAACGAGTTCCTCACCGATACCAAGGGCACCGGCATCATGAATTCCTACCTGCAGGGCTACGAACCGTATCGCGGCGATTTCCCGACGCGTCTGAGCGGTTCGCTGGTCGCGGACAGGCAGGGAGAGTCCACCGGCTATGCGCTGTTCAACCTCGAGCCCCGCGGCACGATTTACATCGAACCGGGCATCCCTGTCTATGAAGGAATGATCGTCGGTGAACACAACCGCGACAGCGACCTTGATGTGAACGCCTGTAAGCCCAAGAAAATGACCAACATGCGTACGTCAAATAAAGACGATGCCATCGTGCTCACACCGGTCATTCCCATGACGCTCGAGAAAGCGATCGAGTTCATCCGCGACGACGAAATGGTGGAAGTCACACCGAAATCCATCCGTCTGCGCAAGGTGACGCTCTCCACACTCGAGCGCCACCGCCAGCGCGGCGCCGCTCTCGCCGTCGAATCCGGGAACTGAAAGTACAGAGTCCGCTTGGAGCGGCGCCCTCGAGGGCGCCGTTTTCTTTTCCGACATTGCCTCGTCGCGCCGGAGCGCCACGCTCCCAGCGTTTTCATTTCCATTTCTCACCTGCCTGCGCTAGATTTCTCCGATACAGATTGATCGGAGCGCAATGACACAACGTTTGGCATCGCCCGTGCTCGTGCCCATGCACGTGCTCGTACTCACGCTGCTGCTTGCGACGAATGCCGGAGCACAGACGGACATCCATCTCTGGACGCAGATGCGCCCGGAGTCGCGGCGCGTACTCGATGAACGCATCGCGGTCTTCGAACGCCTGCATCCGGACATCCGCGTGCATGAGCTGTTCAAGGAAACCGAGGAGCTGCGTTCCTCCTACCAGGCGGCCGCGGCGTTCACCGGCGGGGGACCCGATCTGGTCTACGGTCCGAGCGATTATGTCGGCGCATTCGAATCGATGGGCATCATCCGGCCTCTCGACGACCTCTTCCCCGCTGATTATCTCGCAGGCTTCGATCCCAAAGCGCTCACGCGTTACAATGGCAAATTATACCAACTCGGCGACGAGATCGGGAATCACCTCGCGATGGGATGGAACAAAAAGCTCTTCGCAGCTGCGGGACTCGACCGCGCCCCACGCACATTCGAGGAACTGATTGAATTCGGCAGGAAACTGACAATCGACCGCGACGGAGACGGTGTCATCGACCAGTACGGACTGGTGTGGAATTACACCGAACCGTTTTTCTTCATGCCGTTCTATACCGCGTTCGGCGGACGGGTGCTGGACGAGAACAATCGTCCCACACTCGACACCCCCGCCGCAGTGGACGCCTTTGCCTTCATGCTGCGCCTTCGGAATACGGCGCGCATCATTCCGAAGGAGACCGATTACGAAATCGCAGAGTCCATGTTCCTCGAATCCCGCGCCGCCATGATCATCAACGGTCCCTGGGCCTGGGGCCGGTACGTCGACCAACTGGGGTCTGCATTCGCGCTGGATTTGCTTCCACGCAACGAAGCCACCGGACTCTACGCCGCGCCGTTCATCACCACGAAGGGCTATTACGTCAATCGCTCGGTGCATGGCGAGAAACTTGAAGCCGTGCGCACCTTCCTGCGATTCATACTCGCGCCGGAGTCGCAGATCATTTTCAGCGAGAGGCTCAAAACCATTCCCTCGCAGATCGCGGCACAAAACGACCCGCGCGTGCTGGCCGATCCCTTCATCCGCGTTTCCGTCGAGGAAGTGCGCATCGGTGTGCCGTCACCGCTCATTCCGGAAATGCGCGCGGTGTGGGACGCCATGCGTCCCCCGTACCAGAGTGTACTCGGCGGCAACCTGACGCCCGCCGCGGCTGCGAAGGAACAGCAGCGGCTCGCCCTGCAGAAAATCCGGGAAATGAACGAAGGCAGCGACAGGAGCGAAGCCTCCCCCGTTGCGGGATTCCTCTTCAACGGCGTGGTAATTCTCCTCGGACTGCTCGCACTGTTCCTGCTCATACGCAACGGCGTGCTGCCGCTGATGCGGACGGGATCAACCGGTGCGGGACGCGATGCGCGTTTCGCGCTGCTGATGATTCTTCCCGCCGCCGTACTGATGTTCGGCGTTGTGATCTATCCTTTCCTCTACAACATCGTGATCTCGCTTTCCGACATGAGCATGCGCACGGTCAATGACTGGCGCATCGTGGGCTTCGAACAGTATGGACGCGTTTTCGGCATCGACCGCTTCTCCGCTGCGCTGGAAGCCGGGGGAGGCATCTGGTCCGGATTCAGCGCCATGTTTTCATCCGAATTCTACGGCGTCTTTCTCAAGACGATTGTCTGGACAGTAGTGAACGTCGCCTTCCATGTCGTCATCGGCGTGTTTCTCGCCGTGCTGCTGAACCGCCACCTGCCGGGGAAGTCCGTCTTCCGCGTGCTGCTGATCCTGCCCTGGGCCGTGCCGCAGTACATCACGGCGCTCACCTGGCGCGGGATGTTCAACACCGACAGCGGTGCGATCAATGCCATCCTCGGCACGGTGTTCGGCATCGCGCCCATTCCCTGGCTGACCGAGGAAACACTGGCCTTCGCCGCGGCGATCATCACCAACATCTGGCTGGGCTTCCCGTTCATGATGATCATCGCGCTGGGGGCGCTGCAGTCGATTCCGAAGGAACTCTACGAGGCCGCCGACATCGACGGGGCGTCTGCGTGGATGAAATTCCGCCACGTCACCGTTCCGCTGCTCAAGCCCGTGATGATTCCCGCGATCACGCTGGGCGTGGTGTGGACGTTCAACAACATCAACATCATCTGGCTGGTGACGAACGGCGGACAGCCGGCCGACACCTCGCACATCCTCGTCAGCTACGTGTACCGCGCCGCCTTCAACCTGTACCGCTACGGCTACGCCGCGGCGTTCAGCATGATCATCTTCCTGCTGCTGGCGGCGTGGAGCATTTTCTTCATGCGGAAAACCTCCGTTACGGAAACGGTATACTGAGGCCGCCATGAGAAAGAAAGACTCCCCGCTTTTCCTGGCTTTCGTGTATACCGTGCTTGTATTTTTCGTGGCCATTGCCATCTACCCGATTCTCCAGGTTCTGAGCATCTCACTGCGACCGGAAGCCACGCTGCTGAGCAGCGACCTCTCGATCATTCCCCGCAACGCGACCTGGGATAATTACATCGAACTGCTGACCCGGCGTCCCTTTCTCACCTGGATGTGGAACTCCTTCTACGTCACGCTTGTGGTGGTGATTACCGGCGTCGTGCTGGCGTCCACTGCCGGCTATGCCTTCTCGCGCTACCGCTTTCCGGGACGGAAGTCCGGCCTGCTCTCGCTGCTCATCACACAGATGTTTCCCGCCACCATGCTGCTGCTGCCGCTGTTCATCATGATGGCGAAGCTGAACCTGATCAACACCTATCTCGCGCTGATCGTCATCTACTCCTCCACCGCCCTGCCATTCTGCATCTGGCAGATGAAGGGCTACTACGACACGATTCCCGTGAGTCTCGAGGAAGCCGCGCGCATCGACGGACTCGGACGCTTCGGTTCGTTCTACCGCATCGTCCTTCCCCTGGCCGCGCCCGCGCTGGTGATCACCGCCCTGTTCTCCTTCATGGCGGCGTGGACCGAGTACGTCGTCGCCGCGCAGATCATGTATTTCGAAGACATGTTCACGCTTCCGATCGGACTGAAGATGTTCCAGGCGAACATGAGTACCGAGTGGGGACTCTACGCAGCCGGTGCGCTCATCGTGAGCATTCCGGTCATCATACTCTTCGTCGTGCTCAGCCGCTGGCTTATCGGCGGCTTGACGCTCGGCAGCGTGAAGGGATGACCCGGGTGACGCTCCATCACCCGTCCAGTCCGATTTTTACCCGGATGAAAATAAATCGTTTTCCGCGTCCATATTGAGGCACCCATGCTCGACGTACAACGACGGTTGACCAACGGATTCTACGCATTGCTCGCATTGCCCGCGACGGCGATGGGCTTCGCGCTGTCGATACAGATCGCGGCGCTGAGCTGGATTCTCAGCACGCAGTACGGACTCGACATTCACGAGATCGGTATCGTGTGGGCCGCGGGTCCCCTTGCCGGCATCATCGGCCAGGTTCTCATCGGCGTGCTGAGCGACAAAGTATGGTTCTGGGGCGGACGCCGCCGGCCCTTCATTCTCATCGGCGGCGTGCTCGCCGCGCTCATGCTCATCGCGCTGCCCAACATCCAGCGCATCAGCGACGCCCTTGGCTTCGAAGGCATTCTCGGCGTGGCGATCGCCGTCGCGCTCACGCTGGATCTCGCGATCAACATCAGCTTCAATCCCACGCGTTCGATCATTGCCGACGTGACCCCGGAAGGGAATCCCCGCACGAAGGGCTACACCTGGATGCAGACCATCTCCGGCTTCTTCGGTGTCGCCGCGTACGCCGTCGGTGCCACACTGGGCAACTACACGCTGATATACAGCGGCGCGATCGTTGTGCTTCTTTTCTCCCTGCTGCCGCCGCTGTTCATCACCGAGCCGCGCGAAGCCGAAGCAGACGGCAGTGAGGATATGGATGATGCAGAAGCATCAGCGGCCAGCACGGGAGTGCTGGAAACCCGCTGGGGACAGCTCTGGCGCATCTATTTCGCGCATGCGTTCAGCTGGCTGGGAATACAGACGATGTTCGTCTACATCATCGCCTACATCAACCAGAAGCTGAATCCCGCTTCAGACTTCGAAAGCGGACAGATCATCAGCATATCCTTTCTCATTCTCAACACCGTCGGCTTCATCCTTCCCGTGCTCGTACTCGAGCCGCTGGCCGAGCGCATGGGACGCGTGCGCGTGCACCTCTCCGCCGTCGCGGTGATGGCCGCTGCCTATCTCGGCATCGTCCTCTTCGGGAAATCCAGCCTCATACTCTACGTGCTCATGGCTTTCGCAGGTGTGGGCTGGGCGGCGGTGGTGAGTCTCCCCTTCGCGATCATGTCGGAGAATGTGAAAAAGGGACGCATGGGATTTTTCATGGGCGTCTTCAATCTCTCCGTCGTCATTCCCCAGCTCATCGTCAGTCTCGGCCTCGGCATTCTCATCCAGAACGCCGCGGACAAGAACATCATTTTCATCATCGCGGCCGTGTCATTGGCCGTTTCGGCGGGATTATGGATGTTGGTCGCGGAGCCCCAACGGTGCGGAACACCGAACGGATGATCGTAGGGCGGATTCATCGGTTCGTCGGGGCCGTATTCAATTGCCGTGTTGTAGGGCGGATTCATGAATCCGCCCTACGGACCGGGTCATGATATTGGAACGTGGATTGCGACGATGATCATGCGTCCACATCGTCGACGAACACCACCAACACCCCCGCCAATATCATCGACATCCCGCCCGCGACCAATGCGTAAATCGCCTCACCACCGAAGAAGGATTTCACCATGAATCCCAGGATGGAAGCGGCGACGATCTGGGGAAGAACGATGAAAAAATTGAATATCCCCATGTACACACCCATTTTCTGCGGGGGAAGCGATCCGGCGAGAATCGCGTAGGGCATCGAGAGAATCGAGGCCCATGCAAGTCCGATGCCCAGTTCGCTGACAAGCAGGAGATTCGGATCCGAGATGAAGAAAAAAGAGGCGAGTCCGATTCCGCCGATAACAAGGGAGATCATATGCACGGTTTTTCTCGAGAATCGCCGCGCCATGGCGATGATGACAAAGGCCATCACGGCGGCGAAGCCGTTGTACACAGCCATGAGCACGCCCACCCAATCGGCTCCCTGATTGTAAAGCAGCGACGTCGGATCGGAGGTGCCGTAGATGTGCTTCGTCACGGCGGGAGTGGTATAGATCCACATGGCGAAGAGGGCGAACCAGGAGAAGAACTGCACGATGGCGAGCTGCAGCATGGTGCGCGGCATGCCGGCGATCGACGAGAAGATGTCCCGCACTCCGTGCATGAGGCCCCGCTGTTCCCGCTTCATGCGTTCGAAGGCCGCGAGATCCTCGGGGGGATATTCCCTGGTGCGAATGACGGTCCACAGCACCGCACCGAAAAACGCTGCGGCGCCGACGTAGAAGGCGAAGCGGACGGAAGGCGGAATCTCTCCCGCCGGGGCGGTATTGCTGATGCCGAACCAGTTGGTGAACATCCACGGCAGCGCGGAGGCGACGATCGCCCCCGTGCCGATAAAAAAGCTCTGCACGGCAAAACCGGTCGTGCGCTGCTCCGAAGGCAGGAGATCGGCCACCAGCGCGCGGAAGGGCTCCATCGAGATGTTGATCGAGGCGTCCATCATCCACAGCATGCCCGCGGCCACCCACAGCGCGGGAGAATTGGGCATGATCAGGAGTCCGGCGGATGCGAGCACGGCGCCGATAAGAAAGTACGGACGGCGGCGTCCGAGACGTCCCCACGTGCGGTCGCTCATATAGCCGATGATCGGCTGGATGATGAGTCCCGTCGTCGGCGCGGCGATCCAGAGTATCGGGATGGCGTCGATGCTCGCGCCGAGCGTCTCGAAAATGCGGCTTACGTTGGCGTTCTGCAGCGCAAATCCGAATTGGATGCCCAGGAAACCGAAGCTCATGTTCCAGATCTGCCAGAAATTCAGACGCGGTTTTTCCATGCGTTGTCCGCCGTTTCTTTTAATTGGATTGCAGTCGGCGTAAATTATTCTTTTCCTTCGTCAAATCCTCCATACAGCCATGAACGACCGCTTTCTCCTCTTCGTCATTTACGCCACCACTCCCATCATGCTGGTCGTGGGACTCGGTGTGATGTATCTCATCATCGGGGATCACCCGTGGTTTCTGTACATGGCCGGCGGCTATGTCGTCCTGCTTATCCTCCTGTACCTGACGAAGATCAGTCTCTTCCGCACCCTGCTCAAACGCAGGGAATCAGCGCTCTCACAGAAGCAGGACGCCAATGGCTGACGTACGCTTCGAGAACGTTTCCAAATCCTACGGCAGCAACGCACCGACCATTCGGAATCTGGATCTGCATGTGCGGGACGGAGAATTCATGGTGCTGGTGGGACCGTCCGGATGCGGGAAGTCCACCACCCTCCGCATGGTCGCCGGACTCGAGGACGTCACTTCCGGCACGCTTTCCATCGGAGGCCGGGTGGTGAACGAGGTCGCACCGAAGGATCGCGACATCGCGATGGTATTTCAGAATTACGCGCTCTATCCGCACATGAACGTGCGAGAGAACATGGCGTTCGGACTGAAGCTGCGGAAATTCGACAGGACGGAAATTGAGCAGCGGGTGCGTGAAGCGGCAACATTGCTCGAAATCGGCGAATTACTCGAGCGCAAACCGCGAGAGCTTTCGGGGGGACAGCGCCAGCGTGTGGCGCTCGGCCGTGCGATCGTGCGGAAACCGCAAGTCTTCCTTTTCGACGAACCGCTTTCAAACCTCGACGCGAAGCTCCGCGTGCAGATGCGTACCGAGATCAAGAAGCTGCACCGACAGCTCGGAACCACAATGATCTATGTCACGCATGACCAGGTCGAAGCCATGACCATGGGTGACCGCATTACCGTGATGAAAGACGGCGACGTTCACCAGATCGACACACCGGTCGCGCTCTATAATCAACCAGCCGATATTTTTGTCGCGGGGTTTATCGGGAGTCCTTCGATGAACTTCATTCCAGCCCGCGTCATTGACGACGGGTCGATTCTTTTGATTGCCGACAAACGGCCGATTACCGTGCCCGAGGAGCATCGCGCATTCCTTGCGGATTATCGCGGACAGGAAGTCACGCTGGGATTGCGTCCTGAGCATGTCCGCTCCACCCCGGATTCATGCGAGTATCCTGCGCATATGGCCATGCAGCATGAAATGTCGGAACTGCTCGGCAATGAAATGTATCTCTACCTCTCCACCGACAATCTCCACATTACAGGGCGATCCAATGTCGTGCGCCAGATAGAGATGGATACCGCCGTTGATATGTACTTTGATATGGCACACGCGCACTATTTCGAGGGAGCCAGCGGCACAGGCCGCACATTACATGTTCATTAATTCGCGTTTTACGTATTGCCCCGGGTAAGATGGGCAGGTATTTTATTGCCCAACGACCCTGGTGACGCTGCTGTTTGTCCTTCCCGGGCCTTGTATTCTGCCTCACGACTAATCTGATGCGATATGAAACGATTCGTGACAACCATTCTTCTCGCCCTGAGTTTCCTTTCCCTCCTGCATGCCGCCCCGGTGGATCAGCAACGCGCGCGCACCGTCGCCGTGAACTGGATGATGACCCGCGGAGGATC
The DNA here is from genome assembly GCA_014860565.1 of Bacteroidota bacterium. Classification (GTDB taxonomy): domain Bacteria; phylum Bacteroidota; class Ignavibacteria; order SZUA-365; family SZUA-365; genus SZUA-365. The sequence goes on from JACZJN010000068.1 coordinate 23,971, forward strand.
GGAGTATTCGACGATCAGCGTTTCCGACGTGTATCCCTTCTCACGCGAAGGAGTCGTCACGCATTACATCATGAACCTGCAGCCCGACGGTTTCGTGTTCGTGGCAGGCGACGACATCGCCGCGCCTGTGCTTATGTACGGAGCCCATGGCCGGTACGACGGCATGACTCTGCCTCCTGCACTGGCGGAGATGCTGGATCTGTACGCCGGTGATCTCGTGAAGGATGTCAGGAACGGTCTCTCCCAGCCATCCGCGATTGCCGGGCTCTGGCAGGAACTCTCCCAGGAAGGCACCGCTCAGCGCGGTTTCTTCAAGGGTGGCGGCAACAGTATTGCTTCCGTCTCACCACTGCTCACCGCGACATGGAATCAGACGACTCCGTACAATCTGGATTGTCCCGCGGTTACCAGCGGCGGCAGCGGCGGCCATGTGTACGTCGGCTGCGTCGCGACGGCAATGGCGATGATCATGCACTATCATGGACATCCCTCGACCGGCGTCGGTTCGCACAGCTACACGCATCCGACCTACGGATTGCAAAGCGCCGATTTCGGAAATACGACGTATAACTGGGCCGCGATGCCGAACAGTGTCAGCACGAGCAGTTCGACGGCGGCGAAAGCGGCGATCGCACAGCTGAGCTATCATTGCGGCGTTTCGGTCGACATGAATTACTCCCCTTCCGGATCAGGCGCCAACACTTCGGATGCGCGTGATGCGTTTGTGAATAACTTCCGCTACAAATCATCCGCACAGTATCGTTCGCGCAGCAGCTACGGAACAACAACGTGGACTTCCCTTCTCGTGGACGAGCTCGACCACAGTCGTCCGGTGATGTACCGAGGATCGGAACAGAACGGATCCGGCGGACACGCGTTCATCGTCGACGGTTATAATGGTACTGATTACTTCCATTTCAATTTCGGTTGGGGCGGGTATCTGAACGGATACTGCTACCTGAACGACATCACTCCCGGTTCGAATGAATTCTCATACTGGCAGGGAATGATCACCGGCATCGAGCCGCTCGCCAACGTCGCCCCCACCCTCGCCGCGCCTGCGAATCAGGCAACGGAGCAGTGCGTGACGCCGTCGCTGAGCTGGAATGCAGTCCAAGGTGCGATCAGCTACCGCCTGCAGGTCAGCACCAGCGCCGCATTCTCATCGACACTGTACGACAATGCATCGTTGACATCGACCAGTGTGTCGATTCCATCGCTCGCGCCCGGCGTCCGGCACTACTGGCGCGTCAATGTCACAAGCGGTGCCGGGACGAGTCCCTGGTCGACGGCATGGAGTTTCTACACGCGCGAGGTGACCATCACCCCATCCAGTCCGACCACATTCTGTGAAGGCGGCAGTGTTCAGCTCGTCGGCAGTACCGGTACCGGCGTCACCTACGTCTGGTCGCGGAACAGCGTGCCGATCGCCTCGGCCACGCAATCCACCTACACCGCCACGCAGTCCGGCAACTACACGCTCGCCATTCTCGACAATGGCTGCGCCACGTATTCCGATCCCGTTACAGTCAACGTCACCCCTCTTCCGATAGCGGAGATCACATCTCCGAACAGCGCCAACATCTGTCAGGGCCAGAGTATCACGCTCAGCGCGACGCAGGCTGGCGGGTATACGTATCAATGGCGTCTTGACGGGACCGATCTCCCCGGCGCCACGGGACCCGTCCTCTCGGTTGCGAACAGCGGGTTATATGACGTCGTCGTTACTTCCGCAGGCTGCGTCAGTACGTCAACGCCAGTGACCATCGCGGTGTATCCTGCCGATCCCGACGCCTTCGTGTGGACAGGTGCGGTCAGCAGCGAGTGGTCCACGAACGGGAACTGGGATTCTCCCTGTGCACTGCCGGGCAGCGGCGACAATGTGACGATTCCCGGAAATGTCACGCCACCCTCCTCCATTCCTTCGTTGACACTCAACAACCTCACGGTGAATCATCCCGCGGGCATAGCGCTGGGCGGTTCCCTGGTCATCGACGGCGTGCTGAACCTGCAGAGCGGCAGCATCTCCCTTGGCGATCATGATCTCGTCATTTCCGCCAGCGGAAGCATCACAGGTGTGGGCACCGCGCGACATATCATCACGAACGGTAACGGCGTGCTTCGTCAGCTGGGCATCGGTTCTTCCGGACGGACTGGCGCGGTGCTGTACCCTGTCGGCGCGATGGCAGGCAGCTACACTCCCGTCACACTCGCCAATTCCGCGGCGTCCAACAGCTTCGGCGTACGTGTCAAGGCGCATGTGCTCAGCAATGGCTCGTTCGGTACGCAGGTTGCTGCCGGTGTGGTTGATCGCACGTGGGTGATCACGGCCGGCAGCGGACAGTCCGACGTCAGCCTGATGTTCGCCTGGACCGCAGCGGAAGAACTCTCCGGCTTCAACCGCGCGCAGTGTTTCGTTTCCCGCAACGACGCCGGCAGCAGCTGGGACGCCCTGCAGACACCCGGTGCCACGCAGGGGAGCGGTCAAGTGTCGCGCATGATTTCCGGCATCACCACATTCTCCCAGATGGGTCTCCCCTATGCCATTGGCAGCGAAGGAACGCTGTATCCCGTCGAACTGATCAACTTTGCGGCATCGCTGACCGACAGCAGCGTACGACTGGACTGGTCGACGGTCAACGAGGTCAACAATTTCGGATTCCGTATCCAACGCCGGGGCGCGAACATCACGGATTGGCAGGATGCCGGATTCGTGGCGGCCGATGTGTCGTCGGTCGACCTGCATTCGTATGCCTGGATCGATCCCACTCCCCTTCCCGGTTCCAGTGAGTACCGTCTCGCCCAGGTCGATCTTGACGGCACGGTACATTATTCCACCGTGCTCACTGTCGGCGCACACGCCGCACTGCCGGCGTCTCTCAGCATGGTCTATCCCCAGCCACTGCGCAGCGGAGACAACGCCAGCGTGACCCTCTCCGCGCATACAGACGCTGCCCTTCGTCTCTCTCTCTTCGACATGCTTGGCCGCGAGGTGCAGACCCTCTTCGAAGGCAGCATGCCCGGTGGATCGTCGCGTGTCATTTCCCTTCCAACAGCAGGCCTTCGCCCCGGCGTCTGGTTCCTCCGCCTTGCCGTCGATAATGCCAGCCAGCTGAGGAAATTCAGCATCATCCGCTGAAGCCGCTGTAAAGCGGGCGCACCCGCGATATTGTTTTCTACAACCATCGCCCTCTCCGTTCGCATACGCTCCGGCTCCTACGCCGGAGCGTTGCTTTTCATCCCGCGAGTGATAACTTAGGGAGTCATCAAATTTTGATTTTCCACTTCGGGACTCCACATGGATCGCATTCTCTTCTGCTTCCTCGTGTTTTCAATGCTGGGTGATGTCAGCTACGCACAGCTCCCCACCTACACCATTCCTCCTCACGCGCAGTCGCGGTTATTCTGTTACACGAACAAGCAGGCGGCGTTCTACGCCGGTGTAGCGAACGGGCTCAATAGCAGCGGCTTTCACGGGATAACTCGAGAGAAGCAAAAACTGTTTGAGAATTACTGGATCCAGTTCGGGGAGCAGGTGCTCGACCGCAGCACCGCGGAAATTGAAATCACCCCGGCTGGATTTCGCCGCCGCTATCCGTTGTATAATACAGTGGAAGAGGTCCTGTTCTCCGATTCTTTGACGCTTCTTTGCGTCAGCGTCCGCAGTGAATACCGGGGCAGCGTGCGGATCTATCCCGGCATGTCGATCTGGTGGCAGGACGCGACACAGTCCAAGCACGGAGACATGTATCGCCTGTTCAAGGAAGGCCTGCAGGGCGGCGCAACCGTGACCGGACTGGCCGGCGACTGGGACATTCTCCGTCCCCGCGACGCGGCCGCATTCTCGAATCCGGCGCCGATGCACATGCCGTTGATGTACTACGGCCAGACCACGGGCACATTCACCTTCGCCGTGCAGTTCCTGCTCTCCGGCATTCCTCCCGTTCCCCGCGACGTACGCAGCATTCAGCGTCTTCGCATCAATAAGGAACGAAGGCTCGAAAGCATGCTCTCCGCCGCGGACTTCAGCTGCACCGATGCCGTGACCACACAGGCCTTCCGCTGGATATCCACATCGATGGACGCGCTGCTGATGCGGCAAAACGGATTCGGTATCTATGCCGGTTTGCCGTGGTTCGACGATTACTGGGGACGCGATACCTTCATTTCACTCCCCGGCGCCCTGCTCGTAACGGGCCGCTTCGAAAGCGCCAAGGCGGTGTTTCGCTCCTTTCTCATGTACATGGATCGCGACAGCACTTCCGCGACCTACGGACGCATTCCCAATCGCATTCAACCGCAGGACGTCATCTACAATACCGTGGACGGGACGCCATGGATGGTGATTCAGCTCTGGCAGTACTATCGCTACTCCGGCGATCAGGCGTATCTGCGTGAGATATTCCCGGACATCGAACGCACGATCGCGGGAGCGCTGCGACATACCGATGGAAATCTGCTGCTGACCCATGGCGATGCGGAGACGTGGATGGACGCAGTCGGTCCAGAAGGTCCATGGTCGCCGCGCGGCAACCGCGCCCTCGATATCCAGGCCCTGTGGTATGCACAGCTGCGCGCCGCGGCGAATATCGCCGGAGTTCTGGGAGACCAATCCCGCGAAATTGGTTGGAACCGTTACGCGGACAAAGTGCGCTCGTCCGTACATCAACTCTACGTCGACACGCTGGAGTCACGCATTCATGACCATCTCAACGCCGACGACAGCCGGGATCTGCAGCTGCGTCCGAATGTGCTTTTTGCGCTGACGATCCCCGGTTCCGACATTCTCGCCGATGTGTCCGACAGCCTGCGTTCCATCGTACTTCATTGTGTGTTTTCCGAATGTGTATTTCCGTACGGTGTGGCCTCGCTGTCTCAGGAGGATACGAATTTTCATCCCTGGCACGAGGCGCCGCGCTACTATGTCAAAGATGCCGCTTACCATAACGGAACGGTATGGACGTGGCTGACGGGTCCCGCCGTGAGTACGCTCACCTCCATCGGACTGCAGGACTCGGCATGGGTACTGACGCAATCGCTGCAGCGATTGGCGATGGACGCCGCCGCGGTCGGTACGATCCCGGAATGCACGGACGCGCTGCCGCGCGAAGATGGCGCGTTGCCGCGCTGGTCTGGGACATTCTCCCAGGCGTGGAGCGATGCGGAGTACTTGCGGAACTGGTTTCAGGATTATCTCGGCGTCAACCCGTCGTGGGAAGACGGTGCTCCCGTGCTCAGAATCACACCTTCCATCCCTGCTTCCCTGCTCGCCCAACCGGGGGATTCCGTGGCAGCCACGGTACGTGTCGGCAGCGCCCGCATCCGTGTTGTGTATCGGCAGGAAGGGAATACACGCGTGATGCAGCTTCGACATCTCGAAGGAGCGTCGACCATCCGCATTCAGGCGGGGGACGATCCTCCCCGTCTGCTCGCTCCGGGCGAACAGCTTCGCGCTGCCTATCCGGCTCCCCGGCCGCGATCGACAGCATTTCCTGATTCCCTCCCCTTATTCGCACAGCCTCGCAGTGCCGACAGCATACTGACCGTACAGTCCCCTCCATGGCCCCGTATCGACGGCGCAACGGCTACCAGGCGCAACGAAGCGGCGAAGGAACTCTGTTCCGCTTTCGATCCGGAAGGCGACGACAAGGGACCGGACGGTTCGCACGTGTATCCCTCGAACCCGCTGTTCGCCCCGGGCATTGCGGACCTGCGGTGGTTTGCGGTTGCAGAGGACAAGGAGAATGTGTATTTCACGATCCGCATGCAGGCGCTCGCCCAGCCGGGATGGCATCCCGAATACGGCTTCCAGCTCACGCTGCTCGCAATCGCCATCGATCAATCACACGATGCCGCGAAGCAGAGCACGGACCTTGGGGTTAATTCAGGCTTCACACTGCCGCAGGAGCAGGGATACGATCGTCTCATACTCGTCGGCGGCGGCGTTCGAGTCACCGATGCGCGCGGAGAAATCCTCGTCGAATTCATCCCGGAAACCACAACGGATGCCTTCGGCGATCCCGGATCGGCGACCATCCACTTCGCGATTCCACGCGCATATCTCGGCGGTGGCTTCGACCACTGGCGCTACACAATTCTGAGCGGACTTCAGGATGATCACGGCGGCGCGGGAATCGGTGAATTCCGTTCCGTGTTCCCCCTCCCGACCGATTGGAATGGCGGCGGGAAATCCGGTGCGAACTGGTACGACATCATGCACTGTCCCGAGCATTGACTCCTGTCCGACGCATGTTATATTTCGGGTATCCCCACAGAAACGGAGCCGGCCATGCCACAGATTACTCGCATCGTTGTCCCGATCGACTTCTCGGAATACTCCAAAAAAGCATTCCGCTATGCGATCGATTTCGCAAAAACATTCAACGCGGAGATGATTCTGGTTTATGTCGTGGAGCCCATCATTTATCCCGCCGATTTCAGTTTCGGACAGGTCGCGCTGCCGTCGATCGAGCGCGAACTGCACGACCGCAGTCTCGAGCAGCTTAACGCGCTTATTCAAACGGAAGTGCCTGAAGGAATCACCGCGCGAAGCGTGATTCGTTCAGGCAAGCCGTTCGTGGAAATCATTCAACTGGCGAAAGAGGAAAAGGCGGAGCTGATCATCATCGCGACACACGGACACTCCGGCATCGAACACGTGCTCTTCGGCAGCACTGCCGAGAAAGTCGTCCGCAAGGCACCATGCCCGGTACTTTCCCTGCGCAGTCCGGAGCGCGAATTCGTCATGCCGTGATCAGGCGTCTTCGCTCCGTTCGGCTTTCGCGACGATCATGTAGTACATCAGGAACGCGAGACCGCCGCCGGTGAAAATGAGGCCCGTGATCAGTTCACCCTGATGGATCTGCGCCCAGCTGAACGCCTGCAGGGGAATGCTGAGCAGAAGCGCGACGCCGATAAAAAGCGCGGCCAGCCCCCACTTCAGGGCGGCGAAACGATTGGGTTTGCTCTGTGAGCCGAACAGGTACTTCATGTTCTCGTCAATTGAACCTTTCTCCAGGGCCATCGTCCGCACCTTTTGTCGGCTGTCGATGAACTTCCACAGCACCACGGCCGCGGCGATGAACATGGTAATAGGGATCAGCATATCATTCATGAAAACTCCTTTGTGCGTCGGGTGTTCGTTTCTATCTCTCTTTGACCGAGTATCCGATCGCAGGGTTTCATGTTTTTTCTGAAACCCTACTCCGTGGCGACCGGTCAAAGAAAAGAAGATGGATCCACAACCGCGGTATAATGAAAGACACGGATCAGGACATCATCGTCCGCATCGCAGCGGGCGACAAACACGGATACGGCGTTCTGCTCGAGCGCTACCGTGGAAAGGTCATGACGCTGGCGATGCGCATGCTTGGTCGGCGGGAAGACGCCGAGGAGGCCGCGCAGGATGCGTTTATCCGCGCCTTCCGCAGTCTGCATCAGTTCGAACAGCGGGCGCAGTTTTCCACCTGGCTCTACCGCATCACCTATAACGTGTGCGCAACGCAGCTCTCGCGCCGCCGAGGATACACGCAATCGATTGACGATGATGATTCTCCCGAAATAGCCGATCCATCAGGAAGCAGCGACGGACAACTGGAGTCCCTGGAACTGCGCGCCGCACTCGGACGCGCGATCGACAAGCTCCGACCGGAATACGCTTCCGTGATCACACTGTTTTATATGCACGAACAATCGCATGAAGAAATCTGCTCGATCACCGGACTGCCGATCGGCACGATCAAAAACCGCCTGCACCGGGCGCGAACCGAGTTGAGACAGCAGCTCGAACGAAATGACACACACGCTTCCCTTCTGCATACATGAGATGAAACATGGAACATCCAGAGCGTGAACTTCTGATATTATTCGCCGAGGGCCTGCTTGGCGAAGCGCAGGCGGACGGCATTCGGTCCCATATCGAGACCTGTCCGCGCTGCCGAGAGACTGTCGTATCCGAACGGGAGTTCGGCGAGGCCCTTCGCACCCAGCCACTGTTGCAGCCCTCTCACGCGTTCGACCGCAGGGTGCTCGATGCCGTGCTGCCCGCCACGTCGCGAAGCCGGCGGGAGGATATTTCGCTTCGCAGGTATGCCGGGCTGATTGTGCTCTGTGTCGTCACGCTGATCGTGGCCGTGATCGCATCCGGCCACAGCGGCAACGGACCGGTGTGGATGCGGCCGGTATCGGATGTCATGAGTACCGCGAGCAAAGCAGTGACCGGAGCGCTCGTCGACGGAATGAAACAGCTGTTTTCGCCTCTGCATGCCGCGAAAGGCAGTGGGGTGATTGAAATATTCGCCCTCGCGGCCCTCGCCCTCGTGGTGCTCGGCGGACTTGATCGCGTGTTTTCTCCCTTCGCAAAAAAAGGTCGCTGATCAGTAAAACGAGAAGCGCACCGACAACCTGCTTTTTCTTCCCGCATCATCCATGCACGTCACGCGATGTTCTTTCGCGGTCGGTGTGAAAAATGTCTTCTCACCGTTTCCGACCGTTGCATGGAGTTTCCCATCGACATACCAGTATTGCTTCTTCACTCCGGCGGAGGAGGCCGCCTGCAGCATGATCTGCTGTCCGGCGCCGCGTTCTATGTAGTAGGTGTATTCGGGAGAAGGTGAAATCACCCGAGGGCCTTCGCCGCTCATGCGCATCGTACAGGCGGGGTTGTGCGGCGGGGGTTTCGGGATGGACACCCGATTCACATCAAACCAGACGGCGAGTTCAGGATCGTACACGGGGTACCATTCCTCGACGGTACTCGAATCCGGCACACAGTCCATACAGAAATGCATGCTTCTGTCCGCGCTCAACATGAACGGACGGAGCAGTTCGCAGCGGCGGTTGGGCGAGCAGCGTTCGATATACCAATCCTCGACGACCTCGGCACAGCGATCAGCGGGCAGCAGTCCGGTACGTGCGCAGACTTCCCTTCTACCCACGTTCTTCGGACGGAGAGGAACATGCTTTTCACTCTGCTCATCGATGGCATCGAAAATATCCACAAGCAGAGGCACGGCCATTTCCGCTCCGGATAGATGCGGTGCGCCTTCTCCGCTGAAATTCCCCATCCAGACGCCGACCGTGTAGCGGGCGTTCCAGCCTATGGCCCAGGCATCACGCTTCCCGTACGACGTGCCGGTCTTCCATGCGAAGCGGGGAAGCCGTGATGTGGCCCGGAGTTCGGCGGGGAGATCCGGACGCTCATGTCCGGATAATATCTCCGTGACGAGAAACGCCGCGGCGGGAGAGAGAATCTGCCGGGCCTGCCCCAGGCGATCGGAATTGATGTATCGAAGGTTCTGCAGTGCGCCCGCGCGGGCGAACATGCTGCTGGCGCGGGTCAGTTGTTCGAGGGTCACGCCGCAGCCACCGAGGATGAGCGAAAGCCCCAGCTTCTCGCGCGCGGCACCAATGCCCTGGAATCCCGCGGCCGTGAGCCAGGTGATAAACGGCCCCACGCCCTGACGGGCGAGTTCTCGCACCGCGGGCACATTGAGCGATTGCAGCAGGGCGTCCCTCACCGTCACATCCCCCGTGTACGTGGCGTCGTAGTTCTCCGGCATGTAGCCGCCGAAGTCACTGGGGATGTCGAGCAGCCGCATGCGCGGCGTGAGGGCTCCTTCGTCGAATGCGCGCGCGTAGAGAAAGGGCTTCAGTGTCGAACCCGGTGAACGCACGGCACGGACTCCGTCGACCTGCCCCTGGTTGAATGCATCCGCGAAATCCGCCGAGCCACACCAGGCGGCAATCGAAAGGCTGTCATTATCGATGACGAGGACGGCCCCGTTGCGGACTCCGTCGGTCATGACGCGTTGTACATGGTTCCACAGCAGCCGCTCGGCGGCATCCTGCACTGCGGGATCAAGCGTCGTATGCACGAGATCACTTTGCGCACGCTCCCGGGCAAACAGCGTGAAATGTGGAGCACGCTGCGGCAGCGCCGAACGCGCCACGGTGAAGTCCTCCTCCAGCGCGGAGCGCAGTGTGCTCGAATCAAAAACGCCGTCCGCAAGGAAGCGCCGAAGCCATCGTCGGGTTTCCTTCTCCACTTCCGCGGAGGATCGATCGAGACGCAGACGGTTGGGATTGTTGGGAATGATGGCGAGCGCGGTGGCTTGGGCGAGTGACAGCTTCTCGGGTGGACGGTTGAAGTAAATCCACGACGCGGAGGCGACGCCTTCGATATTGCCGCCCATCGGCAGCAGACTGACATAGCGTTCGAGAATTTCCGGTTTCGAATACCGAATTTCCAGCTGCAGCGCCCGTATCATTTCCCGCAGTTTGACGAAATAGCTGCGTTCGTCGGGTTCCAGCAGCCGCGCAAGCTGCATGGTGATGGTCGAGGCGCCGGACACGCGACGCCCGCTGCTGATGTTGCTCCACACTGCCCTCAGCACGGCATAGGGATTCACGCCATGGTGCAGCAAAAACCACCGATCTTCCTTGTAGACGATCGCGCGCAGGAGATCGGGATTGACATGATCGAGACGCGTGCGCAACCGCCACTTGTCGTCAGCAGTCAACGACGCGCCCAGCAGTTCCCCTCTGTTATCGAACACCTGCACGGAATACGCCGGCAGAGCGGGTGGTGGAAAGAGGCGATCGCCGAGCACGAGTGTCCCGACGACTGCGACAGCCAACCACACGCCCCGTATGCGCATCAGCGCGCCCGCAGGGGTGCGACGCGTACGCGGGCGGCTCCATGATACGAATGGAACGCCGGATCATACATGGCTTCGGCGGCGATAGGCGGTAAAGCGAACGCGCCTTCATTCACCACACGCATGAGGTACTGGAATTCTTTCGTGGCGCCGCCGTCGAGCGAGGTAAAGAGAATCAGACGATCGTCGCGTACGTCCATGTACTCCACGGTGAGCGGATTCGCAACCGTCCAGTTCAGTTCGGTGGAAGCGCGCAGCCGCGCATTCTCGATCTCGCAGCCGGCGGGAATGATATCCGTTATGACGACGTTTTCGACCGAACGGCCTTCGCCGCTCACACTGATCTTGCACACCACGAGCTGTCCCTGGCGCAATTCACCCGGAGACAGCTGCTGGCGTGTGCGATAGTCATACCAGCTGCGCCGGACCTGCATGCCGGCATCGTTTTCTACGACATCACCCTGCCTGCGTATGCCCTCCGCACTCCAGAAGTAATATACTTCGCCCTTGCCGCTGGCTTTGAGCGTGGGGGCGCCGCCGCCGAGTTCCTTCTCCGAGACGGTAACCGATTTCCCATCATAGGAAGCGCGCTTCTTTCCGTCGACCATCACCGCGACCGTGATTTCAGACGATGCGCCCCGGTGCGCCGCCTTACCGAGCGCAAGCATGACAAAGGCGGTTTCCTGCGTCGAATACATGTTCTCGGCGCGGCTTGTGATCCACCGCAGCATGTCGGGAATCTGTTTGCTGCCGGGATCCACTTCAAGCAGCACATTGAGCATGATCGCGTTGGCGCGCAGTTCCGAATCGAAACTTCCGCCCGTTTCACGTTCCGGGAGTTCGGCGCGGAACATACCCGGAATGCTCTGGTGATAGGAATTCCACTTCCCCGCAAGCGCGTATGCGCCCGCGAGCAGGTACTGCAGATCGCGGGTCAGAAGATGTGGGCGTCCCTTGTAATAATTCATGGTCGAAAGATCCGCCTTCCCCGCCAGTGCAAGAACGTAAAGCGAGTAAATGATTTCCTTTCGCACCTTGAGTTCCGTGGTGCGTCCGTTTCCCTGATAATGCACATAGTTATACGTTTCGCGCTTCTTCGCCTCCTTCGCCAGGTAACGGAGCAGACGCGCGACGGTCTGATCGCTCACGCGATAGCGTGCCTTGCGGGCCTCGAGCAGGAAATGCGCGGCATATGCACTGCCCCACCAGCTCGTCTCACTGCCACCGGGCCAGTAGGCCATGCTGCCGTCATAGAGCTGCATGGACTCCACCTTGCGAATGGCCTCGTTCACGTAGTAGCTGGGATTGTGCATACGGTACTGATCGGGTGCTGCGAGCTTGAGCACTTCCTCGAGATACAGCTGCGGGAATGCTTTCGACACCGTCTGCTCGATGCAGCCATGGGGATAGCCGACCAGCTGCTTCAGTTGTTTTGCGAAGCGAATTGCGGGGAAAGGACTGATGGTCAGCTTTAGATCGCGCGTGCCCGGCAGATAATTTTCCGCTTTCGGCAGCGTTACCGACGAGCCGTTTTTCAACACGCCGGAGCGACTCTCGACGCTGTACGGCACCCGCGGACGCACGGCGATTTCATATTTTTCGCTCACGCTCGCGATACCGGAAGCAGACAATGCAAGGGACGCGGTTCCCGGCGTCTGGTCGGCCTGCACGCGAAATTCCACCTGGGCCGTGCCGTTTGCCGGAACCTGCACAGTCGCGCTGCCCGACGAGCGCAGACGAATCGAACCACCGGTCTTCAGTGCCACGCTTACCTTTCCTTTCTTCCCCGTCGTATTGATGACCGTGACCGGCATGACGAGAGAATCCCCAGCCGTGAGCAGTCGCGGGAGCTGCGGTTCGAGGATGATGTCGTCGCTGACCTTCATGCGCCTCTCCGTGCCGGCGAAGCGGTCGTCGGTATACGCGACGGCCATCAGCCGCGCCTCTCCGTTGAACTGAGGCAGCTTCAGGGTGATGCGCACCTTTCCGTTACCGTCGCTGCGCTTGATGCCGCTCCAGAAGGAGAACAGGGTGAAGCGATTCGCGGCGATGGGGTTCGTGCGTTTACGCGCGGCTTCCTCGTCGTAGCCGTCGCCTCCGGTGGAGGACGACATGCGCACGATCTCAGGCAGCAGGAATTTGTACAGGTCGTGACTGCTGACATGCAGCGCGCGTTTGGCATACATGGTTTTGTAAGGGTCTGGCGTCCCGAAACCGGTGATCTGGAGAATGCCCTCGTCCACCGCCGCCAGGGTCACATACACATCGCGTTGGGCAGCGGTCTGGATGGTGATCGTCTGCGTACTGCCGGGCTTCACGCGTTCGGGAGCGGAAATGGTAAGCGGCAGGCGATTCTCCTTTTTCTCCACGGGCATGGATGCGAATCCGTGGCCGACAAGGAACGGCGTTTCGCTGTCTCCCTTGTGCGGACGGAACAGCGTCGCGGTCACATATGCGTTGGGCAGGTACTCTGCTTTGACAGGGAGCGTCACTTCGACCGAGCGTTTTTCCACTTCCACATACTGATGATGATAGACGCCATTGCGTTCGACGGTAATCAGCAAACGCCCGCCGAAGGGACACATGAACAGGACTTTCGCATTGTCGCCCGGCCGGTAAGCCGTTTTGTCGAAGACGATGTCGACGCGTCCCTCCTTGTCCACTTCAAAGGAAGAGGCGGAATTCGACGCCCAGCCGTATGCGTAGAAACTGGTTTTCTGATATTCAGCCGCCCCCGCACGGGCAACGCGCAGCTCGTACTTCCCGGAGCGCTTTACGGCGAAGTTGAATTTCGTCGGTCCGTTGAGCGTGACGCGCTTCTCCCATTCTAGTACTTCCTTTTCCTCCGATGCGTAATAATACCGGTCTGAGTAGTCCTTTTTCAGCACGGTCTGCCATTCGAGCCGTACGAGGCGAACATCGGCCTGGAAGCCCTGGAGCGCGTTATCCTTCCGATCGACCGCCACGAAACTGAAGTCCAGGTTTTTGTTGACGCCGAAATACGTTCCGCCGGACTTGATGCCGAGATGTTGCGCATTCGGGAAAACGGTGAAAGGCTGCACGCGACTGATGGTGCGTCCCGTCAAATCGAAAACGCTCACATACATCGCGCCTTCGATGATGCCGCTCGAACGCAGATCACCGGGGAGCGCGTAGCTGATACGCGTCTTCCCTTCCGCATTCAGCACATCCTCGTTCATGACATTCTCGATGCGGCTGTCTTTCAACGAGGAATTCGAAAAGTCGTAATCCTTGTAGCGCTGGCTCACGAAGGGACGGTGTTTGAGCTGCACGTCTGTTTCGTAGCGCAGATTCGCCGCAGGAGCGCCGAAAAGATATTCCGCGTTGACGTCCACGTTGATGGTCTGTCCGGGCAGCAATCGCGTTTCAGCGGCGTTGAGCTGCAGGCGTATTTTATCCGGGACAAATTCTTCGACGTTGAGGGAAGAGGTGCCGATCAGCTTGTCACCGCCCGTGTACAGTTCCACTTTGTAGGGTCCGGTCAGTGCGTACGCCGGAATGTCGACGCTCTGTTCGAATGAACCCTCCTTGTTGAGCACGAGCTTGTATTCGCGGAACGCGCGTCCGCGCGGAGAGACGATCTTCAGCAGCACCGGCACATCGGCCACCGTGCGCAGGTCCTCGGTGCGGACGATGCCGGAGATATCCGCATTCTCGCCCGGGCGATACAGATCGCGTGCGCCATAGATGAAGCTTACATATTCGCGTGAGGCCTGTATCAATCCGCCCACGTCATAACGCGATGTTTCGACGCGCGCGTCATCGAGATCGAGGAAATTGAAATCCTCCTCCGTGACAGCGGTAACCATCCGCGGAGTGAATCCTTCCGTGTGCACACTGACGTCGTCGAAGACAACCACGCCATTCGCATCGGTTTTTCCTGAAAGCAGCGTCTGATTATTGCTGGAGATGACCGTGATTTCCACCCCATCAACCGGACGGGCCGTGGCGATGGAATTGACGAATACCGTGATCTGCTCGTCCGCCATGCGCGCGATCAGGGCCAGATCGCTGAGTGCCACGATCTTCGAATCCTGTATCCAGCGATCCTCGCTCGAGCTCACCTGGATAACGTATATGCCCTTGTGCTTGGCCTTCAGCACGCGATCGATGTTTACCACGTGCTTGCCGAGCCAGTTGCGTCCCGTTTGCACGTCGACCGTTTCGTGATACAGTTCCCTGCCGTAATCGCCGACGTAATAGGTCGGATTGTAATCATAGTCTTCGTCGTACCAGCGATGCTGGTTGAGGAAATGCAGAACGTTATTCGCGAACACCTCATAGGCATTGATCTCGAGTGCTGCGACATTCACTGCATGCACCTCGAGATTCTTCGCGCCGCCGCGCATCAGGTAACGTCCCTTTCTGTCCGAGAAATTCACCGCGGGTTCGATATCCACGAAGGAGACCATCTGCCGGTACTCCTCGCGCAGTTCACCGCCGAAGAGTCCGACGAGCCCTTTGGAGACGATCAGTTCCACGGTCTGTTCGTTGGCAAAGTCTCCTTCGATGCGCAGGATATTGTCACTGATGGAGAACTGCAGCGGACGTTTCGGATCGACGCGTATGAATTCCTTGACGCGTTCCTCATCGACCATCTGCGTCGTTGCGATTTCAATCCACCCCGTGCTCCCGTCGTAGCCCGCCGCGACTCCCGTGATCGCCAGTTCCGTCACCGGCGGCAGCGTGCTCTTGAATTCCCGCGTATCCTGCAGCGCCTTTTTCCCCATCACCGACATGAGTCCGTCATGCACGACGATGGTAAAATTCTGCGCCTTGTCCTTCTGCTTGATTTCTCCCAGCGAGATCGCGATGCGTTCCGACGGCTGATCCGACACGATCTGCACGTTCGAAACCTTCTCGCCGTCCTGCAGTACTTCGAGGTACTCGCGCAGCTTTTCCGGCTGCACGGGGTAATTGAAATGGATGTTCGCCTGCACCGTCACGGTGTAATACTGGTGCGGAATGAAATTCCAGAACACCTCGGTTTTGACGACGTCGAAGTCCGGCGTATGAAAGCTGATCGTCTCGAAATCCGTATCCAGTTTCTGCCCGAAAAGTACCTTCTCGCTCACCTCGGCTTCGTATTCCTGAATCGGTTCGAGCGGATAATCCGGAGAAAACAGCAGCTTACGTGACGACACCCACTTGAACTTTCCGTGGATGGCCGGAGTGAATTCCACGAACGCATCCGTCAGCCACACATTCTGTTTTTCAGGGGGAGCGAGATCCTTCGAGAATTCAATCTCCATCGTGGCCAGCAGCGGCACCTCCCCTTCGGGCGAGACCGATACGATCTCTACGGTATTCGACGAACTACAGGCCAGCAGCGTCAGCGCGAGTAGCGCAAGAAGAGAACTGCGAATGGACAACATGGGAATCCTCGATGCTATGTTCGGATGAAGCAGAAAGCTAGGGAAAAGTGCATTCGCTCGCAATTTTCATTTTATTAAGATTCCCTTTTGTATTATTCAAATATATTTTACTTTTATCAAAGTAGTCTTTCGTTTTATTCAAGTTCCGGAGATTGAGTGATGTCCGATTCGCCTGTCTGGATTCAGGGTCTCGACGAAGAAGACCTTCATTTCCTGAAACGGTTTCTGCTGCAAAGCGGTTCGCTCAAGGCGTTGGCGGACGAATATGGCGTCTCTTATCCCACCCTGCGGCTGCGGTTGGACCGTCTGATAGAGAAGGTGAATGTTCTGGATAAAAGCGACGGCGACGATGAGTTCACCACGTTTGTGCGCGTGCTCATCGCCAATGGCGATATCGAATTCGATCTCGCAAAAAAAATTCTCGCATCATATAAAAAACAGATACGGAGAAAGTGATATGCAGGAAGCATGGTTCAACGCAGCAATGGTGGCTTGGATTCCGGGAACGGCATTGGGCGTCTTGGGAGGGGTTCTCGGTGCGATCAGCGGGAGCTTCGCTCAGCGTGGCCTCCATTCGAAGATCATCATGGGTGCCTGGAAGGCATTTGCCGCCATCGGCGTTGTCCTGCTGCTGATCGGCGTCTATGCACTCGTTGTCGGGCAGCCCTATGGCGTCTGGTTCACGTTCCTTCTCCCCGGTGTACTCGTAGCGTTAATCGGACTGACGTTGATTCCGGTGATACGGAGAGCGTACACGCAAGCCGAACTGCGAAAGATTTCGGCGCGTGATGCGTAGTTAGTCGCCGTACAGGACGACGTTCTGCAGCAGGGTCTGCAGCGTGCCGTCGTACTCGTGGAAGACGTCGGAGGGGGCGGTGAAGCGGAAGAGGTAGCCGCGTTCGCCGATAGTAAAGATGCAGTCGGCAGTTGTGATGCGGCGCTTTCCCGATCCCGGGCGCGTGTCGCGATAGCTGTAGAGCACCGTCGACGCCCTGCGTTCCCCGAAACGGATTTCCCCCTTTTCGAGAATCTCGACATCGGCGAGCACCACCTTGAGCGCCATGACCTTCGCGTCGAACACTTCGCGCGTTGCGAGGGGATAGGGATTATGCGTCAGCTGCATTTCGAAGCGGATGTCGGATCCCGCCTCGGGAGCCATGATGACGCTGGTCTGTGTCGTCAATTCCCGCCGCTCGATATTCCATCCACGCGGAGCGGTAACCGTACATTTGAAGACGCGGTCGGAATAGGCACCGTTGAAGATACCCGTGCGCAGCTTCCCTGCCGCTGTCGCATCGATTTCTTCCACCGCGAGCAGGTCAAGGCGCACGGCGCCGCGCAGCCGTTGTGCCTGGTCCCGCAGTTGCTGCACATCCGCCACGTGGAGGAGCTTGACGTGCGTTGCATCGTCGATGAACTCTCCCACTCCCGGATCGACGCTTTGCCAGCGTCCCGACCAGACCTCGGCCCAGACAGAGCTGCGCCAGCGATCTCCTTCCGGATGCATGCCGAGTACCAGCCGGGCGGGAATTCCCGAAGCGCGCGCGAGCGTGACGAACAGCATCGCCGCGTGAAGGGATGTACCGCGCGGTGTTTCCAGGATGCGGTCCGCGGCGACCACGGGAACAAACGGGTCCTCCACGAAATGACTCTTCATCCAGTTCATGATTTCCCCGACCACCACTCCCGCATTCCTGTCCATGAGCCGCAGCTGCGCCGCACGATCGCGCACGGATTCAGCAGTGACGGGCAGGAGCGGGCTTTCCTTTTCATATTCGATCAGATCCTCATCGAGAATCGGCAGCGTCTCATCGCCGGGTTTCTGGCGGGTGCGTGTGATGCGGAGATTCGCCGCCGCGCCCGAACCGGGATTGTTTTCGGCGATATGCTGGCGCAGATCTTCCGGCACCAACCGGGCGCCGACGTCCTTCGTCAGCGAAAGCCGCACGTCCATCGAGCGGATATTGTCCGCTTCCGTCGGCAGCGTCACTTGCCCTGCGTCCCAGAACACGCCGCAGTCAACGTCGCACGGTTCGATGCCCGACACCGGCGTATCCGTCGTTTCCCATGCGAGATCGATCGCCGACATGCGCCACGAAAGAATTTCCCCACGCGCGGCAACGACGAATTCGCTTTCCGTCCCGACAGCAATATGCAGCGAGCCATCCGCCTGATCCGTGCTTCGCACAGTAGTATTGCGGGATGCAAGGTCATGTACGAAGAACACCTGTTTCGGAGTGGGGATATCCGCGCGCAGGACCAGTTCCGGAAGGAACACGTCGGGGACGGCCGAGCAGTTTTCGCGCCAGCTCTCCACGCGTCCGCTCTTCTCCTCCCGCGAGAGATAGAGCACGCCGTCGACGCAGCTGCCCTTGATGACGCAGTCGCCCTCCGGCACGAACTCCCTGCCACTGATCGACAGGATGCGCAGCGTGCTGTCCACGAGAATCGTCAGATTCCTTTTCCATGTCACCGATTTATCGTCGATTCCGATGAAGCGGCGTTCCTCCCGCATCTCGCATTGCATGTAGCCGTTCGCCAACCGTTCGTAGGACAGCGTCAACCTCCCGCAGTCACTTCCCGAACGAAGCACATGGTACTGCTGCGCTTCCGACGCGGAGTGGAAGCCCAGCAGCATCAGGACAATAACAGGAAGTAAAACGGGTGTTCTCATGTACTCGACGTAAACGTTGACGGATACGAATTTAAAATGTAAGGAATTACGGGGATTTGTGGTAGGGAAGGAATGCGCCTACGGCGACAACAAAAAGAAAGGCCGCTTCTCCTGCGGCCTTTCTTTTCGTCGATGGGGATTACTTCGTGAGGAGCATTGTTTGCGTGCGAATAGTCTCCCTGCCGTCTCGTGTTCGGCCGACAAGGCGCACCGTGAAGACACCGGATGGGATATCCGACGGGGCGAACCATTGGATGGAATAGGTTCCGACCGCCAGCATTGATTCGGCAAGCGTTTCCACGAGCGCTCCGAGGGAATTGTAGATGCCAAGCCGGACGCGCATCTCCTCGGGTACGGCAAAGGAAATGGTCGTTGCTGGGTTGAACGGGTTGGGATAGTTGGGATAGAGGGTCAATTCCGCTGCGGCGGCATCGTCAAAGCGCTTCATCTGGCTGCCGAGAATCGACCAGGTTCCAACATGCTGGAAAACAGAACCGGCAGACACCTGGATGTTTGCGCCCGCGGTACCGGGCGTCGTGCTCAAGAAGAGCGTGCTCCCGCCGCGCAGGTAATAATAATCGTAGGTTGTATTCGATACCGTGACCTTGTCGATACGGGCATAGCCCTTGTTCCCGTGGTTGATATTCGGGAAAGGACTATCGTCATACCAGAATCGGATTCCGATATCGTTGCCGTTGTCCGCCTTGCGGATATAGACCTTGCAGGAGAATTCGTCCGTCGTCAGGAACGTCTGATTGTGCAGCGTCAACGGTACGGTAATGCGCTTGCTGCTGTTTTCTGCGTTGCCGGATACCTTCTGCGCCAGCGCGGTCTCCGTACCGATCAGCGTGCTGTTCTTGTAGAAATCGACCCTGACATCCGCACGCCGGTTGTTGAATGCGTTATCCGTGACTCCGAGGAAGAGGAGCACTGGACCAAGATCGGCGAGCTGCACTTTCGTGGTCAACGTCACTTCATCCGAATACATGGTGCAGCCCAGAATCGCTCTCACCCTGTACTGGTCTCCGTTCTGGGCAGCGGTCACGTTTGTGATCGTCAGGGCGGTGGAGGTCGCACCGCTGATTTCGTTCCATGCGGTCGTTCCGGACGCCCTGTACTGCCATTGCAGTTCCGGTGATCCCGTCACCACGACAGTGAAGGTTGCCGTCGATCCAATCAACACGGTCTGATCCACGGGCTGTGTTACGAACGTCACCGGGTTTTCCACCACAACGATCGCTGAAGCGCTCGCACTGTTGCCATTGACATCGGTAACCGTCAGGGTGACCGTGTTCTCACCGACATTCGCACAGGTAAATACGCTCGGCGTGACGATACGTGTATCGATGCCGCACGCGTCTGTCGATCCGTTATCCACCTGCGCCGCGGAAATCACGGTAGAACCTGTTGCGTCTAGCTGCACGGTGATATTCTGTGCGACCACGACCGGGGCGATATTATCCTCCACCGTTACAAGAGCCGTGGTTGTTGCGACATTCCCGTTCGCATCCGTGACGGCAAATGTCACGCTGTTCGTGCCGACATCCGCACATCCGAAGCTGCTCGGTGTGACGGTTCGCGCTGCAATGCCGCATGCGTCGCTCGAACCGTCGTCGATTTGTGCCGCGGTGATGTCTGCTGAACCCGTCGCGTCGAGCTGCACCGTGAGATTGCGGACGAGAGCGATCGGGAGAATGTTGTCCTCCACCGTGACTATCGCCGTCGCAGTGGATGTGTTGCCGTTGACATCGGTGACCGATAACGTCACCGTGTTCGTCCCGACATCAGCACACGTGAAGCTGCCGGGTGTCACGCTTCGACTGTCAATACCGCATGCATCAGCGGAACCATTGTCAACCTGCGACGCGGCGATGCTTGCGGCACCCGAGGCATCCAATGCAACGGTCAGGTTCTGTGTGAGGACGGTCGGCGGGACATTATCCTCTACCGTGACGACGGCGGTCGCGCTCGAGAAATTCCCGTGCACGTCCGCGACGGTAAGGGTCACGGTGTGCGTTCCGACATCGCCGCAGTCGAAAGTGTTCGGCGACACCGTACGCGTATCGATGCCACAGGCGTCAGACGACCCGTTGTCGATGTCCATTGCCATGATCGCAGCGGACCCGGATGCATCAAGCTGTACCGTGATGTCCTTTGTGACAACGACGGGAGGCGTGTCGTCGATGACAGTGACGTTGAAGGTACAGGAGTATCCTGTCGAAGTACTGAGCTGAACGGCATGTGTGCCGACCTGGAAACTGCTCAGATCCGGAGGATCGAAGGTAAGTGTTCCGAGCAATGACGCCGCGGCGGGCAGTGTGTACGATACCGTTGCCACACAACTTTGGCCAGATGCCGCAACTGAAATGTCTGCTGGACATTCAAATCCTCCGTTGCCGATCGTATACCAGCCGAAGGAGTCGTCATTGATGTCAACGGAATGGGTCATCGATGCATCCTGCAGCACGCCGACTGCAAGCCAACTGCTGCCCTGGTCCGTGCTCTTCCAAACCGATACACTCGTAAGATCCAGGCCGTTGTCATCGTCCGGAATCCAGGTCAGGCTCAGGAGGCGGCCATTCGTTGGTGGCTGTGTTGAAGCGATTTTCCAGATGCGGCTGATCGAAGTGAACGCGCCGACGATGGTCGTCGCTGAGACGCCAGAGGAATAATCCGCGGTGACGCTTCCGATATCATCCACACCCGCAGCGATAGTGACGCCGATTCCTCCAAATGTTGTGCTTCCGGTACCAACCGTTTGAGCAGTGCTGAGATTACCGACGAGGTAGGTACCACCCTCCTCTCCCGTCACTGTTGCTGTGGGTGTCAGTGTCACGGTATTGCTGCCGCTGTTGATGACGCCCTCCTCAAACGTCACCGAACCGCTGATTTCAACGCTGTTGGCGAGCAGAAGTTCACCCTCGCCACGTTTAACGATATTCGTGATTTCCGGAATGCCCGAGAGCGTTGCTGCGGATGTATTCGAAACCACCAATATCGACGAACTGCTCATGGAATAGGTTCCGGAATTCGTCAGACTACCTTGAAGCACGATGGAGACGGGGCCATCCAGTTTCACGGTTGTCCCTGGCATGACCTTCACATTCTGGGCCGTGACAGGTGGACCCGATGCGCAGAGCAGTACCGCCAGCAGAAGCGGTACGAAAAGATATCTGGTTTTCATCGTCCCCTCCTACGGCTGCTGATAACTGACGTTACGTACCTGCTGGTTCTGTCCGTTTATTTTCTCCACAGTGGCATGAAGCTGCTGCACGGCGCGCTCGAGCTCGGCGAGTCTGGTGTTGGAGATATCGCTGTTCTCCTTCAGCATCCTGTTTTCCGAACTCAGACGGCTGCTTTCCGCCTTGAGCGCACGATTCTCCTCGATCAGCTCCTGCACCGCCTTGATCAGCACGATAGACGAGCTATAGGTATCCACCTGCAGCACTTCCTCGCCATTGAGAAATTCACCGCTCCCCTTCACGTCGTCAGGAAACACCGTACGATATTCCTGCGCGATCACGTTGTAGTACTCGCGGTCCTTGATCGAGGGATTGCGCTGCATCCACTCGTTGGTGTAGCGGAAGCGAACCGGACGGAGCCTCATGACGGTCTCGCAGCCATTCTCCACATCCTCGATTCGCGTCTTGATGCGGCGGTCGGAATTTGCCGCCCACCCGCTCGCAGTGGTCTTGGACGCATCACCCTCGACTTCGAGCGCGTTCGCCGAGGCGACACGGTTGATGCCGACACGGTCGTTTGCGAAGTCGCCCCAGATCAACGGTGTTGCAGTACTGCTGTTATCAATAAAGAGTTTGTTGTCGCTATTGCTGCTCGATCCCGCGGAGTATCCGAGGTACACGTTGCCTGAACCACGGGATGAATAGCCCGCATTATAGCCATACGCGGTGTTGTTGTTTCCCGTCTCGTTCCAAAACAACGCGCGGCTTCCGCCTGCCGTGTTGTATGAGCCTGATGTATTCTTGCGCAGTCCCTCGGTCCCGGCGACTGCATTCCATGCTCCTGTTGTATTATCCGCCATTCCATAACTCCCACAGACGCTATTCCATCCGCCGGAGGTAACTGCAGCCAGAGCTCCACTGCCAACGCCGGTATTCTGCAGTCCTGTCTGTGACAGATTTCCTGCCAAATGTCCGAGAAAAGCATTGTAGGAGCCTGCGGAATGCATGAATGGATCGGTCCCCAGGTAGAGAATTCCGGAGGTCGCGGTTGTACTCGGGAGTCGCATGTTTCCTGTAAGATGGAGTTGTTCACTTGGCGAACTCACTCCGATACCGAGCCTGCCATTTGTGTTGTCCCACACCAAGCTGGGGCTGCTTGTCTGGCTCGTCGTTCCATTCCAGATCGCAACTCTCGACGCCGCGCCCGTACCGCTGATGCCCGCGCTGGGGGAAGTCCAACTTGCCAAACCTTCTGCATCGGAAGTAAGGACCTTTCCTGCGCCTGGTGATCCACCGGTAATCTTCACCTGTCCGGCGACCTCGAGTTTCGCACCAGGTATTGCTGCTCCCGTTCCGATTCCCAATTTGCCATTGATGGCAACGATATCCGATCCAAAATCCCCCCAGATCAACGGCGTTGTGGTGGGGCTGTTGTCGATGAACAGCTTATTGTCCGCGGTATTGTCGTATCCGGCGGAATGACCAAGGTAGACATTCCCGGATCCCGTTGAATTTTTTCCAGCCTCATACCCGAGGACGGTATTGTTGTTGCCGGAGACGTTTGCGAACATGGCCCACATCCCGCTGACGGTGTTTGACGAACCCGTCGTGTTGCTGACCAGTGCGCCGTACCCACTGACAGTATTCTGCTGCCCGGTAGTGTTCGCATTCATGGCAAAAGCACCCGAAGCGGTATTCCGGATTCCAGTGGTTGTCACACCGAGCGCATTCAGTCCAACGGCCGTGTTGTACCAGGCTGTGGTATTGGAAGAAAGTGCATTATTCCCGACGGCGGTATTTGAATTCCCAGTGGAGTTATTGGTAAGGGCTCTATAACCAAGAGCGGTGTTCTGATACCCCGTCGTATTGCTGCTCATGGCGCTGGAACCGACACCGACATTGTGCCCCATATCAGTCGTTGTGAAATTACCGGCTCCCGCACCCAGGAATACGTTGTCGGTTCCATAGGAATGCAGGAAACGATCACTGCCGCGATAGAGCACCCCGGCGGTTGCTGTTGTCGCGGCCATCCGCAGGTTTCCGGTTAGTTCGAGTTGCTGGGTTGGGGTGCTTGTCCCGATACCGACTTTGGCATCATTGGTGATGAAGAACCCATCCGTATAATCCGTCGTCGTGAAAAGTCTGTAGCCGCCGGTGAAACGCATCGACATTTGATTCGGAGCGGACGAATTCATAAGTGAATAGCTCTTATCTCCGAATGCAAATGCGCCATCCTGGCTATTGGTCGATGCATTCATTCCCAGAGCAACAGATTGATTACCACTCGCGGTGACCGCAGAACCAATCGCCGTCGCATGCTCACCGCTTGCGACTGTTGTTGTTCCCATCGCCGTCGCCGCGGGACCACTCGCGGTCGTATTATAGCCAAATGCGGTCGACGCCGTGCTGCTCGCGATCGTATTGTATCCTGCTGCAGTGGAATTCGGGCCAATACTGCCGTAATCCCATTGAGTTCCGTTCACGCTTCCAGCACGAAACGCGGATCTCCCGGGGAACCACATCATTCTCGTCCCGGAACCTGTCGCGGGGATGGTACCTGAGTTGTAGCTTCCAAGCGCCACGAATCCATCAACCCCATCGATTGTAACAGCTCCCGCATCCGCGGTAATCGTTCTACCTAGACCTGCACCCCCAAAATCATAGGATGCATCAAGAGTCGAACCGTTCGCAGGCGGTGTTGTCCAGCTTGCAAGCCCATCCGCGTCCGAGGTCAGAATCTTTCCGGCACCAGGGGACCCTCCGGTGATTTTCACCTGACCGGCGATTTCGAGCTTGGCGGTAGGAGCTTGGATCCCGAGTCCGACATTCCCATCGCTCGTGAGAAACAGACCATCCATGAGATCCGATGCGGAAAACAGCCTTACACCACCGTCGAATCGCATGGTTAACTGATTATCTGCTGTCGCTGTGAGGTAATCGTAAGTGCTTTTATCACTGACAACGAATGACCCGGTTTTGTCATTTGTCGAAGCCCGCCAGCCCATCGCGATGGAGTACGCTCCGCTCGCGGTTGACACGGAACCGAAAACGAGCGCGTTTTCGCCACTTGCGGTCGACGTGTTCCCAAACGCCATCGCAAAATCCCCACTCGCGGTGGTATTGACGCCGAGCGCGGTCGCATGTGGCCCGGTCGCTTGCGTTGCATACCCCGCTGCCAGCGAATGTGTACCACTCGCCTTTGGATTGAACCCGAGCGCAACAGACCCCGCGCCGATATTGCTATCATCCCACTGTGTTCCATCGACGGTTCCACTGCGGAATGCCGCCTTGGCGGGGTACCACATCATCCTCGTTCCTGCCCCGGACACGGGGATGTTTCCAGACCATAATGTCCCTGTCGCGACAAATCCCGCGTTATCTTCCACGTGGAGAGCCGCCGTTGGTGAGGATGTCCCGATCCCGACCTTCCCGGCATTGTAATAGATATCCGAACCGTTCATCATCCATTGCGAACTGAGGTACACCCAGTTCGGCGTCAACGGACTTCCCACATTATAATAAAACCCTTCGATGCCATCCGTCTGATACACGACCAAGCTATGCGCGGGGGACGTGATTGCCGCGCGTTCGGTCGCAGTCATCCGCGGAAACAACACACCTTTCGTTGTTGAACCGACGTCCAGCATCGCGGATGCATCTGGATCTGCACTCGTGGCATTGATTGCCAGTCCCTGCGCACGCAGGACGGGTGCACTCCACAGTAACAGCAACGAAACTGCCATCACCACGGCGAGCCACACTTTGTTTCGACGTTCCATAATCTTTCTCCTCTCAAGGTGAAATGATACCCCAGGGCGATTTCTCGGGAAACACCCCTGCGACGGTTTTGAAGTGACCCACGCAATTACGTGTTTTCAGCGCTGGATATCTTCCATCCCTGTTGCAAAGCTGTGTCCGTGCGTTTCACGGACCGATTCTTTCCGAAAACCATCGGGGTATCACACGTGATGATGTGTATCAAGAGAAGATACGGGGGAGGAAGCCGCTCACAGCAGAAGCTTCGAAAGTAAGCGGTGGAAAACGACGGAATGGGATTGTATCAGCCTGCAGGCTGGCTCTTCCCGATCACTTCCGACGGCGAGCAGCCGAACTCCTCCCGGAAGCAGCGGCTGAAATGGGCTTGCGTCTTGAATCCCACGGCGTAGGCGATTTCGGCGACGTTGCCCGCTCGGGCTTCGAGCATTTCCCTGCCGTGCTGGAGACGGATGCTGCGGATGAAGCTGCTGGTGGAATGGTCTGTCAAAGCGGTCAGTTTGCGGTGAAGCTGTGCCCGGCTCAGGCCCATTTCCGCACTGAGTTGGTCAACACTAAAGTTATCGTCGTCGAGATGGGTCTCGACCGCGGCGACGGCTTTCAGAAGAAAAACCTCTTCGGTGGACAGCCGTTCCTTCTTCGCCAGCTGCAAAAATCCTCCTTTCAGGGTGAATTTCTGCTTCATCCTCTCACGCAGTTCGACGAGGTTTCGCACGCGAATCATGAGTTCGCGCATATCCACGGGCTTGACAAGGTACGCATCGGCCCGGGCCTCAAGTCCCTCGAGGCGGCTGCCCCCGGAGGCGCGCGCAGTAAGCAGAATGATCGGAATGTGGCTGGTCGCCTGATGTTGCTTGAGTCTCTGGCACATGGTATTGCCGTCCATTCGTGGCATCATCACATCGCTGATAATAATGTCAGGGACCTCATGCACGGCGGTATCCAATCCCTCTTGTCCGTCTCCCGCTTCGCATATGCGATACTGCGACTGAAGATGCTCCGCCAAAAGGCCACGGATTTCACTGTTATCCTCCACGAGGAGCACGAGGGGCAGCGTTGTGTCCGAAGCTGCCGGGCGCTTTGATTCACACGATTCCTCTACCTCGTGATCGGGATGGACGAATGATGAACGACTTTCTTCGCTCGTCCCGAATTCCTCCTCATTGAAAACGGATGCATTCGTCGGTAAGACAACAACGAAGCGACTCCCCTCACCTACGCGGCTTTCGACACGGACCTCGCCGTGATGCAGCGCGGTCAACTCTTGCACGAGCGCGAGGCCGATTCCCGAGCCGAGTCTGTTCTGTTCGTGCTCCGCGAGACGGAAAAAACGGTCGAAAATATGTTCGATATGCTCCGCCGCGATCCCCGGTCCGGTATCTTCCACAGTGATTGCGATCGCTTCCGCCAAATGGGGAGCGCGTCCACTACCATTGTCGACGCAAACGGTAATTGCCCCACCCGACGGTGTGTATTTCAGTGCATTGGTGAGGAGATTCCCGAGGATTTTTTCCAGAACCTCATGGTCGAATAGCCCAATGCGCTTCGGATCTTCGGTAACGATGGTAAGGGAAATCTGCCGGCGTTCAGCGGCGGATTGGAACACTGCGACAAAACCGCGCAGGAATGCGACGATATCACCTTCCGCGACACGAATACGGAATTTCTGCGCATCGATTTTCGAAAGGTCCAGAATCTGGTTGATGAGCTGTAGAAGTCGACCAGCGCTCCGCTGTACCAGACGCAGTTTTCTCCTCGTGTAGTCATCGCTGTTTCGCGCCAGTAGTTGCTCGACAGGCGCCTGAATCAAAGTGAGCGGCGTTCGGAATTCATGCGAGATACTCGAAAAGAAGCTGCTTTTCATGGCATCGAGTTGCTCGAGCTGCGACTCATGCAGCGTGTGGATCTCGAGATCATGGTGCAGCTGAAGCTGGCGAAGACGCTGACGCCAGATTCCGTAAACCGCAAGCACAGGAATGAGCACGAAGAGCAGGTACGCCCACCAGGTCCTGTACCAGGGTGGAAGGATGGAGAAAACCAGGCTGGTCTCGGCATGAACACCCTCGTTCCCATTCACGCCGCGCACCCGGAATGTATATTTGCCCGGAGGCAGATGGGAGTAATTCGCCGCCGTCCGCTCCCCAGCTTCGATCCAATCCTCGTCATACCCATCCAGGTGATACTCGTACCAGGTATTCCACGGAGTGCGATGGTCAAGCAGGGCGAACTGCAACGTGAGGGCGTTCTCATCAGGTTCAAGTATCGGATGTGTACCAGAGGAGAACAGCGAATCGATCGCGACTCTCCGTCCCGTCGCAAACATCGCACTTATCACCATGCGAGAAGATGGCGACGGCCCCGAGCGGTGGGGTCGGAATTCCGTCAGGCCCGCGTTCGAGCCTATCATCATATGTCCATCAGGCACGCGGATCATCTTCGCCTCCGAGAGATCGCGCACCGGGAGTCCGTCTGCGTGTGTATACGAATGGACCTCATCATGTTCCGGATCATAGCTCAGGAGACCGAGATCCGAAGTAATCCATAACAATCCCTGCGGACCTTCCAACACGTCCCCGAAAGCCCTCGCATTGCGCATCCGTGCGTTGCTTACGCGGAGGTCCAACTTCCCGACTGCAGGATCGAACCTGAAAATGCCTTTATTATTCACGATCCAGTGTCGGAACTTGCAGTCCTGATAGATGATATCCCGTGAATTCCGGTTGTTGATGCTATCTCCAATGACGTACGTGAATCTGTCCCGCGTTTCGTCGAATTTGAATAACCCACCCCACGCGCGCATCCACAGCGTGCCTCTCTTGTCACGGTACAGACTCCCACGTTCCATTGTGTAGCCCCGATCCAGATACACTTTCGGGGCTCCGCCGTCCGGTTGTAGACGACGTACGGAGGTATAGTAGTTCGTGAAGACCCACAAGCGACCTTCCTTGTCTTCCTCCATATCCGTTGCCCAGGTGTCGCTCATTCTCACCGGATCGTAGTGGTACAAGCCGGTTCGGAGATCGACTGCCGCGACATTCGCATCGGCGGATCCGATCCAGAGTACGTTATTATGATCCTCGATCAAACGGACGACCAATGGATGCTTCCGAAACGATCGAATTTTATCGGAATGTGGATGTTTTGTGAAGAATTTCGCTTCAAGGTCAAAGGTGCCGAATCCCATATGGTAAGCTACCCAGAGTATTCCCCGGCTGTCCAACAGCATGGCCCGTATCATCTCTCGTTTGAAATGTTTTAGGTCGGGCTTGTATGTCGTAAATGAAAGTGCATGCGGGTTATAGAAATCGACACCACCTCCGAGAGTCGCAATCCAGTAACAACCGAGGCGATCCCGATACAACTCCCGCACCCGATTGTCTGAAAGTGAGTATGGGATATTTGCATCATGGACGATGCGTGTATATCGCTTCGTTTTCGGATCGAAACGCAGGATACCACCGCCTTCTTCCGAACCGCACCACATCAATCCGTCCGGTCCGTCAATAATCGTGCAGATCGGATTCAGCAAAGGATGACCCTCGCGAACGTTGTCCATCCTGCAACCGTCCAATCGCTTCGTCGCTGGGTCGTACCAACTTATTCCTTCATAGGTGGCAAACCAGATGAGGCCATTCCGGGCTTCACTGACCCGGTAGATATGCCTGCTTATCAGTGAATCTTGAAGGTAGTCGTACGAGAAAACCGTGTTCGGTATGAAACGAAACTGTTTTCGGCCGGGATCGAATGTGCTGAGCCCGTTCCATGATGACACCCAGAATCGTCCCGATTTGTCCTCGAGCACCGATGTAATGGAGCGATGCGGCGCACCGCCTGCTGGCGGAGACGTATCCACTGGGGGCTGGAAGTGTTCGCATTTTCCTGTCCGAGGATCGAAAAGATTCAGTCCCCCCGTCCAGGTCCCCACCCAGATTCTTCCCTTGCTGTCTTCCGTAACACTTGTAATGCTGTCGCTGCTGATACTTTGAGAATCTCTTGGATTGTGGTAAAAACGCCTGCTTCGGCCCGTTCGCTTATCAAAAAGATTCAATCCAGCATCCTTCGTCCCCACCCAGAAGCGTTGCTTAGAATCGATGAACAGAACGTTGACATTGTCCCCGCTCAGGCTGAGAGAGTCCCGTGCATCATGCTGGAAAATGCGGAAGCGGTAACCGTCATAGCGATGCAATCCACGATCGGTGGCGAACCACATATACCCATCGCCGTCCATCAGGCTCTGATAGACGACATTACTTGCCATCCCTTCATCGGTGCTGAGATGGCGGAAGCGGATTTCGGATTGGCACTGCGCGTTCTGCATGGGAAGACCCCCACAGAATACACTAAGGAATAGCACACCTAATCGACGAAGAACCACAGAGGATATCTCCGGATCGTGATGTATTTCACATGAATTATTATGGGGAAATTACATCAAGCGAGCGTATTCCACAATACGCCTCTGATACTCCCTTTCCGGGAATCTCACGATTCAGCGGACATGCTATAACGGTTTGATTGCAGACTTTGTCGAAGTGAGGAATGTTGATTGCACGGCGATGTCAACCAGCAGGAGATTTCTTCCCGATCACCTCTGATGGCGAACAGCCGAATTCTTCCTTGAAGCTGCGGCTGAAGTGGGATTGGCTCTTGAATCCCACGGAGTAGGCGATTTCGGCGACGTTCCCGGCACGGGCTTCGAGCATTTCCCGGCCGCGCTGCAGCCGGATGCTGCGGATGAAATTGCTTGCGGAACGGCCTGCGATGGCGTCGAGCTTGCGGTGGAGTTGGGTACGGCTCATCCCGACAATGCTGCTCAGCTGCTCGACACAGAAACTTTCGTCTTCAAGGTGTTCCTCGATCGCCTTGACGACCTTCTGGAGAAATAGATCCTCGGCTGAAGTGACCTCCTTTTTTGCCAGGCGGAGAAAACCGCCCTCGCGATCGACTTTCTCGTGCATGGTTTTCCGCAATTCGATCAGGTTGCGAATGCGCAGCTGCAGTTCACGGATATCCACCGGTTTGACGAGGTACGCGTCGGCGCGGGCCTCGAGTCCTTCGAGCCGGCTGCCGCCAGATCCCCGGGCAGTGAGCAGGATCACCGGGATGTGATTCGTCACGTCATGCTGTTTCAGCTTGAGACAGAGCGCGTTTCCATCCATCTTCGGCATCATCACGTCGGAAATGATGAGATCGGGAATGCGTTCGAGCGCCTGTTCCCAGCCGTCCATGCCGTCGACGGCCTCCAGGATGTTGTAATGCGACCGGAGGTATTCAACGAGCACGTTGCGAATATCGGCATTGTCTTCGACGACGAGCAGAATGGGCTTCGAGCGATCCACCTGTCTTTTCGCCGTGCCACTCTCCTCCTCGTTCTCGTCCTCGTCCAGATATTGAGTCGCCTGGATCGACGTGCCTGTCGAGGCGGAACCCCGTTCATCCTCACCGTACTGTGATGCATCCATGGGAAGCAGTATTTCAAAAGTGCTTCCCACGCCGATCGTGCTTTCAACACGGATCTCCCCATGATGCAGCGCAACCAGTTCCTTGACCAGCGCCAGGCCGATGCCCGTCCCTGTCTGCGTCAGATCGTGTGCATCCTTCCCGCGGTAAAAGCGGTCGAAAACATGCGCCAGCTGATCGGCCGGAATGCCGCTCCCGCTGTCGCTGACCACAATGGCGATCGTCTCGGGTGACCGCTGTGCGTCCCTGCCGCCCATTCTCATGTCGATGCACACACTCCCCCCGGAAGGAGTATGCTTGAGGGCGTTGGACAGGAGGTTGCCGAGTACTTTCTCCACCACCTCCCGGTCGAAATGCATTTCGCAGGGATCAGAATCCGCATTGAAGGCAAGCTGGATGTTTTTTCTCTCCGCCACGGACTCAAAGACCATGACCACACCGCGCACGAAGCCGACAAGTTCTCCCGGGGAGACGTGAAGGTGGAATTTCTGCGCGTCGATTTTGGAGAGGTCCATCAACTGGTTCACCAGATGAAGAAGACGGGAACTGCTCCGCTGTACCATGTGCAGTTTTTTCCGGAGAAACGGCTCGTGGGTCTGCTCGAGCATCTGATCGACCGGCGCCTGTATCAGTGCCAGCGGCGTACGGAATTCATGCGATATATTGGAGAAAAAGGTGCTCTTCATTGCATCGAGTTCCTCGAGCTGCGCGGTGCGGACGTTCCCGAGCTCGAGTTGATGCGCTACACGCAGCCGATCTTCCCGCGTTCGCCATGCAACGAATCCCAGTGCAAGCGGAATCAGTACGTAGAGAAGATAGGCCCACCAGGTCCTGTAGAATGGGGGGAGAATGGTGAATCGCAGAGAGGTTTCCGCATGGGTACCTTCGTTTCCATTCCGCGCACGCAGCTGAAACGTATAGTCGCCGGGTGGCAGATGCGAGTAATCCACGCTGCTGCGTTCTCCCGCCTCGATCCAGTTATCGTCATAATCCTCCAGGCGGTATTCGTAGAACGTGTTCCAGGGCGTCCGATAATCCAGCATCGCGTACTGCAGGGAGATCGTGTTTTCGTCGTATGCCAGTACCGGAATTTCATTCCTGGAGAGCGATGAATCGAGGGCAACTTTTCGTCCCGCGGCAGAGAAACTGCTGATCACTGCCGGAACCGGAGGGGATTTTCCTCGTTTTTTAGGGAAATATTCTATCAGGCCGGAGTTGGAAGCGATCATCATCCGTCCCTGCGGAAGACTGATCATCTTCGCCGTGGAGAGATCGCGGACAGGCAGTCCTTCAGTGGGGGTGTAGCTTCTTACTTCTCTATTTTCCGGATCATAGCTGAATAACCCGATATCCGAGGTCATCCACAGCAGGCCGGTCGGACCCTCTACCAGGTCGCCAAAGGCATTGGCTCTTTTCAGCCGGGCGGCCGGTACCTCCAGATCGGTCTGTTTCTTGTCGAGAAAGACGCGAAACAATCCGTCAGAGTTAAGCTGCCAGATACGCTTTTTACTATCCTTGAGAACGACCGATCGCAGGAGGTTGCGTGTGGTATCACCGAAACGATAGGAGAAGCCGTTCCTGGACTCAAGTTCTTCAAAAAATCCACCCCAGCCGTGCATCCAGAGTCGTCCCGCAGTGTCGTGAAAGAACTTCCCATGTTCATCGGATCCCCCCCGCTCGATATAAGCACTGAAACTGCTGTTATTCTCTTCAAAGCGAATAAGCCTCACATTCAAGACCGTCAGCATCCAGATCCGATGTCCGGGATCCTCCGCTATATCACTCGCCCAGGCATGGGTCGTCTTCAGATCGAAACTTTCGCGTTGTCCTGTGTACAGATCCATAAACCCCGGTTGACGATCTTCCGAACCGAGCCATAGGCGGTGCCTGCTGTCTTCGAAGATTGTCGAAATCAGCGCTGGCCCTCTCCACGTAGACAACCGATCACTATAGGGATGCCAGGAGTACTGCTTGGTTGCAAGATCGAAACTACCGAAACCCATATGATAGGAGACCCAGAACGTCCCGCGGCTGTCGAGCGCCATTGCGCGTATTGTTTTTTCCTTGTTGACACCGATGCTTGGACTATACAGCTTGAAGGACATCGCCTCTGGATTGTAATAATCCACCCCACCACCGAGCGTGGCAAACCAGTATCCGCCGAGATGATCGCGGTAAATCTCTTTTACCCGGTTATCCGCAAGAGAAAAGGGGTTGCTGCCTTCGTGCACGAACCGTGTAAAGGTTCGTGTGTTCTTATCAAAACGGAGGAAGCCTCCGCCCTCCTGCGAGCCACACCAAATCGAACCATCTTCCGCTTCCAGAATGGTGCGGATGGAATTGACCGTGGGGAGACCTATAAACGAGTAGTCAACGGCGAAACTCTCGAAATCACCACGCTTTCGATTGTATGTTGTGATCCCTTCATAGGTCGCGATCCAGATCAGGCCATCATTCGATTCATAGATGTCGTAGATATATTTTGAAATGATCGAGTCACGTGAGTCTTTCGGGGCCCTTACCCCTGTGCGAGCTAACTGAAGATCAAAGCCCCCTGTTTCCGGATCGAAGAGACTCAGTCCGTTCCAGGTCCCGATCCAGAACTTTCCCTGGCTGTCTTCAAGGATTTTTGTGACTGACCTTTGGATCTGTTCGTACTTCTCCGTTTCCTGCAAAGGTGTATCATATCGCTGACAGGCCCCGGTACGGGGATCCAGCAGATTCAATCCTCCCGTCCAGGTTCCCACCCAGATTCTGCCTTTCGAATCTTCATATATCGTTTTTATGCTGTCACTGCTGAGGGATCGCCGCTTCGCTGTATCCCGTCGGAAATGACGAAAACTTCCCGTTCGGACGTCGAACAGATCCAGTCCTGCTGCCTTCGTCCCCACCCAGAAACGGTTCTTCGAATCGATCAGAAGGGCGGTGATATCATCGCTGCCGATGCTGCGCGGATCGTTTGCTTTGTGGCGATAAATCTGGAAACGGTAACCGTCGTAGCGATGGAGTCCCCGCTCCGTGGCGAACCACATATAGCCGCGGTGATCCATCAGGGACTGATTGACGACATTGCTCGCCATCCCGTCGTCCGTCGATAGATGGCGGAAACGCATCGCGGGTTGCGCAAGAGCAATCTGTGGGAAAAGCATCGCACAAATCAGAGGAAGAAAAATGATCCCTAATCGACGGAAAGGCACGGAGGGTGACCCCGGTTCGTGACATGATTCACTAGATAACCCAAGCGATATTACAACAAACGAGTGTGCAATGCAATACTCCGTAATTGCTACCTGACTTTCACTCGAGGGCGCCCCGTAATAATGATTCCCATTTGTCAATGCTCTCCCCAACACTTCGGATAGCGTGCACGCTCATTATTCTACCTTCATGCGCGATTTTCAGACAAATGGCGGGATGCCCTCGATACGGTCCGAGTGCGTGGCATCAGTACTGCCTTCCACGGTAATGTCAGAATCGGATGTGGCGTGGGACTCTCCGCTTTCTGCGATGGATTCCTGGGAAGATTTCCCCATCTCCCCATTCGAATCCAGATACGCCTGCATGTATTCGGCTTCCCGCTGCTCGTATAGACGCTGCCGACGCCAGGAGGGGAACCATAGGGCGAAGAAGATCAGACCGAATAACAAGGCGATCCCGAATATGATGATCGGAAGATCCACGGTTTCGCCGGTGCCCGCGAGAATGACGTCCATACCACCTCCGCTGAATTGACGTGATGCGGCATTCTATTAAATTCGGACTGCATTGTCAATGAAAAAGGAGGCGCAAGGCCTCCTTTTTCTGGAACAAAGTCTGCGTCGGCTGCGAACAGGTTGCAGCCTTGTCTCTTGGCTACCGCAATTCGGGCAGACGGCCGGGGGTCCACGGCGCGTTCTGCTGCTCGAGGACGTTCTGTATCGTCGGGAGCTCGGCTTCGCCCATGCTGCGCAGCGCGTCGAGTATCGGACGCAGGAGTGTGACAACATGCTCGATTTCCTGTCGATGCTGCGGTGTGGGACCGGAGGTGGAACTCCACATCCCGTAGGCCACTTCCTGAAGCCGTTCGATCACGGATGGGGGCTGGACGCCGTTGCGCTCGCTGATGGTCTTGTCGCCGTTGAGCTGGCGGTCGACTTCACGCAACCGATCACGCATCGAGGTCCACTGTGTACGCAGGGCCGGATCCAGTTTTGGTGTGACAAGCATGGTTTTCTCCAGTACCAGCAACCGCTCCTGCAGTTCCGCCGCATACCTCTGCGCACCAATTCCCACGCGTTGCACTTCCATCACCCGCTTGTGAAACGCCGCGAGCGCCCCGGGATCCTGCGCCGGCAAGGTGGTGTTACCCAGGACCCGCGTCGTGAACGATACCGGACCGGCGAGCGGGGTCTCCACCCCGTTCTCCACCATCGCCATGGCGACAGTGTATTGCCCGGGCATGGCCAGCAGGGCGCGGTGCTCGTTGGTCTTGCTGTCCTTCCCCACGGGAGTGGTGCTGGTATAGCGCAGATCCCAGGTCGTGCGCTGCACACCGGATTTCACTGGCTCTGTCAGCTGCCGCACAACGTTCCCCTGCATGTCGCGCACGGTGAACAGCAGATACGGCGCCACCTCGTCGTCTTCCGCACGCAATGCGTCCCATCCGGGATACGGCGGCGTCTTTTTCTCTTTGCGCAGCTTCTTCTCCTCTTCCTGGCGCTGCTGCTTGCGGGACTTGTACCCCTCCTTCACGAAGTAGGTGAACATCGCGCCGAAGTCAGGATTCGGTGCGCTGAAGAAGGTCTCGCCCTGGCTGCCGATGGCGCGCTGCCGCGCTTCCACGTACATGAATGCGTCGCGGACGGGGAATAGCACGGCCTCCGTTTCGATCGTCGAAGCATCGATAGCGCGAAGAGGCGTATAGTCGTCGAGCACGTAGAAGCCGCGACCGAACGTGGCCAGCACGAGATCGTTTTCACGCTTCTGTATCGTGAGATCCTTCACGGCGATGGTCGGCAGACCGGATTTCAGCTGAATCCATTTCTTCCCGCCGTCGACACTGGTCTGCACGCCGAATTCCGTTCCGACGAAAAGCAGTGTGGGTTTGACATGATCCTCCACCAGGGCGTATATCGGTGCGTTGTCGGGGAGATTCGAGGTGATGGATGTCCATGTGCGGCCGCGGTCCGCGCTTTTCATCACATAGGGTTTGAAATCCGCCATCTTGTGATTGTCGAAACATGCGTACACCGTATTCGCATCATGCTCCGAGGCGCGCAGGCAGCTGACATAAGTCATTTCCGGCACGCCGGGGATGCGGTCGATTTTGCGCCAGTTCTTGCCGGCGTCTTCGCTTACCTGGATCAGGCCGTCGTCGGTGCCGACGTAGAGCAGACCTTCGACCTTGGGAGATTCGTCGAAGGATACGATGTTGCCGTACAGCGACGTGCTGGCGTTCTTCGCCACCGCCTCCGGCGACCACACCTGTCCCATGACGGGCAGGGTGTTGCGGTCGATCTGCCGCGTGAGATCGCCGGAAACTTTTACCCAGCTTTCGCCGCGGTCGTCGCTTCGGAAAAGGATGTTCGCTGCGAAATAGAGTCGGCTGTTGTTGTGCGGGCTGATCAGCAGCGGTGAATCCCAGTTCCATCGATACCCTTCCTCGCCCGGCGCGGGCTGCGGCTGAATGCTCAGCCGTTCGCCGCTCGCCTTGTCGAAGCGCACGAGTCCGCCGTACTGCGACTGCGCGTAGACGATGTTCGGATTCGCGGGATCGATCTGCGATTCGAATCCATCGCCGCCGTTGGTGAAGAACCAGTCCTCATTGAAAATGCCGTCGGCCTTGGTAGTACGCGACGGACCCCCGAGACTGTTGTTGTCCTGCGTGCCGCCGTAGACGTTGTAAAACGGCTCGGCGTTGTCGACCGCCACACGGTAGAACTGCGTCACGGAAAGATTCTCCTTGTAGCGCCACTGCTCTCCGCCGTCATACGTCTCGTACACGCCGCCGTCTCCGCCGATCAGCAGGTGCTGCGTGTTTGCGGGATCGATCCACAGCGCGTGATCGTCGACATGTCGGCGCCGATTGCCGAGACGGCGATCCGTCTTGAATCCGTCGGTGCTGACACGGGTATAGGTGTCGAGCGCATAGACTTTTTCCGGGTCCAGCGGATCGCACACGAGTTCGTTGTAGTATTGCGGACTCACCGTCATGTACTTGCCCCGGCGTTCCCAGCTCGCCCCGCGATCGGTGGAACGGAAGACCCCGCCCTTGTCCTCCGCGGCCTCGACGATGGCATAAATGTAATCCGGATTCGCGGGGGAAATCGCCAGACCGATGCGGCCGACGTCGCCCGAGGGGAGTCCGCTCGACAGCGTGTCCCAGCTCGCTCCGGCATCGGTGCTTTTGAAAATGCGGCTTTCAGGTCCCCCGTTGATCAGCGTCCACACATGACGCCGACGCTGATACGACGCGGCGTAGAGAACCTTCGTGTCGCGCGGATCCATGACCACATCCGTCACGCCGGTGTTTTCACTGATCGTGAGCACGGGAGTCCACGACTTCCCGGCGTCGGTGGTTTTGTAAAGACCGCGGTCGCCGCCGGGTCCCCAGAGCGGACCCTGTGCCGCCACGTACACGATGCGGGAGTCCGTCGGATCCACCACGATCTTTCCAATGTGCTCGGACTTCTTCAGACCCATGTTCTTCCAGCTCTTCCCTCCGTCGGCACTGCGG
Organism: Bacteroidota bacterium; assembly: GCA_014860565.1. Taxonomy (GTDB): domain Bacteria; phylum Bacteroidota; class Ignavibacteria; order SZUA-365; family SZUA-365; genus SZUA-365. The sequence goes on from JACZJN010000068.1 coordinate 61,830, forward strand.
TACACCCCGTCTCCCCAGGAGACCGAGCGCTGCGAATTATTCTCGCCGCTCCCCACCCACACGATATGCGGATTGTTCGGATCCATGGTCACGCAGCCGATGGAGTACGATCCCTCTTTCTCGAACACGGGTGAAAAGCTGATGCCGTCGTTGGTGGTCTTCCACACACCGCCCGAGGCTACGGCGACGTAATACTCCGCCGTGTTGCGCGGGTTGACGGCGAAATCGATGATGCGTCCCGACGGCAGCGCCGTGCCGATATGCCGGAATTTCAGACCGGAGAGTGTCGAGGAATTGAGTTCCTTTTTCTTCCCCGCCTCCGGCGTTGCTTCGTCTTCATCCTGCGCGCGGAGGGGAAGAACAATCAGAGCCAGAAGAAAGAATGCGATGGCGAGTCGTAGCATGTACTTCATGGGAATCCCGGGATTGGTGAGCGGATGAACAGCCCGCGGGCAGTGCCTGCCGATTGACGACGCTGCGGAAGAACAATCTCTGCCAATGGTCAGCGTCTGCCGGTGAGCGGTTCCCTGAAGATACGATATTCGGATAATATTCCCTGAGAAGCGAACGTCGTTGTTCAGAAATTCAGCGGATACAGGATGGTGAGTCCCAGACCGCCATATAATGACGGACCGGTCTGCGAGCGATCCGGGTTTTCATACTCCGTATACCACCAGTCCTCGGTCTCCACGAGCACCCCGGGCTCCACTTCCATGCGGAATTCGCAAAGCACATCACAGCCCGCAAGCCGGAAGCCATATCCGAAACTGACGAACGCGGATTGCAGCCAGCTGTCCTTGAGCAGCTGCGTTTTCTGGCGTCTCCCCCATCCCATACCTGATTCGGTGAAATGTCCCATTTCATCCCAGTTCGTCACCCAATCGAAACCGGCATACATGCTGCCGAACTGCCCGGCATGCAGCAGGAGACGCAGCCCGGCGGCACTGTGCAGTGGTCCCAGGCTCAGATGGGGGAAAAGGGATAACACCGGGTTCGCTCCTGAATCCCGGATGATAGGAAATTCTCTGCCGAGCGCAAGCGCCGGCATTCCTGCGAAAGGACGCGAATCGACCCTGTACCAGTTGAAAAGGAACTCTATGCCGATCCCGATATCCGCCACCTCCGAAGTCCGCGCATCCGCAGTCGACGACTGCATGCTGGGCTGTGTCGATTCACCGCTCCGCTCAGAGAGTTCCGGCACTGCCGGGATTGGGGTACGCGCAAAAAGGTCGAGAACCTCGGGAGGGGGATACTCGGACATGAGCTTATCGCGCAGTTCGAAAATCATCTCCTCGCGATTTCTTTCGGTCAGTCCGACAGACGCGCGTTCCTCGCCAAGGATCGAAGCGGTCAGCAACGCGGGAAGGATGCTCACGATCCCCGAGGTCACAAGCGCTGTCGGGAGAATGAATGTCATGGAGCCGCTGCCCCCGCGTCCCGACCATGGATCGCGCTGCCCCATGCTGATGCCGCTTGTCAGCGCCGCGGTGGAGAGCAGCCATCCCAGCCAGCCGCGTTCAGAAGAATTGATGTAATACGTACCGAGCAGGGAATCGATGTCGGCGTATTGAACAACGGTCAGTTTGGAGTCCAACCGCCTGTGGTCATACCCGCCATCCCCGGTCCACAAGGCGATCCGCCGGTCCGTTACCGCGAGGGGAATGCCTTCCACACGGTCTCCATCGTGAAGCACGAATCCCGTTTTCATTCCTTTGGCCTCATGCGGTGTGGGGAGTACAAACACGCGCTTCTGCATGAACGATGCGAAGCAGCGCTGCAGCGCGGGATCCTGCAGCTCCTGCCCAAGCACTTCCATTGCCTGTCCGCTTTCTCCCATGCGTTCGTATGCGTCGAGACAGCGGGCGAACACGTCCGCCTCGCATGCGCTGAGAGAAAATAATTCGATACCCTCATCGGACTGTACAGCGATCGTCATCCCTGTATCCGATCGTGTCACGGTTGCGCTGCGCGGATCGTCGCATGTGGGGAAAAGTCCGAAGTATGCGATCTCCGCCGCTTCGATGTCATCGCCGATGCGGGGAAGCGGCGGCAGGGACACCTGGGCGCGAAGCCGGGGAGCGAGGAATTGCAACGTGAGGATCAGCAGCATGATCAGCACGATGAATCGCGAATGCAACGGTGTTCCGATTTTCATGACGCGTTCGGAAATGGTCGCGTGAAATGTGGCGATTGTAACAGCCAGTTGCCGGAATTTCCGTATTTTCGAGGCATGGAGCAAACACAGCAGAAGATCATCGACTACTACAATGCATTTTATTCCGCCGAGGGATTCAGCTACTATCCCCCCGCATTCACGAAGGCGGTCCTGAAATCCCTTTGCCGGAAGGCAGGAGTCGCACCCGGCACCCGGGTTCTCGACGTCGGCTGCGCGACGGGATACTACAGCGCGATACTCGCATCGCTGGGGTATGACGTCACGGGCATCGACATCAGCGAAACAGGAATTCAGAAAGCCAGAGAACGATATCCGGATATCCGTTTCGAGGTGCAGGATGCCACCGCCCTTCCCTATGCGAAAGGTTCGTTCGACTTCGTCTTCGCACTGGGCGTGAGCGTGGCGAACACGCGGGATCTCGGCGAACTCCATCGCTGGCTGGAGCATCTGATGGGCGTCCTGACTCCAGGCGGGACCCTCGCTCTGCTCGGTGGCAGTACACTCACTGGCGCCGTGTCAGAGCACTCGGACTGGTTTAATCATACCTGGGGAGAAATCAAGGGCTTCATTCCATCCTGGGCGACGCAGGTTCGCGGTCCCTGGCTGACGCATTTCCGGCTGATGCAGATGCTGCCGCCGTCGCTTTCGATGAATGGCGTGATGACGCGATTGATGCGGTGGGTGCCGATGGGGTTTCAGCGACGGATCGTTCTTCTGCTGAAGAAATAGGAATACGAATGCAGGGAGGAACCGTTTTCGTGCCGCCCTTTCAGGGCGGTGGGGGTTTCGTGGGGTGTCGCGCCGTATCCCAGGGCTGCACGTCGTGGTCCGCCTTCGGCGTCCCCCGCCGTTTACCCTGGGCTGTAACCTTGCGCGCTTTCAGCGCGCGCCGCTCCTCCCCGCTCCTCCCAGCTCCTTCCGCTCCTCACTGCTCCTCCACGCTCCTCACTGCCAGTGCGCAAGAACCGGCCAGATCAGTAGCAGCAGTGAGAGAATGAAAAAATACACCTGCATCGGCAGATGCCATTTGAACCAGCGTTCGTAGGGAATTTTCGCCATGGCGAGGGTGCCGATGGTAACGCCGGAGGTGGGAATGATCATGTTGGTGAAGCCGTCACCGAGCTGATAGGCGAGCACGGCGGTTTGACGGGTGAGTCCCGACAGATCGGCGAGGGGACCCATCAGCGGCATGGTCAGCGCCGCCTTGGTCGAGCCGGAGGGGATGAAGAAATTCAGCGCCATCTGCATGACGTACATGGCGTCGGCCGAAAGCATGCGCGGCAGGTTGGAGGTCATCGAGGAGAGTCCGTAGAGAATCGTGTCCATGATATTGCCGTTCTCCAGCACGATAAGGATACCGCCCGCGAACGCGACGACGAGAGCCGCCGAGGCCATGTCCTTGACGCCGAGGATAAAGTTTTTCGCCAGAGTGTTGGGACTCTGTCCCGCCACGATGCCCGAGACCACACCCATGGCGAGGAACAGCGCGGATAGTTCGGTGATGTACCAACCGAAAACCGATACTCCGACGATCATTCCAACGACGCCTGCCAGCAGCACCAGCAGGCTCATCACATGCCGCCGCGTGAATGCGCCCTGTTCGCTCTGCTGGCGGAGGATCTCCTCCCGCCGCTTCGTGTCGAGGTCGTACATGGGACTGCGCGTGGGATCCTTGCGGATTCGCGCGGCATAGATCATGATCCAGGCCGTTGTGCTCGCGGTGACGATCACCCACACGACGATGCGGTATTCCCAGCCGGAAACGAGGGGAACGCCCGCGAGTCCCTGCGCGATCTGCAGGGTGAAGGGATTCAGGAACGCTCCCGCGAAGCCGACACCGGCCGCAAGAAAACTGAGTGAGATTCCAACGAAACTGTCGTAGCCCAGCGAGAGCGCGAGAGGAACGAAGATCAGGACAAACGGCATCGCCTCCTCGCACATGCCGAACACCGCGCCGAACAGCGAGAAGAAGGTCATGACGATGGGAATGATGAGAATTTCCCTGCCCTTCAGCTTGCGGACAAGCTGATGCGTCCCTGCCGCGATGGCCCCGGTTTCATTCAATATATAGAAAGCCCCGCCGACCAGAAAGATAAACGCCACGATTTCCGCCAGGCGCAGGAAACCCTGCATGGGTGCGGTGAAAATCTCCAGGAACTGGGGGTGAGACTTTTCGAAGGTGAATGACCCAACCACAGGTACCTGCCGCGTGACGCCGCCTACTTCCTCGCTGACGCGCTCGTACGATCCCCCCGGCACGATCCATGTCGCCACCGCCGCCAGGATGATCAGCGTAAATACGATAACAAATACATCGGGGATTTTTTTCTTGATAGACACTCAATCTCCGCCGGCGAACGGCTTCTGCTTCTTCGCTTTCGGCTCTCTGCGAACAGCCAACGTCTTCTCCTGCCTCCTGCTTCCTGCTTCCTGCTTCCTGCCTCCTGCCTCCTGCTTCCTACATCTGTGGATCCATCAGCCGGTATTCCTTCACCTTCGTCTGCATGGTCTTGTAATCGATCTGCAGGATGCGGGCGGCCTTGGCCTTGTTCCAGCCCGTGCGTTTCAGCGTTTCGAGGAGGATTTGCCGTTCGATCTGTGCCGTGTGTTTGCGCACATGATCCTTGAGCGGGACGCCCTGCTCGATATCATTCTCGTCGATTTCAGCGATTGCGATGGACGCACGGGCGCGGCGCTCGGCGTCGAGCTCGAGATCGAGATGATCGGTGGTGATGAATTCGTCGGCGAACAGTACGGCACGGCGCACGACGGCGCGAAGCTGTGCGACGTTCCCCGGCCAATTATATGCCAGCATCTTGTCGAGGGCCTTGGGAGTGAAGCCGTTGATGGACTTATTGAGTTCCTTGTTGCTCTCCTGTATGAAGCGCGTCGCCAGATAAGGAATATCTGTCTTTCGCTCACGCAGGGAAGGGACGTGGAAGCTGTATTCGTTGAGACGGTAGAAGAGATCCGGCCGGAATTCCTTTTTCTCGATCAGGTCGTGGAGATCCTTGCTCGTCGAAACAATGAGGCGGGCGTCAACCGGTATGGGTGTCTCGCTGCCGAGACGTGTGAGCGTGCGCGTCTGCAGGCTGCGGAGCAGTCGCGACTGCTGCCGCTGCGGGAAGGCGGAAACTTCATCGAGGAAGAGCGTTCCACTGTGCGACTGTTCCCACTTCCCCTGCTGCGTGTTGGCTGCCCCCGAAAAGGCACCGCGCTCGAATCCGAACAGTTCACGCTCCATCATCGATTCGGAGAGCGCGTCGCACGCGATGGTGATAAAGGGTTTGGTCGCGCGGGGACTGGCGTCATGAAGGGCTTTGGCGACCAACGCCTTGCCCGTGCCCGGTTCTCCCGTGACGAGGATATCGAATTTCGTTCCGGCAATGCGCTTGATCGTCGTCACAAGTTCCATGATCACGTCGCTGGTGCCCATGCGCTGCAGCAACTCGTCCTGCTGCTGTTGGGGTTCTGCTTTCGGCTCCTGATATTTCCGCCGCATCAAGCGCTCGTCAAGCGCACGGGAGAGGAACTGAATCATCTCCCCCGTCTCGAATGGTTTGGCAATATAATCGAAGGCGCCTGCCTTCATCGCGTCCACGGCACCCGGGACACCCGCAAGCGCAGTCATGAACATCACGGGAATCTCCGGATTGATGCGCCGCATCCTGAGCATGACCTCCCTGCCGTCCATGCCAGGCATGAGCACGTCGAGGACAACGGCATCGGGCGTTTCACGGCGGAAGAGTTCCAGTGCGGTATCTCCATCCAATGCCATCATGGCCGTCAATCCCTGCCGTTCAAACAAACGCTTGAGGAGGATGCACATATCCTCTTCATCGTCAACGATGAGGATTTTCATTCCGCGATATTTTTCAAGCCCATCCATGAGGGGCCTCCAACTGTAACGAGTGCACTAAAATACGGGAGAAGAGTATCTTTTTCAACATCAACAGGGATATTATTCCCTTATTTTTTTGTCAGGAAGTCCCTGGCTGTTTGCGCTCGGACAGCACGTATCCGCCGCAGGAGAATACTCAGCCGTTGAGAACTGAACTCACCGGCCGAGAACTGATGATATATGCAACAACGAACGTTGAAATATACAACAGCACTTTAATTCAATCATATCAATTACTTAGCACTCTTTTCCCACGCAGAGGCGGTTTTGCCATGTTGAGTTATTCAACACAACCTCTGATTCGGTCATTGGCGCCAGAGAGCGGTAAAGTCCCATATATCCTTGCGTTACAATCACTTACATCGATTTACGGGAAGCGGAGGTCCAGCGATTTTATCTGGCAAGGTAGTTGTAGTGTATTTCAACAGTTGATTGTTGAATCACACAACAACTCACCACCAGAAATCTGGAGTTCGTCATGGTTGCCTTATTCGTCATTCTGTTCGTCGTTTTGCTGCTTGGCATCGATCTGTTCATACAGGCGCGCAGCAAACAGTATCCCATCATGGCAGCTGCTCCCGCAGGACAGGCATATACGCCCGACCGGGAGACGCTGCGAATTCCGAAAAGCGTCTTTTTCCATCCCGGACACACTTGGGCACGCCTGCAGGATGGCGATTCCCTTGAAGTCGGCATTGATGATTTCGTCCAGAAAGCACTGGGCGGCATCGACCGGGTCCTGCTTCCCAACGTCGGAGAGTTTGTCCGCCAGGGCGATGCCGTGATCACCGTCGGTCATCACGACAAGCAGCTCACGCTCGTTGCGCCTGCAAGCGGCTACGTGCGCTCGGTCAATCGCGACGCTGTGGAGAATCCGGGTATGGTCAGCGAAAATCCGTATCGCGATGGCTGGCTCATGATGATCGAGCCCGCTGAACTCGCAAGCAACCTCAGCGTACTGCATGTGGCTGAAAACGCAGTGTCCTGGATCAAGGAAGAAGTGAAACGTTTCCGCGAGTTTCTCAACGCAAGCGCTGCCGAGCCGGCACTGGTTGGAGAGGCGATGTTCGACGGCGGTGCCCCCATGGCCGGCGTGCTCGAGCAGCTCGACGACAAGCATGTGCTCGATTTCGAGCAGCAATTCCTGCGGTAGGATTCCGCACTCTCGTGTTTTCACTTTCTTTCACCATGGAATTCAGGAGACAGACTCATGCCACACGCCATTCTCGTTGACCTGACCGAATGCGTGGGATGCGGCGCCTGCCGTGACGCCTGCCAGCAGGTTCATCATTTCCCGCAGGAAGAGTGCACATCCCTCGATGCCCACAATTTCACCACGCTCCGCAAAATCGAAACCGCGGACGGGCAGGAAGTCTTCGCCCGCCAGATGTGCCAGCACTGCCAGGATCCCGCCTGCGCGTCTGCATGTCTGGTGGGGGCGCTCGAAAAAACCCGCGACGGCGCGGTCACATGGGACACCGACAAATGCATCGGCTGCCGTTACTGCATGGTTGCCTGCCCGTTCGATATTCCCAAGTACGAGTGGGACACCAACAATCCCAAGGTGCGCAAATGCACCATGTGTTATACGGAACGCCATCTGGACGCGGATTCGAAGACCGATAAAGAGGGATACGTGCTCGATCGCAGCGGGAAGCGCGTCAGTATCGACGGACGCCTGGTCACCGCGGAAGATCGCGACATGATCGTCGAGATGACCACGAACAGCGACGGCAAGCGTGCCACGGCCTGTAGCGTGGCCTGCCCCATCGGCGCGACTCTCTACGGAGAACGCTCCGAATTGCTCGCCGAGGCGCACCGCCGCATTCGCAGCAACCCCGATTCGTACGTGCAGAAAGTCTACGGGCAGACAGAAGTGGGCGGGACGTCCGTGTTCTACCTCTCCAGCATGCCGTTTGAGCAGCTCGGCTTCTCGACGAAGCTCGACACCGAAGCACTCCCGCTGCGCACCTGGCGCGTCCTCGAAAAACTGCCGGACGTCATTCTGACCGCAGGCGTCGCGCTCGGCGCGGTGTACTGGATCACCAATCGGCGCGAGGATGTGCGGAAGTTCGAAGAGGAAGTGAAGAATCAACGCTCACAAAAGAAATCCTGAGGAGGACGCAATGAAATCCTTTCTGTCCCGTATCACATTCTGGAAAGCGACAGCTGCGGTTTTCCTCCTTGGCGGACTGGCCACAACGATCGTCCGTTTCGGCTGGGGACTCGGTGCGTCGACCAATCTGAGCGACATGACTCCATGGGGATTGTGGATCGGCTTCGACGTCGTGACCGGCGTCGGACTGGCTGCAGGCGGCTTTACACTTGCCGGCATCGTGCACATTTTCCATATCAAGCGCTTCCATCCGATCGTGCGTCCCGCTATCCTGACCGCGTTCCTGGGCTACTGCCTGGTCATCGTCGGACTGATGTTCGACCTCGGGCGTCCATGGGCGATCTGGCATGCGCTCATCTATCAGAATCCCCATTCGGTGCTGTTCGAAGTCGCCATGTGCGTGATGACCTATACCGCAGTACTCGCCCTCGAGTTCTCACCGGTCGTGCTTGAGCGCTTCCACCTTCACAAGTTGCTGAAATTTGTCAAGGCCATCACCGTTCCCCTGATCATTCTCGGCATCCTGCTCTCCATGCTGCATCAGTCTTCCCTCGGCTCGCTCTACCTGATCGTGCCGCAGAAAATGCACCCGTACTGGTATTCACCGATGCTGCCCGTGCTCTTCTTCGTCAGCGCCGTGGCCGTGGGACTCGGCATGACCATCGTCGAGTCGTACCTGAGCGCCCGTGCATTCCAGAAAACACTCGAGACGCCTCTGCTGCGAGATCTCACTCGCATCATGATCGGCGTGCTGCTCGTGTATTTCACTATGCGCGCAATCGATCTCTTCCACCGCAACGCGTTTGGGTTCCTTCTCGACGGCAGCTTCGAAACCATGATGCTGTACCTGGAAGTCGCCTTCATGCTGATCATTCCCCTGCTGCTCTTCAATCTTCGCGAATGGGGACGCTCACGCCAGGGACTGTTCTTCACGGCGTTTTCCGTCGTGCTCGGCTTCATCACCAACCGGCTGAACGTGACGATGACCTCCCTGGAAGGCTACTATAAGACCAATTTTGGGGTCTCGTACTTCCCCGGCATCGGTGAACTCGCAGTTACCATTTCAATCGTGACCGTGGGCTTCGTGATCTTTGCGCTTGCGGTGAAGTATCTCCCGATTTTCCCTCATCATGAGGAAGAAACCGTGCTACGGTTCGACGGCGCCCCGGCGCGCACGAATGAGAGCGCTTCCATGCACGCGACACCGGCGGCCGAACTGCGGCGCCACTGAGGCTGATGCCGGCTGCGATGCAGCGCACAACACCCGTGCACCGCAGCCGGCTGCATTTTTCCCTCGATCTGTATCATGTCTTCGTTTGATAAACTCCGGAAGATTCCAAGGCGGTCGGCAATGAGCGTCATAATCGATACATCGTGCGATAACTGTGTCTGGGTGACTGCAGGCGTGCTCAACTACAAGTTGTGCGACCGCGACTTTGACTGCGAACATTGTCCCCTCGATGCAGCCTTACGCGATCGCGCGAGCAGTTGTGTGGATAATGAAACCACACTATCCATGGCACGGCTTGATTTTCCTGGCTGGAACGACCTGCCCGCCGAAGTCCAGCCGCTGCTCGAGCCTCTGCGCTCGCTGCAGCTCTGCCAGAGCGCCCGGTATTCCGCGCGTCATGTCTGGGTGCGCCTCCTCGCATCCGGCATGGTGCGTCTGGGACTTGATAGTTTTGCCGCCGCCCTGCTTCCGGACGACGCTCAGCTCGTAACTGTCGCACATAACACCGTATTGCGGGAAGGGGAGGCTTTTGGATGGGTCTATGCGTGGAATCAGACGCTTCCTCTCCCCGCACCTATTTCAGGTATGGTGGTCTGCCGCAACGGCGGACATCACGACTCGGTGGACAAGCTTCGTACAAGCCCGTATCGCGACGGATGCCTGCTCACGCTTTCCCCTTCCGTCGGTACGCTGGCTACCGCACGCGTGTATTCTCCGGCAGTGCACTCAGGACGCATCCAACGTCACTGCCGCTCCATCGCCGGGAAGGTTGATCGTGCACTCGCCCATGCGGAACTCGGGCTCTGCCTCAACGACGGTGGTGAAGCAGTCCGTTCCCTCCCCCAGATGCTTGGTCAGGACCGTTACTGGAAGCTGATCAAACATTTCATTGGAGGAGAATAAGGTCCTCTTCCTTGATAGGCAAGGCCGGGTTCACTAGATTGTGAACAGCATCAATCGAGGAGTGCAGGATGCGGCTCTATCACACGCTCAGTTTCAAGCTCATCTCTCTTATTTTCTTCGCGCTGCTCGTGGTCACGCTCGGGGTGAGCTACGTGCATGTCGAGGCGCAGAGTTCGTTTCTCGAACGGACAGTGCACCTCTGTGCCGAGCGGGCAAGCGCCTTCGCCAAAGCCGCCCTGCTCCAGGGAATGCAGGAAAACCACCCCGACGTTATTCGACAGACTATTTACGATATCGGTGTCGCGCGTGGAATCGAGCGCATCAGCATCTACGACAAGAACGGTCGGATCGCCTACTCCTCGGCGCTCGCCGAAGTAAACCGCGTCGTCGACACCAAGGATCTTGCCTGCGCACCCTGTCATGGCGAAAGTTCGGATTTCACGCAAACGAGCAGCGAAGAATTCATGCGCATCTACGATTCCGATCAGGGACATCGCGTGCTCGGACTGATCACCCCGATCAAGAACATGCCGTCCTGCGCCGACGCCGCCTGCCACGTGCACCCCGCCGAACAGACCGTCCTTGGCGTGCTCGACGTGCACATGTCTCTCGCAAGCATCGACGCACAGGCTGCCAAGGTGCGTACAGTCGTGATACTCTCCTCCCTGCTTACATTTATCATCCTCGCTGCGGGTACTGCTGTTTTTGTGTTCTTCTTCGTACACAAACCCGTCAAGTCTGTGATCGAGGGAACACATAAGCTCGCAACGGGAGATCTCGAGCATACCATCCCGCTCAAGCGCAAGGATGAGCTGGGACAGCTGGTCAAATCCTTCAACCGCATGGCCCACGAACTCGGGCGTACCAAGGGGCAGCTCGTCGAATGGTCGAATACACTCGAGGACAAGGTCGCCGCGAAAACCGAGGAACTCAACAAGGTACAGGCGCAAATCCTGCATATGGAAAAAATGGCGTCACTCGGAAAACTGAGTTCCGTCATCGCGCATGAACTCAACAATCCGCTCGCCGGGATTCTGACATATGCGCGTCTGATCGAGAAGCGGCTCGACAAACGTGAGCTTGACGAAGCGAAATGCGCTGTGATGCAAAAGGATGTCGTGCTGATCGCCGAGGAGGCGCGTCGATGCGGCGATATCGTCAAAAACCTGCTCTTCTTCGCACGCGGACGCGAGGGCGAATACCGACAGGCAGATCTCAACGAGGTCATTGAGAAAACCATCAAGCTGGTACACCACAAGATCGATCTTTACGAAATCCGGCTCGAGGTGCATGTACCCACCGAAACCGTGCTTGCGACCTGCGATCAGAATCAGATTCAGCAGGCGGTGCTCGCCATCATCATGAATGCGATCGAAGCGATGCCGGAGGGTGGCCGTCTGGCGGTTTCATTGTCCCATGATGAGACAAACGCCAGCATACGCGTCTCCGATACGGGCGTGGGAATTTCCGAATCCGATCAGCGCATGATTTTCGAACCGTTCTTCACAACAAAGGAAGAAGGACACGGCACAGGGCTCGGCCTCTCCGTTGCCTATGGCATTATCCAGAGCCATGAAGGGCGCATCACCGTCGACAGCACGCCTGGAAAGGGTGCGACGTTCACCATCATCATTCCCATTTTCGGTCCCGCTTCATATCGGCAGGAGAACGCATGACCGCCTTTGATCCCTCGGATATCACCATCATGATCGTCGACGATGAACCCAGCGTACGGCAATCGCTGGCCGCCTGGTTCGAGGATGACGGCTACTCCATTGTCACCGCACAAAATGCAGCCGAAGCCCTGCAATGCATGCAGGAACACAGCGTGGACATCATTCTTCTCGACATCAAGATGCCTGGCATGGATGGACTCGCTCTGCAGGACAGAATCCGGGAATTCAACCAGCAAGTCATCATCATCATCATCACGGCGTTTGCTACGGTCGACACCGCGGTACGAGCACTCAAAGCCGGTGCCTTTGACTATACGACGAAGCCGGTCGATCCCGACGAACTATCTCACCTGGTGCTGAACGCCGTTGATAAAATCCGATTGCAGCGCGAGAACCTCGCCCTGCGCGAGAGCATCGACCATCTGCAGTTCGTTGACGACATCATAGGCGAAAGCGGTCCGATGCAGCAGGTACTCGAACTGGTCAAAACGGTGGCTCCGACGGATTCCACTGTGCTGATATTGGGAGAAAGCGGCACCGGGAAGGAACTCATCGCGCGGGCCATTCACATGAACAGCCGGCGGCGCTACTTCCCCATCATCCCGGTCAACTGCGGCGCATTGCCCGAATCCCTGCTCGAAAGCGAATTATTCGGTCACGAGAAGGGTGCCTTTACCGGTGCCCAGTACCGCCGCAAGGGCAAATTCGAAATGGCGCAGGGCGGATCGCTGTTTCTCGATGAAATCGGAACCCTGAGCCTGAAATCACAGATCGACCTGCTCCGCGTGCTCGAAGACCGCGAATTTCATCGGCTCGGCGGCGAGCGCACGGTGAAAGCAGATTTTCGCCTTATCTGCGCGACAAACGTGGACCTGGAAAAGGAAGTAAAAAGCGCCGTTTTCCGGGAGGATTTATACTATCGCGTGAACGTATTCACCATTACCCTTCCACCTCTGCGTGAACGACGTGCAGACATTCCCCTGCTTGCTTCGCACTTCGTGGAGCGCCACGCGCGTTCGATGAACCGCCCGGCGCCGGAACTGAGTTCAGAAGCGATGGACGTGCTGCTCACACATGACTGGCCCGGCAATGTCCGTGAGTTGGAAAACGCGATCGAACGTGCGGTGGTGATCAACAAAACCGGCATCATCACGCCGGATGATCTGCCCGTTCAGGTGGGGAGAAACAGCGTTCCACCGCGCGGGTCCTCGCTCTCCGAAATGGAGGAAGAGCATATCAGTCATATGCTGGAAGAGAACAACTGGAATATCTCGCGGACAGCAGAGAAATTGGGCATAGACCGCGTCACGCTCTACAATAAAATCGAAAAGTACGGTCTGAAGCGTCCAGAATAATGTCCGGCGTGAGGGAAGTCACCGTCATACCGCTGGGCACACATCCGCGCGATGTGTCTCTTGAAGAGCTGCGATCCGGCATCGAGCAGATTCTGCCCGTCCGCATCACCATCAGGCCTCGACCGGTTGACATAGACTCGGCGCTCGACGCCTCCCGCAAGCAATACCACTCCACATCCGTTCTCGCACTCCTCCTGCAGCAGGCCGAGCCGCACACCGAACGCCTTCTCGGCATCACCCCATATGACCTGTTTGTCCCGGTGCTGACATTCGTGTTCGGCCAGGCGCAGCTCAACAACCTCGCTGCCGTATTCTCCACATTCCGACTGCACAACGAATTCTACGGAATCCCGCGTTCCGGGGAACAGCTTGCCGCACGCTGTTTGAAAGAAGCGCTGCACGAACTCGGTCACACCTTCGGCCTGCGGCACTGCATCGATCATCCCTGCGTGATGAATTCCTCCACCTACGTCGAGGATATCGATTTGAAGCCTGCGGATTTCTGTTTGCCTTGCCGCGAACATCTGGAAATCGTACTATAAGGGAAGTTCAGGGAGAACACCCGTTTTTTCGACATATCCAGGGAGACATCATGAGCACCTCATGGTTATTTCGCATGTGCCTTTTCGGTGCATGCACCGCCCTTCAGTGCATTCCTTCCGCGGCCCAACCATGGCATTACGATTTCGGAAATGCCACAGGCACTCATGCGAGCGGCGTCAGCACTTCATTCATGCCATCCCCTCCTTCGGGAAGTGCACGTGTGCGCATAGGATCGCAGGGCGGGAGTCTGCAACTCCTCAATCCCGGCGATTCCCGTCTGGGCAGCGCGTCCGAGGCCAGGCTGACCGCACCGACCGGATCATCGCTGAACAAGATTCAGTGGCACGATTTCGACGGATCACGATGCTTCACACTGCAGACGTGGATCTCGATCGGGGGAGGACCGGGCGACGTGTATTTCTTCTGTGGAAACGGCAGCTGCTTCAGCGACAATGTCGGTTTTTCGTCGAGCCAGATATTCGCGGGACTGAGGTGGCGCCAGGACAGCAGCGGACTCAGTTTCTCCATACGAAGCAGCACGGGATGGACTGCGATCACACCTGCGCCGATGCGGACTGACAGCGTGCATCTTCTTGAGGTATACGTCAATAACTCATTCAATAGCAACAGTTATACCCGCAGCGGTTCATACACCGCTGCCCCCCTATCCTGCGACATCTGGATCGATGGCGCCCTCGTCGCAGACGATCATCCGGGAGCAGGTCTGTCCGATAGTCTTGACATCGACTCGTTCATGTTCTACATGGCCGCGAGTCCATCCAACGACTGCACCCTCGCACTGGACGATATCACGTTCACGAACAGCATCGCCGTGCAGCCCCTCCCCGTCGAGCTGAGCGCATTCGAGGCACGTCTCCGCGACAGGCAGGTGTGGCTGCGGTGGCGCACGGAGACGGAAATGCAGAATTTCGGGTTCGAAATTCAGCGTTCGCGAGCATCGGGAGGTTGGGATATCCTGGGCTTTGTTCCGGGCGACGGCGACAGGCAATCGCCCCGCTGGTACGAATGGACGGACACGCTGGGAAGTGAATCCGGTAAACTGAGATACAGGCTGCGGCAGATCGACCGCGATGGCAGCAGCACTCTTTCCGAGGAAACCGTTATTGAAGCGATCAGCACCGACCATGGTCTTCTTCTAGCTCCTCCCTGGCCGAATCCCGCGAGGGATGTTGTCACGTTGCCCATCGTCGCGCCTCACGACGGCATTGTCCAAATAGAGATTATCTCGCTCGCAGGTACGCAGGCTGCGATCCTGCCCGCCGTGCGCCTCCTCCCAGCCGGCGCGCAGGATCTGCGCCTGTCCTGCGGGCATTTGTCCCGCGGTATGCATCTGATTACCGTTCGCAGCGGAGGTGAAATGCGATCCCGACTCCTGCTGCTGATCTGATTGAACTTCGACGCTTCACCCGTTGAGCCCGCTTTCTCCCCGCTTCAAAGCGATGCGTGTGCCAACGCGTGCCCTCCGTGATGCATTATTTCCAGCTTCCGAACGGAAGTGCATTCTCCCGGAAATAATGCATCACGGTTTTTTTCTTGACAACAGCCGCCCAATGTATTATGTTTATCCACACAGTTTAACCATATGGTTAATCTATTTGGTAAACATCATGGCAAGTACAACATTTTCAGAGACCGAGCTTCAGATCCTGGCTGCCGCGCTCGAGGAGTTCAGTATGCACGGCAGGCAGGGTGCGCGTATGCAGTGCATCGCAGACCGTGCCGGCCTGAACAAAGCCCTTCTGCACTATTACTTTCGCAGCAAGGACCGCCTGTATGAGGAAGTGTTCACCTACGTGTTTCACACCTATTTCTTTCAGCTCGCCGATACGCTGCGCGCGGAAGGCGACTTCCCTACCGTGCTTCGCGCGTTCATTCACCGGTATGTCGATATGCTGAATGAAAATCCCGCCCTGCCGATGTTCCTGCTGCGCGAGGTGGCTGAAGGTGCGCCGGTGTTCAGCCGCCGTCTCCCCGAAATCGTACAGGCGAATCCGCTGGGAATGCCGAAGCTGCTGCTGGCGTTATTCGAGGAAAGCAGCCGAAGCGGCGAATCGCGGAAGACGGATCCGTTTCAGACATTGATATCGATCATGGGCGCCTGCATCTATTTTTTTGCGGGATTCCCGATTTTCTCCACACTGATACCGGAACTCAGGGATCGGCGGGATCAGCTGATCGAAGAACGGAAGGATCATATTTTCGAACTTGTGTATTACGGACTCAAACCCCGAACGGAGTAATTTCATGACACGTACAGTCATATTCATACTGTTGCTGGGTGTCCCTTTCCTCGGCAACGTCCCCGGACTCCGGGCGCAACGCATGCTCAGCCTTGAGGAAGCGCAGCAACGGGCGCACGATCATGCGGAGGAAGTCAAGATCGCGCGCCTCGAAGTGGAACACGCCGAGCGCGGCGTCGACATTGCACGAACTCAGCGCCTGCCGCGTCTCGATCTGACTGCCTCGTACACCCACATCAGCGAAACCGGCGGCATCGATCTGGCCATTCCCGGACTGATTTCCCGCAGCATTCGCTTCGGGGACGGCAACGTGTACGAAAGCGCGATAACCGCGAGTGTGCCGCTTTTCACCGGCTTTCGCCTGGAAACGGGACAGCGCATGCAGGAAGCGCAGGTCGCCATTACCGGTGCGCAATTGAAGGGGACAGAAACCTCTCTGCACAATCGCGTCGCCATCGCCTACCGCCAGGCACAATTGGCTCTGCGTTCGCGGAGGATTTACGAAGAACAGCTGCAGTATCTCGGCGCGCAGCTCGATCTGCTCAAGAAGCTGCAGGCACAGGGACAGATTCTGCCCTACGATACATTGCTGCTTTCCACGCGCATGAGCGCGCTTCGAGTCGAACGCGCCTCCGCCCATTCCGCGTATCGCAATGCGCGTCTGACGGTTGCCGATTTCGGAGATCTCGATCCCGATTTCGATGTCTCCTCCGACGTCAGCGTCACCTCGACGCTGCCGATCGAGGATGAGGAGGCGCTTCTGCAGGCCGCTCTTCTGCAGCGGAGCGATCTCGCCGTACTGAGAGAAATGAAAGCTCTGGGTGACCAGCGCGTGCGCGCGGAGAAAGCCGCGTATCTCCCCGCTCTTTCGGCCTTTGCTTCGTATCGCTATGGGAAACCGGGGGTCGACCAGGTGTCCAACGCGTGGATGAACTACTACACCGCCGGCCTCGCCCTGCAGTGGAACCTGTGGTCGTGGGGCGGCGATCGCGGCCGCGTCGATCAGCAGGAAATCCAACGACAGGAGACAGACCTGCGCTACGCACGCCTCGAACGTCAGCTCCGCACGAATATCCGCAGCTTGCGCAACGATCTTGGCGTCCTCGCGGAAACGCGTGCCATGCTCGACGATCAGGTGCGGCAGGAAAGCGTCAAACGCGACCTGCTGCAGGCCCGCCTCTCGCAAGGTCTGGCGACGGCGACTGAACTCGTCGACGCGGAAACCGCCCGTACCACGGCTCTGCTCCGCCGCGAGCAGAGCGACATCCAGTACCTGATAAAACTCACCGAACTCGCGAATGTAATCGGCAAGGACATATAGGAGACGAATTCATGAACCTGCGCATACTCCCCGCGCTTCCCTTCCTGCTGCTGCTGGCGGCATGCTCGGATGGAAACGAGATGGAAACCACTTTCACCGGCATCATGGATGCCAACACCGTGCGCGTCAGCGCTGAAACTCCCGGGCGCGTGCTCTCGCTGTACGTGGACGAAGGCGATGCGATCACTCGGGACAGCGTCCTCGCCATCATTGAGACAGAGCGTCTCGGATATCAGCTCGATCAGAACGATGCCATGATGGCGGAACTGCAGCATCAGCTTACCGCATCCGAGTCTCGCCTCCGTGCTGCTCGTGTGCAGCGGGATAACGTGGCGAAGAAGTATGAACGCTTCAAGACGCTGCTCTCGCAGCAGGCCGCCACCCAGCAAATGGTGGACGATCTGAAGACACAGCTCGAGTCCACCGATGATGAACTCGCTGCCGCTGAGGCTGCGATGGGGGCGCTGCGGAGCAAGCGTTCACAGATCGAGTCCGGCAGCGACATCGTCCGCAAGCAGCAGCGCGATGGCAGCATTACTGCTCCGCTCACAGGACGTGTACTCGTGCGCTACACCGAAGAGGGCGAATTCCTCGGCATTGGGGCGCCGCTATTCGACGTCGCGAATCTCCGAGATATGTGGACGCGCATCTATGTATCGGAAAAGCAGCTCCCCTCCGTTCGCCTCGGACAGGAGGTGCGCGTCGAGGTCGACGGCTCCGACGCATCGTTTACCGGGCGGGTCAGCTGGATCTCCGACAAAGCGGAATTCACACCCAAGACCATTCTGACCGAGGAGACGCGGACGGCGCTCGTGTATCCCGTAAAGATTTCCGTGACCAACCGCGACGAAATACTGAAAATCGGAATGCCCGTCACCGTGCACGTGGAAAAGGGAGCGTAATGGACGCGCTGATCTCGGTTGAGCACTTTTCGAAATCCTACGGAAGCCAGAAAGCGGTTCAGGATCTGAGTTTCGAGATCCGCGGCGGCGAGTTGTTCGGCTTGATTGGCCCCGATGGCGCCGGGAAAACCACTACCATGCGGACGCTGGTGACGCTGCTGCGGCCCGATTCCGGGACGATGCATGTCCAGGGATTCGATGTGAGCAAAGACATTCGGAATATCCGCTCGATCACTGGATACATGCCGCAGCGCTTCTCGCTGTACCCCGATCTTTCCGTGGACCAGAACCTGCGATTCTTCGCGGATCTTTTTGCTGTGCCGAAAAAGGAACTGGCCGCGCGGCTCGAGCGCCTGTACCATTTCAGCCGCCTGCAGCCCTTCGCCAATCGCTTGGCCGGACGGCTATCAGGCGGGATGAAACAGAAGCTGGCACTGAGCTGCACACTCATTCATAATCCCGTTCTGCTTGTGCTCGACGAACCAACGACAGGCGTCGACCCGGTCTCACGCAACGAATTTTGGAACATCCTCCGCGAACTGCGCGCACAGGGCGTCACCATCATCGTTTCCACGCCGTATATGGACGAGGCGCTCTTCTGCGATCGTATTGTGATCATGCACGAAGGCCGCGCCCTCGCCCAGGGCACGCCGGCAGCCTTGATTGAACAGATGCAACTTCCAATGTACGCGCTGCGCGATTCGGACGTCGTGATGCGCTTTGCCGTCATCGAACAGACGCCAGGCGTGGTGTCGGTGCAGACCTTCGGAGACACGCTGCATATCACTGCCGAAATCGGCACCGACGAAGCGTCGCTTACGCGCAGTATCGCCGCGGCGCTGGGCCATGACGTCGTGCTCGAACCCATCGCTCCTTCCCTCGAGGACGTGTTCATTTCCCTGATCGAAAAGGAGACGCGGCATGCAACCTGAACCTGTCGTTTACGCCGAACATCTCAGCAAGCGCTTCGGAAGCTTCACCGCTGTCGACGATCTTTCGCTCTCCGTGCAGCAGGGAGAAATCTTCGGCTTTCTCGGCGCGAACGGGGCCGGGAAAACAACTGCGATTCGGATGTTCTGCGGTCTGCTTACGCCCACCTCGGGCATCGCACGTGTGGCGGGTTTCGACGTACACACGGAAGCAAGAAAAATCAAGCAGACCATCGGGTACATGAGTCAGAAGTTCTCGCTGTATGAAGACCTGACCGTGGCGCAGAACATCGAATTCTACGGAGGCATCTACGGACTCTCACGCGCGGAGATCATAGACAAGACAAACCGGATGCTGGAGGAGTTGAAGCTCGAGGAACGTCGGCACACGCTCACCCGCTCACTCCCCCTCGGCTGGAAGCAGCGTCTCGCACTGAGCGTGGCCATGCTCCATGATCCGTCCATCGTGTTTCTCGACGAACCGACGGGCGGCGTCGACCCCATATCCAGGCGCAATTTCTGGCGCATCATTTACGACATCGCCGCGAACGGAAAAACGGTTTTTGTCACGACGCACTACATGGACGAGGCGGAGTACTGCGGACGGCTCTCCATCATGTACCAAGGCCGTATCATCGAACTGGGAAAGCCCGGCGAATTGAAGGAGAAATACGGGCTGAAAAGCATGCAGGAAATCTTCGTCCACCTCGTGGGCGAAACAGAGCCTGCGGATAAACCGAATATCATTTCATCGACAGAGAACGGATAGCTACATGCGGCGCAGACTTCTGGCAATCGTGCGCAAGGAATTCACGCACATCTTCCGCGACTGGCGCACCTTGCTCATCATCATCCTGATGCCGATCCTGATGATCGTGTTGTATGGTTATGCCATCACGCTCGACATGCGGAACATCGCATTCGGCGTCATCGACGACGCACGCACGCCGGAGAGCCGCGCGCTCGTGGAAGCCTTTACCGAAAACGGCTTCTTCAAACCGCTCGGCCGTGAGGTGAACAGACAGGAAATCGAGCAGCTTTTCATGCGTCGTGATGCGCTGATGGTCATTGTCATTCCCCGTGAATTCAGCCGCGAACTGCAGCCGGGGAAACGCGCGCGCGTGCAGCTCCTGATCGACGCCAGCGACAGCAACGTCGGCACGTTCGTCAGCAATTACGCCGAGCAGGTGCTTCAACTGTATAATCGGCGGCTGAACGGGTCGATCCCCCTGCTCTATGATATCGCACCGCGCATTTTCTACAATCCCGACATGAACAGCACATACTTTTTCGTGCCGGGACTCGTCGCGCTGATTCTGATGCTGATTTCCGCACTGCTCACATCCATTGCAATTACACGTGAAAAGGAAACGGGAACGCTCGAACAGATCCTCGTCTCGCCTGTGCACTCGCGTGAAATCATCCTCGGGAAAGTTTTTCCTTACATCCTTCTTGGACTTATGAACGCCGCAATCATTCTCATCAGTGCACGCCTGCTTTTCAATGTCCCGATGCGCGGCAGCCTGCTTCTGCTTGGAATGCTCTCCCTGGTCTATGTCTTCGTCGCATTGAGCTTCGGACTGATGATATCCACCGTGGCGAAAACGCAGCTCGTCGCCATGTTCATGACACTGATGGCCACGATCCTCCCTACCATCATGTTGAGCGGTTTCATTTTCCCCGTTTCAAGCATGCCGGAGCCACTGCAGTATCTCGCCCGCATTCTTCCTGCGACATACTTCCTGATCATTATCCGCGGCATCATGCTCAAAGGTGTGGGGCTGGCGGAATTGTGGCCCGACTCGCTGATACTCACCGGACTCGGATTCTTCCTCGTGGTGATTGCCATACGCCGTTTCCGCATGCGGCTCGAATGATACGTATTTCACCAGTGTATACGTCGAGCCATCCAAGCTTTTGAATGTTGACCATGTAAGTGAACGGAATACCCATGCAGCGCATTTTCTATATCATACAGAAAGAATTCCGTCAGATCTTTCGCGATCCCGCGATGATAGGGGTTCTCTTCGTGGTACCTTTCATCCAGATCGTGCTCCTCGGCAACGCGATCACCACCGATGTGAAGAACGTGACCGTCGTGTTCACGGACCTCGACCGGACACCAATGAGCCGCGATTTTCTGCAGCGCTTCACACATACGCCGTACTTCATTCCCGTGGGCGTTGAGGAAGATTACACCGCGCTTCCCGAATGGCTCGATTACGGCAGGGCGCGCATCGCCATCGTTGTACCGGAGCACTTTCAGCGTGATATCATCCGGGGCGACCGGCCCGCCGTCCAGCTCTTGGTAGACGGCATAGACGGCAACAGCGCCGGGGTTGCGTTGAGTTATCTCTCCCACATCGCACAGGAGCACCAGGCCCAGGTCATCGCGCTCGAACCACAGCTCGGACGACCGCTCCGCACCGTTCGCCTGGCATCGACGGAAACCCGCTTCTGGTTCAATCCGGAGATGGAGAGCAAGGTGTACATCGTCCCCGGCATCGTCGCCCTCATTCTGCTGATTATCACCGTGTTCCTTACGAGCATGGGTATTGTGCGCGAGAAGGAAATCGGAACGCTCGAACAGCTCATGGTCACGCCCATACGTGCATGGCAGCTGATCCTGGGGAAGATTCTGCCCTTCAGCATTCTCGGCTTCCTCGAGATCACGGTGGCAATGGGATTTGTGTACCTGATATTCGGAATTGGCGTGGAGGGAAGCATTCTTCTGCTGTTTTTCGAATCCGCCGTTTTCGTCCTTACCACCCTTGGCATCGGCATCTTCATTTCCACCATTTCCGAGACGCAACAGCAGGCGCTGTTCGTGGGATGGTTTTTCATGATCTTCGCCATCCTGCTCTCCGGCTTCTTCATCCCCATCGCCAACATGCCCGACGCGATCCAGTACCTGACCTACCTCAATCCCCTTCGCTATTACCTCGTCGTACTGCGTGAAATCTATCTGAAGGGCACCCCCCTGCATCTGCTCATTCCGGAAACCCTCGCGATGATGGCGTTCGGCGTCGGCGTGTTCGGGATGGCAGTGCTGCGCTACAGACGAATACTGAAATAAAATAGTTCAGCCCTCTGCGGGGTGGAAGGAAACCTCAAAGGGCTGAAGGAGGATATTATGCGAGGTGTGGTACGGTTTACCCGGATGTTTGTTTCATGGAAGCGGAAATAAGTTCAGGGCATTTTCCCGGTACCATCGCGGACTCCTGCTCCGAAGCGGACTACTGCTCCGCACCTTCCGCATCGATGACCTTGACGGTACCCCAGTTGAGGGAACGCACCGGTGCCTCGATCACAGAAAGATCGCCGACGATGACGACGATAGCGTCATCGAAACGGAAAAACTTCTGTGCTGTCGCCGTGATGGCGGCAGGGGTCTGGCTGTCGATGTTGGAGATGTAATCGGTCAGCGTCGACATGGGCAGTCCATCAGACAACAGTGGTGCGATTTGTCCCGCAACCATATCGTTGCTTTCGAAATTCTGAACATAGCCGCGCGTCAGGTTGTTCTGCATGTTCCTCAGTTCGTCAGGACGCACAGGGATCCCGCCGCCAAGACCCTCGATTTCCTTCTTGAATTCGATCAGCGACTCCTTCGTGAACTTCGTCTGCACGCCCGCGGTGGCCATCCAGTAGCCGTACTCGCGCTCTGTCGAGAGACGGCAGAACGCTCCATAAGTGTATCCCTTGTCCTCGCGGAGGTTGAGGTTGAGACGCGATGAAAATGCGCCGCCAAGCATGGTATTCGTCATCAGCAGCGCGTAGTATTCAGGTGACAT
Source organism: Bacteroidota bacterium (assembly GCA_014860565.1). Classification (GTDB taxonomy): domain Bacteria; phylum Bacteroidota; class Ignavibacteria; order SZUA-365; family SZUA-365; genus SZUA-365. The sequence continues at coordinate 84,938 of JACZJN010000068.1, forward strand.
TCGGTTCGGCGCCGTGCTGCCGATGCGGATTTCAGACTGCGGCGCTCCCTGGCGATCGACAAGGTACACGGTCTTGCTGGTTGGGTTTGACCATTTGGGGATGGTCGTCGGAGGGATGGCCGCGCGCTGCCACTCACCAAGATACTTGTTCGCCAGAGTCACCGCTTCCTCGAGCGTGATGTCACCGACAAACAGAAGTGATGCGTTATTCGGACGCCAGAACTTCGACCAGGTCTCACGCAGATCCGCTGTGGAAAGTGCAGCAATGGAAGCCTCCGTTCCGTCGGAACTTCTCCCGAGCGGATGATCTTCTCCGAACAGCTTCTTCATGAAGATCTTGTTCGCCACGCTGCCGGGGTTGCTGTTGCTCCGTTTGAGTCCATCAAGCGCCTGCTTGCGCTGACGTTCGAATTCGGAGTCATCGAACTCCGGGTTGAGCACGACATCGGCAAAAATGTCGAACGAATCATCGAGGTATTTTTTCATGCTGCCCAACGTGACGGTCGCCCCCTGCTTTCCGCCGTTGACGCCGAGCGATGATCCGAAGCGATCCAGATCCTGCTGAATCCGCAGCGCCGATCGCGAGTGCGTCCCTTCGTCAAGCATACTGGCGGTCATCGAACTGCGTCCGGCCTTCTCCTCGGACTCGAGAACGTCCTGCGTCTTGATGAGAAGACGTGCCGACACAAGCGGGAGCGACGGACGACGGCTCACGACCACTTCAAGTCCGTTGTCGAGCATGCGGCTTTCGGTCTCGGGAGCATTGAACGAGACAGGACCTTTGGTAGAGGGAATGACCGTGCGGTCGAATTCAGGAGCATCCGGACGCCCGCTGGTCTCGGGCATCACGAGCACTTCGAGCCGATGCGCATCGGCAACCCATGTACGGAAGCTGGCGGTGACTTCTTCGGGTGTCATGCGCTGATAACGGTCATAGTCCTGCTGAAAGAAATCCGGTGTCCCGATGAAGGTGTTATAGCCACCCAGCTTGTCAGCGATGCCACCGAAACCACCAATGCGCTCAAGACTGCGAAGAAATTGGCTTTCCGTTTCAGCCTTGATGCGCTGCATTTCCTCGGCCGTGGGCCCGGCCTTGACGAACGCCGCGATCTCCTCGTCCACGACTTGGCGAATGCGGTCGATATCCGCACCGGGACGCGCGGTCACGACGATGGTGAATTCGCCGGAAATCTCGCGCGCGGCATTGTACACCATCACATTGCTGGCGAGTTGCAGTTCTCGAACGAGTTTCTTGTAGAGGTACGAGGTCTTGCCCTGACCGAGAATGCTGGCCGCAAAATCGAGCCGGGCTTCGTCGTTCGAATACTGCTGGGGAACGGCATACACGAATTGCAGCCGCGCCTGTGGGACACGATCCTTGGCGAGCACCTGCTTGTTGCGCGCAAGAAAAGGGATATTCACGCCCGGGCGCGCCTGCGGTTTGCCGGGAGCGAACGGACCGAAATACTTTTCAATGAGCGCCTTCGCTTCGGCGGGATCGAAATCACCGACGAGGGTCAGAGTACAGTTGTTGGGAACATACCAGGTATCGAAGAAGTCGCGAACGTCGTCGAGCGTGGCGTTTGTCAAATCCTCCATCGATCCGATGACCGTATGCGCGTAGGGATGTCCGGCAGGATACAGATTATCCGCCACCATGTATTGCACGGACGCGTACGGAGCGTTGTCGCCCTGGCGCTTTTCGTTCTTGACCACATCCTGCTGATTGGTGAACTTCTCCATCGTCAGCGCATCGCCGAGGAAACCCATGCGGTCCGACTCGAGCCAGAGCGCATATTCGAGTGACGACGTTGGCACGGTTTCGAAATAGTTGGTACGATCGTTATTCGTCGTCCCGTTCACTCCGCCTGTGCGAAGGTTTGCTCCTGCCTGCTCGACGAGCGCGAGATACTCCCCTATCACGTGCTTCGATCCCTGAAACATCATATGCTCGAAAAGATGTGCGAATCCGGTCTTGCCGGGAGCTTCGTTCTTCGAACCGACGTGATACCAGAGATTCACATTCACCGCGGGAATGCTCTTGTTGACGCTCAGGATGACATCGAGGCCGTTGGCCAATGTGTATTTCTCAAAGTCGATTTTCGGAAGCTGCTGTGCCGACGCACCCACTCCCATCAACAGGATGAGAATAACGAGGAGGGAACCGTGTCTCATGGATGATGACTCCGTGATAGTGGAAACTGAAATAATCTTGTAGTTACGAAAATATTCGGGAAAAGTTACCATCTGTCTTCGCGAGATGAACGCGCCCACGCTCAGCGCACGCGGAGCAAGGCGGCATGTCCGGGAGGAAGGACGAGAGAATAATTCCCCGGCGCAAAGAAACTCAGCTCGACGGGTGCATCCGTGACGGGAAGCAGTTCAAGCCGCCGTATCGGGTCCTTGAGCTGAAGATAGATTTCCCTCTGCCCCGCGGAGTCCACACGTTTGTTGAGGATGAAGAGAAAGGGCGTGCCTTCGGAATCCGCGAACTCTCCGATCTCCACGAAACAGCGTTCGGGCGGATCTTCGACCAGTCCCTGCCGTTCGGGAAAACTCCAGCTATGGACCGTCCTTATCAGGGGACTCCGCTCATCGGGGCGCAGCGTGTGACAGTTGTACCCGCGCTGCCACGCCAGTTTCGCGAGGCGTTCGCCCATCGGCTTCAATGCGCCGTGCACGAATGCGCGCGTGCTGTCCCACTTGTCCTCTCCGTTGGTATCCATGCGCCGCGGCATGTTGTCATGCGGATTGAGGAGACCGACTGCCCCCATCCCTCCGTATTCAGGATCATCGCGGCGCACGACGTTCCCTTTTGCTGCGTTGCCCGGCCACGAACTGAACTGATAAAACATCATCCCCGTTGCGCCATAGCAGAGCGAAAGGTTGCAGTGGAAGCGGAATTCCGCCGCGTTGGGTTCATACAGCCAGCCCGTATCGTTGAGGGACACGACCGGCCAGCCGCTGCGAAACAGCCAGCTGTGTGTCTGCATCGCAGGCACCCATTCGCGAATGCCGAGCGCGCGCCGGGCTTCGGCGTATCGCCTGTACCAGTCGGAAATGCTCTGGTAGTTCACCCACGAATGCGTGCCTCCGCGTTCCCATGAGGCCGGGAAATAAGTGCTGTCGTAGTACGCGGCGTCCCCGGGTCGTACGCCGTAGCTTTCCTCGAAAGGATAGAAATAGCGGCCTGAAACGAGACCGCGCAAACTTGCCGCGTTGTTGAGAATGCGTGCCGAATCCTTGGTCGCCGCCCCGGAAGACCAGACGAACGCGCGCACCGGAGTGCGCCGCGTGCCGGCGATTTCTTTCAGTATCTCCGCCAGGGCACGGGCGGGCAGATCGCTCCCGTCTTCGGCGAGGGATTCTGAAAACTCGAGGTACCGAAGCGCGGGCCAGGGTGCCGCGCTGTCTGCGCCGAGCAGGCGCATGCGATCGCGCATGCGACGGTCGAGATCGCCTTCTCCGGCTTTCAGATCCGGATGTCCGGGATTAAACAGCGCAAACGCCCGTTCGTCGCTGAGATACACCGCGTCGACGGTTATGTCCAAACCGCCTTCATACACGAATTCCATCTGCAGCGCTTCATTGCTCCGCAGGCGTTCATTGTACCCGGGATCGGGCCCGGGAACGTTCATCCGCTCGATGCGCATGGCAACACCGCCATCCTCGATTTCACCGAGAAGATGGATGCGGCCGAGAAATACTTCTACGACGACGGTGTCGAGGTCCTTCGACTGCGCCGATCCCGAACTTCGCAGTTGTGCGAGACTGCACGGGAAACGCTCCACTCCTTTTCCCGTGCGCAGTTCCACGGAAAATATGGGTCGGTCTCCATCAGAAAGGGCAGCAGGCGCATACGCACACCGCGCGGAAAGAACATAGTATCCGGACGGGTTCCGCATGCGCAAATCGGAAAACACTTCCCCTCCTCGTCGATAGCCGCTCACCCGCGCCCCCGCATCCGCATCCGCCCGGTACGCGATGGCATTGGGTCCTTTCGACTCGACCATATGCCGGTCGGCGAAAAGCGCCCCGCGATGAAGCCGCTCGGAGAAAACCGGGGTTCCGCCCGATCGCGCCGAAAAATCGCGCGGTGATTCGACCTGACACGGACGGCGTTCCGATCGTGAGAGATCCCAGAGTACCGGATCGCTCAGAGAGAGAGACATCCCCCGCACCCACGCGGCATGATTCAGTTTCAGAGCCACGTTTTCTGGTCCCTCTACCAGCCGCTCCGCGAAAATCGTGAAATGTGCCAACGACACACCGAGGTCCTGCATCTGTTCCCATCGTTCGGTGGGGATGGCCGTTTCCACGGTGGATCCACGCGCCGCGGTATCCGCGGCCCAGCTCCCCCATTTCGTGTTTGGTACGGGATACTGCATGTTTCCGTAGACGGAGACGGCGCCGATATCGAACGTCTGAGCGTTGAGCGGTGCATCTGCCGGACGCAGCAGCAAGAACACGAAGAGGACAACGGCGATTCGTGTCTGCATCGTGCGTAGGGACGCACGCAGCGAGGGCGAGCGGTATGAAAGCGAATTGATCATGAGAAAGACGCTAGCGTGGATCGCGTGAAGTGCCCGAGGGCTTGCTTGTATCAGGTTCCGGCAGCATGCGGAGCTCGTACAGGTCCAGCCGTCTATCCTTGAGCGTGCGCACGCTGCCGTATTCATGCAACTCCTTGAGAAGTTCGAGGTCCACATCCGCGATGATGGTCATCTCCGTGTTGGGCGTGGCCTCCGCCTTGATGGAATTCGTCGGGAACGCAAAATCGGACGGTGTGAAGATGGCGGACTGTGCGTACTGAATATCCATGTTGTTGACCTTGGGCAGATTTCCCACGGCTCCGGCTATGGCGACGAAACATTCGTTCTCGATCGCCCGTGCCTGTGCGCACCTGCGCACGCGATTGTAGCCGTTCTGCGTATCGGTCAGGAACGGCACAAAAAGGAGTTGGACACCCTGATCGGCGTAGAAGCGTGCGAGTTCCGGGAACTCCACATCGTAGCAGATCAGAATGCCGATTCTCCCCGCATCCGTATCGAATGCCTTGAGCGTTCGTCCGCCGGAAATGCCCCAGGAATCGACTTCCGATGGTGTGGGATGGATTTTCCGGAATTCATCCCAGCTCCCGTTGCGGCGGCAGAGATAGGAAACATTGTACACCTTGCCGTCTTCGACCAGGGGCATGCTTCCGGTGATGATGTTGATGTTGTATGAGACGGCAAACGCCATGAATTTCTCGCGAATCGGTTCCGTAAAACCGGCGAGCGCGCGGAAGGCGTTCGCTTCCCCGAGATGGTTGAATTCGGCCATCAGCGGGGCGTTGAACAGTTCCGGGAACAGAATGAAATCCGATTTGTAATCACTCACCGCATCAACAAAAAACTCTATCTGTTCGACGAGAGCGTCGAAGCTGTCGAATTGGCGCATCTGCCATTGCACGACGCCAATGCGTACGACCGGCTTCGGACGCTTTATCAGCAGCTGCTTCTTTTCAAAGTAGATGTTATTCCATTCCAGCAGTGTCGCATAGTCGAGCGAGGAGGTGTCCCCGGGTAGATAATCGCGAAGGATTTTCCTTACGTGGAAATCATTTGAGAGCTGGAACGTCAATGTCGAATCGTAGATCTCCTTGAGACGCACTTTCTCGATGTATTCGCGTGGTGTCATCTTGTCAGAATATTTCGAATAGATCGGGATGCGTCCGCCGGCAACAATGGATCGAAGATTGAGATTCTCGCAGAGCTCCTTCCGCGCGTCGTAGAGTCGGCGTCCCAACCGCATGCCACGGTACGATGGATGCACGAATACTTCTATGCCATAGAGTACATCCCCCCGCGGGTCGTGCGTGTCGAACGAATACTGCCCCGTGATATCCGCATATGTGTGCGTGTCGCCGAAGCTGTCGTAATCGACGATGATGGTCAGCGCGCAGGCCGCCACCTTCCCGTCTACCACGACGCACAATTGTCCTTCTGGAAAGATTTCGAGCAGTTTCTGAATTGCCGCTTCACTCCAGGTCAGACCGCCGATATCGGAATAGGCCTCCTTCATGGCGGCTTTGAGGCCGAGATAATCCTCCAGTTGTAAATGTCGTAATTCTATTGGCTGTTCAATGGTCATGGTAATCCTTCTGTAAATCGTCAAGGGGAGGGACGTGTACTTCTCCGAATATCTCGAAATGTACCGCATCCCCGATTTTCTCTATTACTCCGGAGTCGGCAATGGTCTGCTGATATGTTTCGTAGCAGTGAAGACAGGCGATCATCATTTCCCTGTCCTCTGGCCTGAGTCGGATGGTGCAGCCGATTTCTTCGGAAGTCGAATTCTTCAAGCGAATACGGCCATCCACGAACACCGGTTCACCGCTGTCGGGAATGGTCAGCAGGGCCAGACGACGAAGATATGCATGGCCGTGGTCGCGCATGTCGAGATACATCCGCTTGACCACTGCATGTGCGACGAGATGATCGTGAAAACCACTGACGCCATGCACTGCGTAGGTGACGAGTATGTCGGGACGCAAGGCCACGACATGATCCTCGATCGCTCCTTCCAGGATGCGCGGATCCATATTCTTCAATCCGCTGTCGGGATAATCCCACACCGTCATGCCGGTGAGCCCGAGTGTTTTTTCCACGGCCCTCATTTCCCGATAACGCACCTCCCCCATCTGATCGATGCTCAGCCCGAGGCGATGGCGCTCCTTTGTGGCCCCACCCCTCGTGAGCGTCAAGAGATGGACCTCGTGTCCGGCTTCGAGCTGCTGATGCATGACCGCGGCGGGTCCAAACGATTCATCATCCGGGTGCGGAAAGATATAGAGAATGCGCATCGTGACTTTCGTAAAAGTGATGGAAACATATATTGTGCGATTATTTCCTTCATCAGTCAAGCGCCCGGCTATCGTGATTATTTTCACGTTTTTCTGCGGATCGTTCTCATTTTCTCCGGGAATTGAAGTAAATTTGAAGATGGAGACGATTTCATCTGTCTCCCGCATCAGAACGAAAAGGACACTCTCCCATGCAGCACCAACCTGATTCCAGCATCAAACACGATTTTATCGCAGGAATTGAATTGTTCCAGGATCTCACGCCTGAGCAGCAAGACATTCTCATCGAGCAATTCGAAACCCGGCTTATTCCCAAGGGGGAACTGGTTTTCTCCGAAAACACTGAACGGAAAAACCTCTACATCATCTTCGACGGCGAGATAGAACTTTTCAAGCGGTCTCCGTTCGGCGAGGAAAAGCGCATTTCCATTTTTTCACGGCTCGACTTCCTCGGCGAGGGCGTTCTGATGGATGACTCGCCGCACGCGACATCCGCGCGCGCCGTGCTCGACAGCACGGTTTTCACCATCAGCCGCGATCGGCTGCATGACCTTTTCGAATTGCACGGCAGCATTGGCGTGAAAGTGGTTTCCCGCGTGGCGCGGGTGATCTCGCGCCGCATGCGGCAGATCACGACACACGTCGCCAATGTCGCCACTCAGTATGAGAGCGGACGCACACGCAGCGAACACGACCTGCTCGGAGATCGCGAAGTGCCCGCCGAGCGATTCTACGGGATCCAGACGCTCCGCGCGACGGAAAACTTCAACATCAGCGGCGTTCCCATCAGCTTCTACCCCACCCTCCTCGAAGGATTGGCCATGGTGAAGATGGCGGCGGCCCGGGCGAATTTCGATCTCGGCCTGCTGTCGAAACCTGTGTGCGACGCCATCGTGCAAGCCTGCACCGACATCATCAATGGCCGACTGCATACGCATTTCGTCGTGGACATGGTGCAGGGCGGCGCCGGGACCTCGACGAACATGAATGCGAACGAAGTCATTGCGAACCGCGCGTTGGAAGTTCTCGGGTACGAAAAAGGCAACTACCGCGTCGTGCATCCGAACAATCATGTGAATCTCTCGCAATCCACGAACGACGCCTATCCCACAGCAGTGAAGCTGGCCCTGCTACGGAGCAACACATCCTTTATCGAAGTGCTCCAGCGACTGATTACCTCCTTCCGCGCGAAGGCGGTCGAATTTTCCGGCGTGCTGAAGATGGGACGCACGCAGCTGCAGGATGCCGTCCCCATGACCCTGGGGCAGACCTTCGAAGCATGGGCCGTGACGCTGGAAGAAGAGGTCGAACGCCTCAGCGAAAACGTACGGCTCTTCCTTGAAATCAACATGGGTGCGACGGCCATCGGAACGGGCCTGAACGCCCCGAAGGGGTATGCGGATAAAGTGGTCGAACACCTTCGTTCGATCAGCGGTTTCGAAGTGCGAACCGCACGCAATCTCGTCGAGGCGACGCAGGATACCGGGGCGTTCATCATGTACTCGTCCGCGATCAAGCGGCTCGCGGTGAAACTCTCGAAAATCTGCAACGACCTGCGTCTGCTTTCTTCCGGACCCCGTGCCGGCATCAATGAAATCAACCTGCCGCCGATGCAGCCCGGTTCCTCGATCATGCCGGGCAAGGTCAATCCGGTGATTCCGGAAGTCGTCAACCAAATCGCCTTCAAGGTGATCGGAAACGACCTCACGGTGACCATGGCCGTGGAAGCGGGACAGCTGGAACTCAATGTCTTCGAACCGGTGATCGTCCAAAGCATTTTCGAAAGCATGGAGATGCTCAAGAACGGCATGGAAACGTTGAACCATCGCTGCATCCAGGGCATCACCGCAAATGTGCGCCATTGCCGTGAAATGGTGGAACGCAGCATCGGGCTCGTCACGGCACTGAATCCCGTTCTGGGGTATGAGATCTGCACCACACTCGCGAAAGAAGCACTCGAAACCGAGCGCGGCGTGTATGAACTCGTCCTCGAGAAAAAACTGCTTTCCCGGGAAGAACTCGACCGCCTTCTTGCACCGGAAAACATGGTGGGGTGATCGCGGCTCGTTATCCACTCCCCGCGGCAAACGGAATTCACATCGATTAATAATCTCGTCCGAATGAGCGGGATCTACTTTGTGTGCACGGTCTAACGGATTTCCCACACATCGCAGGTCCCGCTTGCCATGATCACACTCCATCAGTCAGAAAACCGATTTCGACTCATAATGCAACATGCCAATCCCGCAGTGCACACCTTGTATCGCATGGTGAAGCCGGGATTGGAACGTGCTTTGGCTTTCGAAAGGCTCAATGCAATTGCCGCCGAAGCGGAACACCTTACTGACGGGGACAGTGCGGAGAATCGAATACTGCGGGTGCTGGATGCACAGTGCCATGTCGACGAGAAACTGCTTGCACTCATCCCGGAAACCGGCCCCCTGATCGTCGTCGCCAACCATCCGTTCGGAGGTGTAGAAGGATTGCTCCTCGCATCCTTGCTGAAGCGCCGGCGGAAGGACGTGAAGATCCTCGCCAACTTCCTCCTCGGGAATATTTCCCAACTGCGCGATCTCTTTATCTTCGTGGATCCCTTCGCAGCACCGGATTCCGTTCGCGCGAATGTGTCCGGGATGAGGGAAACGCTGCGTTGGCTGCAGGACGGCGGAGTGCTCGGGGTGTTCCCCGCTGGCGAGGTTTCGCATTTCGATTCAGCCAAACGGGAGGTGAGCGATCCGGCGTGGCACGATTCCATCGGTCGTCTGGCGAGGCACAGCGGTGCCTCGGTGCTTCCCGTGTTCTTCGAAGGCAGCAACAGTGCCTGGTTTCACACGTTGAGTATGCTGCATCCACGGCTTCGGACCATGCGGCTTCCCCATGAATTCGTGAACAAGCGCGGACTCCGCACACATGCACGTATCGGCAGCATCATTACTCCGGAACGGCTCGCCCGCTTTAAAAACGCAGCTGATATCACCGCTTATTTGCGCATACGGACCTATCTGCAGCGCGAACATGGAGAGGCACGGCCGTCGGGGATGTCTCCGCGGCATCAGAATGAAACACCGAAAATGCAGCCTGTCGTCGCGGCGCTCGACTCACGCCAATTACGCAAGGAGATTGAACGACTCCCATACGAGGCACTGCTCGTGACGCATGAGCACTTCAAAGTGTTCTCCGCGCGTGCCGCCGATATTCCTTTGGTGCTCCACGAAATCGGCCGTCTCCGTGAAGTGACCTTCCGTGCAAACCACGAAGGTACGGGAAAGGAGATCGACCTTGACGCCTTCGATCAGGACTATCTGCATCTTTTTCTCTGGAATGAGGAAACAGGAGAAATCATTGCGGCGTATCGTCTGGGGCAGACAGACGTTGTCCTCCCTCTCCGAGGAAAAACCGGCCTGTATGTCAAGACGCTTTTCAACATCCGAAACCGTCTTCTCAAACAGATATCGCCCGCGCTGGAAATGGGTCGGAGTTTTGTACGGATCGAGTACCAGCGACAGTTCCTCCCTCTTGTTCTCCTGTGGCGTGGAATCGGCGCCTACGTCGTGAAAAATCCCAGATATCGGAATTTGTTTGGTCCTGTCAGCATCAACAGCGCATACAGCAAAGTCAGTCAGCAAATTCTCGTTGATTTCCTCAGCAGGAACAACATGGACAGTCGCGCGCAGCTTGTGCGAGGTAAAACTCCCCCGGTGCCCCGACGTAGTCATGGGTTCGATCCGAAGACGATGTCCACTGTCGTGCGCGACATCAGTGATCTATCGAACCTGATCGCTGACATCGAGGATGATCACAAGGACATTCCCATCCTGCTCAAACAATATTTGAAACTCGGCGGTGTACTGCTCGGCTTCAACATCGACCCCGATTTCAGTGACGTGCTCGACGGACTCATTCTCGTTGATCTGACGAAGACGGATCCACGTATGCTCGAGCGATACATGGGGAGGAATGGCCTGGCGTCATTTCTCACGTACTGGGGGGTGTGACGACCCTTGTTCCTCTCTGGCACCCTCTGATTGCCCGGATTCTTCCTTTCCCTCAAGGGGGCGATGCGCTATATTACGCGGAATGTCTCCATTCCAAAGGTGCTCCATGCGCGCGCTCTTCACGCTTGTCTTCCTCGTCATCCTCTCCTGCGTCCTGACGGCGCAGGACAGTGTTGACGTCACATTCCGGTACTACCCCGCAGGCAGCCCGTCCATCGTGCATCTGCCCGGTGAATTCAACAACTGGGCCAACAACAGCAACGGAGCCATCAATCCGGGAGTGCGGTGGACCATGGACAAACTGCCGGATGGCAGTTGGGAAAAAAGCGTCCGGCTGAAAGTAGGCGGCGGCAGTGGTCCCTCGGGGAGTTACCAGTACAAATTCAATGAAGGCGGAACGGTCGGCGGATGGCTGTCCGATCCGCTGAACCCGTTGACCTCCGGCCCAAACGCCAACAGCATCATTCACGTACAGCGTCCAACGGTATTTCACCTGCAGCCGACGACGGGGAGCGTCGCAGCGGTCGATACCCCGGCATTCATGGCCGATATATTCCCTTTGACGTCTCAAAGCCTCGATACAGGAAGTTCTCGCATCCTGGTCGATGGCAATGTCGTCGCCACATTCGGCAGTTCTTACGACCCCGCAACCGGCATGCTCCGCGTCACGCTCCCGCCGCTTTCGGACGGCGAGCACACGGTGACGGTCGTCGCCGCGGAAACACGCGACCATGAAACCCGGGACTCCACGCGGTTCACCGTACAGGCCTCATCGCTGCGTTGGCTCACACGCGATACTCCCCGCCTCCTGAGAGACAGTGCGAAACTCGACGTGCTCGCGGCATCCGCAGGCGTCAGCGGCGTCATCATCGTGCGAAACGGAAGTGACACGCTGTCCACGACCGCGAACGCCGACATCCACTCCGCGACGGCATCACTCGATGAGGGAGATAACCGCTTCATCGCCTATGCAAGAAAGGAATCGACGACGATCAGTACGACGGAGCTGATTCTCCACCGCGTCGTCGATCACGCTCCCGTCGCTGCCATTCAGATAGGATCGAGTGCGGGGAATATCAACCTCAACGCGTTTGCCAGCACGGATCCGGACGGCGATAATCTGGTTTTTCATTGGGTGTCGGAAGACGTCCGCAACCCGGAACCTCTTGGCATCGATCAGACGGGGGCGTTGCTCTCCTTCCCCATTCCGTCGACCCCGGGTGAATATTATTTCACGCTCGAAGCACGGGATCCGTCAGACAACCTCGGCATCGCAAGAAATTACGTCCGCGTTTCCACGACAGGTGAAGAGCCCGCGCTCGGCACCGTCAATGAGAATCCTGACTGGGTGCGCGACGCCATCGTGTACGAAGTGTTTGTCCCCGCATTTTCCTCGAACGGGAATCTGCAGGGCGTCATTGACGGCATCCCCGACATGCGGCGGCTCGGCGTGAATACGCTGTGGCTGATGCCCATCATGGATAATCTCGGCAGCATCAATTCCTTCAACGGCGGCTACAACATCATCGATTTCTACAACGTGGACGAATCGCTCGGCAGCATCGCGGATTTCGACCGCCTGGTCGATTCCTGCCACGCCAACGATATCAGGGTGATTCTCGATATGACGCCCAACCATGTCTCCGGTTCGCATCCCTGGGTCAACGACATCCGCACGTGGAAAGATTATTCGATCTACCGCTCGTTTATCGAGTCGCGCGTTCTTGGTGGTGACCGCGGGCTCGGCCAGACAGTGAAGCAGGAAGGGGGCTATGCCGTCTACGCGCGGTACTCGAACTGGGATCTTGCGAACCTGAATCTCTCCACACCGGAAGCGCGTGCCGCGATGATGGATGTGTACCGATTCTGGCTGGTGGATCGGCGCGCCGACGGCTTCCGGCTCGACGTGTACTGGGGTCCTCAGGAGCGGTACGGATCGGCGACGTGGTGGCGGCCCTTCCGCGAGAGTATCAAACGCTACAAACCCGACGTGTTTCTGCTTGGAGAAACCGACGGGACGGGACAGGGCAGCGAGGCGAATTACGCGGACGGCGGAGGTGCGCTCGATGCAGGCTACGACTGGAACTGGTACGGTCAGATGAAAAACACGCTCAGCTCCGGCGATATCCCAGCGCTGAACAGCCGCACCACCAACTATTCCCCCGACGAGTTCTACAATCACTACACAGGCTTAAACGCGCATTATTTCCGTTTCATGGAGAATCACGACGAGGACCGCATTGCGCAGCTCTTCCAGACGAACCCAGCGCGAACGAAATCCGGGGCCGCAGTGGAGCTTACGGTACCAGGGGTTCCGATGATCTATGCCGGACAGGAGATCGGCTGGAAAGGCCGTCGCGACCGCATCGCCTTCTCCAATCCTCCGCAGCCGGACCTCCTCCCGTTCTATCAGAAGCTGCTTCGGCTCCGCGGCACGTATCCATCGCTTCGATCACCACGTATGACACAAATTGTTCACGGGACCCCGGGCACCTATGCCTACATTCGGCCGGGACTCGATGAAAATATCATCGCGGCCACCAATTTTCGGGACATCCCCGTCACGGTCACATTGTCCATCCCTGCGGAAAAGCTGGAGACCAGCGAAATCCTCGCAGCGGGGACGCAGTATTACCTCAACGACCTGATGGCCGACTCCACGTTTTCTGTGACTACGGACGGACTGGCATCATTCTCCTTCGACCTTGCTCCGTTCCAGTCACGTGTGATGCTGTTCTCAGACAGCGCCCTGTTCGCTCTCGTGACCAACGTCGAGACGATTGCCAATGACGCCCTCCCTTTCTCTCTCGGACAAAATTATCCGAATCCCGTGCCTTGCGGGGGAACAACCACTGTGCGCTACTCCCTGGGCGGCATGGCAGGAAACAGGCATGAAGTACGCTTCCTCGTCTATGATCACATGGGACGCGAAGTACTGCGCACGCCATCTGTCGAACGCATGGCAGGGGCGCATGCACAGCCTCTCAATGTCTCGGGACTGCCATCCGGCCAGTATCTCCTGCGGCTCGAGTCGACCGACCAACGCACGCTTGCGCGATGGTCCAAGACAACGGGAATGACCATCGTCCACTGAAGCAAAACGTCCGCCTCCTGGCGGACGTTTTGACTGAAGAGCTTATCGTTGTCTAGAGGATCGAATAACGCAGACCGAGCGCAAGAGCTTCCTTCACCTGGGTACGCCGGGTCTGGGAAATGTCGTGTACGACCAGGACGTTGAGAGAAACATTGATGTAGGAATTGACCTTCGCTGTCAGAGTGTTGTCCCATCGAGCATCCCACACATCGATTTGATCGAAAGCCGAGAAGAGATTCAGCTGCGACGTGAAAAGAATGTTTTCCATCACGTTCCATTTGAGTCCGGAAGCGGATTCGAGACCGGTCTGGAAGCGGAACGTCTCGATCTCGTTGAGTGTCTCCGGATCATCAGCGAAGCCATAGTCGGAGGAGAAGGTTTCCTTGAACGCAACACCGAGGCGCGTAAAGAAAACGTCACCCTCTGTGTAAGTAAAACCGGCGGACTGAATCAGATAGCCGGGGTCCCACTGTCCCGAGGTTTGCACTTTTTCGTTCAGCCCGGTCTGTGCGTTCATGATCATCTTGTAGCCCGGCGCCATTTGGGTGCGTAGCTGATTTGCGACATACGGATCTATTGCCCAGCCGATATTTCGTGAGTAAAGGCTTTCCCAGAACAGTTCGTCCTGCGATTTTTCGAAGTCCGCATCGCCAAGTTTCGTCTGACCATACGCGACTTTCAGCGTATTTTTCCAGATCCAGTCAGGCTGTTTGTAAGCAAAGAGACCATCGGTGACGAACGTCCAAGCCAGCGTGTTTTCCCCTCCTTGTGTCCAGTCATGCAGGGATACCTGCGTAAGATTGAGTCCTGCAACCAGGGTCTGGTTCCACCCCTCATTAAATTCACGCTTCTCACCATCCTGGGAGACGGCGACGTTGCTCATTAGCACAAGAACAAGAAGGGCGAAGGTGAACCGCTGTTTCATTATACACTCCGTATTACGTTGCATGAATTGCATGTCAATAGTCCCTATCCGGAAAATTCAGCCGTTGATTATAACGATTACAACAGAAATCACCGTGAATTCTGATAAGGGATTCGGAAAAGATACGAAAACGAAGTGAAAAAAGGGTTATTGGTCGAACTGAAACAGGCGGGATTTTTTCTGCACGCGTTCCGCCGCGAGTTTTTCAAAGAGAATCGTCATCACAGCGAGCACAACAAGCGCGATACCCGTGGAGATCTGGGAAACGTAAATGAGGCGGGTAAGAATATTGATGATAATGGTCATTCCGACGGCTGCGACGACGATTCCCACGAACACGCCGGTAGTGCGCTCCCCTTTACGCAGCGGGCGGGAGAACGGCAGATACGGATTCGCCATCACGAGAATCTGCATGATCAGGTGGGAAAGAAGACTGAGGACAAGGACGTGGACGACCACGTGCTGATAATTATCGAAATACATAAAAAAGATCACACCGAGCGCGAATACATACGGCAGGACAAACAGCACCATCAGTACATCTTTCATTGCGAGGACGAGCTTTCCCTTGTCTGACGGCGTCGCATGAAATATCCATGACGCCTGCCATGAGTCGCTCCGTGCCATGGAGGCGAGAAGAAGCACGGGGAAAAAGGCCATTGCGAAATACAATAGATTCGCTTTCTCAAAATGTTCGACGGGATTCACGAAAGGATCCGCAAGTCCCCCTCCCGAACTGAGACCGGTGAGCAGATACAGTATCGTCAGCGGAATAATCGCGAGCACCGACAGACGAAACTTCATGTCATACTTGAACTGATTGCGGATCAGCAGCGCGGCGGCGCGCCCTTCATTTCTTCCGAAGAGCGGGGCCGCTGCTTTCCTCCGTCGCGCAGGCGTCTTGCTGCCTTCGCTGCTTTCATCAAGACGCGAGAGGATTGCTGCATATTCGAGGGAGAGTTTTCCGTAGGCATAAAGACTGAGCAGCAACGTCACTCCCGCGCCGGTGAGTATGGAGGCAAGACTGAGCCATACCTTATGACCAACAGCGAGCTGCATCAGACTTGCAAACCATGTCGGTGGGAGCAGCAGCGTCCATATTTCCTGCTGAAGGCGCATTCCACCAAGCACTTCTTCCTTGAGCAGTGTCGTAAATATCATGCCGCTGCCGTACACCAGGAATGAGAGCACCAGCTGCAGATAACTGAACATGCGCCGCAGTTTTTTTGGATGCACGAGGTGCATGAGGTTGACATAGAGGAACACGATGAAGAGCGCGACCAGGAGGCTCGCCCCAAGCATCCCCAACATGGAGGCCAGAGCGAGTTGCGGCCGAAATCCGTAGCGGAAGGAGTAGACCACGGAAGGGATCAATCCAATCGCGGCAGTAATGACTCCTAGATACGTCAGGAGGTTCGCCATCCTCGAGGCAAAGAACGTACGTGAGGAAATCGGACGGTGTGCGAGCACTGTATAATCGTCGGGTGATACGACGATCGACTGGAATTCCACAAGCATCGATGTCGCGACGGAGAACATCACGAAGGTGATCATCACGGTGCCCGTGAAGAAGAGGTCGTTGTTTTCAATAATAATGAAGCTCAGCACGAGTCCGAGGAAGCCGTAAAACACGGCGATCTGCCAGAGTCCGGGGAAGCGCCGCTTACTCGGTTTGCGGCGCGACGAGGCGAAGATGCCCGTGCGAAAATCCGTTTTCAGCGATGTGCTCAACAGAGCGCGGAATTGAACCGGATCGATATCAAAGGCAGTGAGCAGGCGATTGATCATACGCGATCCAGCGCGGCGAGAAAATCCGTCGTGAGATCCGCTGCGTCACGAACCCCCGTAATGCGGCTGAACGCATCCTCGAGTGAAGCGGAATCCGTATCCTCGACGATACTCTTCGCCGTGCCGGATATGATCTGCTGGCCTTTGTCGATGATGATGATACGTGTGCAGATACGTTCCACGACCTCGAGGATGTGCGAGCAGAAAAATATCGTCTTCCCCTGTTCGGCAAGTCTCTTCAGCAATTCCTTTACGATCATGGCCGCATTGGCATCCAGCCCATTGAGCGGCTCGTCAAGAAACAACACGTCGGGCCGATGGATGAGCGCGGAGGCAATGAGTATTTTCTGCTTCATCCCTTTCGAAAACTCCGCCATGCGCTGATCCTTTGCATCCAGAATGCCGAACAGATCGAGCAGATCGAAAAATCGCGATTCAGCGAGCACCGGATCGAGATGATACAGGCTGGCGACGAAGTCCAGATACTCCGACGGCGTCAGCGTCTCATACATCGCGCCGCTTTCCGGGATGTAGCCGATGCGTCGTTTGACCTCCATCGGATCCCTTTGCACATCATAGCCGGCGACCTCCGCTGTGCCCTCCGTGGGCTGCAGCATACCGGTCAGCATCTTGACCGTGGTTGACTTGCCGGCGCCATTTGTGCCGAGAAACCCGACGATTTCACCCGGATAGACTGTCAGCGTCAAGTGATCGACGGCTGCCTTGTCTTCAAATCGTTTCGTGAGATCTATGGCTCGAATCATGATAGGATGGCTGATGATACAGAGGAGGCAATCATCAAAATATCGTAAAAAGCGTGGTGAGTGGAAAGAGGCGAAGACTGACCTGGATGACAAATAAAACGGCCCGGAAGCGCGTGCCAACCGGGCCGTCTAGATCCATCAGTACTATTTTTCCTTATTCCCAGTCACAACGGAGAATGGTACCGTTATGTCCGACGACCCATTGCTGCTTTTTCGCAATCGCGGCAACGGAGACGAGACCGACGTCAGCGACACGGTCGAGCTTGGTCCAGGTGCGTCCGCCGTTGTTGCTGACGAGGACCGTGCCTTCGGGCCCTACGGCCATGCCGTTCAGTTCGTCCGAAAAGTCTATGTCCGCGAGCGGGAGGTACAGGTTGGTGCGCCCCTTCCCCCATGTCAAACCACCGTCGTCGGTGAACAGGATGGTTCCACGTGTACCGCAAACCCAGCCGGTCTGTTCATTGAGGAAACTCGCGCTGAGGAAATCGATGCTCTGATCATCCATGCCGCTCATGTCGACCGCATCCCACGAGGCGCCGTCATTGCAGGAGCGATACATGGTGCGCCGGTCACCGACAGCGATCCAGCATGATCCGCCGATATGGGTCACGCTCTGCATGCGCACTTCCTGGGGGAAGGTGCCCAGCGACCAATTCTGACCACCGTCGAGGGTGCGGGCATATTTTCCATTCGTGCCAACCGCGATGGCCACGTTTCCCTTGCCGGCATCAACGCTGAGCAAGTGATAGGCCTTT
Source organism: Bacteroidota bacterium (assembly GCA_014860565.1). GTDB lineage: Bacteria > Bacteroidota > Ignavibacteria > SZUA-365 > SZUA-365 > SZUA-365. The sequence goes on from JACZJN010000068.1 coordinate 103,103, forward strand.
TCCTGCTGCATGGACGTCCACGTCGCACCACCATCAACGGTGCGTGCGATGTAGCCGCCGTAACCGACGACGAGTCCCGTGCGCGCGTCGAACATGCCAATGTCGTTAAGTTCGATTGCCGAGGCCTTCGCGTCGTACCAGGATTCACCTCCGTCGCTGGAGTAGCGCACGGTGCCGTCCTGTCCGACCACCCAGCCGCTCTTGCCGACAAATTCAACCTGATAAAATGAAGTACGCGGGCCACGGCTCACCGACGTCCATGTGTCGCCCCAGTCAGAGGAGCGCAGCAGCACCCCTTCGACGCCCAGTGCGATGCCGGTGCCGAGATCGCTGAAGGAGACGTCCATAAGATCCTTGTCGGTTCCGGAGTTCACCTTATTCCAGGTTTCGCCGCCGTCCTCGGTTTTCAGGATGACGCCGCCCTTGCCAATGCACCAGCCGTTCTTGTCTGTCGTGAAGTACATGGAAATAAGCGTGACGCCGGTGGGGGTTTCGATCATGCGCCAGTCCTCGCCGCGGTTGCTGGTTTTCAGCATGAGGCCGTTGCCTCCGCATATGAGGCGCACCCGATCGTTGACGTAATAAATATATTCCGGATTTCCCGGGAGGTTGAAATCCTTCTTGACCCAGGACGTGCCGCCGTTGGTGGTTTCGAGAATGAGGCCGTTCCAGCCCATGGCCCAGCCGCGACGGTCGTCATCGAAATAAATCGAGCGCAGGAAGAATGGTTCGTCGTAGGACTTGTCAACCCAGGTGCTCCCGCCGTCGGACGTGTAAAGAATCAATCCACCGACACCGCAGGCCCAGCCGACTTCGCGGCTGAAGAAGTTGATCGCGTAGATGCGTTTTGTAGTACCGGTATTCTGGCGGTGCCACGTCCGCCCTCCGTCGGTGCTGCGCGAGATAATGCCGTCTTCGCCGCAGGCCCAACCATATTCGGAATCGTAAAAACTCTGGTCATGAAAAGAGATGTTCGTATTGCTTTCCGTCAAATCCCATGTCTTCCCGTCATCCGTTGACCGGATGATGCGACCCTGGTCGCCAACGATAATGATGTGATTATCCTCCGGTCGCTGAATACTGTTATTGGTGACGCCATGCGGAAGTGGGTTTTTCCATGTCCACGTCTGCGCGTTCAGCGGGATGCTGCAGACGATCATGGCCAGCAAGAGCATGACACTTCTCTGGCTTCCAGAGACCAAAACAGAAGTGGTCCGGTTTCTCATGAGCATTTCCTCGATAGTAGAGTGGACTTCAGGAATCAAACTAGGAGGAAAATACGTTCTGGTTGGGGAAAATGAAAGCGGAGAAGATGATCCGATTGCATTTCGTTACATTATAGAACGTAGAATGCCAAATGTATTTTAGAATTTTCAGGACGCCATGGCTCGAACGAACATCATCATCGTGGGGATCGCCCTGCTTCTTTGCGCCTGTACTCCGCCGGCTGACAACGAAAAGCCGTTGGTTGTGACAAGCATCGCTCCTATCGGCGACTGGATTGCCGCCGTGGGAGGCGCGGATATCGATGTTCTGGTGCTCGTGCCACCTTCATCGAGTCCCCACACCTTCGAACTTTCCCCCGGCCAACTCCGGGACGCCAGCCGTGCTGCACTTGTGGTGCTCAATGGCGCAGGACTGGAGTACTGGTCCGATCGCCTGCTCGACAATATTCAAGACAAGCACACGCCCGTCCTCCGACTCAGCGACAGGGTCGAACTGCTGCAGGCCGGTCACGATGACCATGCAGGACACAACCACGGCAATGTCGGGAATCCGCATTTCTGGCTCGATCCTTCCATCGCCGCGGGAGCAGTCCGTGACATTGCCCAGTCGCTCGGCGACCTGCTTCCAATGAAACGCGACTCGATTACTGCGCGGGCGGCAGTACTGGCTGCATCACTTGAGCAGCTCGACAGGGAGATCTCATCGACAGTGCGCCTGTGGCGTCAACGGCGTTTCATTGGGGACCACAGTTCGTGGGTCTATTTCGCCCGGCGCTATGGACTTGAGGAAGCGGGCGTCATCGAATCGGTCCCGGGACGCGAGGTGTCGGCGCGGCAGATGACCTCATTGATCAGCACGATGCGCAAACATGGCGTTGACGTGGTATTCGCCGACCGGCGGAAATCGACCCGCGCCGCGGATATTCTCGCCGAGGAAACGGGCGCGCGCATCGCACGGCTCGATCCTATGGGGGCCGAGGGTGAAGGCTACATTCAAATGATGCGGACGAATCTGAACGAAATGACGAGGGTGATGCGATGACTCAGGAATACGATATAGAATTTCGCGGTGTGTCGGTACGTTACGACCGGCTGCCCGCTCTCGAAGCCGTTACATTCGGGATTCCGCGAGGGAGTTTCTGGGGGATCATCGGACCGAACGGTTCAGGAAAAAGCACCCTGGTGAAAACCGCCTTGGGGCTGCTCGCGCCCTATCGTGGGACCGTGCTGACGCTCGGCCATGAGCCTTCCGACCTCGGTCCCCTGCGCGCACGCATAGGCTACGTGCCGCAGTATGCGGAACTCGACTTCTCCTTTCCGCTTCAGGTACTCGATGTCGTGGCGATGGGGCTGTACGGAGAAATAGGACTTTTCGGGAGGGTTCGTCGCCAGCATCGCGCGCGCGCGATGGAGGCGCTTGAACGTGTACAGATGCAGGATCTGGCGAAGCGGCAGATCAGCGCGCTTTCCGGCGGCCAGCGACAGCGAGTACTCATCGCGCGTGCGCTCGTCGTCAATCCTTCACTGCTGATTCTCGACGAACCGACGGCTGCACTGGATCACAGTTCTTCTGAAGGACTGTACGAGTGGATCAACTCCCTTCATCGGGAGACAGGAATGACCATCGTGCTCGTGACGCATGATATCGGTGTCGTCAGTGAATATGTCGATTCCATCGCCTGTCTCAATCGCACGCTCGTTGCGCACGGAAGGCCGCAGGACGTGCTCACCGCACCGACACTCGAAAACATGTACGGCTGCGGCGCTGTTCTCTTCGGGCACGGGGAGGTGCCACATATGGTCGTGCGCCACGAAAAATAAACACCTCCCGGTGGGGGGAGGTGTCGGAGAGAGGATGCGCTGCGGCAGTTATCCGCAGAGTTTCAGGTCATTTATTCGTAGTACGAGACAATTTTCGGTCGTCCGGGCTCCGCAGTCCAGACTTTCTGTGCAACGGCATTATTAAGGGGATTGTAGTAGATATCCGCTGTACCGCCGAAATTGATGGTTCCTTCGGAGATGATGGATCCGATGATACTCGTCGTTCCGTTGATCTTTGCATCCCCCTTGATCAACAGTGTCGCATTGATGTCACTGTTGCCATTGATCTTTGCGTCTCCACCAACAAGTATCCCGAGATTATTTCCACCCGGATCGATTGCCGTCACAGTCGCACCGCCATTTATGGTCAAGTCTCCGGTAACGAGGAACACCCCATAGCCGGTCATCTGGCCGTTGAGGTGTAAATCACCACGCACATAAATGATTTCAGGATGCTCTTTCGTGCCGAGATTCATGTGGCCGTTGATCGTTCTGCTCGAATAGTATTTCACCGTTGCCATCGCCTCCCATTTCGTGGGATCAATTTCCGGGATTGCGACGGGGGGAGCCTGATACACGAGCGCCCCACCATTGTTCACGTTCGGAGTGAATGTACCTGATGCTCCACCTGTTCCGGACGGACAGGTCCCACTGAAAGTCCCGTAACCGCTGACGGAGGAACTCCCCTTATAGACCAGATCGTGATTCGTGTGAATGTTCGAATTGAGATTCGGATTATTGTAGTCCGTGATGTTTACATTGCCAGAGAGGTCCATATTCTCTTCCGAGATGATACCATAGGCCAGACCCGGTGGGCGCACATAATCCGAGGGGATTTCCACGATAGCGCGAACGGTGAAGGACTCGTTCATGATGGTCCCGACCGCAGTAACGAGACGCGCATTGTTCAGGTTCGCGTCCGGCCCACCCGGATACATGGCGCGCGTTCGTTCAACACTTACTTCAAGCGTCCCATTTGAGACCGAGCTGTTTGTGTAGCCATCCTCCCACGTCGTGTCTTGCGCCAGCCTGCTGATGGCGTACTCGACACCGCTTCGAGCGAGGTTGCGCGCCTGGTTGATCTCGTAGTCCTCTACCGCGTTGTCGTTTGCGTTGAGGTTGCTCCGGTTGAACTGTATCGCGGAATAGGAAGCCACCAAGCCCATCCCGACCACAAGTATCATCAGCATTCTACCCATGATATCATCTCATTTTTAATTGATCTTTTCTTGCTCACGACTGTTCCGGAATAACAGGAACAGCTTATTTTCCGTGACAATCTCTGTACTTCAAGCCACTGCCGCATGGACAGGGATCATTTTTGTTCTTGGGAGGAATGATAACGGGATCAACAGGCGGCGTCACGGTTCCGCCGCCGTCGGTGGGAGGCGTCACGGTTCCGCCGCCATTGCCCGGATCCGTGACCACAGGGTTCCCGCCTTCCGTGAACTCCGCCAATTGAGGCTGCTCCACGGTAATATTTTTCGGATATATGGTCTTGTGCCAGTAGGCTCCTGCAGTGCAGTCCACCGCAGTGTTCAACAATTGTGTGTGATTTACCACAAGATTGGTTTCTTCGACTGAAGTTGAAACGCTTTCGCCGGTCGTCGTCGATACGGTGCCAGCGGCAGCGTTCAACTTATCATAGAGCACATTGCTTGTCAGCATGGACGCCTCGACCGCGCGAACACGCGTAGCGTCGAATGTAACGTTGCCGTTTTCATCGTACCCGGTGAAAAGCACCATGCTCCCTCGCGTGGTCCAATTCAACGGCGCCTGACCCGGACGGGAAATCGTGCGACTGACGACTGGTCCGCTTCGAGTGCGCTGCATGGCATAGGAAATTGTATCCACCTCGCCGTTGTTGTCAAAGTCCGACAGGAAGGTTATGGAGCGGTAGGTCAGGGACACCACCTTCTGAGGATCACGGACACGATATCCGATATTCGTCATCTCGCGTTCCATCGTCTGACTCATCTCAGCCAACGAGATCTGTGAAATCTCGTTGAACATCGTGTCGCGTGCTGAATCCTGCATATTGAAAATAATCGCGGTCATCATGATGACGACGATACCACCAATGATATACGAACCGAGTGTATCAAGCATGACGCTGCCTCAAAAACTTTTATAATAAACGAGATTGACGGGGGTCTCAAGCAGATCGGAATCGACCGTCACACGTAGACGTTTTGTCCGCGTGCAGATGCTCGATGTCTTGTTTGGGGTTGCAGGGTCGACATAGTCGACCAGGCAAGAGAGGCGGAATGTCCCGGCTCGTGGAGTGCTGACGTTGACCGTCAAACGGTGGTAGTCATCAAAATCATTGAAATCGGGATAGACTTCCGACGTGAGACGACCGAGGCCGCTTGGTGCTGTGAATGAAGTAAGCGGTGCCTTTTCGTTGGTCACCGTTGCGACGTCGAACGGTTTCGAGGCTGCTTCACTAATGAGCGTCTGTCCTACCGCAGTCGCTGCGATAATATATTCCGACTGGGCCATCTGCTCGTCGCTGAATAACGTTGCACGGTTGATGTTCAAAGCGAGAATGGAGAGCAACACCATTGCCCCAAGAACAAGCATCATCTGAGCGCCACCCATTACGTCACCTTTTACTCATTTATATGTATCGACATCCTTATCTAATTCGAGGGGATGCCCGTTCTGGGACAATCCACCTGGCAATAGACAAGATATTCTATAAAAAGAGGTGAAACATGAACGTTTGATTACAATAAAATTACAAAATTGTAAGACTTCGCCTGCTACAGCGAGGGGGAATTGATTCTCGGAGATTCAGGAAAAAAACCCCGCGATGGAGGTTGGATATCACCCTCAAGCATCACAAATTGGACACATGGCAGAACTGCTTTCCCATACTTTCATGCAGCGCGCATTGATCGAGGCGGTACTCATCGGGGGGATATGCGCGGTCGTCGGTGTTTATGTGGTACTAAACGGACTTTCCTTCATCGGCGCCGGTATCTCCCACTCCACGTTCGCCGGTGTCGCGATCGGTCTCCTCGCCGGTGTCAATCCCCTCTTCACGGCGTTGGGATTTTCAACACTGGTCGCGCTGAGTATCGGCTGGGTGAGTGAAAAAACAGATCTGAAGCACGATACTTCGGTCGGCATTTTCTTTGCCGCGACGATGGCGCTTGGCATACTTCTCATTGGATTTCTGAAGGACTTCTACGTCGATGTCTTCAGCTATCTTTTCGGGAATATCCTCGCCCTCACGGCAAGTGACATATGGTTGAGTCTTGCGATGACTGTCATTATCGCCTCGACCTTCATTGCACTTTTCAAGGAGTTCCTCGCACTGAGCTTCGATGCGGAAGTGGCCTCGGTCATGGGTTTACCAGTCCGATTTCTTCACTACCTGCTTCTCGTGCTCATCGCTTTGACCGTCGTTCTCAGCGTCAAGTCCGTCGGCGTCGTACTGGTATCGGCGCTGATTGTCACGCCTGCCGCCGCGGCCTATCAGCTTACGGTGAATTTCCGACGCATGATGCTCCTGTCGGTGCTGATCGGCATCGCTTCATCCGTGAGCGGACTTCTGCTGTCATACTGGATCGATTTCCCCTCAGGTGCCGGCATCGTGCTGATTGCCACAGTCTGGTTCTTCCTGTCCTGGCTTATCTCCCCTCGCCGCCGCCATGCGCGCATCCTCACCCCCGAATCCTGATCACGCAGCGATTCAACGTTCCGCTCTATCGTCTTTCCCCTTCCCGGCCGATCACTGCCTTATCATCCGTAGATGATCGGGATCAAAATGATCGCCGCGCCTATCGCCATGCGCTTCCACCCGCTGTTCCTGTACTGCGCAGGAGTTTTCTGCTTGAGCGAACCTGCCATGCGATCACGAAAGAACGGTGTGAAGTGGAGTGGAAGCATGACATCGAAGAGGATGATCATGGCATAAAGCACGATCTGCGACAATCGTGCCGTCTCGAGAACGAAGTGAAGTATCAACAGCGCGAATGCTGCACCGGTCAGGACAAAGCTCAGCAATTCGAACATCGCCGGTTTCCCGGATTTATAAAATGCGATCTCGGCGCTGCGGTACTGTTCGGGAGCCGTGATGGCGCGAAGGGCGCTTCCGATGTACATGACCAGAAACACAATCATGGCTGCGAGTTCAAACGTCTGCATGGGATCCTTCGTGATATGGTTTTGGTCAATATAAGGCGGATTCCTGATTTTCCACAGTCCGGGGCGTCTTGCATTTTGCTCCCTCCCTTTCTACCTTGTGATCATGGCAGAGACAGTGAATGCAACTTCTCTCCTTGCATCGAATCCCTATACGAAAACCATCATCACGACGTCTTTTGTCTTGAGAAAAATCATCCTCTTCCTGCTGATCGCCGGTCAGGTAACTTTTGCCCAATCACAGGGTGACGGGCCAGCGGCGTTCCGAAAGACTCTCGACGACGATGAGAGCAAGTTCACCAACGTCGGCAGTCTACGGTTAACCATCTCGAACTTCGGCACGCTGGGGCACGGCTTCAACAAATGGCCGTTCCAGCCCAACTGCGAATATCCCGCGGGCTCGGGTATCGAGCATATATTCGAAGGGGGCCTTTGGATCGGCGCGTTCGCCGGGGGGACAGGGCCCAATGTTTCCACGGCCGCCGTCGATGTGAGCTCCGTGCGCGATGTCGCCGCAGGGTTTGAATACACCAATGCCGTCGGCACCAGGACCGAGGAACGCTCGACCCTCGCCGACTCCCGTTTCTTTTCTCCTGACGCAGTGAGCCATCAGGATTTCATTGCTGATTTCACGGATTCGAATCGTGTTATTCCCGGCACCACGATCACCATCCCCGAGCACAACGCTCCTCTGAAAGTGAGCGTGCACATGGAGACCTACGCCTGGAATTTTTCATTCGCAGAGAATTTCGTCATTCTCAACTACACGATTACCAACGACAGCGAACTTCCTCTCGACAGCGTGTACGCGGGATTGTGGCTCGACATGGTCGTACGGAACACGAATATCAGTCCTCCCCGTGGCGCGGCTTTCTTTAACCGGGGGGGGGACGGCTACGTAGATTCCCTGCGCATGTGCTACGAGTTTGATGTCAACGGCGATCCGGGGTTCACAGACAGCTATATCGGACTTGCCGTGCTCGGCAGTGATCCCATCCAGCGCTACAGCGCAAAACCCGATGGCACCGACTCACTCGGCGCTCGCGTCATTTACAACACGTGGCAGTTCCGCAACACCACCGACCCGATCTATTTCAGTCCCGAGAGTGACCGGCAGCGTTATGAAAAAATGACGAGCGGGCTCCCGAAAACGGAATACAGCAATCTGAGAAGTCCATCAAACCGTTCATCTCTCATGAGCACCGGGCCGTTTCGCCGCATCGAACCGGGACAAAGCGTCAATGTCGTATTCGCGATCGTCACCGCGAAGAAATTCGGGAACGACGCCACCGCGGATGACACGAGACTGGCGAAAAGCAATCTGTATCGCAGTCTGAGCTTCGCGCAGCAGGCCTACGACGGTGAGGATAAAAACCGCAACAACGCGCTCGACCCGGGGGAAGATCTCGACGGCAACGGCCAGCTGACGCGGTACGTGCTGCCGGCACCGCCAATGGCTCCGCGTGTGCGCGTGATTCCCGGCAAACAGAAAGTGACTGTGCTCTGGGATGAACGGGCGGAGAATTCCGTCGATCCGATTTCCGGGCAACAAGACTTCGAAGGGTACCGGGTCTATCGCACCAACCCAGGTGCCGACCTCGATCCGAACAGCGTACTTTCCAATTCCTTCGTACTGATCGGTGAATACGACCGCGCGGATGACATGCTTTTCTACAACACGGGCTTCGGCGCGGTGAGGCTGGCGGAACCGCTGCTGCTTCCCGGTGATCCGACGCCGTATACATACCGTCTCGAAATCCCGAATCAGCTCAACGGCTGGCAGTATGTCTACACCGTGACAGCATTCGACTCGGGCGACCCGATCAACAACGTGGAGAGTCTCGAAAGCAGCAGATTGCAGAACGCCCGCCGCGTCATCCCCGGAACCACGCCCGACGACATGGCGGGTGCGGACCCCTTCGTGTACCCGAATCCGTATTACGCCAACGCGATGTGGGACGGCGGCGGAGAACGTGAGCGCAAGCTGTACTTCGCGAACCTCCCGGCACGCGCGGAAATCCGCATCTATACCATGACCGGAGACCTCGTCAAGACCCTTCGTCATGAGTCTGACACTTACAACGGCAATGATATGGATTGGTTCGCCCGCTATGCGGACGGCACACAGACCTTCGCCGGCGGCGAGCATGCATGGGACTTGATCACGGACAATGATCAGGCCACCGCAACTGGGTTATATCTGTTCGTCGTCGAAAATCTTGATTCAGGAAACATTCAACGTGGCAAGTTTGTCATCATCAAGTAACAATGCAGGAGCGACTCGCATGAGACGATTCTTACCGATGCTCTCGGTTCTTCTTCTCTCCCTGTTCGCCGCAGTGGCGGTGCAGGCGCAGATCAAATCCGACACGCTGACCATTCAGCAAATTCAGGAAGTGGATCCAGACACACTGGCAGCCGGGAATCAGAATTCCCCCCATGTCGGCGACACCATCACCGTCACGGGCGCCGTGTTCGCCGCACCACGCATCAGTGCCGGCGGCCCCCCCCTCTTCGCCCTCGGCAATGCATTTACATTGTATATCATGGACGAGAACGGTGGTCCCTGGAGCGGTCTGAACGTCCGCGCGACAGACTCCCTCGCAGCCGATGCGATCCTGGTGACAGCGATCGACACCGGCTACGTGGTTCGCCTGACCGGCGTTGTGACACAGTACTATTCCACGACGCAGTTCGAGATCGGCATCGGTGGTGGCTGGAATGCCGACGCTCTTGTGGAGATCATCGACGATCTCGGACATCGCCCTGACCCGACAAAAATTGAAATCAGCGATCTGGTCAACGGCACACCGCTCGACCTGATTCCGATGTCGCAGCAGTGGGAAGGTGCCTATGTCCTCATCGAAGGCGCATCCGTCGGTTCGGTCAGCAAGAATCCGAGTTCGGGTCGCTACACCTGGACCATTACCGACGGTGCGGGAAACAGCATCGGCGTGTATGATCAGAGCGTGTATTTCCGTGGCGGTGCACAGGGATTCGATCCCAACTGGGCACCTCCCGCGCCCGGCACGACAATCAGCGCTATCCGCGGTGTGATCACCAGTTCCGGTCAGGGTATTGTCATCGCTCCGCTATATCCCGGCGATATGGTCCTGGGCTCCTTCCCGCCGATCATCACCGATCTGGCGCGCGACCTGGCTCTTCCGACTTCTTCCGACCTCGTCACAGTCACCTGTTCGGTCGAAGACAGTAATCCCGGCGGCACCATTTCCGATGTCACGCTGGTCTGGGGCATGCACGAAAACGACCTGGACGTGGAAAAAGGACAGGTTACCATGACATATGACGCAAGCAGCAAGCAGGCGATGGGACAGATCCCTGCACAGGCGGACGGCTCAATCGTCTGGTACTACATTCAGGCAACCGACAACGACAATGAAACCGTCGTGTTCCCCGGCGACGTCGCTGTAGGGAAACCCTTCTACATTGTGCACGACGGCGACCTGCGCATCCGCGACATCCAGTACACTCCGTATTCCAACGGCAACTCGGGTGCGGTGGGCGGCACAGTCACTATTCGCGGCACGGTCGTCAGCAGCGCGGATGATCTCGGAATGACGTTCATCCAGGACGACACCGCTCCTTGGAGCGGACTGATGGTGCGCGGTGACGAAAGCATCCGTCTTTTGCAGGTCGGACAGGACGTCACCATCACCGGCGAGGTCGCTGAGTATTACAATGTGACCACCATCATTAACGCGACGCTCACCAACGACAACGGAACGGCCACGGTACCTGACCCCATCGAGTTAACCACAGGAGCATTCGAAACACTGGTCGTGCGCGACGGCAATGCCAGCGCCGAACCCTGGGAAGGCATGCTCACCATCTTCAAGAACCTGAGCGTGACCAGCAGCAACGCCGACGATCCTTCCGGTAATTTCGGTGAGATCCTTGTCGACGACGGCAGCGGAGACATGCGCATCGATGACAGCGGCACCTGGAAAGCGGTATACACGAACGATCCGACACAAACCGACAAAATCTTCCTTTCCGTCGGCACCACGATCGAATCGGTTACCGGCATCATGTATTTCAGCTTCAGCTATTACAAGCTCGAGCCGCGCACCGAGGCCGACTTCGTGAATGTCGGCGAGGCGGTGAATCCGCCGATCATCAGCAAGCTTGCCCGCGACAAGGGCATCCCCACCAGCAGCGACGACGTAACCGTTACCTGCGAAGTGGTGGACTCCAACGAAGGCGGCACGATTTCCAAGGTCGACCTTTTCTACGGCACCGAAGGCGGCAATGCGCTGAGCGTCAGCATGACCTATGACGCCGGGACCAACACTGCAACGGGCGTCATCCCCGCGATGGCCGACGGCGACGTGGTCTGGTATTACATCGAAGCCACCGACAACGACGACGACGTCGCAGTCTATCCTGCGGATCTCAACGGGCCGCTCCCCTTCTTCATCGTGCGCGACGGCAACATCCGCATTCGCGATATCCAGTACACTCCTTACAGCGACGGCCGCTCGGGCAGCGTCGGCTTCAAGAATGTCACTACCCGCGGCACCCTCACATCAGGTCCCAACATCGGCATGTATTTCATCCAGGACGACACCAATCCTTGGAGCGGAATCCAAATCTACTCCAGCAATATCAAGAACGAAGGGCTGGTGGTTGGCGATGACATTACGGTGACGGGAACCGTTGACGAGCGCTACGGCATCACGCAGCTCAAGGACGTGGTCATCGACACGAAGCACGGAACCGTCACTGTTCCGGACGCTGTACTCCTGCAGACGAATACCTTCGAAAACGAGTCGGTTCCTGACGGCGATCTTTCCGCGGAACCCTATGAAGGTATGTTCGTGAAGTTCGAAAATCTGACCGTTACCTCGGATAATGCGGATGCAGCCGCTGGCAGCAATTTCGGTGAGTTCCTCGTGACCGACGGTACTGGTGATATGCGCGTCAATGACACCGGCACGTGGGACAATGTCTACACGACTGATTCCTCGGACACGGGCATGATCTATCTCAAACCCGGCACCACCATCAGCGGTCTGCAGGGTATCATGTATTTCAGCTTCCTGAATTGGAAACTGGAGCCGCGCACCGAGGACGATTTCGACAACGTGGTCACCGCCATCGAGTTCACACCGGTCATCGCGAACGACATCACTCTTCATCAGAATTACCCGAACCCGTTTACCGCTGACGCAGGCACGAGCATCCGTTTCGATCTGCCGAAGCAGGCCCAGGTTTCCTTACGCCTCTTTGACGTAACGGGACGGCTGGTGTCGACCTTGCTTGAAGGATCCCATCAGGCCGGAAGCTACACGGTGCGCTTCGCATTGCCGACACTTCCCGCTGGTATCTACCTTTACAGTCTGACCGTGGACGGCAGCCGCCGTACCGCGCGTATGATCATTACCCGGTAATAGTGGAAGCAGGCAGGCGGACATTCAGTCCGCCTGCCTCTCCTTTGGATATGAAACGGATTCTTCTCACGATTACCCTGGTCGCATGGGCAGCCGCATTCGCTGGCTGCTGTTCCTGCCATGACACCGCAAATGACAGACAATTTCCGAAGACGGAAATAAACTACTCCTCCGGTGGTGGAGTGACAGGAATGTCGTCGGGCTACTCGATCCTCTCCGATGGCGCTATCGTGCGTTGGAACGGCCGCGCTGGCCAGCATGAGCAATCGGTGGGTGTGGGCAAAATCGACCCTGCGAAATTTCACGCCCTGCTGTTGGAGATGTACGATATGGACCCTGTCAGCATTCATCAGCAGGAAACGGGCAATATGACTACATCGCTGGGAATTGTGTCTGACGACGTCGTGTACACCTACACCTGGCCGGGTGTATACGGTGACGACGATGCTGTCCCAACGATTGTAAGGCCTTTGCGAGACCTCGTCTGGAAACACATTCAGGATGCGCTGGCGGACTAGCTCCGTCCGTTGAACGCCGTTCCATCTCAAACGCTTTCCTTCACATTTGACTGCCGGAGTTCGCCATGAATATCACCCCCACCCTGCGCTCAGCAATAGCTGCCCTCATCATCTGTTGCGCTTCGGTCTTCCCGCTGCACGCACAGGGACAGGCATTCAAGCAGCGTATCATCGATGCGCATCGCTCGTCGCTTCAGGCCTCCGGTGCAGACGTCGACCGCATTGGAAACGCATTCAAGCAATGGCAGCAATCAAATGAAGTGCTAGGGCGTCGAAGCGAATTACGTCATATCCCTGGATTAAAGACGGGACAAATTCTGGCATATGACAAATTGTTGAAAAACGTCCCCGCTTTGGACGTCCGGTGGGACACCGAAAACGGGGCACTCGTGTACATAAGTGGGAAGCCTCTGCAGCGTTCCCGCAGCACTGTCGCCGAAGGAAGCATTCACACCGCGACCGCGCGCGCATTCTTTAACGCATTCGCGGCATTGCTCGACATCCACGACGGTGACGAATCTTTTATCCCTGGCTATGTCCTCCGTGATGAGACGGGCCGTACCCATATTCGGTTTTCACAGATGCGATCAGGAATTCCGATCTACGGCAAGGAAATCATCTGTAGCATACAACCCAATGGCGATCTCGATCTTTTCATGGGTCGATACACGCCTTCGTCACGTCCATTTGCAGGAAGCTTTGTGCTCTCTACCGACGACGCTCTCCTTGCCGCACAGTCGCACATCGGCGAGGCTGCCGCTGATGGCGATGGGTCAGCAGAAGCAACAATGCTCACGAATGAAGGCCGACCTGTCACGAAACGCTGCTGGTACGACGACGGAGCAACGTTGCACGCCGCCTACGACATTCAAATGCATCCGAATCTCCTGAAACGATGGCAGGTAATCGTCGACGCTGAAGACGGCCGCGTGCTCCGGGCATTCAACGCCGTGTGCTCCGACGGTCCTGAAAAAGCGACGGCGACCGACCTGCTGAACCAGAGCCGGACGATTGACACGTATCTTCATTCGGGGTCCCATTACATGATCGATGCGTCTCGGCCAATGTTCAACGCCGCGAATTCAATATTCCCCAATCAGACGATCGGCACAATCACGACGCTTTCCGCCAACAACAGCGACCTGCAAAACATCACCCATGTCACGTCTGCTGACAACACCTGGACAGACAAATCGGCAGTATCGGCGCACTATTTTTCATCCGTTGTATATGATTATTATCGTACCACGCACAACCGGAATTCCATCGACGGCAAGGGCGGCAGCATCATCTCCATTGTCAACGTCACCCAGGGAGGCAGTTCGATGGAGAATGCATTCTGGAACGGAAGAGTCGTGGCGTACGGAAACGGCGGCGCAGATTTTGATCCTTTTGCCAAATCGCTGGACATGGCAGCGCATGAGTTGACGCACTGCGTTACGGAAAACACCGCCGGACTCGAGTATCTGAATCAGTCGGGCGCTTTGAATGAAGCATTCAGCGACATCTTCGCCGTCATGGTCGACCGCGACGATTGGCTGATCGGAGAGGATATCACGAACGTATCCGCGAACTTCCCCGACGGCGCTATGCGCAGCATGGAAGACCCGCACAACGGTGCCTCGCAGGGCGCATGGGGATGGCAGCCGAAACACATGAATGAGTATCAGACTCTGTCCGAAACGGAGGACAACGGCGGCGTCCACATCAACAGCGGAATCATCAATCACAGTGCCTATCTTCTCGCCCAGCAGATCGGCCGCGAAAAAGCGGAAAAGATCCTCTACAACGCTCTGACGACCAAACTGACCCGGCAGGCCCGATTCATCGATTACCGCCTCGCGATAATCCGCGCCGCCGAGGACCTCTATACTTCGACGGAGGCGCTGGCCTGCGCCGCCGCCTGCGATCAGGTCGGCATTCTCGATGGAAAGGGCACCGACAAGCCGGGTGATTATCCTGCCGTCAATGGAATCGACAGGATGCTCTTCACGAATACCGATCCTTTCCTGCAGGCCCCGCTCTGGATCGCGGTTCCCCCCGCGACGGGAGATCAGGACTTCACCTCCGTCTCGTTTACCGATGTCTGGAGCCGTCCGAGCATTTCCGATGATGGCACTGTCGCGGTGTTCGTCAGCTCGGAATTCAATATTCACGCAGTATCTCTTGTCGGCGATCCCAACGAACAGATCCTTGACAATTCGCAGATCTGGAATTCAATCGCGCTGAGTCGCGATCAGAACCTCATCGCCGTGACAACCATCCTGCAGAACCCGGAGTTGTTTATTATCGACATCTCGGGTCCCACGCCGGTGGCAAAGAAATTCCTGGTATACACGCCGACGTATACTGGGGAAAGCGTCCCGAATACCGCGCAGTTCGTCGATGCGATGGAGTTCAGTCTCGACGACGAAATGCTGCTCTTTGACACGTACAATCAGGTACTGATCGGCGGCTATGTCTATGGGTTCTGGGACATCAACGTCATGAAGGTCTGGGACAACACGCTCGACACTTACGGCGACGGCCGTATCGACCGCATCTTCCCTCAGGATCCGACGATGAATCTTGGGAATCCGAGCTGGGCAAAAACAAAGCCCTCAGTCATCGCCTTCGATGCGCAATTCATGGCCGCCGGGACATCCTATATCATGGCGATGGATGCCCTGCAGGGAGAGCCGAAAACCGTTGCCGCCATTCCTTTCAATACCGTTGGATACCCGAATTACTCAGGGAATGACGCCACTCTCTCCTACGTGGTGACGGATCAGGGTCTCAACGTCATTTACAACATCTCGATCGCCCCCGACGGCATCACACCGGCTGGTACGCCACGCGGATTCATCGCTGCCGCCGTGTGGCCTCTTTGGTTCCGGACCGGTTTGCGTCCCACCAGTGTAGAGCAGACGCCGGTCAGCACATCGGCGGAGCTGGAGCAGAATTATCCGAATCCATTCAATCCATCGACCACGCTGCGCTACACGCTTCGCAACGCCTCAGCGGTCACGCTCACAGTGTTCGATGCGCTCGGCCGTCAGGTCGCGACACTGTATTCGGGACAGCAGGAAGCAGGCGTCCATCAGTCAACATGGGATGGACGCAGCGATGCCGGTCTCCCTCTCTCTTCCGGCGTGTACACCGCGAAGCTCACTGTCGGCACATCGGTACTTTCCCGACACATGCTGCTCATGAAATAACGGACATCCATGAGAATCCTGTTTATCACTCTTGCGGTCGCCGCGTTGCTCGCGGCCTGCACGGAAGCCCCAAACGACCCGCGCGGGAATATCCCGCCGGAGACATACCTGTCGCTCTCGCCTGACGGAGATCTCCGCACGACCACGAGCCGACAGCACATCCATTGGTGGGGCGACGATCCCGACGGTTTCATCGCCGGCTATCTGATCAGCTTCGACAATGCGGAATGGACGTTCACAACCCGCAACGACAGCGTGTTCGCACTCTCGCTTTCCGGAAGCGATACGACCTATTCGTTCTACGTTCGGGCCGTCGACGACCAGGGAAATGGTGTATGGGACAGCGATGGGCCGTATGGGGCGGAACCGTTCACGGACAGCAATGGCAACGCCAGCTACGACCAGGGGGAACCGTTCATCGATCTCGGGCTTGCAGATCCGACCCCCGCGGATCTCCGCTATCCCATTCAGAATTCTCCACCGGTCGTACGTTTCTCGCAGGGCTCGGACGTTCCGGAAACGACCTTCACCGTCGCGACATTTTCCTGGATCGGCACAGACCTCGATGGAGATGAAACGATCCGCGAATATCAGTACGCGCTCAACGACACCCTCAGTCCCGCCGCATGGAAATCCCTTCCGCGCAGTACGACGTTCATCACTCTTCACGCTGGTGATGGACTGCGCGAAGGGAACAACGTATTCTACCTGAGAGCGGTGGATATCGCGGGCAGTTTGAGCCGCATCGCACGCATGCCCGACACGTCAGGTACATGGTATGTGAAAGAACCGAAAACCGAACTTCTGATTGTCGATGACTACGGTCCAGCGGATGCCTCGGCGGCTTTCTACAATTCCATCGCCGATACGCTGATGGGGGGACGCTTTGCCGGCGCGGATATTTTCGACATCAAGACCGGCGCCTCCTCTACCGCGCGCGGGAAATACCTTCCGCCCTACACGAATCCGACATTCATCGAGACACTGAAGCTCTTCAAGTATGTTCTTTGGTACACCGACAATGACCCGACCATCGACGTGGCACAGGTCGCCCTGCCGGAGTACCAGCGAAGCGGCGGAAAAATTCTTTACACCGCGGCATTTCCTGAAAGCGCGATCGATCCGCGCGGCGGCATCACAGATTACGCTCCCATCGACAGCCTGAGTCCGAATCCGATTCTATTCGTACCCTCGGGCACCCAGGCCGAGGCCGCGGCGGAAAGTCCCGGCTATCCGACGCTCGTGCGCGACAATAACGGCGTCCCGGTCGCATTCATCCGCGACATGTACCGGAAGATCAACGCGCGAAATCTCTATCGCTTCCAGGAAAGCACCCGCTGGACGGGACAACCCGTCGTGGCGGTGCGAAGCGGTGACAGCCGCTTTATTCTCTTCGGCATTCCCCTGCACCGGTTCAACGGTTCGGGCAAAGTCGGCGAACTCATCCATCTTATTTTCCGCAACGAATTCGGCGTGCAGTAAATGAAGTATCGAGGCACTCCACTCCTCTTCTCCCTGCTCCTGCTCGCAAGCCCACTGCTTGCGCAGAAAGCGACGATTACCGGCGTGATCACCGATTCCAGGAGCGGTGAAACCCTGGTCGGCGTCAACGTCCTGGTAAAGGGAACATATTACGGCGCGGCGAGCGACATCAACGGACGCTTCACCATCCGCGACGTGAATCCGGGTGAATACACACTCGAACTTTCATTGATCGGCTACAAAAAAATTCAGAAGACGGGTCTCCAGGTAAATGCTGATCAACGCCTGGAACTCAATTTCAAAATGGATGAGACCATTCTCTCGCTCGGTGAGGAGGTGGTGATCATCGGCCAGAAGCCACTGCTGGATATCGAAGAGACAGCGAGTTCGCGCACCGTTACCGCCGAAGATATCGCCGTGGCGGTCATTGAAAACGTGACCGATGTCGTTGCTCAACAAACGGGTGTGGTGAAATCCGATGAAGGCATTCACATCCGCGGCGGACGTGCGTACGAAAATGCGTTCCTTCTCGATGGTATCTCTGTACAGGATCCGCTGGCCGGCACAGGCTTCGGGCTCCAGATCAGTGCAGCTTCCATCCAGGAACTCGAGGTCATCACGGGTGGCTTCAATGCTGAATACGGGCAGGCGACCTCGGGCGTCGTCAACGTAACCACCAAGGATGCTGAAGAGCAATACACACTGTATCTCTCGCACAAGCGCGACAATCTTGGCTTCAACACCGACACCCGCTCGAACTGGAATACGGATATTTCCGAGGCATCGTTTGGCGGACCGGAACCGATCACAAGCTTCCTGCTTCCTTCGATGGGAATTGATCTCCCCGGATCCATCTCCATTTTCGGCAACATGTACGCCGGATTCTCCGATGGATTCACGCGGCTGACCCCTGTCATCCGCGAAGGCCGCCCCACCGGCGACTATCGCGAGATCAAGGCCGGGCAGCTGTATTCCAGCACCTTCGGCGGAACAGGTTTCGCACCGCGGCAGGACAACAACTGGTTCTGGCTTGGAAAAGTGACATGGGCTTTCTCTCCCACCATGAAACTGCGCTATTCATACAATCAATCGGTCAGTATCAACCAGAACTCCCAATCGCTGCAAACCAATCTCGAATACGTCGAACCCAGTCCGGGGTATCAGTATGAATTTCAGAACATCCTCGACGGTGCGAACACCTATACGCACAACACGATATTCCATACGCTCAGCTGGACGCACACGCTCAACAACGTTTCATTCTATGAAGTCAAGCTCAGCCGTTTCTATACCAATCTGCGTGCCGACGCAAACGGGAAGGACTGGACGCAGTACGAGGAACCCAAGGATCTGATCACTTTCCCGGTTGAGTACTATAACGAGAACACGCAGTACGTGGGCGTTATTCCGGGAGACGGGTTCTGGGACACCGGCAACGGCTTTACGTGGCATGATCACTACGTGGTTAACTACACGCTTAAAGGCGATTTCACAAGCAATCTCTCCGAGAAGAGCAAGTTCAAAGCCGGCTTCGACGCGACCTTCGGTGAAATGCAGGTCATCGATATATACAAGCCGTGGCTCGGAGAATTGGGACTCAACAACGACATCTACAACGTACATCCCGCCACCGGCGCCTTTTACGCACAGGACAACATCAATTTCAGCGGAATGATCCTGAATTTCGGGTTGCGTCTCGACTGGTGGATGCCAGGCAAGTTCGTCGACGATGCGGTCAACAATCCGGAGGTCATCACGATTCCCGATGAGGTCCGTGCCTCGTACATGGATAATACCTTCGGGCTCTTTGACCGCAGGTTCAAGGCACGGCTCAGTCCACGCATCGGAATCTCCCATCCGATCTCCGATAATCAGACGCTGTTTTTCTCCTACGGACATTTCACGAAACGTCCGCGGCCGCAGTTCGTGTATGCGAAACTCAATCCGGTGAGTGCGAAATCCACGTTCCAGAAATTCGGCAATCCAGATCTGGATCCTGAGACTACCGTGGCGTATGAACTGGGCCTGCGCAATCAGTTCAGCGAAGACGACGTGTTGACGGTGACGGCCTACTACAAAGACATTTTCGATTACGTGAGCACGAAATCCGCGAAGATTTCCAGCTCCCGATTTTCGGGTGGCTCCTTCATCACGTACGTAAATCAGGACTACGCGCGCACACGCGGCGTCGAACTCGAATACAAGAAGCGCATTGGTCGGTGGTTCCGCGGTATGGCGAGTTTTTCCTACAGCATCGCCACAGGAAAGAGTTCTTCGCCTGACGAAGGCGCACTGGTGCAGCGCGGTGACCTTGAGGAAGCCATCAAGGAGAATTATTTGATCTGGGACCGTCCCCTGCAGGCGTCGGTGAGTGCAAGTTTCTATATCCCGCCCGGAGACGACCCGTTCGGCTTCGGGGTGTTCGAAGATCTGAACTTCTACATTCGCGGATTTTTCCAGTCCGGCAAACGCTACACCCCCCAGTTGCTGGTCGGTTCGGATCCCCTCACCGGGCGTCCCATTTACGACAGTGACCGCAGCAATCTCTATGGCGAGACAGGTGAAGACTGGTTCTATATCGACCTCAACATTGAAAAGCATATCCGATTTGCGGGTCTCGATATCGGCATTCTCGTCGAAGTCACCAACGTGCTCGACGCCCTCAATCCTGCGATAATCAATCCCGTGACAGGACGCGCGTATGAGTACGGCGATCCGACGCCCGGCGGTTACAACGATCCGCTCTACCCCGACCTGCAGGCGCCGCTCAATCCGTATCCCTACAATCCTGCACGCTACCTGTCGCCGCGAAACATTCGCGCGGGAATTTCGGTGAAAATATGATGCGCATGAATGTACAATCCCTGATTCTTGGTATCGCCGCGGTTCTGCTACTGAGTGCAGCCCCCGTGAAGGCGCAGCTCATTCCCCTGCTGGGCGGACAGCGCGCGGGTATTTCTTCTCTGCAATTCCTCAAGATCGGCGGATCCTCGCGCGCAGCCGCGATGGGCGAGAGCTTCATTGCAGTGGCCAACGACGCCTCGTCACTGCAGTACAATCCGGCGGGCATGGTGCAGTTCGAAGGACATGAGGCAATCTTCACACACACGAGTTGGCTCGTGGATCTGAAGCACGAATTCATGGGTGCGGTGTATCGCCTCACGCCCGAAGACGCTATTGGACTTTCCTTCACTTCCCTGCATACCGACGACATGGAAGTGCGCACCGAGACCCAGCCCTTGGGCACCGGCCGCTATTTCAGCTACGGCGATGTGGCAGTCGGGCTCTCTTACGCACGGCAGCTTACCGAGCAGTTCAGTTTCGGAGCGACCGTGCGCTACGTTGAAGAAACCATCGACGTACTTAAGACACGCGCCTTCATGGTAGATCTCGGAACATACTATTGGACAGGACTCGGGAGCACGCGTTTCTCAGTCGCGGTCAGCAATTTCGGTAATAACGTATCGCCGGAGGGGACGGTCGATCTTTCCCGCGGCGAGAGCGTTTCTTCGTTCCAGGAATTCTCGCCGCCCACCACGTTCCGCATTGGCTTCGCTTTCGAACCGCTTGAGGACGACTACAACCGGATAACCACCAGCATTCAGCTCAATCATCCGAACGACAATAGCGAAAACCTCGCACTCGGTGTCGAATACGCCTGGAATCATCTGTTCTTCGTGCGCGCCGGCTACAAGCTGAATGTCGATGAGGAAGGCCTCACCGCCGGAGCGGGCATCAACGCCCCTCTTGGCTTCGCACGCGTCGGCGTCGATTACGCCTTCGCCGATTTCGACCGCCTCGGCGGCGTGCATCGCATCACTGTTCGATTGGGATTGTAATCATGAACGCTACCATGTCATCTCGATACGCCATCATCCTTCCCATACTTCTCTTCCTCCTCCTCGCAGTTGCATGCGGCGACACCTTCGATTCGAAGGAACTTGGTGCGACCGCACCTCCGGATTCGTATGGCGATACCAGCTACGTACTCAAGCAACCGATCTGGACCGGATTCAGTGAACCTGCCGACGTTCATGTCGGTTTCGAGCCCTTTATTTATGTGAGTGAGCGGGCCGCCGACCGCATTACCATGCTGGACCTCTCCGGCCGCATCATCGGAAGTTCCGCCACGATCCGGCGGCCCGATGCCATTTCCCAGGATCACAGGCTCGACCTTCTCGTGTGTGCCGAGTTCGACACGACAATCGACGGACGCCTGGTGACTTTCGGAGCGATTTATCGTGTCGATCTGGTAGAGGCGATGCACAACATAGCAAACGCTCCCATCCGGCGCGTGTATTTCGATCCACTCAACCCCAATCGCCGGTACACAGGCATCGCCGTACTGCCGGACAACAGTTACTATGTAACACGCACAGGACCGTCGAACAGCAGCCCGGTCGATCCTGATGATGCAATCATGGTTTTCAGTTCGCGCGACGAATTGCATCCCCGCGTGGAATGGCCCGCGCTGAGTGTCGACGGCACGGGTTTAGCCACGATCACGCGACCCTCGGGCATCGCGACTTTCACGCGTCCGACGAGCGATTTTGTCTACACGCAAACCGGTACGAAATCGCTCTTCCGCACACAATGGATCACGCAGCGCACAACGGGTGACGTCACTCAGTGGGAATCCTATTACACACCCGCGCGTGACGGTGAATTGGATTTTCTGCGCGTATCCTTGTTTGATCACCCCGAGGACGTATCGATCGACGACGCAGGCAACATCTACGTTATTGATGCCGGACGAGACAGCCTTTTCCAATTCAACCCATCGGGCTTTCTCACACAGGCATTCGGCGGCCCGCAGCAGTTCGCTTCCCCGGAAGGCGTGGCGCATTTCGATCGCACGCTTTATATCGCGGACACGCGCAACAATCGCATCCTGCGCTTCGTCCTTTCCACCGATCTTCAATAGCGCTTGCGGCTAACGTTTTTTTTTCCCAGATATACGATCACGCCTTCCGTCCCCTACGACCTGAACCGTTCAGTGTTGCTTCTTCGGATATTCATAATAGCGGATAGTGCCGGGTGAGACCGTCACCTCTTCCCAGCTCTCCACGTTGAAGTCGATACATACTATACCGCAGGTCGGGAGATTGTCGGCCTGAAACCCGCCCATGCGGTTAGCCACCATATGCATGGTGGGATTATGCCCGACGAGCATGACTTCCTGCACATCCTCCGGTAGGTTATGCACCACGCTGAGAATTTCCAGCGGACCCGCTCCGTACAGAGAAGCATCGATGTCAATGGACTCAGGCGGATATGCGAGCGATTCCGCCAGAAAACGCGCGGTTGTAAGTGCACGGTTGGCGGCGCTGCAGCGAATCAGTTCAGGACGCGCACCGAGATCCTTCAACACTGTGCCCATCATCGGAGCATCGTGCTGTCCTCGCGTGTTGAGGGGACGCTCGAAATCGGTCAGTCCCGCATGGTCCCAGCTGGATTTTGCGTGACGTACGATGTACAGAGTTTTCATGCATGCTCTCCGATTGTGTCAAACGGAATAATCATATTTGGTGTGTCCCATCGAAGCGCTTGCTCCGGTCAGACCCGATACGCGCCCGCAAATCAGGCGTTGGAGAAATGCGCTACAGGTCAAAAAACAACTTGTACGTAACGCGCGCGTTGATCCCAGCCTCGGGGAGAATCGCCTTTACACGCGACAGGTGATTGCGGTAGGGCTGGTTCAGCATATTCTCCAACACGAACGACAGATTGTGTACTTGATTGCCGGTTGCAAAGGAATTTTGCACCGAAGCGTTGAGTGTCACGTATCCGGCTGTCGGAGATTCGAATGTGTCGACCCGGTCCTGCCGCGCGGCCATCACCACTTCGAGTCCTGTGCGCCATGTGCCCAGGGTCAGATTCATGCCGACCGTTCCCTTCAGGGGAGGAATCTGCGGCAGTGGATCTCCAGTATCCTTGAATTCTCCATGAGTGTAGCTGAATGACGCATCCAGGCGCATCACCGACGTGGCATCCCACTCCGCCTGCAACTCCGCTCCGGTCAGCAACGCCGCGACTCCCTGGGTCGCGTACACCGGAAGGAACGTGGCGTAGTTGATTTCTCCGGTATTCCGCGGGATAATGAACGATGTGAGATCATTCCGGAACAGGTTGACGTTGAAAGAGAAATGCTCCCATCGATGGTACAGGAATAATTCGGCACCGATTCCTGTTTCCAAACCGAGATCGGGATTGCCTACTTCGTAGGAATAGGCAGCAAGGTGAGGCCCTTCGGAAAAAAGTTCTTCGATCGTCGGCATCCGATTCGACCGGCTTATGTTTGCGCCGAAATGTACGATGTTCGTGATCTGATACAGCACGGTTGCCGAAAGTGAGACAGCGTCGAACGTACGCTGCCGGATGAAGCCGATGCGGGCATCCGGTTTCTCCTGCTGCGGAGTGATCTGATTCCAGGTATAGCGGACGGCTGCTTCAACGCTGAGGTCTCCGAACGAAAGCCGCTCGAACAGGTAAGGCGCCAGGTTCAGTGAGGTCGAGGGCATGGTGAACACGAACCCGCCAACGGTAAAATCCCGATAATCAAAATCGATACCGAACATTCCGTCGGTCACGGCGCCGATCGAGTGGTGGATCGCCCGGAGATCACCCGAATAATTCACGATGCGAAACTCCGAACCAATCACGCCCTGCGCTTCGTATTCCTTGTGCCGGTAGTACGCACGAGCGAAATGAAATGTAAGATCATGCAGCAGCGGTGTATCGAAGAGGTACATGCCCCGGGCATTCAGCTGCCGGCGCTCAAGCTCGATATCCACACCGTTCGGATGGGCACCGACGAAGCCGCCGGGCACGCCGTAGTCGAGCGAGAAATCCCGAAGCGACGCGCCGATGAAACCCCAGTCGTCGATATGGCTCGCCCCGGCGCTGTAGTCCAGAGATTGTGCATCGGAGTTCTTGAGCCGCCCTTCCGGTGTGCGCATATCGCCGGTCGATCTTCCGCTCACCTCCGCTCGAAGCATCACGGGGTCGAGCGGAACTTCCGTGTAGAACGATCCGAGCACGCCGTCGTTGGCGGATTCACCGTACACACCCAGCGAGCCGAGAATATTTTTATGCCTGTCCTGAGGAATCTCATGCCGAACGACATTGACGATGCCGCCCAGAGTCGTCGGTGACTGTGTGAGCACCATGGGACCGCGGAGCACTTCGATGCGTTCCACGGCAAATGGTTCGATGGTCACGGCGTGGTCTGGGGACGTGGCAGACAGATCGGTTGTCTTGCTTCCGTCTTCGCTGAGCACGACGCGGTCACCGCCGAGTCCGCGAATCACCGGACGAGCGGGCGCCGGTCCCATCGCGCGCATGGCGATCCCCGTCTCGTTTTTCAATGTCGCCGCGAGCGTGAGACCGAGTTCCTTGTCGAGTTCCCTGCCATTGAGCACCGACGAAAGCTCATTGGTAGATTCGATGCGCGAATGCATGTGCGAGCCGGTGACGATCACGGGAGCTGTTTCATATGCACGCGGCTGCAGATACACGATCATATCGCGTTCATCGTTGTCCGGAATTCCTATTTCCATGATCTGCACCTTGTACCCCGCACAATTGATGCTGAGGACGTAAGGACCGGGATTGAGCTTGCTGAAAAGGAATCCGCCATCCGATTCCACCGACTGATCCACACCCGCCTTGGGATGATCCTTCGGGTGCAGAAACAGATAGGCTTCCGGCACCGCCTGGCCGCTTTCCGCGTCCAGAACCGTACCGCGCAGGGCAGACTGCCTCTGCGCGTGCACCGTTGTGGGAGAGAGCATGGCCGTGATCAGGAATAGCAAGAGGGCGGCAAGGATTGACACCGGAGGCCAGGCGTGTGGGACACGCCTGGCTGTCGGGTGGTTTTGATGGTACATAGGCATGAGCGGTTGTCCCGGTTCAATCGATTGCGACAGGAATTTTCCCCGACCGGAAGTCGGAATGTCCTTCGTGCATGATGAAGAGTTCGAGTGTGGTCGCCCCCACCTTCTCGCCCCGGAGGTGAAATTCGAATTTCCCCGTCGCCGCGGAATCCTGCACTACCGTGAGCATGGTGGGATCTCCGATCTCCCATGCCAGGGTCTTATTTGGATCCGCCGGCGGATCGACGATCTGCTCATCGTCATTGTAAAAAAAGACGTCGATGTGATCGCCGAGCACTCCGACCTTCGCACGAAGCGTATCCGCGGTTTCTCCTCGCAGGATCGCGGCGACCGGAATTCCGGAGGTGCGCAGGACGACACCGATCGCTTCGAAGTGGTCTTCCTGCGGAATGATCGGATCATCCTCTCCGCAGGCGGTGACAAGGAAGAGTAAAAAGAGTGAAAAAACGGGTAAAACAAATCTATTTCGCATGTGAAATCCTATTCGAATATTACTGACGATATTGTGATACATGCGGCATCCTGAAGGAATAGAGGCTTGCCGTAACGCACCACCGACACAACGACGAATGTCGCATGTGGTGGACTCTCACCCACGTCGGACGGGTTTGGGCCAGTTGCGGAGAGGCCACCGTCGGAGCGGGAACAGCTGCGAGGGGATCAGACGAGCGAAGGGGGAGCGCGGGAACTGAGACGAGCGCCGACGAACGAGGAGCAATGCACCCAGCTTGCCGGACGAACGAGATGCGAGGCGTGGAGGACGACAGGAGCCTGCTGTGTACCGGGCTCGGCCTGGAACGCAAACACAAGGTAGTATTGCAGGGGACAAACAGCGGCGGTGTGTCCGTGAGGCACCGCGCCAGTGTGCACAGGCTGCAGTTCGTCCCCGCCGGGCCATGAATAGTCATGCTGGTGAATCGCGAGCAGGAGCACGAGCGCACTGTACGAACACAGCACCACCAGGGCGATGTTTCTCTGGAACCGCGATGATATGCTGCTGAACGTGTGCATGAACTCCTGCAGTGTAGCGATGTCTATAAAATTAACTTACGCCGAAAATCGTTCCATGACAATGAAAAATGCTGCACCCTTCCGAAATGCGCATGCAACGGGAACTCCTGTTCCCGGCATCCCGTTTTGCTAATGTCCATCAGCTCTCATTGCTTATCCGGCGGCAGCAACCGCCCTTCACATAGATCGGAAGACATTCATGAAGAACAACGGTATTGCCAGCAAGAACGGGAACGGCATTTCCTCACGTTCCAACGGCCTCTCTCTCAACGGGAAGCACCTCTCTCCTGAAAACAGCACCCAAAACGGAAACGACTCCCACGCGCATATTCATGATCTAGCTGATATCATTGCGATGGGAGACCATCATGTCGCCACATCCATCGACACTCCCCTGCACGACGATGCGTTTGCGTTGAGTGAAGAGCAGAAAATGGAACTGATCGAAAGACATTTCGAACAGATTATGCGCACACTCGGTCTCGATCTCACCGATGACAGTCTCGCGGGCACACCGCATCGCGTTGCGAAAATGTTCGTGCGCGAAATCTTCTATGGGCTCGATCCGGAGAAAAAACCGAACGCAAAAGTATTCGAAAACAAGTTTCAGTACGGCGAAATGCTCGTCGAAAAAAACATCTCCCTTCACACGACCTGCGAGCATCATTTCCTCCCCATCGTCGGCAAGGCGCATGTGGCCTACATTTCCACCGGTACGGTCATCGGACTGTCGAAGATCAACCGCATCGTGGATTACTATGCAAGGCGTCCGCAGGTTCAGGAGCGTCTGACGATGCAGATCGCCGACGAAATCAAACGCGCCCTCAACACCAACGACGTGGCCGTGGTGATTGACGCCAAGCACTTCTGTGTCGCGGCCCGCGGGATTCAGGATACGCACAGCAGCACGATAACCTCGGAGTTCAGCGGCCGATTCAAGGAAGACGCGACGAGGAAGGAATTCCTGCAATACGTTCAGATGCCCGCGGTACTCTGAGTAAGTATATTTCCGGAGCAAAGAGGATCGGTGTGATGTTGTGCACGCCGCTCTCGCGGTACCTTCCCTGCGTGCCTCCTTGGTTCCTCCGTCACACCTCCGTTGCCACCTCTTCCTTTTGACGCAGCGCGTGCCAAAGCTCCGCTATCTGCACGGCGTTGGTTGCAGCGCCCTTGCGCAGATTGTCCGAGACAACCCACATGATCAGCCCGTTGTCGATTGAAGGGTCACGCCGCAGCCGCCCGACGAACACCTCATCCCTTCCGGTGGCCGTGCTTGCCAGCGGATAGGCGGTGGCCTCCGGATCGTCGATGACGATAACGCCCGGGGCATTCTCCAAGATGCTGCGAATATCCTCAAGCGCAAAGGGATTCTCCAATTCCACATGCACTGCCTCGCTATGGCTCGTGACGACAGGAATGCGGACACAGGTCGGTGAAACCATGATGCCCTGATCACCAAATATCTTCCGCGTCTCATCGATCATTTTCCGTTCTTCCGTCGTAAAGCCATCCCTCTCAAACGACGCGATATGCGGCAGTGCGTTGCCAGCGATCGGATGTGCGAAAGCGCGCACCGAGGCGTTCCGGCCTTCCAACTCCGTTTGAAGCTGATCGACGCCCTTCTTCCCTGCACCACTGACCGCCTGATAGGTACACACTACGATGCGGTGGATGCCATAGCGCGCACGCAGCGGTTCAAGGGCAACGACCATCTGGATGGTGCTGCAATTCGGATTAGCAATGATGCGCGGGGCGGTGTCGATCAATGCGGCGGCGTTTACCTCAGGCACGATCAACGGAACATCGCCATCCATGCGGAAGGCACTACTGTTGTCAATCACCACAGCCCCGCGTGCCGTGGCAGATGGCGCCCAGCGCTTCGCGGTATCGCCCCCGGCGGAAAAAAGTGCGATGTCCACCCCCGCAAAGGCCTCGTCGGAGATTTCGATCACCGGGTGCAGCGCTCCGCGGAAAGGGACCGACGTTCCTGCGGAGCGGCCAGACGCGATCGGACGCAGCGTGGCCACCGGGAAGTTGCGCTCCTCGAGCACCGCGAGCATCGTCCGACCCACGAGTCCCGTGGCACCAACAACCGCGACATGATATCCTTTCATCGTCTTTCCTTCAAGCATGGATCAGAAATCCGCTCCCAGCGAGAAATAGAATATCGGACGCGAAAATCCACCACCGTTATACGACCACCCGACGTCGAACTTCAGAGGAAAGCCGAGGAACCACATGCGCGCGCCCATTCCGGTACCGATCAGCAGATCCTTGTTCATGAAATTGCCGTTCTGATCGCGCGTAAACGAAGAAAAGCCTTCGACTTCGTCGAATGCTGCGCCGATGTCGAGAAACATGACACCGTTCACGGACTGCAGAATGTATGGCAGGATGCCGCCGAGGAAGTATTTCACGATCGGGAACCGCAGCTCGAGATTACTCAGGCCGTAACGGGTCGCGATGCGTGCATTGTAGTTATATCCGCGCAGTGGAAGGGCCGCAGCAAGAAAAGCGAAATCTTCCGCGCTGTTGATGGGGATACGTCCGTTTTCGAAAGTGCGATTGATCCAGTTTTCCGTACCGCCGATGAAGAAGCGCTGGGGATTCGCACCGAAACTGCCGCCGCCCGATCCGCGAAGGACGAAGGAGAAGTCACCCCAGAAACGGTAATACTTCCGGTAGTCGAACGTGAGCGAGGCAAAGGTCAGCGTGGAACTTCCTATTCCCGGACTGCCAAGGACGCGCACTTCGTAGCGTGATCCGCGCACGGGAGACCACATGCCCCAGAGCGTGTTGTCATGCACGAAGCCGATGTTGGGAATGATAAGCGACTTCTCGGTTATCGGCACGCTGACCCGATCAAGGTTCTCCTGCGACACATTCATCCAGGTGAGGCTTCCCTCCATCCGATTGAATTTATCGAAGGGATAGGCCGCGTTCACTCCAAAGCCGAATTGCCGGTAGCGTACAAGATCGTCGTACAATCCGCCATTGTATTGCAGCAGGAATCGCGCGCTATGGAAGCCCTGTACTCCCCAATCGATTCGTCCGGGAAGATAGGAATAGGCGAGCGCGTAATCGCTGTTTTTCAGATCACCGATCAGATTCGTGAGGAAAAGTATCTGATGGTTGCCCAGCATATCGCTGAAGGCCATCTGCGTCGTCCCGAGTACACCGTAAAACGTACTGTATCCCGCGTTGCCGTAAACTAGGTCGGCCGAGAAACTGAGCTTGTACTTGTTGATGATGAACTCGCCTTCCGGCGTCATGTTGTCGCTGAGAGTGAACGGACGCTTCGTGGGCCGGTCCTTGCCTGATTGTGCGTCATCGGCGAACGACATACGGTTACCACTACGTGTCTCCGTCGTATCCGCCGATTCACCGCTGTTCTGTTCTCCCAGCGAAATCACTACTTCATCGCTGTGCTCACGCTGCTCCGGGGCATGCGCATCGCGGCTGCTTATATCCGAAACGGGTGCTTCCTCCGTCCATGTATCCGTAAAAGAGCTTTCTTTCTTGCTCCGCCGATCAAGAAAAACCGTTGGTGGGAGGTCTTCGATTTTTTCCCGTTCATATGGAGATTTCAGTAAAAAAATGTCAAAACCGGCCTCGTACATGGAGGCGAATGCCAGCTTATTGCCGTCCGCCGTCATCGAAATCTGATAAATGCCGGAGAGTGAATTCGTGACCGGGTACTCTGTCCCGCTCTCGAACTCGTGGATATAGAGGTTGTTGATGCCATTGCGGTCGGAGATGAACAGCAACTTGTTCTGAGGACCAACCACGGGATACGATTCCTCGGCGTCCGGCGTGTCGGTAATGCGCGATATCTTCCCGCTGAGGACGTCTACCGCGTAGATATCCATGTGGTCGTAGTCATGGTCGTAAATATTGAAATCCGCCGGAAGCGCGGTTCCGTCGAGGATACCCTTCCGATCACTTATGAAATAGAGGGTCTTGCTGTCGGGCGACCAGGCGGGCTGCGCATCCGAGAACACATCGGAAGTCAGGTTCCGCGTCGTGCGGGTTTCAAAATCGTAGACCCAGATGTCAGACTGCGCGGTGGTGTTCCCGACATACGCGAGCTGCTTCCCGTCAGGTGACCACTGCACGGAGTAAATTCCATCTTTGACCACCGGCAATTTTTCATAATCCCCTGTCTCCACATTGATGATGCTGATCGCATCATCGGCACCCGATTTTGAGGAAAGCGCGATGTATTTGCCGTCCGGCGACCAGGAAAGCCCGGGCGTGAGCAAGTGCAGCTCTTCAAAATCATTGGTGTTCGTTCCCTCGACAAGCTTGTGCACATCACTGCCGTCAATCGCCGACATGACGTAGACCGAAAAGTAGTCATCCCGGTTGGAGATGAAGGCAATCCGATCTCCGGATGGGGAGATGGCGGGGCTGGTATTGTAAAATGAACCCGTTTTCGTATGATCGGTGAGTCGCTTCGCATAATCGGTCGGAGATACGCGGAGGGCCACGTCGGGATAATAGAGTTTCTTCTGTTCCTTCAACCAGCGATCGGACAGTTCCTCGAGCGTCAGTCCGAGGGATTTTTTCAATCCCTCGTCGAGACTGCGCGATGCGCGCACGCTGTTGAGCACGTCCCCGACTTTCTTCTTCCCGTATTTTTCAGAGATGTACCACCATACGGATTGTCCGCCACGGTAGGCAAAGTAGCCGCTGAGATACGGGATCGGCGGAAGATAATTGCTGGTGGCCGCATCACGAAGAAACATGTCTGAATTCGTGTCCCACCCGTCAAGCGCCTGGTACTCCGCCATCCCCTCGTTCATCCACAGCGGCAGAATCAGGCGGATGCGATTGGTCACCGCCGCCTGCAGCGAGCCGCCATAAAACATGTCGTTGATGACAGCATGCACCAGCTCGTGGTGGATGACACGGCGAAATTGACTGTAGGACCCTTCGAACGGCAGTACGACACGGTTCTTGAACATCTCCGTTACGCCGCCGATGCCTTCCTCGAGGTAGCTCCCCACAACATTGGTCTGCTGGAAATCGTTGTGCGAATTGTATATGATGAAAGGAACACGTGCCGTGATCTGATAGCCGAAGCTCTCCTGCACTTTTTTAAGCGCATCCTCGGCAACCCGCGCCGTAAATGCAGCGAGATCGTAGCCTTCATTCGAGTAGTACACATCGAAATGCTCCGACTGTATGAAATACCAGTCGAAATCGGTGTACTGTACCTTGTTTTTGCCGAAATACTGTGCCGACGCCGGTGTATTAGCAGCGCAGATGGCGAACACGGCGAAAAGCAGCACGGTCTTAATAAAAGGCGTCATAGATGTTCCTGCGAAATCCGATCAGTAAAATGCGTAAGAACTATAGATGTCAATAATACACCGACTTCCGAGGCGTGTCAAGGGACAAAACGAGTGTCTAGACATCTGCTGTCACATAAGACACTGTTTTGATATATTGGGTTACGGCCATCTTCCTTGATCATCATTCTTGTTCCAAACACCATGCTGCGAATTCTCCCGCTCTTCGTTCTCACCGGATTGATCATGATCTCCTGCACAACGAAAAACCCCAGCGATATGTTGTTTTTCAATGGTATCGTCCACACGATGGATGACAGTTCGACCATCGTTGATGCATTTGCCGTGCGTGACGGACGGATCGTCGCGACCGGCAGCAATGAGGACATCCTCTCCGCATGGGAGGCTGCCCGCGTTATCGACCTGGAACAGCAGCATGTCTTCCCTGGCTTCATCGATGCGCATGCGCATCTTTTTGGACTGGGCGAAGAGGACGTGATTCTTGGACTTCTCGGCACGACTTCTCCCATAGGAATCGCGGAAATGGTGCGTGACCGCGCTTCATCCCTTGCAGCAGGGACCTGGATTCGAGGGCGCGGGTGGGATCAGAATGATTGGGGCACCAAAGAGTTTCCGGGAAAGGAACTGCTCGATGCCACGGCACCCACTCACCCCGTGTTCCTCTCCCGCATAGACGGCCATGCTGCATGGGTCAACTCCAGGGCGCTTGAGCTGAGCGGCATCACACGTGCGACACCCGACCCAGAAGGCGGTCGAATCGTACGCGGAGCTGATGGTGAGGCGACAGGCATCCTCCTCGACCAGGCTATCGAGCTCGTTCGCGCAAATATCCCCCAGCCCGCTATTGACGAGATGGCGGAGGCCTACGCAACCGCCATTCAACGATGCCTCGCGGTTGGCATGACCGGCATGCACGACATGGGCCTCACGGCCACC
Organism: Bacteroidota bacterium; assembly: GCA_014860565.1. Lineage (GTDB taxonomy): Bacteria > Bacteroidota > Ignavibacteria > SZUA-365 > SZUA-365 > SZUA-365. Next base: position 136,067 of record JACZJN010000068.1, read on the forward strand.
GGAATCGAAGCAATGCGCCTCCTGATCGCTCGGAATGAATTCCCCTTCCACGTTGTCGGATACATCGACGACACGAACCCAGCAACATGGGAAACTCTCTTGAAAGGTGGCCGACAAACCATTGGCAATCAACAACTTGTCCTCGCAGGTCTCAAGTTGTACGCAGATGGAGCTTTGGGCTCACGAGGTGCCTGGCTGCTGGAGGATTACACCGACGACGCCGGTAACAGGGGTATTCCCATACAGTCCGAAGAGGTGATCCGGCGCGAATCAGAAAGGGCTCTGAGGGCGGGTTTGCAGGTCTGTGTGCATGCGATCGGAGACGCAGCGGTTCGGCGCGTTCTCGACGCGTACGAGCAGGCCTTGAAGGCCGTTCCCCGGAGTGAGTATCCTCTGCGTATTGAACATGCACAGGTCATCGATATTGCCGATATTCCACGATTTGCCCGTCTCGGCGTGATCCCTTCCATGCAGCCCACCCATTGCACAAGCGATATGACCTGGGCAGAGGCCCGGCTGGGAGCGCGCCGCGTGCAGGAGGCGTATGCCTGGGCGGCTCTGATTAATAGTGGGGCGTGGATTCCCGGAGGCAGCGACTTCCCCGTCGAGCGACCAGATCCGATTGCGGGAATCTATGCAGCCTCGTTCCGGAAGGATGCCGAGGGACGTCCCGCATCGCCAGAAGATATCAAGAGCTTTTTTCAAACGGACCCGTCGGTGCCCTTTCTCCCTGCGAGGTGGACCAACGGGTGGTTCGGCGAACAATGCATGTCGCGTGAAAATGCCATTCGGGCCTTTACCATATGGGCTGCGCGCGCGGCAGGTCTTGAGAAGGACCGCGGCTCGATCGAAAAAGGGAAATGGGCGGATTGCGTCATCCTTTCTGAGGATTTGGCGACGGTGCCCCGCAGCCGCTTTCTCAACACGCGCGTACTCGCCACCTGGGTAGCCGGGGAACAGGTTTTTACGGCCCCCGATTGAAATTATCCGGGAAAGAAACATTTGCACAGCTGAACAGGTAGAATCTTGTTTCCGTCCGGTCACGAATTCCGACATTCGTTTACGCGCGTATCTTTCGTATCTTAATTGCTTGAGAATAACGACCGATTATCCACTATCACGTTGTCCATGACCCGCTTCGCCTATCTCGCCGCCATCATTTCACTTCTTGCCATCTCGCTACAGGCACAGCCGTACGAACTGCGCTATTCCCTGACGGAAGGCAAACAGTACCGATTCAAACAAATCGAGGAAACCACCGCCCTCGCACAATCCAGCGATGGCCGGGGAACGCAGATCGAGCGTGAAACCACGCGTTATTTCACCATTGCCATCGAAAAATCCGGTATTGAAGGAGTACAGTATGTTTTTGTCCAGGATACGGCGATTGTGGGTGAAAGTGCGGATGACGCATCCACGCAGCGCCAGTACCTTGATTTTCAGAATATCATAACACGAAGACCTATCCGTGTGCGCCAAACTCCCAGTGGTAAGATTCTGAGCACCGTACCGCTGGAACCACTCAACGTCGAAGCGATTCTCGGCCCTGGCGCTTCCGATGCCATGTTCACAAAGATCGCCGCACTCCTCCCCGCGTTGCCCACTAACGCGATCGAACCCGGCATGGGCTGGACGGAGACGAAGCGCGATACGCTCTTTCCCTCCAAGGAGATGCCGCGACTCGGGCGCGGGTCCGGTGAGCGCTTTCTTGCGCACACGACGGAGTACAACGTCGGCAGCGTGGAAGACCTTGACGGTTACCGCTGCCTGAAGATTTCATGGAGGGGCCATGCGAGCATGGAGGAGAGAATTATCTACGCGGCGCTGGAGGAATTTACGGAAGACCACACGGTGACCAGCGGAGACCTCTCCATTGCAATCGAAAGCGGACTCCCTGTCAAGCTCGACGTCTATACGGACCAGGAGAATACCAGGGCGCTGTTCGGCGAACAGAATAATGTGATTCCCTCTTCGATCCGCACGCACATGACGCTCGAACTTTTCTCTCAATAACGAATACCGGAGTTCAGAATGAAACAATTATTTGCAGTGCTCCTCTGCGCCTTTCTGTTCGTGAGCGCAGCAAGCGCCCAGAATTCAGCCTACCACTTCGTGAAGGGGAAAGAGTACAAATATCTGATCGAACAGACGAGCATGCAGATGCAGGAAGTCAACGGCCAGACGAGTACCGCCAACAGCGAGGTCACCATGAGCGTCGTGTATACGTTGCTCGAGACGCTGGAAAGTGGCAATCTCAAGATGCAGGCGACGATAGAAAACGCACTCATGATCAATGAGTCGGATAATGGGACGCAGACACTCGGTTCCGACATGAGCGGGAAAAGCGTCATTTTCGAAATGACCGGACGCGGTCAGGTCGTCGACGTCGACAGCAGTATCCGAAAGATCGACAGCGAAGGCATCGGCCTCCTGATCGGCGCGACCAGTATCTTCCCTCGCCTCGATGGCAGCAAGCTCAGCGACGGCAACAGCTGGAGCAGCACAGAATCCGATACCACCGGCGAAGGCGAAAGCAGTATCATCGAGGAAACCGAACGCAATTACGAAATCAAGGGAAAAAAATCCGTCAACGGCATCGACTGCTTCGAAATAGCACTTGTTTCAGAAGCCGACCGTGAAGGGAAAATGGTACGCGGTGACCAGGAGTTGATAGTAAACGGTACGCGCAACGGAAAAGCGACCATTATGTATGGCATTGAGGAAGGTGTGATCGTGAAGTTCGATGCGGAAATCAATACGGACCAGACGATCGTTGTACCGTCGAACAACATGCGCGTCCCCATCACTGCCACGCAGACCGTGAAGATTGAGCTGATCACCAAATAATTGAGCTCCGAAAGGGAATCCCGCGGTGTGTTACGCACAGCGGGATTTCTCTTTTTTATGGTAAAATCCCGGCACGTTCGAGAACAATTTCTCTTCCCCGGCGTATACCCGATCATATGCCAATTTCACAAAAGAGGTACACCTCCATGAAAGCCTTCTTTACCCTGCCCATCCGATCCGTCATGCTGATGCTCCTGCTGGCCATGCCCGCAGGGGTTCTTTTTTCACAGGTGGAAGGCGCGGCAAAGGACAGCGTGCAGGCCGCGGAAGAGATCAAGGCAGAACAGGCGAAGCTGACCTACGAATTGCAGCAGCTTCGCTCAGAGCTTGAGCAAATCAAGACAGAGAGCGATGGGACTGCCAAGGACGATAAAATCGCGAACATCGAGCGCCGCATCTCTGATCTCGAGCTGCGTCTTGATGCGCTCAATCGAAGTATCGAGTCGGGCCAGTCCGATGATTGGGAAAACTGGGACAGCACATGGGAAGACGATTGGGATGCAGAAGCAGACGATGGCATCTCCTCCGATTGGAAATGGTGGTCCGGCGACGGCGACGACGAGCAGTTCGATGTCGGCGAGAGTTTCCTGAAAAAATATCCCGGCAATTTCCCCTGGCTTTTCCCGATGACGACCCGGCTGCATGAGACCTTCCTACGCTACAATCGCGTTGAAGGACTGTATATCGGACTCACGCAGCCGAAGCGCCTCTACTGGCACAGCCAACCCTGGCTTGTGAGCACGGCATCGCTCGGCTACGGATTCACAAATCATACATGGCGCTACAGTCTGGGCTTGTATCTGCCTTTGTACTTCGAGAACCAGATCGTTGAGATAGGTGCCGAAGGACACAGTTTTACCGATTCAAAGGACCAGTGGTCGTTCGATCGCGATGAAAACACCTTTGCGGCGCTCATCGCGCGGGAAGACTTCCTCGATTATTTCGAACGGAGAGGGTTCACCGCGTCGGCAGCCTGGTACTACCGTGGTGAGGCGGATCTCAATCTGCGTGCCAGCATCGGTTATGCGCATGACACCTATGCGAACATGAACCGGGCGACCAACTGGTCGATTTTCGGCGGCGACAAGGTGTTCCGGGTAAATCCCCTGATCAATGACGGGAACGTGAACAGCATCGTGTTTTCCGCGGGGCTTACAACACTGGCCAATCTGGATACCCGAGATCACGGATGGGACGCGCAGGTGCAGTACGAAAAGGCAGGCGATTTTGCAGCGGGCGATTTCTCATACTCCCAACTGAGCCTCGATCTTCGCCGCTACCAACCGCTGGGAGAACATCTGAATATCAATCTTCGCTTACGTGGTGGCGTCAGCGACGGATTACTGCCGCAGCAGCGCGCATTCGAGCTTGGGGGCCCCGGCACACTTCCCGGGTATCGATACAAGGAGTTTGCCGGCAGCAGCATCGCACTGGTCAATGCCGAGTTCATCATCCGCAGCACGATCGTGGGGAACGCGCGCGGATGGGCGCGCAATGTTCTCAGTAACACCAACATCATCTTTTTTGCCGATGCGGGCTCGACAAATACCGTTGTGCCGATTGTCGCACGCGATGTGACAAACGGTGCTCTCCCCGCGGCGTTTGGCGATGATTATATGAATAACTGGAAATCAGATGTGGGTGTTGCTATCGGCAGCGCAGACGGCGGCTTCCGCATCGGTGCGGCCTGGCGTCTCGATCGCTCCGAATCCCCGATGCTGGTTTTGCGCTTCTCCCGGCCCTTCTGACCTATGCGCCGACGGCGCCGTCGTTTGACGCGGCGGCGCCGTTCGACATCTCCTCAATCGTCCCCTTGAGCAACTCCATCGCTTCCGCAGCCGAAGTGCAGCCTTCCACTTCGAGCACGACTGATTCGTCGCGCCGGGTCAGGCACCATGATGCAATGATCCGCATCTCGTCGATGTCCTCTTTCCCGCCCATGAACAGCTCCTCCTGTCGCGAGAAATACACATCCTCTATCTGCGTGAAAAGTTCTCGCTCAGGAACATTGCGCTGATCGACCAGCAGCTGCGCTGCCAGCATTCCCGACTTTATGAAGTGAATCTCGACGTTGCTCCTTCGCGCGTAGGTCACGAGAATCAGATTCTGTTTTCGCACCGAATGCACCATCAGCTGCTGCTGGCGAATGATGCGTTCAACGCCTGAGAGTCTGTCGCGGAGCACTGCAGCCCCTTCGAAATCCAGATCTTCGGCGCGGCGATGCATGCGTGCCCGCAAACGATCAAGGACACCGTCCTGCTCTCCCTGGAGAAAGAGAACGATATCGTCCACTTCCCTCTGATAGTCTTCGCTGCTCATGAGCTGGGCACATGGTGCGCCGCAGCGCTTGATATCGTGATAGAGGCAGGGCACGGCCGAGGGTGAAGGTTTGATCGAGCCATCACACTCACGCAGCATGAAAAGTTTGTTGATGCTGTCCAGAGCGTCTTCGACCGCGAAACGTGAACGGAACGGTCCGAAGTACTCCGCTCCGTCGTCGACCAGGTCGTAGCACCACCCGATGGTCGGCCAGTCGTTCGTCGCGTCGATGCGTATGAAGGGATATTTCCGGTACCGTTTGAGCTGCGTGTTGTACGGAGGCTGATGCTGCTTGATCAGGCGTGACTCATTCAGCAGTGCGGACAGTTCCGTTTCCAGGGGCTTCCACGTGATCCCATGCACGCCCCGGACCAGGCGACGAATCTTTTCTGTGTGCCCGATATTGTGATAGAAATACGAACTGACGCGCTCCTTGAGATCGCGCGCCTTCCCGATGTACAGCACGTCGCCGCGCTTGTCATGAAAAAAATATACGCCGGGACGGTGGGGTAGCTCAGCCAGGTTTTCCTGCAGCCTGGTGAAGTACTTCGGTGCTCCCGTGATGCGGTAGATCTGACGGTTCTGGAACGAGATCAGCTCGCCCGTTTCATGAATATCAAATTCCTCATCGAGAATCTGCAGAAATTTCAGGAAGACCGTTGCAGTCGCCTCCGCGTCTCCCATTGCGCGGTGCCTGTTTTTGATGCGAATGTTGTAGTGCGCCGCCAGAGCGCCGAGCGATGCGCGCGATTTCTGCGGCATGAGACGGCGGGCAAGCCGGGCGGTGCAGAGATTCGGCACCTGCAGCGCCTCTATTCCGCAGCGATGGAGTGTGGCATCCACGAAGGCACGGTCAAAGCGCACATTGTGACCGATAAAAACCGCATCGCCGATGAAGCGCCGTACGTCGGGCATGACCTGGATGGCGTCGGGAGCAGTATATACCATCTCATTTGTGATCCCCGTCAAGCGCTGCACTTCTTCGGGAATGAATTGCCTCGGGTTGATCAGCGAACTGTATCGATCCACGATTGCGTTGCCGCGAATGCGCAACAGAGCGATCTCCGTAAGCCGATTGCGCTCGGGATGAAGTCCCGTGGTTTCGACATCGCATACCACAAAGTCCGTATCCGCGATCTGGAGAATATGTTTGAAACTGGTGTCGTCCACCGTGCGTGCTTTCATCTGGTCCGTCTCAGACCACGTCGTAGAAATTGCGGTTCTGGATTTTAATGACGCGTCCCGGCCGCTGTGCAAGAAGGCTGTAATCGTGTGTCGCCATGATCACGGCGGTGCCGCGCTTGTTGATGCGGTCAAAGATAGCGAGGATGTCGCGGGATGCCGACGGATCGAGGTTGCCGGTGGGTTCATCGGCAAGGAGGATGACCGGATCGTTGACAAGGGCGCGTGCGATGGCCACGCGCTGTTTTTCCCCACCGGAAAGGTCATCGGGCATTGCAAACTCTTTTGAAGACAGCCCAACCTCCGTGAGAAGCCGATGGACCTTCGATGCGATAATCTGATGACGCGCACCGGTGACGTGCAGAGCAAAGGCGACATTCTCGAAGACGTTGCGATCTTCAAGAAGACGGTAATCCTGGAATACGATGCCTATAGTGCGCCGCAGATAGGGAATCTGATGACGAGTGATAGTGGAGGAATCGTAGCCACCGATGCGCACACGCCCGAAGGTCGGCAGGGTATCCATATACAGCAGTCTGAGGAATGAGCTCTTTCCTATCCCTGTTTCACCGATGACGTATACGAATTCGCCCTCGGAAATCAAGAGATTGGCGTGATCGAAGATGTCCTGCGCCGCGAAGGTAAGACGGACATTGTGGAATTCGATCATGAAGATACTCCATGCTTGGGAAAGGTCACTGCAGCCTGTTCTGCGCGATGGTCCGCGCATAATACACTGCCTCTTTCATACTTTCCGCGCTGGCGAGGCCATGCGCTGCAATATTGTACGCCGTGCCATGATCCGGAGAAGTGCGCACGATCGGAAGCCCGGCGCTGACATTCACGCCCCGTCCCTTCGCCTGCAGCTTGAACGGAATCAGTCCCTGGTCATGATACATTGCAACGATGAGGTCGTACATCTGTTTGCTGTGCGCGGAAAAAAATCCGTCCGCAGGGAACGGTCCTTCCACGTCGATACCTGCGGCCTGCATTGCTGCGATGGCCGGCCCCAGCACTGTGTATTCCTCCGCTCCCATCAGGCCGCCGTCGCCGCCATGGGGGTTGAGCGCGAGAACAGCGATTTTCGGATCTTCAATGCCGAAGTCAAGATCCATCGATTGATGTCCGAGACGTATGGTCCGTTCGACCCGTTCACGCGTGATCAGAGGGGTCACATCGGCGATGGGCACATGGATTGTCACGAGACCGACATTCATCGTATTGCTGCTCAGGATCATTAGCACCTCGTCTCCTCTGCCGCTGAGGGCAGCGAGCATATCGGTATGTCCGCGGTACGGACTCCCGGCCATCGCGATCGCCTCTTTCGAAATCGGTGCGGTCACCATCGCCTGCGCTTCCCCGCTGGCCGTGGCGGCATATGCCGCCTCGATGGCCGCGACACTGATGCGCCCGCTCTCGGACGTGGGTTTGCCGATCTGTGCGGCGTCGAATGCGCCATCGAGACTGATGAGGTTCACCCGCTGCTCGAGGGCAACCGAAGGCCGGTCGATGCGATGGATATCGACGCCGATTCCAATCGACTTCCGGAAATACTCCAGCGCCTCGTGGGGGCCGTAAACGACCGGGCGGCACAGATCGAACAGTTCCGAACGATCGAATGATTTCAGGATGACTTCCGGGCCAATGCCGTTCACATCACCAATGCTTATCGCAATGATCGGCAGCATGCGTCATTCCTCCATCAGTCTGAAATTGCCGTTGTGGTCCTTGTCAACAAAGCGAAAAGTCTTCCCGAGCGAGGGATATTCCCAGATTTCCATCATCGGTTCTTCACGCTTCATGATGCGCTGGCTCTCCTCGGGCGGTCCGAAAAGAACGTAGACCTTCCCGCGGTCGGTCTGCGCACCGTTTCGCTCGAACACGGTCTGAAATTTGTAATAGGCCTGATCGACGCGGCGGAAGTACTCAGCCATCATTTCGTTGTATTCCGTGTCGGGCGTGGCATCACGCTCTTTCCAGAAACGCCGAAACGCTTTCTGCATATCCCGATCATCACCGCGCTTCATCTCGCGATACTCCTCCGCCGTGAGAATAAAGCGCATCGCGTCGATGGCGAATTCGATATCACGCATGGAAAACGGCATATCGCGCCAGAATATTTCGATGGGGATGCTGACGGAGTCACTCCCACCTTTCCAGTTGGCGGTCACCAGTAGCCGGTATTGCCCGACATCGAGAGCGGCAAAAGGCAGTTTAAGGATGGCGATATCACCGACACAGGACGGTGATGAGAGAAGATGGAAATCCGAAACGATGCCGGACTGCCCTTCCGGAGTGGCGCCTGCGAGCACCGCCTCGGGCTGAACCGTATCGTCGAAAACCGAATCCGAAATCTCGTCGCCGGAGGGGATCAGCTTCACGTTCCACGTCGCAGTCAGACCATGCGGAATGGGGATGCCGATGATCGCCTGTTCAGCGAATGGGAGCGAGCGAGTATACGCCACGACGCTGTACGCATCCTCACCGAGTTCCGGCTCCTGCTTCAGGGCGATCGGCTGCCCGATATGTCCTGCATCCGGATTCAACAACAGTGCCGCAATAGTTTGCTTCACCGTGCTCTGTCGCGTCGATCCCTGATCGGATATGAATACAGCAACCTCGTAATCGCCCGGCGACAGATAGAAGCTCTGCCGCAGGAGCACGAACTGGTCCCGCCTGTTTGTAGAATCGTAATCTCCGGCCGAGACCCTGGCGAAGTTGTTCTGGGATCGTATGGTCTTGCCGTCCTGCATGATACTGTAGCTCACCTCGACGCCCGCTGTAAAAAGGGAATCGGGGTGGACGCTCATCGAATGCGTAAAGATCATGAAGTCGTAGGAAATGCGCACGAAAACATCCACGCGCGCCATACCAACGGAATCGGACGGCAGTGCCGCGGCTTCCGCGTAAATCAGATCTCCGTAGCGAAGCCGCGGATCCGGCCTTCCCTGCCCCGGAAGCAGAGCGGGAAAGGTCAGAAAGAGCAGGAGGAAGACAACGCTTTTTTGCATACGTACTCCGATGTATCGAACTCTGTCAGACGTCGAGATTGCGGACGTACTTGGCATTTCGTTCGATGAACTGTCGCCGGGGCTCCACACTGTCGCCCATGAGAATCTGGAAGAGGCGATCTGCCTCGGCCGCATTTTCCATGGTCACGAGAAGCAGTGTTCGCGTTTCGGGATTCATAGTGGTTTCCCACAATTGCTCCGGATTCATTTCGCCGAGACCCTTGAAGCGGGAGAGTGTGATGCCGTCTTTCTTCAACACGACCTCTTCCTGTGGATTCTCGTCGCCTGCTTCGGGCTCCTCGACTTCGACCTTACCGCCGCGCAGCACCTTGAGAATTTCATCGCGCTCGTCGTCGTCGAATGCGTAGCGCTCGACTTTCCCCTTCTTGATCTTGTAGAGCGGGGGTTGCGCGATATACACGTGTCCATTCTCGATCAGCGCCTTCATGTAGCGGAAGAAAAAAGTGAGCAGCAGCGTCCGGATGTGGCTGCCGTCAACGTCCGCATCGGTCATGATAATGATTTTCCCATACCTCAAGCTAGTCAGATTGATGTCCTCATCGTGGCCGATGCCGGCACCGAGCGCGGAGACGATGGCATTGATTTCCACGTTCTCGAGCACCTTGTGCAGACGGGCTTTCTCGACATTCAGGATCTTTCCCTTCAGCGGGAGTATGGCCTGGAATCTGCGGTCACGCCCCTGCTTCGCGGAACCACCTGCCGAATCGCCCTCAACGAGGTACACTTCGCAATGCTCCGGGTCTGTGATCGAACAATCAGCCAGCTTGCCGGGCAGGCTCGAGGATTCAAGCACATTTTTACGTCGAGTCAGATCGCGCGCGCGACGTGCGGCCTCGCGGGCTTCGGCTGCGCGAAGCGCTTTCTCGATGATGCGTTTCGCAATGGCAGGATTCTGCTCGAGATACTGTGAAAGCTGCTCACCAATGATCGTTTCGACGATACTCTTCGTCTCACTGTTGCCGAGCTTGGTTTTGGTCTGACCTTCAAACTGTGGTTCGGGCACCTTGACGCTGAGCACCGCAGTAAGTCCCTCGCGGAAGTCATCGCCTGACATCGATGTCTTGCCTTCCTTGACGATACCATTCTTGTACGCATAGTTATTCAACGCACGAGTGAGCGCAGTCTTAAACCCGATGAGGTGCGTGCCGCCTTCGTGCGTGTTGATATTGTTGACATAGGTGAAAATGTTCTCCGAGTACGAGTCGTTGTACTGGAATGCGAGTTCCACCGGCGTTTCGTCGCGCATGCCCTCGATGTAAATGGGCTTCTTGATAAGAGCTGTGCGCGCCGCGTCGATGTACTCGACGAAATCTCTCAACCCGCCCTTGAAGTGGAACACCTCTTCCTCTTCCGAGCGATCGTCGCGCAGAGTGATTTTGATATTCTTGTTCAGATATGCCAGCTCGCGCAGACGCTCTTCAAGCACTTCGAAACGGAAATCGATTACCTTGAAGACTTCCGGATCGGGAAAGAATGTCGTGTGCGTACCGGATTTTTTTGTCTTGCCCAGTTCCTTGAGGGGGAATTCCGGTGCGCCCCGGCGATAACGCTGCATCTGCTGCGTGCCCTCGCGTGAGACCACGACTTCGCACCATTCCGAAAGTGCGTTCACAACCGAAACACCGACACCGTGCAGTCCGCCCGAAACCTGATAGGTCTGTTTATCGAATTTTCCGCCGGCATGCAGCGTGCACATCACGACTTCGAGAGTGCTGATTTTCTTGATGGGGTGTGGACCGGTGGGAATGCCTCGACCGTTGTCCTCAACCGTAACCGAGCCGTCCTTGTTGATCGTGACAGAGATCGTATCGCAGAAGCCTGCGAGCGCTTCATCGATCGAGTTATCGACGACCTCGCTTACGAGATGGTGCAGCCCACGCACACCGATGTCGCCGATGTACATGGCGGGACGCTTGCGAACAGCCTCGAGACCCTCCAGCACTTTAATGCTGGTTTCAGAATACTCACGTGCCTGGACTTCCTGTTCTTTTGTCATGTCAGTCTATGAAAATGTGAAAAAGAGATTATTTACCGATACAGAATCGCGCGAAAATTCCGTTGAGCACATCATCCGACGTCACCTCGCCGATCATTTCACCCAGTGCGTCGATCGCCTCGCGCACGTCCAGCGCGACAAATTCTTCCGTTCTTCCTTCGACCAGTGCCGCTTCGGCCCGGCGCAGCCCTTCGAGGCTCTTGCGCAGACATTCGGCATGACGCGTATTCGTCACCATCACGCTTCCCAGCTCCGACGGCGCTCGCATGCCCTGAGCAATCACGACGAGTGCATCTCGCAGCGGTTCAAGCCGAGTAAGGTCCCGTACCGAAACCGGTACACCGTCATTGGATAGCGCCGCACATTCCACTTCGTCAATGAGATCACATTTCGTGTACAGACGAAGAACCTGCTGGTCCGACCGTTCGAATTGTGTCAGAATATCCAGCGCGCCATGACCCGCCTTCCCTTCCGCTGCTTCGGAGAGGAGACAGACGACATCCGCCTGCCGCGCGATGGCATGGGTGCGTGCGATTCCTTCCCGTTCGACCGTGTCGCTGGTGGCGCGCAATCCGGCGGTATCGATGAAGCGGAACAGCTCTCCGCGCAGAAGCACAGCTTCCTCGATGAAATCGCGCGTTGTGCCAGGCACATCCGTTACTATCGCGCGATCCGAGCCGAGCAACGCATTCATCAGACTCGACTTGCCGACATTGGGTCGACCAAGGAGTGCGACGCGAACGCCTTCACGGATGAGTCGACCACTGCCAAAGGAGTCGAGTGCACGCTGCAACTGCTGTCTGGCACCCGCAATCAGGCGCTGCAGGTCGCCCGGTGTCATGAATGCGACATCCTCTTCGACAAAATCGAGACTCAATTCCAGCATCGATGCGGCGTGCACAAGCTGTTCCCGTATCTGTCGCACATGCGTAGACAGGACACCTTCGAGCTGCCGAAGTGAGGCGAGGTGCGCATCACGGGATTGCGCATGAATCAGATCGGCCACCGCCTCCGCCTGCACGAGATCGATGCGGCCGTTGAGAAACGCACGCCGCGTGAATTCACCCGGTTCGGCATGGCGTACTCCGCGCGCCAGCACGCTCTCAAGCACGCCCTGCGTCACCACCGTACCGCCGTGACAGCTGAACTCGACGCTGTCTTCGCCGGTGTATGACCGCGGAGCGCGAAAAACCGTTGCCATCACTTCGTCGACAAAGCGACCGTCTGCGTCTTCCAGTCGTCCGTAATGCACCGTGTGTGTCTCTACCTCGGTCAGGTCCGCTCCCGTAAAAACGGCAGCGGCAAGTTCCACAGCACGATCTCCCGAAAGACGGATCACCGAAAGTCCTGCTGTACCCGGAGGTGTGGCGATGGCGGCAATGGTATCCAAACCCGCCGTGGCAGTGTGCGCGGATTGCATCATCGCAGGCGAATGTCCTTCACGATTTCCTCACCGAGGGCGGTGTTGATCTTCGCCACCAGTTCACGTCGCATCAGACTCAGTTCCTGCCTCCATGCGGAATCAACAACCTGCATCCAGAGCAGCCCATTGCGCAGGCGGTGAGGTGCTGCCTGTTTCGCGATCGCGCTTCCAACAATTTCTTCCCAACGAAGGAACAAATCCTGCTCGCGGATGCCTCTGTCGAGCCCCTGTTCCGCCAGGGCTTTCTTCATTGCCACTCCCATGGCGGTTATTTTCCAGACGCGCTTCATGCGACTACCGCAAGTTCGTGCACAATGCCGTCGTCAATACGCAAGGTCAGATTCTGCATTCCCCCCTGCGGAAAGAATCGCAGGGTAGCCTGGTTCGCGGAGGTGATGAAGGTCTGTCCCAGTCCATCCACGAGACGCAGCACATTGGCGAGACGTTCGTCGTCCAACTCACTGAACACATCGTCAAGCAGCAGAATGGGCGGCTCGTCGAGATGCATGTGGAGATACCGGTACTCCGCAAGCTTCAGGGAGATCAGGATGGTCTTGTGCTGTCCCTGAGATGCCTGCGCCCGCACGTCGAGGCCGTTGAGCAGGATTTCGAGTTCATCGCGATGGGGACCTATCGTCGTCGTTCCGCGCCGTATATCCATATCCATGCGCTGAGAAAGTCGTGCACGGTAGTCATCCACGGCTGTCTCCGAAAACGGATCGAGCTCCATGGAAGACACATAGCGGAGTGCAACTTCCTCCCGATCCTGAATCACGGCCTGCATCGCCTCTCCCAGGTACGGTACAAATTCATCGACAAAACCGTGGCGCCTGCGGAGAACGCGCACGGCTGATTCAGCAAGTGAAGCATCCCATACTTCCAGCGTACTGCGCACGTCTGCAGGACGTCGTTCATGATCCGCCAATAGCGCGTTGCGCTGTCGAAGCGCACGGCGATACGCGATAAGATCCATCAGGTAGACATGGTGCAGCTGCGAAATGATGAAGTCTATGAACGACCGCCGTTCACCCGGTCCGCCCGCGGTGATGGGACGATGCTGCGGAGAAAGCGCCACCAGGGGGAACACGCCGATCAGGTCCGCGGCGGCAGGCAAAGCGGCATTGTCCATTTCGATCTGCTTGCGTCCGGGATCCGCATCGTAGGCAAGAGCAACGCTGCGGCGCGACGATGTCGTGCTCGTAAACCAGCCCTCGACACGATAGCCCTCCGCTTCGCGGCGCAACAGACTCTTATCCTGATGCGTCACGAAACTCCTCGATGTACAGAGGAGCGAGATCGCTTCCAGGACGGTCGTTTTGCCGGCGCCGTTTTCTCCGAGGAGAAGGAGCGTCCCTTCGGGACAGTCAATCTCTGTATGCCCGTGATTGCGGAGGTTTACGATGCGTAGGCGGTTGAGGATCATGATTACGCGTTGAGGCGAAGCGGCATGACCAGCATGAGAATCTCGTGATCCTCCTCCTGATCCTTCGGTTGAATCAGACCGGCGCGGGTCGGCGCGCTGAAAAAGAAATTCACTTCACTGCTGTCGAGATGCTGCAGCGCTTCGGTGATGTAGCGTGCGTTAAAACCGATTTCCAGATCTTCATCTGCGGAAAATGCGCCCCGCACCACTTCGCGTGCTTCGCCGCCGATGTCCATGTCCTCGGCAGAGACACGCAGTTCCTCCTTGCCGACAGAGAAACGAATCTGGTTCGTGATGGCGTTCGAAAAGATCGAACACCGCTGCACGGCCGCGATCAAGGCGGGCCGATTGACAGTGAGCTGCTTGTCGTTCTCGAGCGGGATGACGCTTTCATAGTTCGGGTAGCGCTCGTCGATGATTCGGCTGGTACACATCATTTCATTGAAGGTGAAGCGCACGTGCGAACGGCCGAACTGCACCGTCACCTGTCCGTCGCCAAGCGACTTCGAAACGATATGCAAGGCCTTGGCCGGAATGATCACGTCTCGATTGCCTTCGGTATTGGCTTCGGCGAGCGCACCGCCATGCTTGATGCGCACGAGGCGATGTCCGTCTGTTGCCACTGCATAGAATTCTTCGCCCTTCCACTGGAACAACACTCCCATCATTGAAGGACGCAGGTCGTCTGTGCTCACCGCATATGCCGTGCGGGCGATAATGCCCTTGAGAACGTCAGTATCGAGCTGCAACGAAAACTCTTCCTGTATCCCCTCACTCTCGGGGAAGTTGATGGCGCCTTCACCGGCCATCTTGTATTCTCCCAAATCCGTCTTGAGTGTAAGGCGATTCGAAGTGTCGTCGGCGGAGAAGGACAGATCGACGCTGGGCAGTGCACGCAGCGTTTCATTGAATTTTTTCGCAGGGACAGCAACCTTCCCGTCGCCCTCACCGCTGACAGGAACGACAACGGTCATCGAGATTTCGAGGTCGCTTGCCGTCATGCGCAGATCATTCCCGTTCAGTTCGAACAGAACATTTTCGAGAATGGGCAGGGTCGACTTGGCCGGAACGACGCTGATGATTTTCGAAAGCGCCTTCTGCAGATCGCTGCTCACTGCGGTAAATTTCATGAAGTCCTCCGGTGGCAATCTATTATGGGATGCGGAAAATGTCTGTTGTCAGGCAACAACGAAACCACGTCGCCTTCAGGGTCAGGCACGGTCGGAATTCCCGTTCGTACGGGGCTGTCATAACCCTGAAATATACAAAAAAACGGGGTGCGAAGCCACCCCGTTTGTTTACTGGAAATTCTTTGTTTTCAGATAGTTACAGGCGTCCCGCGAGGAGGGCGCCCGCGGACATGTCAGACGATGAATTCTTTGGTGATATCGCGGTTGCGGCGCCGCGATATCATTCGAAATTCATCGACCGCAAGCGTATGATCCTGGTCGACACGAATACGCACGAAATACTTGAGCATCATGCGGGAAATATGCGAGAGCGCCCCCTCTGTCAGAAATTCCGCCATGGTCGGATGGACCACCAACGCCAGCCGCAGATCCTTGCTGTTCGCGCGGAAACGTCTCAGCCAACGCTCGATCTGTGTGAGCATCGATGACTTCGACAACACGCGGGCTGTGCCCTGGCAGGTCGGACAGGTTTCACTCACCGACATCTGCACGCTTTCCCGTACGCGCTGCCGCGTGATCTGCATGAGGCCGAAGTCAGAGAGAGGGAGAATCGTGTACTTTGCGCGGTCACGGCGCATCTCTCGGCGCACTTCGTCCACGAGCTTACGCTTGTTCTCCTCATGATCCATATCGATAAAATCGATCACGATGATGCCACCCAGATCACGGAGTCGGATCTGCCGTGCGATTTCCCGCGCCGCCTCCATATTCGTGCGCAGAGAGTTCAGCTCCTGTTCACGCTTCGCTGCGTAGCGCCCGCTGTTCACGTCGATGACCTTCATCGCCTCGGTGTGCTCGATGATCAGGTAGCCGCCACTCTTCAGCCAGACTTTGCGACTCATCGACTGCTGAATCTGTTTTTCGATATCGTAGGCGTCGAAGATCGGAGCCCTGTCGCTGTGGTAGCTGAGCACATCGACCTTGTGCGGAGCCACGAGATTCAGGTACGCCCGGATCTCGCGGTACATGCGGCGCGAGTCCACTGCCACACGTGTGACGTCCTCGGAGAAGAGATCGCGCATCGTACTCGAGGATGTATTCATGTCTTTATACAGCAGCGCAGGCGGACGCGACTTGCGCAGGTTGCGCTCAATCTCGCGCCAGGTTTGTATCAGCGCCTCGAGGTCCGCACGCAGCACATCCTCGGGTTTCCCTTCGGCGACAGTGCGAATGATGATGCCGTATCCCGTGGGCAGAATGCCACGCACGAGACGGCGCAGACGCCGTTTCTCCTTGAAGTTCGCAATCTTCCGCGATACGCCGATTTTGTTGTCGAAGGGCATCAGCACCACGAAGCGCCCCGGTAGGGCGACTTCAGTCGTAACGCGCACCCCCTTGTTTCCCACCGGCTCCTTGAAAATCTGCACGACGATTTCCTGTCCGCGTGTCAGCTGAACCTGCGAGGGTGGACGGCGCCTGCGGTGTGGCCGGCCCCCATTTCTATTCGCGGGTTTGCCTGTTTTCTCCTCTTCCTCATCGTCATCGTCTTCATCACTTACCCTGTCGAACTCGTCGTCATCACCGCTGGTGGTCTGGTATTCGCGGAATGCATCGCCGATATCGGAATAATGCAGGAAGGCATCCTGCCCCAGGCCGATGTCAATGAACGAGGCTTGTATCCCCTGCATGACCTTGGCCACGGTCCCGAGATAGATATCTCCGACCATGCGCTCTTTTTCTTCGCTCTCGACAAACAGCTCCGCCAGTTTGCCATCTTCTACGATGGCGATCCGCTGAGCGTTGTCGGAAGCATTGATGATAATTTCTTTCTGCATAACCTTTCCATATACTCATGCCGAAAACCCGCGAGGGCCGGACACAACATCGTATCCGGGACTCCCACAGGGATCCGGTTCATGCTTAAATATTTTTCAAAAAATCCTATAACTGCGACAGCAGCGAAATGCGAACCCCGTCGAAGGGCAGTATTTCGCGGCATATGCCGCTCGTACAGACCAGACCGCCGCGTTCGGTACCGTAGCTGATCGTTGCGATGTGATCATTGCCGAGACGGTAGGCGAACTCGATCGTACGCCAAAAATCCTTGCCCGTGGCGTCGGTCTTGTCTGTCGTGTATTCCATACGCACGGTGGCTGACCACTGTGCGGCGCGTGCGAAGGTCAGAGAGATGTACTCATTAAAGTACTCTGGTGACTCACGGCTGAAACTGTCATGATATAACTGTGATTCAACACTTACCCCGACGCTGTATTCGTCGCTGAGCATGTGCTCGACTCGGATCGGGATGGTCGTGCTGGATTGCTCATGCGCGAGGTTGCCCTCGTACGGCGCGTCATACCGGCGGTTGAAAGCGGCACGGACGTAAGACTGTCCGTCATAATACCACTCCACCTCACCATACAATTCCCAAAACGGACTGAATTTCTCGTCCATCGTAGGCATGATGGAGTTCTCTCTTTCGTATGTCACGAGAAAACCGTTCCTGGAAGTGTAGCCGAAATGCCGACTGGCGGCGGCGCCGTTAAGATTCAGTGTGATCTCCGGTGTGAGCGAATAGAACACATCGACCTGCATGCCGACTTCATCATTGAAATCGACAACGTGCGGATTGCGAGAGAGCAGCGTGAAATAGTGTTCCTTGTGCACGATAGGCGGATTCTGCATCGGAAGCATGCGCGAGGGACGGTTTGGATCGCGCTCTTCCTCACCCACCGTATCGAAGCTGTAATCCTTGTACTCGACCGTGACTCCAAGGCCGAAGTCCGCAGTGTACGACAGGCTGCCGTAGAGCGCATCTCCGTTGCTGCTGCCCGAAGCAAACGTACCGTCGGCAGTGGGCTGGAGGAACGTCGTCCGCTTCCAAGCCTGCTGCATGAAAAGCTCGAATCCGAGTCCGCGAAGCGAGGCCATCAGCTCCGGAATGTCTGCATGCACCTGATCGATGCCGAAAGCGACCGGAAGTTCGCCATCCGCGCCGACGATGCTTCCGCCGATACGCAGGAACTCCAGCGGCTTGATTTCGAGATGCCCGCTCTTGACTGAATACGTTTCGATGCGCTCGGAATTGAGCAGATCGTAATAGCGCATCTTCCCCATCGCAAAAATGGCGTTGACGAAGTCGTTGCGATAGCTGCCGCGCAATCCGTCGAGACGCGTGTCGTAATTGATGCCGCGATTCTCGAAGAGATTCATCGCGAGTCCTTTCCCGAACAGCGTATAGAAATCACCCGCGCGCAGTTCGAGCCCCTGGCGGGAAAATTCGACATAGCGTTTGCGGATGCCGTTGAAATTGGGGCCGAACTCAGGAGGATCGTCGTACAGATACTCGAATCCGATGGTAAAATTATCCCAGAACAGGCGTACGTTCGTCTGGTTTTCGATGTACTCCTTCGCGCGCGATTCGCCGCCGATGACCTGGTCACCATTGCCATAGCGCATGAAGTTGCCGACAGAATACTGCACCTGCGCAAGAGCAGGGGCCGCAAAGGTGATCAGAAGCAGCCAGCAATAGAGAAGCAATTTTTTCATGTTCACTCCAGCAGCTTCTTGATGTCTGCTTCGATCTCATTCTCGTCGCCGGCAATATACCCGGTACGTTTGGCAACGAGCTTCCCGTCCTGGCTGACGATGAGAGAATACGGCATACTCTGGCCGTTGAGCTTCTTGAACACTTCGCTGTTCGGATCAAGCAGAAAGTCGTAGGGCAACTTCTGCGCGCGAACGTATGCCTTGACTTTCGCCAGGCTGCGTGGGTTGTCGAGGTTGACGGCC
Organism: Bacteroidota bacterium; assembly: GCA_014860565.1. Classification (GTDB taxonomy): domain Bacteria; phylum Bacteroidota; class Ignavibacteria; order SZUA-365; family SZUA-365; genus SZUA-365. The sequence continues at coordinate 155,211 of JACZJN010000068.1, forward strand.
AGATAGTGCAGGTTCTTGTCCTTGTACTTTTCGTACACGGAGACGAGCGCCTTCATTTCCTGTTTGCAGGGTTCGCACCACATGGCCCAGAAGCTGATCAGCACAGCGCCTTTCTCTCCGCCCTCTTTCACGGAGGCGAGATACTTCTGGAAAGAGAATTCATTTCCGTCTACATCGCGCAGGCGAAAATCGACGGACGTAAGGTCCTGCGCCGCGACCCTCCCGACTAAGGCGAGAAGGATTGCGGCAAACAACACAAGCTTTTTCATACAGAGATTCCTTGTCATTCTTATGGAATTCTGGTTGGATTCTTCATAGGGGAAGGACGTCGTACATGCGCAGCACGTCACGGGCTCCTTCGATGGAAACATATTGGTACCCATGCATGCCGAGCGCGGAAGCGGCATCGGCATAGGCAGCGATGTCGTCAAAATAAATGGCCTCGTCAGCTTCGCAGCCAGCGCAGAGCAGCGCCTCGTTGAACATTGCTCGTTCCGGCTTGCTCTTTCCAGTTTCATAGGAAAATACCGTTCGCGAAAACAGGTCAAACACTTCCGGGAAGCGCTTTCGCGCGAATTCGATATGAAGCGGATTGGTGTTCGAAAGCATGACCAGCGTCACCCGCTCGCGAATACTGGAAAGCAATTGGAGGAATTCCTCATTGGGCCAGAAAATATCAGCCCAGATCATTCGAAACTCTTCTTCAGACATCGACTGCGGGAGGCAAAGCGCCCGTCCCGTCCGGGCGAGAAATTCTGGTGTATCAAGGCTTCCGCACTCGAACTCGTGCATCAGAGGCCAGAATTGCTGCTCCTGCTCGTGATCCCACACAGTGCCCGGGAGATGCTTGGCAAGCCTCTGAATGATCAACCGGTGATCGAAATGCAAGAGTACGTTGCCAAGATCACTGATCACTGCACGGATCATGCGTGTCGCTCCGGATTGCGGCGAGGAAAGGCATCGCGAAGAACGCCGCCGGGAAGGGTTGACTGCGATACGCGGGTATCGGAGAATTCTACGTGTGTGAAATCAGGTGCCAGGGTGTTTGTTGGGAGCATGAAAATCGAGTCGCACAATGCAATATGGCAAAATACGGAACCCTCTGTCCTGAAACAACTTCTGTAAAATCAACGCGTAACGGCAAGGACAGACTCATTGTACCGGAAGAATCAGCGATCGGTTCCGGAAACTTGCGAACCTCCTCTCCGCTTGCGATGTTGAGAGGGAATCTGCAATCATCTAGAGGAGCAAATGGCAGCGAAACGATATTGGTTATTCAAGACAGAGCCGGAATCCTACGGCATTGCTGACCTGAAACGAGATACCGCAACATTCTGGGACGGCGTACGGAATTATCAGGCGAGAAATTTCCTGCGCGACGCTATCAAAACCGGTGACGGCGTCCTTTTCTACCACAGCAACGCATCTCCTCCGGCGATCGTGGGTGTCGCTCGCGTCACCCGTGACGGCTATCCCGATCACACGCAGTTCGAACAAGGGCACCGTAAATTTGACCCCAAAGCATCTGAGGACAATCCCAGATGGTATATGGTGGATATCGCTTTTGAAACCGAGTTTCCTCGGGCATTACCGCTGGATGAACTCCGCGGCATCGAGGCGCTGGAGGGGATGGAACTCCTGCGAACAGGGAGCCGCCTCTCGATACAGCCTGTCAGAAAAGCGGAATGGGATACGATACTGCGTCTCGCGAAAAAATAGCCCGCGCGTCGCCCCACCCTTACTTGATAAGCTTCATGCGCTGCACCTTCACCTGTGTGGGTGTGCGCAGCACGGCGGTATACACTCCTGAGGACAATTCCCCGGCGTTGAAATACACGCGGTAGCGGCCCGGCTCCCGGTCGTCATCGACAAGTGTTGCGACCCGCCGTCCGAGCATGTCGAGCACGAAGAGTTCGGTGCGCCCCCGTTCAATCGTTTCGTAGGTCAGCATGGTCATGCTGTTGAAGGGATTTGGATGATTGGGCTCGAGCGCGATTCTGCCTTCGGAGTCGAAAAGGCGTTCTCCTCCCTCACGACACACGTCCATGCGCAGAATTCCGTCAATGCGCGTGATGAGGACTTTGTCCTGATCCCATGAAAAGGATTCGATGACCAGCGGCGTTTCAGAAGCAGTGCCGAGGGTGGCGACAAACTGCAACTCGGCCAGAACCTCCGCGGCGGATTCAAAATTTCCCGTCACGGATATGATACGTTCACCATCGATTACATCCCCGAATGGCGTATTCCCTATCGGGACCAGCATGCTTTCGTTGAAGCGGATACGTGCCTCGTAGCGCTTCACACCTGCCCGTCCAAGGTTATTCTGTTCAGGCATTGTGAGAGCAATCGTGACCGGGTCGCCGGGGGTGGCCTGAAGCTGAGGCAAGGCGATCGTTGACGCCGCGACAAAAAGATCCTCGTAACGGAACGGTTCGGAAATCGCCGTGCAGCCGTTCACATCGTGAATTCGCACACGATACCAGACATCGGGCAGCCCCGGATAGCGCTGTCCGGTAGCGCCGGGTATTTCGTTCAGCACGCCACTTTCATCCTCATACCATTGGTATGCGATGGCCGGTGTCGATTCCAGATCCGCCGCAGGTCGAGAGATGACAGGCGGAGGCGGAAGTGGATGCACAATCACGCTGACAGGTACTGCCACAGCTTCGCAAGCATCCGCATTCCGCACGGTTACGGAATACGTCCCGCTGCGTCGCACCAAGATAGACGAGGCGGCCTCACCTGACGACCAGGCGTATCGGGCATAGCTTTCGGTTGTGCTCAACTGCACGCTGTCGCCTTCACAGAATTCCAGCGGACCGTCCGCGACGATCTCCGGTTCCGGCAATGGAAGAAATCCAACAGTGATGGGCTGCGCCACTCCTTCACAGCCTTCGGAAGTGCGCACACGGAGAGTGAACGTACCGGGATCGTGCACGACGATTGTCGCACCGGTCTCGCCGGTCGACCACGCATATGAGGAATAGCTGCCGGTAACCCCGAGTAAAACACTGTCGCCTTCGCAGACCGGAATGGGAGTCTGCGCAACGATTTGCGGATTCGGCAAGGGGAACACGGTGACCTGAATGGCAGGGGACGTTCCAGTGCAGCCGATCGCGTTCGTAACCGTCACGTAATAGCTGCCCGGACCATTGACCTCGATGGAAGACGTCGTGTCGCCGGTGGACCAGCGGTAGCTTTTGAATCCCATCGGAGCGTCGAGCCGCACGCTTCCCCCCTCACAGAATTCCACGGGACCAGATGCGGTCACCAGAGGCTGCGGTGCAGACAGAACCGTAACGGTGATCGAGGTGTCACCGCGGCACGTCGCGGAGCCGAACAATTCCGTTATCCCAACTTCATAGGTGCCCGGCGTATCCCAACGCACAGTGATGCTGTGAGTATCATTTCCTTCAAGAATAAAACCTCCGAATACCTGCCACTGATAAACGGCACCAGGGATCTCGGATACGGAGTAACGCACCGAATCTCCGGCGCATAGCGTCAACGGCCCTGCAATCGAGGGAACAGGCCGATTCGTCACGGTGACTGCAATGCTGTCGACTCCGGCGTCGCAGCCATCCAACGTCCGCGCCGCCACCACGTAGGTCCCGGCATCGCGCACGACAATGCGCTGCGTCGTCGCACCAGTCGACCAGGAATAGGAGAGGTATCCGCTTCCTGCATCGAGTACGACACTGTCCCCTTCACAGAGGACGGTGCTGCCTTCCACATCGATCTCGACCTGCAACTGCGGCCAAACGGTGACAAGCACCGAATCATGATCGACGCAGCCGTTGCCGTCGATGACCGTCAGTCGATACCAGGTGCTGGACGTCGGCGAGACGACAGGATTGCGGATAGTAGAGTCGCTGAGTCCGGCCGAGGGCGACCAGCGCCACAGGAAGGGATTGGTTCCGCGGCTGACGCTCCCCTGCAACTGTACGCTTTCGCCCGGACAAATGGACAGGTTGCTGCCAGCATCGATTGCAACGTCATTCACCGTTACGATGACGGTATCGTAAACAACACAGCCACGGCTGTCAGTGACCGTCACCACGTATTCCGTCGGGTTCGCCGGTGACGCCGTCGGCATCGGACTCCTGGAATCGTCGAGACCGATGGCCGGCGTCCATAAATAGCGCACCGGGGGAGACGGACTCCATGCCGTGTCGCCAATCACCACGGATGAGCCTCGGCATATTCGCCTGTCAGGTCCGGCATCGAACACAATAGCGTTGACCGTCACCAGCACGCTGTCCTCTATGATGCACCCCTCGCCGCTTTGCATGACGACGTGATACATGGTCGTGATCGAAGGGGACGCTGTTGGAGTGGCGATGGACGGATCACTTAAACCATCGGGCGGAGTCCATTCATAGGAATACGGTGGTCGACCGTTCGTGGCGGGACTACCAATGACGATCGCACTGCCCTGGCATATGGTTGTATCGGGACCGGCTTCGAACGCAATATCCGAGACAGTCACGACGACCGTGTCGCGAACAATGCAGCCCGCCTCGGTGCGGAGTGTCAGAACGTACGTCGTGGTCACGGACGGCGATGCAAACGGCATTTCTATATTCGGATCACTGAGTCCGTTTTCTGGGGTCCAATGCACGGTATACGGTGAAATTGCGTCCAGCACGGGGGTTCCGATCTGGACGATGCCGTTCGGACAGCGAATGGTGTCGAGGCCCGCGTCGATGAGTGGAAGGCTGTCGACGCGCACCCGTACGCTGTCCAGCGCCTCGCATCCTGTCAGGGAATCACGCACTGTAAATATATACATTCTCGTGGCGGAAGGGCTGACACGAATCGATAGCTGCTCTGATTGGGCAGGGTCATCCCAGTGATAGCGAAGCACACCCGAGCCTCCGAGAATGGCCGCGGCGAGGTCTACTTCATCACCTTCGCAAAGCACGACGTCGTCCGGCATGTCTATCTGAAGCGGCGCTGCCTCGAAAATGCGGATGGAGTCGCGTACAAGTCCCGTCTTGCACAGATCGTCGATGTAGATCGTTACCCACTCCCCGTTGTCCGCGATACCGTCTGCCAGGGCGTTGATCGGTATGATATAGGAATCCTGCCCGGGCAGAAAGGTGACCGTGTTACCGATGGTGGTGTAGTCTGTTCCGTTCGTGGCTGAGCCGCGCACCTCGTAGGTGACCGTCAGGGATTTTTCAAGATTGCCCCCGCGGAGGATTTCGATGAGTCCCGATTGGCACCCGCCTTCGGGCGCGTCACGGAGGCCGATGACGCTCAGTGCGTCCCCTGCGTCAAAACTTCCCGACCTGAGAAAAACGCCGGAGTCGAGGAACGGGTCCGCCACGTCAGTAATAGCGAGCTTGAGGTGATACGTCTCGCAGGGCGTAACGTGTGCGACGGCTTTGAAAACTTTCGTGAATCCATCGTACTCGACGCTGGTACCCAGATAGTTATTGACGTAGTACTGCGTATTGAGGATGTGGTTGACGTTATTGATCGAAACCGGGATGGCCGTCCCCGGGATGAGAGCGATATTCTGCTTCCCTGTGATGCCAGGTCCGCTGATGAAGAAGGCAAATACGTCATTGAAGGGTGAACCGACGTACTCCGTGTATTCATCCGAGCCAAACACGTATTCGAAGGTTACCGAATCCTGGTACGGAACGAAATCAAACTGCAGCACTGCTGCGTCGAATGTGAGTGCGTTCACAATCTGTGCAAGGTCCGGATCCCCCGCCGCCAATGCGGCGAAACTGATATCGTCCTTGCTGTTCGGACCGACTGCAAAACCGACCCATCCGGTTGTCAGCAGGACACCAGAGCTGATCCCGATATTGCTCTTCGTCCCGTCGAAATAGCCGATTGCCCGCGGGAAGCCTCGAAACTGGAGATTGCTGACCTGTGCCCCACCACCAATGAAGTGGTTTCGCACCAGTTCCTGGAGCGGAATATCTTCGCGTACCACCAGCTGCGCCTTCGCGACATGCGTCAGCGGCGGCAGGATGAGCGAAAGCAGAAGGAGTAATTGTGCAAGAGGAGGTATCTGCAATCTCATAGGCAAGTGGAATGACGTCTTTCGTGAATGCATCAAGGCGGAACGCGTCCTACCATCGATAGATAATCAAATTTGCATTCAGAATCACCTTACAAATTCATCTGATGGCGCGACGTTTGTTGGAGCACATTCGAGGATTGAAATGCAGCCGCGTGCTTAGGGACATCGAAACCGTGGAAAGCAGGTCATGAAATAGTGACCTGAAAAAAATCTGACTCTGAATGAAACCCAGCGCGTATGGTCCCGTATACCCCCCTGTTCATCACTAAAAAACGCATTCAATGAACCTCGATTGGAGTCTGCCATGAAAAAGCTCACGTATACCCTGTTTGCATTGCTCGTCATCTGTGCAGTTCCGAGCGCCCTGTTCGCAGAGACCATCAATCCCCCGCTCTCCCCCGAAAGACAGGAAATAATCAAGACGAACATTATCGCAGGTCTGCAGCATTCATCCCAGGAAGTACAGGCAGATTACGTGCAGCTTATGATCGATCTGAAACGCGCCTATCCCCAGTACAACTTCAACTATGCCATCATCCCTCTGATGGACAAACTGAAAAACGAAGACAATTGCGGAATGCGCATCCTCGCCGCACTGGCACTATACGAATTTCAGGATTCCCGCATGGGCCGCTTCGCAGTGGAGCAGACAATTGACCACTGCAAATCACAGCGCCTTGCGAAGTTCTGCCAGACCCTGATCCGCAAATGGGACAAGCGTACCGAGCGGGCCGTCTACACAGCGCAGGTTGTCTATCCTTTCTGATCTCGCTGGAAGCGGCATCCCCCTCTGAAAAATGTGCAGTACAATCGAAGAGGCTGTCTTCAAAAAAGACAGCCTCTTTTTTATGTTCATGTACGTGCGTGCAATGTGGATCATCCCCTTTCAGGAGATCGGCTTCGGGACATCGCCGATCATTCCAAGCAGAGTAAGGAAGTTTCTGATCATAAGCGCAGTGGCCCCCCAGATTGTTTCCCCGTCCCATGGATAGAAAAACACTTCACGGTTGACGCCCTCGTGCCGAATGAACTGACGCTGTACGGTCGTATCATCGGCAAAGAATGAGAGCGGAACCGTGAACAGGCGCGTCACTTCGGCAGGATTCGGCTGCAGTCCTTCCGCGTCGGGAAGTACCCCCACGACCGGAGAAATGACGAATCCCGTCGGCGTCCAGATATCGTCGTGACATCCGAGCACTTCAACCCGCGATTCATCGAGACCGATTTCTTCATGTGCCTCCCGCAATGCGGTTTGCATGCAATTCTCCCCTTCGTCCACGCTGCCGCCGGGGAAGGCAATCTGTCCGCGGTGATGCGGCAAATCACTGTTTCGCCTCGTCAGCAATATTTCCCAGTCACCGCTCACAGGAATGAGCGGCAGCAGCACGGCGGCGCGTCTGAATCCATCGCGATGCTGCAGGCGCCGGTTGATGGAGGCCAGCTGTTCGCGGATGAAATCAAGAGACGGGAACGGTGACTGCACGATCAATCCTTTCGCTCCGTGATATTGAATGAGATATCCAGTGCGCGCACAGAATGCGTCAGCGCGCCGACGGAGATCATATCCACGCCGGATTCAGCAATCCCCCGCACCGTCTGTTCGCTCACATTCCCCGAGGCCTCGATTTTCACTCCGGGCTTTCGTGAGCGAATGAGCTTCACGGCTGTCGCCATTTCATCAATGGAGAAATTATCCAGCATGATGATATCTACTCCCTCGCAGGAAATCGCTTCGATGACCTGATTCAAATCCGCGACTTCCACTTCGACCTTGATTTTCCTGTCGGGGCCGAGCCGGCCGACGACGAGTTCCACCGCGGAAGCGAGTCCACCCGCGGAAGCGATGTGATTGTCTTTGATCAGCACCATATCGTCCAGCCCGAAACGATGGTTGGTGCCGCGGCCGTGCTTAACGGCCAGCTTGTCGAATGCGCGCAGTCCTGGAACCGTTTTTCGCGTATCGAGAATCTGAACGTCCGTGCCGTCCACCAGCTTCACGAATGCGGCGGTCGCGGTCGCAATGCCCGACATCCGCTGCAGGAAATTGAGCGCCACGCGCTCCGCCGTCAGCATCGAAGCAAGGTTGCCGTGCACGACGGCGATATCAGCGCCTCGCAGTACCGGCATCCCGTCGGTGTACTTCGCATCGATCACGAGGTCCGGATCCATAAGGTGAAAGACGGTTGCCGCCACCTCGATGCCCGAGAGGATCCCGTTCGCCTTGGATGTGAAAATCCCCTCGCCCTGCAAATCTGTCGGGACAGTACATTCCGTGGTGATATCGCCGATGCCCACGTCCTCGCGGAGAGCGGTCTCTAGACGTTGAAGCATTGTGCTGTCATGCAGGATGGAAAGTCTCATATACGTCCTGTGCGTTTGTATTCGAGATATGAACGGAAGTCCAATCCCCGCTCGATATCCTTGTGCTTCCGGTACTGCTCCACGTAGAACTGATAATTGCCGGCGGACTCCCGCAAACGCGCCCGCTCATCCTCCCGCAGAGGGCGGATCACCCTGGCCGGCACTCCGGCGACCAATGAACCGGGAGGCACCTCAAATCCCTCGAGAACGACTGCACCGGCAGCGACGAGCGACTCAGTGCCGACGGTTGCGTTGTCGAGTACCTTGGCACCCATGCCGATCAGGCAGGCATCGCCGATCGTGCATGCATGCAGTATCGCACCATGTCCCACGGTCACATCCGCACCGACGGTGAGCGGATATTTCTTCCAGGTTTCGTGCAGGGTACAATTGTCCTGAATGTTGGTGCGCTCCCCGATGGTTACTCGGTGAACGTCCCCGCGAATCACGGTTCCGAACCAGATGCTTGCATCCGCGGCGATATGGACATCGCCGATTACGACGACGTCTTCGGTCATGAACACACTGGGATGAATTTCAGGGTACCTGCCCTGGTACGGATAGATCATTCCACTACCTCGGTCGTTTTAGTCCGTCGCGCGAGGGGGCTTCCACCCCTTGCGCTTCCATTTGACAAGTTCGATGTGTACGCTCCCGATCAGGACGTGCATTTTCGCCCGAATGGGAATGGCAGCGGCATCATCGCTGAACCAGCCCTCGAAACCTCCCGTCAGTCCGAATATTCCCGTGAAGCCGGTTTCGCCCTCGAGCTTCCGGCAGCGGATATCATAATCCACTGCATCGATATCCTCCTCCTCTTTCTCGACACCGAAGTGAATGGTCGTCGTGGCCTTCGTCAGATACATCAGGACCGGAACATGACGGTTCTGTGTGGTATGTGCGTAGGCGCGCGCGAAGAAAAACAGCGACAACCCGTCCTGCCAGCGTTTGCCTTCAAGATACAGAGTGTCCTTTTTATCCCAACTCGGGTCGTTGTCGAAGGTCTCCGAAACAACGACGCGGTTCTGGTTTTTCGGGAAGCTGTATTCGATGTATTTGTATGCAGAGTCTTCCGGGAAGAATTCCTTGTTCCTGAAGAACACGGATTCGAGGGAATCTCCCATGACGGTCTGAAACAGCGTGTTGAGCGTGACGAACGGCACGCCGCGATATGTGCGGATGAGACATTCAGCGGCGATGCGCCGACGTCCGTGAGCGGTATCGACCGAGGTGAGGCGGGTACTGATGCTTCCGAGCCCCATGCCGAGATAGCTTACTTCGTAGAGGAGTTCCTCACCGGCCTGAAACACCTGAATATTCGGCGTGGAGAGTGGGAAAGGCAGCGGACGTTCGCCCTGTTGACAGGCGAGCGGAGTGCTCGAAGCGAGAAACGCGAGCAGCGCTGTGAATACCAATCCGGCACGCGCCGCCAATCGGTGCGATGGGAAAAAGGAAACGTGGTTCCCTTGGAAACCACGTTTCAGCCGATGTTCGGAACGCTTCAAGATAGTTTGATCAGCGAAGTCCTGCGATTTTCTTTGCTTCAGGGAAGAGTGTGAGCGCCTTCTGGAACTGGGGATCGATATCCAGAAGAACGCGGAACTGCCCCTCGTTGCCGTAAAGTGTCCGCGCAACCTGCGCTTCGATCGAGGCACGCAGCCATTCCTTGTCCACATTGTATTCGTCCTCGTTGAACTCGACGCCGCGCGTCTTTCCGAATTCGATGAAATCCTTCATCATGCTGTCGCTGACATTGAAGTCGGCGGCAAACTGCTTGGCATCGGCTTTCTCGAATTTTGTACGGAGCTGTGCGCCGGCCTTGTCGAGGTAGGATGTCGTGAATTCAAAAATATGCAGGCGCATATGCATCGCATATGCTTTCAGCGGATCATATCCCACAATGTAATCGGGTGTGATGCCGCCGCCGCCATAGACCACGCGGCCACCGTCGGTCTTGTACTTGGGACGCGTGCTGTCGGCTTCTTCGGTATGCGCAATGTTGTCGCCTGCCTCTTCCTCGCGGTCATAGGCACCGCGATAGTATTCCTCATCCGTCCCGTCGTAGGGACGCTGGATGATGCGTCCGCTTGGTGTGTAATACCGCGCCGTAGTCAGCCGGAATGCGGAACCGTCCGAAAGCTCGAACTGCCGCTGCACAAGTCCCTTTCCGAAGGACGTTTCTCCGACGATGAGGCCGCGGTCATGATCCTGCACCGCACCGGCGACGATTTCGCTTGCGGAGGCGCTTCCGTTGTTCAGCAGCACGATGAGCGGCAGATCCTGGAACTCGCCACCGCCGGTCGCATTGAAGTTTTCATCGAAATCCGCGCGCCGTCCCTTGGTATAAACGATCTTCTGCCCACGGCCGAGGAATTCATTCGCCATGCGGAAACTCTGCTCGAGATAGCCGCCGGGATTACTGCGGAGGTCGAGCACGAGTTTCGTCATGCCCTTTGCCTTCATGTCGCGGAGTCCGTTGAGAAACTCGTCATATGTGTTTGCCGCGAAACGGTTGATGCTCATATACCCGACGCCCTCGTCGAGCATGAACGACGCGTTGACGCTGTAGAGAGGAATCTTGTCGCGGGTGATCGTGATGTCGATCGGGGAGGTAATTCCGGCACGCATGACGCCAACCGTGACCTTGGTCCCCTTCTCGCCGCGCAGCTTCTTCTGCACATCATCGTTCTGAATCTTGACGGAGCTTTCTCCGTCGATCATGACGATTTTATCCCCGGCCAGCATCCCGACTTTCTCGGAAGGTCCACCGTAGATGACGTTTGCCACGGTAATCGTATCGTTAACGATGCGGAATTCTATGCCGACGCCTTCGAAGCTGCCCTTGAAATCTTCCTGCACCTTTTCAAGCTGCTTGGGGCTGATGTATACGGAGTGGGGGTCCAGCGACTTGAGCATTCCTTCGATGGCATGCGTCACAAGGTCACCGACCTTCACCTCGTCGACGTAATACTTCTGCGTGTAGTTGAGCACATCCTTAAACTTGTTGAACTGTTCGTAGATGTTGTCTTCGGAAATGGCACGAATCTGCGTGCCCATGAAAATGCCGAAGACAAGCAGGATGAAAACGCTCACTACGGAAAATTTCTGCTTGAACATAACGACGGCCTCTATATCGGATGATCGTTTACGAAAAAAACTATTAATGCAGTGTACGCATTGCCTTGATTGAAATCAATGTGCTTTTCGGTGCACAAAGCCGGTGCGGAATCCACCAATCCGAACCCGGGTTGAGCGGTTTCGGTTCCGCGACCACAGTTCCATCACCACTGAGAAAACGTGGCGTGGAATAGCCCTTGCACAGCAGCGGGCTAGGTTGCCTTCCGCACGATGCGGATTCCGATGTCGCGGCTCGGGATGGTCGGCTTGAGCATCGACCGGAAGGACGACCGGCAGCCGAATTCGTACACGAAATAGGATCCACCACGGCAGACGCGCTCGGAACCACCGGTGGGCCCCAGGGGATTATTATTCTCTCCGCTGCTGTAGTAATCGGATTTGTACCAGTCCCAGCACCACTCGAACACGTTGCCGTGCGTATCGTGCAGCCCGAAGCTGTTGGCGTCCTTCTGCCCGACATCGTGTGTTCCGCCTGCCGCATTGCCGGAATACCAGCCCGCCCGAGCCAGATCGGTTTCGGCGTTGCCGGTGTAATAGGAAGTCGCGGTGCCTGCCTTGCAGGCGTATTCCCACTCAGCTTCGGTGGGGAGACGATACCCGTTGGCGTTCATGTTGACCTGCACGCTGCCGCTGATATCGGTATAGCAGGGTTCATATCCCTCTTTCACCGACAGAGCGTTGCAGAATTCGAGCGCTTTGAACCAGGTGACATTTTCGACCGGATGGTTGTCCCCCTTGATGATGCTCGGGTTCTCGCCCATGACCGTCTGATACATTTTCTGCGTGATCTCGTATTTGCAGATGAAGAATCCATTGAGCGAAACCGTACGGGTTGGTTTTTCCTCTCCGACACCGTCGCCTCTCTGATCACCCATCGTGAAACTGCCCGCGGGGATCAGTACCATCGGAACGTCGGAGCTGGCAGGATCGTCTCCGTCGTCACTGCAGCCGGAAAAGGGGATGCTCGCCGCCACTATCAAAAGAGTAACAGCCAGGAATGTTGGTATTTTCATGCCAAAACCTCGCGTAATAACCATTGGGAAAAAAGTCTCATAATCAAAAAGATACGGAATTCAGCGCACGGCTTCCCACTCTTCGCTGGAAGATTTGTTGCGGAAAATCACGGCCAGCGCATTGCGTGACCAGCCCCAGAGGATGTGCAGGTATCCGTATTTCCTGAAGCGTCGCGGAGATTCGTACACGGTCACTCCAGGAATCATTTTGATACTCCCGTGTGCGCGCACCCGGCGAAAAAGGTCATAATCCTCACCCGCCACCATCGATGCGTTGTATCCCCCGACACGGCGGAACATTTCCGCGGTCAGTATCTGGCATTCGCCCCGGCCCATTCCTTCTCCGATGAGGTTGAGGAAACGGACATAGCTGTTATGCCAGAGATGGAAGAGGCGGTCCGCGAATATTTCCTCTTCGGGGAACACGTGCACGACGCTGGTCACACCCGCGATGCGCGGATCGGCGGTGAGGCGCGCGGCCTCCGCCAGAAAACGGTCCGCATCGCTGATGCGAACATCGGCGTTGATGAAAACCAGTACGTCACCCCTTGCGGCGGCGGCACCGCAATTCCGGCCCTCGGCAATGGTCTGACGCCGATCCTCCTCATGACGGACGACAATAGCGTCCAGGCTGCGTGCGATATCCACGGTGCCGTCGCTGCTGCCCCCGTCGCTGACGATGATCTCGGCGTCCCGGCGCTCGAGCAGATCGGTTGGGAAATGTTCAAGTATCCGCGGAAGCAATTTTGCTTCGTTATAGGCGGGAATGATGATGCTGATCAACGCCGCGTATCCCTTTCAGAAATACAGTCCATAACTCACGAAATTCGGTGAGATCCGAATTGCGGGAGAAGGGAAATGGATAAAGTTGAGACCCTCCTTCAGCGCGACGAGCAGCCAACTGTCGCCCGGGATGATCTTCGTCATGTCGTAGTCGAGCGCCAGGATAATGTTGCGTTCAAGAGGATTTCCGTAAATGACATTTCCATCCACGCGCATCGGCATGTTCCGTACCGACACGCCAACCGCTATGCCGAGCCACTCGGGCCAGTAGGGCTTCCAGGAGCGCGGCAGCAATCCATGCACGTGCACTCCCATCCAGAAGGTCTGCCCTTCGTAGTCGTCAATCATGTTTCCATCGTGATTCCCGTCGAGAAGCGCCTGCGAAGGGAAATACGAGAATTTCGGATGCACATGTTCGAGTCCGGGAATGTAATATTGGGCCAGCGGCCACGCCGCGCCCACGACGTCCGCCGTCGCATCGCCGGGACTGAACCCCCAGTCCTGTGCGAAGCCGTCCTCGAATTCCACGTACAGTTCGAAAAGCGCACCCATGGCAAAGCCACCCCAGAGCGCGGTACTCCTTGACGCGCCGGACCACTCCAGCGACTTCCTTCCGAGGAAGGTACCGACGGCCCCCCCGAAGAAGTGGCCGGCTTTATCGACGTTCAGCGCGTACTCGTTGTCCGACTGGAAGTGGAAACTCGTGCGCTGATCCTTCCACCATGCGTTCTGCTGATAGATGTGTATGCCCGTGACGGTGGCGCCCAACACACCGCCCACGATCGCGGCACGATCCCATTGCCAGTGTGACTCGTTCGGGTCATAGCCGTCGAACGGCACCGGCGGCTTGAGGCTGTCCTGCTCAAGTGCAACGGAAGTTTGGGTGGGCTCTTCTGTCCCCTGTTCCTGCGCATGAAGCACAGCTTCAAGTGGAAGAAAAAGGAGAAAAACGATAAGCAGGCGTTGACGCACGATGACTTTATTTGTGTGAAGAAATGCTGTTTCGGGCACATTCTATGTAATGTAGCATCACCGGCAGAGGTGTACAAGTCGATTTTCAGCGCGAATTTACTACATTCACACATGGATCAGATTCCGAATCAGCACACACCACCCACTGCGACGGCAGCGGGCCCCAATCTCTTCGGAGAAACACTCGAGGAACTGCGTGAAACCTGCGCCTCCTCCGGTCTTCCCCGATTCCGCGGCGACCAGCTTTTTCACTGGTTATATCGTCGCGGTGTGACCTCGTTCACTGAGTGCGCGAACCTGCCCATACCCCTGCGTGAAACCCTCGCCGCACAATACGTCATCCGCCATCCGGAAATCGTGCAGGAACAGCGAAGCAGCGACGGAACGAGGAAGTTTCTCCTGCGGCTGGCGGACGGACGCGATATCGAGACGGTACTGATTCCATCGGAGAGTGAAGACGAGGGACAGCCGCGACGGCTGACGATTTGCGTTTCCACGCAGGTGGGTTGTCCGCTCGACTGCAAATTCTGCGCAACTGCCTCGATGAAGCTCAAGAGGAATCTCACCCCGGGAGAGATATTCGGGCAGTACCTGGCCGTGCAGCAGCGCACCGATCAGCGCATTACCAACCTGGTGTTCATGGGCATGGGCGAACCGCTGCTCAATTATGAAAACGTGATGCGGTCCGTCGACATTCTCACACATGAGAAAACCGAAGGGATCGCGGCGAGCCATATTACGCTCTCCACGGCGGGACTCGTCGAAGGTATCCGCCGCATGGCGAACGAAGAGCGGAAAATCAAACTCGCGGTCTCGCTGCATGCCACCACGGACGAGTTGCGTCGGCGTCTTATGCCGATCAACAAGAAGCACCCGCTCGACGAGATTCTCTCCGCCATCGAATATTACTATCAGCACACACGTCGGCGCATCACCTGGGAGTACATTCTCTTCGACGGACTCAATGACAGCGAACTGGATGCGCGACGGCTTGCGCGTCTTTCACGACGCGTGCCGAGCAAGGTGAACATCATTCCCTTTCATCCCATCGCGTCCGCCTACCCTGACGGATTGCCCCTCGCACTGCTCTCTCCACCGCGAGCGCATATCGAGGAATTCGCCCGGCAGCTGCGCGAAATGCGTGTAACCGTCATGCTCCGCTCCAGTTCCGGCAAGGACATCGACGCCGCCTGCGGACAGCTGGCGGTGCGGCACGCCGATACCGGCGGTGTGCGGTGAGCCACATGATGACCTCTATCCAAAGATCATCGAAGATATCTGATTTGTTCCCTGTCTGAAAATCCGTACTTTCTTTGCTTAAAATTCCCTTTCGCTCATCACGCAGAACCTATCCATTACTTCGAGGACGACATGCGGCTTCTGATATTTGGACCTCCCGGTGCGGGCAAAGGAACACAGTCCCTGATTATTTCGAAGCATTACAGCATCCCTCACATCTCCACCGGAGACCTCTTCCGGGAACACATCCAGAACAATACGCAGTTGGGTATCGAAGCCAAACGGTATTCCGAGGCCGGGGAACTGGTTCCGGACGTCGTGACCAATGAGATGGTGCGGACACGCCTTCTTCAAGCGGACACTGCACACGGCTTCCTGCTTGACGGATTCCCACGCACCCCCTCGCAGGCTGAAGCACTCAATGTGATGATGCCCGACGGTACGCATATTCATGCTGTTTTGAACATGATCGTCCCCGAGGAGGAACTGCTCAAACGGCTCAGCACCCGCGGGCGCCAGGATGACGAATTGGAGACCATCCGGCGGCGCCTCCGCATCTATCACGACACAACGGAACCGCTCGCGGAATATTATCGCGGAAAGGGCATTCTGCTCGATATCATCGGCGTCGGTACCATCGAAGACATTACAAAGCAAATCATAGACGGCGTCGAAAGCCTGAGGTAGGATTATCCCATGAAGCGGATTCGAAACACATTCGCGTTCGCTGCAAGCCTCTGCTGCGCAGCGATGCTGTTCGCGATACTGCCAACTCCCGCAAAGTCGCAGGACCTTGGCGGATTAATCGAGCAGCTCGGGGTCAAGGAACTCGCGCGCGATTATCTCCGTCCCGGCGTCGATGCCGTGGGCTATTCTATCAACAGCGGGTATTCCCATACGGCCCGCGTCGATTCGGTTTTTCACATCTGGCTCGGCGCTAAAGTGATATCGACGTACATCCCCGAAGCGGACCGTGTATTCACCGCCAAGCTCCCTTCCCTGCTTGTTTCACAGGGTTATCCGTCGGAATTCCAGACCGCGACCGTGGTGGGTGGCAGCGGGACGACGGTCGTATCCGACCAGTCCTCCAACCCGCCGATCGAGTTTCCCGGCGGTACCGGACTCAATGCATTCATGATGGCCATGCCGCAGATTTCGGTCGGTCCGCTTCTGGGTACCGATCTCATTCTTCGCGGACTCCCGCCATCGCGCTTCGACGACAAGGTCGGCAAGTTCAGCTTCTATGGCGCCGGCATCAAGCACGAACTGACACATTATCTCGACGTTCCCTTCGACCTTGCGGTTGTCGGTGGATATCAGGTCTTTGCGATCGGAGAGGTTGTTGACGGCACCAGCCTGGCCGGCATGCTGCAGGCCAGCACCATGTTCGGTGGACTCACGCTCTTTGGTGGCATCGGGTATGAGTCATACAACATCGACATCTCTTACACGTACGTCTCAACCGATCCCGCGATTCCCGACGAGCCTGTCACGCTGAACTTCGAGCGGCGGAATCTTCGATTCTCCTTCGGCGGTGCGCTGTCGCTGTTTTCTCTCATAGACCTCACCGCCGAATACAGCTTCGGCATCCAGGACAATCTTGCCATAGGATTCGGTCTTACACTCTGAAAGGGCTTTCCATGTGGTTGCTGTGCATCGGACTTTTCATTTCCCTGCT
Organism: Bacteroidota bacterium; assembly: GCA_014860565.1. Classification (GTDB taxonomy): domain Bacteria; phylum Bacteroidota; class Ignavibacteria; order SZUA-365; family SZUA-365; genus SZUA-365. The sequence goes on from JACZJN010000068.1 coordinate 172,438, forward strand.
TTCCTTGAACGCCGCGGCGCAGGTGCAAATTGACACCAAGGCGCTGCTGGAAGATTATTCGCGTGAACTGTTCGAAGCGAATGCAACCGGCTTCATGAGTCCGCTGGTGATCGTCTCGAACATCGGTGCCAACGATGCGTTTTATAACCGCGCCTACGTACCTAAGGAAAACAAGCTGTACTTCGACATTTCCGCGCGCACGATGATGGCATTCGTGCTTGACGACGAACGCACGTTCACCGCGCATCTGCCTCTGGAAGACAAGCCGAATCCCTACCCACTGCTATCGCAGGAATGGCTCCGCGTGGTTCAGCTCAATTATTTCAAGACGCAGCTGCGCGGCGCCGTCGCCGCGGGGGAACTGGAAACCGAAGTCACCACGGCGACCGTTTTCGGCAGCGAAGGCAGCGGTTTCACGATTCCCAAGGAGTACATCAAGAAGAATGTTTCCGGTATCGACAGCATCACGCTCGCCCGGCTCCCGAGTCAGCTCGCCCTTACTCCCGGGACCAATCAAGATATGGTCATCGCCGCCGTACCGCAGCTGACCATCGGTGCATATTACAGCACCGAAATGCTTGTGCGCTACATCCCCCCCGTCGTTTTTGACGAGAACATCGGCAAGTTTTCCTTCTTCGGTGTCGCCGTCAAACATGCGTTTACCAACTGGATCGAGCACTCCCCCGTCGATGGGGCGGTACAGATTGGATTCCAGCACTCGACAATCAAGAATGAAGTCGGCATCACGAAGGCGAAGCTTGAAGCGACGACCGATCTGTTCGCCATCAACGTCCATGCCAGCCGACGATTTGACTGGATAGAACCGTATGCAGGATTTTCATACGAGAGCCTGTCGTCGGAAGGGAGCTACACGTTCACCTTGCCAGCGAACATCCGGGAGGAGATCGGCTACGACATTGATCCGCAAACCGTTCCCGTGTCGCTTGAAGACTCGGCGGTGAAACTGACGCTCGGTGTCACCGGTTACCTCGGACCTTTGCAGATTTTCGCCGGAACGGGGATCGCGAAGCATCTCATCTTCAGCGGCGGCATCGCCTACCGCTTCGCTCCCTGACCCTTTCCCTGATTCCCTGATGCCTTTTTCCCTGATTCCCTGTTTCCCTGTTTCCACCCTTACGAGCGGTATCCGCCCTTTCCGCGCCGCAGTTCCTGCAGCATGCGTGCCTTGACGCGCAGGTCGACGTCGCGGTCATGCTCATCCACGATTTCCCCCACGAGCTGCTCGAGCACATCCTCGAGTGTGATCACCCCCGCCATTCCCCCGTGCTCATCAACGACGACGGAAAAATGTTCACGGTTTTTCAGGAAGCTCTGCAGGAGGCGGTTCGCGCTCACCGTGTCGGGAACGAAGCTCACTTCGTCGGCGAAATCGCTGAGCGTTTTCTGTCCGCGACCCCGTGCCAACGCGGCCAGCAGATCGCGAATATGCGCAACGCCCACGATGTCATCGAGATCCTCCTCATAGAGCGGAATGCGGCTCACCGAGGCCCGGTAGAGTTCATCGGCCGCCTCCTCGAGCGTCATTGCCGCGCGAAGCGCAAACACCACGGTACGCGGCGTCATGATATCGCGCGCCATGATGTCGTCGAGTTGAAACACCTGTCGAATAAGTTGGCTCTCGATTTCAAGGATGTTGCCGTGGCGATGGCTGAGTCGGGCGAGCACCTTGATCTCATCCTCATCGAGCTTGGTCTTCGCTTCGGTGGTGATCCCGAAGGGTTTGATCAGGAGGTTGATGAGCACGATCACGGGCTTGAAAACAATGCGGAGCAGAAAGACGAAACGCGCGGTATGCCTGGCGTATTCCGCCGCGTGTCGCTCGCCGATCGTCTTGGGTACGACCTCGCCGAGCAGGATGATCATGAACGTCAATGCCGCGGAAAAAACACCGACCCAGATATCCTCGAACACATCCACCGCCATGGCGCCGACGATGATGGATCCGGCGATGTTCGCGAGATTGTTCATGATCACCACGGCGATGATCGATTCCTGGATGTTTTCCTTGTTCGTCCTGAGCAGCCCCGCCCCGCCCCTCTTGCGTTCGATCATCTGTTCGATCTGCACGTGCGAAACGGTGAACAATGCGGCCTCGATGCTCGATGCCAGGAAGGAGAGCAGCAGGATAACGAGACAGATGGTGGCGAGGAGAATCATGGCCAAATCTATCGGAAACAGCCACGAGAAGCAACTGCCCGCAGATTACCACCTCCGCGAGGCCGCTTCCCTGGAAGCAATGGACTACCGTCCTCTTACCTTGTTTCCACTGACGCACTTTTGTAATTTTAATGTTCAGGTCATAATCAGTCCATCAGAAACAATTCACGGCACACATGTCAGACAGCAAGGGGCACATTCTCTGGGTCGATGATGAGGTGGAGTTTCTTCGCTCCCACATCCTCCTGCTCGAACAGCGCGGTTATACCGTAAGTACGGTCACGAACGGCGAGGACGCCATCGATTTCGTCAAGGGGAATTCCGTCGACCTCATGTTTCTGGATGAGTCCATGCCGGGCATCGGCGGACTCGAGACACTGAGCACCATCAAGGAAACACAACCCGACCTCCCCATCATCATGGTGACGAAGAACGAGGAGGAAAGCGTGATGGAGGAGGCGATCGGGGAGAAGATCAGCGACTACCTGACCAAACCGGTCAATCCGAGCCAGATCCTGCTCGTGGCCAAGAAATTCCTCCAGGGCAAGCGCATCATGGGCGACAAGACGGCCCAGGATTACATCCGGGAATTCAACGAAGTCTCGGTCAAGCTGTTGGGACCGATGGATCTCGAGGAATGGACGGATGTCTACAAGAAACTCGTCGAGTGGGAACTCGAACTCGACCAGCATCCGGAACTGGGATTGCAGCAGACCATGACCGCGCAACGGAAGGAATGCAACCAGGAATTCTGCAAGTACGTCGAGAAGAATTACCGCGACTGGGTGATGGACGAATCGGTCACGCTTTCGCCGCATGTGGTGGACCGTTTTCTCATCCCGCATCTGAAATCGAAGGGGCCGGTGTTTTTCTTCGTAATCGACTGCATGCGTTACGATCAGTGGCTGGTCATGGAGCGACATCTTCGCGACCTGTACACCATCGAAAAGGAATTCTACCTCGGCATCCTTCCTTCCGCCACGCCGTATGCGCGCAACGCCATTTTCTCGGGCTATTTCCCGAGCGACATCGAACGCGTGTTTCCCGACCTCTGGGCGAGCAAGGATGACGACGACTATTCGATGAACAAGCACGAAAAGGAATTCCTCGAGAAACTGCTCGACCGGCGGCACATCAAGTTGCGCAACGACCTGAAGTACATCAAGATCATCGATCCGGAATACGGCAAGCAGATGGTCGGCAACATCTCGGCTTTCGTGAAAAATCATCTGACCGCTATCGTCGTGAACTTCGTCGACATGCTCGCGCACAGCCGATCCGATTATCCGATTCTCAAGGAGATTGCCCCGGACGAATCCGCGTACAGATCATTGACCAACACATGGTTCACGCACTCTTCGCTGCTGAGCATGTTCCGTCAGATCGCGCGGACACCCGACGCGACGATTATCGTCACGACCGATCACGGCAGTGTCCGCTGTCTGCGCGGGAGCAAGGTGCTCGGCGACCGCGAGACCTCAACCAACCTGCGCTACAAGTATGGACGTAATGTCAAGTGCGAGCCCAAGCAGGCGATGCACATTAAAAATCCGGAAGAGTACAAACTGCCCCGCCGCGGCATGACGGTCAATTACGTGATCGCCAAGGAAGATTATTATTTCGTTTACCCGACGGATTACAACAAGTACCTGACCTACTATCGCGACAGCTTCCAGCATGGCGGCATGTCGCTGGAGGAGCTGGTGCTCCCGGTCATCACCATGAAACCGCGCACCTGATCCACGCGGAAAAGCCGACCCCGAGCATGCACGAACGATTCGAAACATACAGCGAGGAAGAAACACGCGCCGCCGGCCGACGTCTCGCCGCCCGACTCCCCAAGGACGCACTTGTCGCCTTCAGTGGCGACCTCGGCTGCGGCAAGACAGCGTTCATCCGCGGCATGTGCGAACATTTCGGCTGTGAACGCCAGGTGACGAGTCCGACCTTCACGATCATCAACGAATACATGGGTGACAGCACGGTGACCCACTGCGATCTCTACCGACTCAACACCATGGAAGAGATGCTTCAGATCGGACTACAGGAACTGTTCACCGGCGAGGGGCTCGTACTTATCGAATGGGCCGAACGCGCCCGTCCCCTTCTCCCCTTCCCGCGCTACGAAGTCGCGGCCTGGCATGGCGATCGGGAAGAACAGAGGCGATACGAAATTCGTTTTGTCCAAGAAGAGGATGAAAGCATCCTTTTCGTGCCCGCAGAACTCTTCGCGAGGCAGGCGTGATTCTGGCCATCGAGACCGCGACCACACGCCTGGGCGTTGCTCTGATCGATGGCGATGTCATTCGGGCATCGATGCTCGTCAACCGCGGGAACGCACATGACGAACTGCTTGCGCCTCTGTGCAGCGACATCGTCGCGCACGCGGGACTGACAATGAGGGAACTGACAGGCCTGGCGGTTTCCGCCGGTCCCGGTTCCTTCACCGGCCTGCGCATCGGCCTGGCCGTGGCAAAAGGCATGGCTCTGGCGCTTGACATCCCGCTCGCGCTCGTGCCCACCCACGACGCCATTGCCGCGGGCATGGCGCACAGCTGGGCGCACGTCGGCAGCACGCACATTGCCGTCTGCATCGACGCGAAGCGCGACGACATTTACGCCGCCACGTACCATCTCGAAGGAAACAGCTGGAGCGCGGAGTACGCGATTCACGTTTGCGATGCCGGCGTGCTCCTCGGAGAACTTTCCGAAGGCACGGTTCTGGTGGGCGACGGTGCGGCGAAGGTACACGCCCGTGCTCCGCATGCACTGCGCATTCTGCCCGATCCGGCAGCGGTATTCGATGCGCGTTTTGTCGCCTTGCTGGGAGCGCGCATGCTTGCCGATGGAATGGCGGCGGATCCCGATACCTGCGAACCGCTGTACGTGCAGGAGTTCGAGGTGAAGCCGGCGAAAAATATTCTGCTCTGATTTCGAAAACACCTGGAGACCAATACACATGGCCTGGTTCAAGCGCAGCAAAAGCAATATCGAGGGCTCCTCGGCAAAGCGTGAAGTCGTCGACGGTGCGTGGGTCAAATGCGACCATTGCGGCGAAATGATGCATCAGTCACAGCTGGGTGCGGCACTGTATACCTGCATTCACTGCGACGCATCCTTCCGCGTTTCCGCGAAACAGTACATCGACATCCTCGTCGACGAAGGCAGCTTCAAGGAATACGACAAGAAAATGGTGGCGACGGACCCCTTGGGTTTCAGTGACACCAAGGCCTATGCCGACCGCATTGAGACGACGGTGCGAAAAACGGGGATGTATGACGCGATGCGCAGCGGCATGGGGAAGATCAAGGACATCCCTGTTTCCCTCGCGGTCATGGATTTCGGATTCATCGGCGGAAGCATGGGTTCGGTGGTCGGCGAGAAAATCGCGCGTTCCATTGACCGGGCTATCAAGAACAAATGCGGATTGATCGTCGTCGCGGCGAGCGGCGGCGCACGCATGATGGAAGGCGCGTTCTCTCTGATGCAAATGGCGAAAACCAGCGCGCGGCTGACGCTTCTGCATGACGCAGGTCTGCCGTACATTTCGATCATGCTCGATCCGACAACCGGCGGTGTCACTGCCAGCTTTGCGATGCTCGGCGATTTCAATATCGCGGAACCCAAGGCGCTGATCGGCTTCGCCGGACCACGCGTCATCAAGCAGACGATAGGACGCGACTTGCCGGAGGGCTTCCAGCGTGCCGAATTCCTGCTCGAAAAAGGTTTCCTCGATCTGGTCGTGCCTCGCAAGGAGATGCGGGATACTGTAGCCAAACTCCTCATGCATTCGACCGGGGAGTAACGAAGCGGCGATGATGCGTTTCATCAGCAGGATCCGAGAAATGCAGCAGGAGTCGGACAGATTGCGCGGCGAAGGACTGCGTATCGGTTTCGTCCCGACTATGGGCGCGTTGCATGAAGGACATCTCGACCTCCTCCGCCTCTGCCGCACGCACTGCGACGTGACGGTGATGTCGGTCTTCGTCAATCCCACACAATTCGGCGCGAACGAAGATTTCGGCCGGTACCCGCGCGATCTCGACCGCGACGCCATGCTGGCCGCCTCCGCAGGCTGCGACATTCTCTTCACCCCGCAGGCTGAAGAAGTATATCCGCCGGGATATTCCACCTGGGTGCAGGAGGAAATACTGAGTGCAACGCTCGAGGGCCGCTCGCGACCCACGCACTTTCGCGGAGTGACCACGGTGGTTACCAAACTCTTTCTCATGGTCAAACCGCACTGCGCCGTGTTCGGACAGAAAGACGCGCAACAGGCGGCGATCATCAAACGCATGGTGCGCGACCTCCATTTCGATATCGAACTGCTGATCGCACCTATCCGCCGTGAGGCCGACGGACTGGCAATGAGTTCAAGAAACATGTATCTTTCGGAATCCGGGCGCATCGAGGCGCTTGCACTTTCGCGCTCCCTGCGCCTTGCGGAACAGTTCGTGGCAGGTGGCGGACGCGATGCGGACGCGATACGCGCGCTGGTGAAGGATGAACTCAACCGCAGCGGCGCGGTCACCGTGGATTATGTCGCTCTCCTCGACGCGGAAACGCTTGATGAAGTCGACATGCTCTCAGGGCAGGCGACACTGCTGGCGATCGCCGCGAGAGTCGACCGCACACGATTGATTGACAACACGATATTGAGAGTCGAGACGATAGAGCGATGAAACGCATCATGTTCAAATCCAAGATCCACCGGGCCCGCGTGACCCAGGCGGAACTCTATTACGAGGGCAGCATTACCATCGACCAGGATCTGATGGCCCGCGCCGATATTCTCGAATATGAGAAGGTCCAGGTTGTGAACGTGAATAACGGGAACCGTTTTGAAACCTACGCCCTGAAAGGCGAATCCGGCAGCGGCACGATCTGTCTCAATGGCGCGGCCGCACGTCTCGGCCACATCGGCGATGAAGTCATCATCATCACCTACGGCGAGTACGACAATGAGGAAGTCACTGGACACAAGCCCACGATCATCCTCGTGAATGAACACAATCGTGTGAAATCCGTACTCTGATGCATTCTCCCTCCTCACACCCCTGCATCCCGCATTAGTCATGCTTCACCGCTGGAATCCCTGATCCCCCATGAAGAATTCCGATATACAGCAGCGCCCGCTCGCAGCCATAATCATGGCCGCAGGACAGGGCAAACGCATGAAGAATCCCGACAAGGCAAAGGTCATGCATGAACTCGCTGGCGTGCCCCTTGTGGCGCATGTCGTCGATCTGGCGCACGGACTTGGCTGTACACGGGTAGTGGTCGTCGTGGGACACCAGCGAGAAAGCGTCATCGAATATCTCTCTGCCTACGATTCCTCCGTGGAATTCGCCGTCCAGGCTGAACAGCTGGGCACTGCACATGCGGTACAGATGACGGAACAGGGACTTGAGGATTTTGACGGTGACATTGTGATTCTCTCGGGCGATGCGCCCATGATACGTACTGCAACTCTTGAGAATGCGCTTCTGCAGCATCGCGGCCGTCAGGCCGCTGTAACCGTGCTCACCGCGGTACTCCCTGATGCTTCAGGCTATGGACGGGTGATTCGTGACGGTGACGGCGCCATCGTACGTATCGTCGAGCACAAGGATGCGAACGAAGATGAACGCGCAGTGCGCGAGATCAACAGCGGGATTTACATCTTCGACCGGCGCTTACTCTTCGAAGCACTCAAGAAGGTCGACAACAACAACGCCCAGGGTGAGTACTATCTCCCTGACGTTTTCGGAATCTTCCAGCGTGACGGTCGGGTGATGATTCCGTTCGTGGTCGACGACGTCGATGAAATCCGCGGCGTCAATACAATCGAGCAACTCCAGGAAATGGAATTATTGTACACACAACGACGTACGGAACGCTAAACCGTTCCGAGTCGGTGTTTTTCCAGATCTTCACCCATAGACAGACGAAAAGACCATGGCAACCCGGTACAACATCCATCCGGAAAATCCGCAGATGCGACTCATCAATCAGGTGGTGGACCAGCTTCAGAAGGGAGCTGTCATGCTTTATCCCACCGATACTGTCTACGCGATTGGCTGCGATATCAACAGCAAGGCCGGCCAGCAGCGTATACGGAAAATCCGGAATCTCCCTGACAACAAACCGCTGACCTTTGTCGCGTCTTCCATATCGCAGATCTCCGATTACGCGAAGATTTCCGATTCAGCGTACCAGGTGATCCGTCAGCTTGTCCCGGGTCCGTATACCTTCCTGCTTCCTGCCACCCGGCTCGTCCCGAACCTGGTGCTGAACTCGAAACGCACGACGACGGGAATCCGTGTTCCCGATCATTTTCTCTGCCAGCTGCTGATCGCGGAACTCGGGAATCCACTTGTGTCCATGTCAGCCAAGCTCGAGACATGGGATGAGCCGACCTACAACGAAGAACTGTTCGATACATTCGAATCACTTGTCGACATCATCATCGAGATCGATGCCGAGTATCGTTCCCCGTACGGCGATCACCTCTCCACCATGATCGACTTCACCGGCGACGTCCCCCAGCTCGTTCGCGAAGGACTCGGTATCGAACTCGCGTCCCAGATCGTGTGAGAAGAACGCTAATTACACGAATGCAACGGATGTACGGGGATTATCATGCAACGAGAAAGGCACCCATGCGGGTGCCTTTCTCGTTGATTAATAATCTGTGTGAATCCGTTCAAACTGTGAATATCCGTGTTCCTCTTACACCGTCTGTGGACGGCGATGCGACCAGAAATATCCACCGTACAGCACGGACTCGAAAAGTGTCACGAGGATGAGGGAAATCGTATCGGCGTCGAGCCAGAGACCGAAGCCCTTTTCCGGGAAGAAAAAATGCACGATGAAGCCGGCCATTGTCCATCCGACCGAGAAAATGATGCCGACGAAAGCGACGGACATGAAGGCATCCGCGAGCTTGTGATCGACATATCCGCGTGCGAACGCATAGGCCGCGGCAACGATGTGGAGATAGAAAATAAATGATGCAATCATGGTCAGTATGCGTCTTTTCCAAAAAGAATGGCGTAAAGGGTCTTGAAGATGATGCGGATGTCCAGCTTCAGCGACCAGTTTTCAATATAAAACAAATCGTACTTTGTCCGCTCCGCAATCGGCACCTCGCCTCGTAATCCGTTGACTTGCGCCCACCCCGTGAGGCCGGTCTTCAGGCGGTGGCGTTCAAGATATTTCGGGACATAATTCCGGAACTGATCGACAAACTCCGGGCGCTCAGGACGCGGTCCCACGACGCTCATCTCTCCGCGCAGCACGTTGATGAACTGCGGGATCTCATCCAGAGAAAGACGGCGCAGCACTTTGCCGATACGTGTGACGCGCGGGTCGTCCCGTTTCGTCCATGTGGGTCCGGTTGCACGCTCAGCATCCACACGCATGGTTCGGAATTTATACAGATCAAACTCATCTCCCTCGAGTCCGACGCGCCGTTGGGTGTACATCACAGGCGATCCCGACTCGATACGGATCAGCACCATGATCACAGCGGCAAAAGGAGCGAACAGAATCAGGACCAGCAGGCTGAACACGATGTCGAAACTTCGTTTGGCGATGCGTGACCAGGTCGACATCGGGATATCTTTTACACCGATCAGATGTGTGTTGAACACCTCTTCGACCCGCAGGCGGGCGGGCGTGATGCCGATGACTTCGGGCTGCAGCAGAATCTGCACGCTCTTCCCTTCCATAAGGGAAAACAGCGTCGCAAGCTTGTCCTTTTCTTCCGCGGCGATACACACGATAATGGTCTCGATGCGATGTTCCTCCGCCACCGCCGGAAGATCTTCCAGCGTGCCGAGCCGCTGACTGACGACGCTTTCTATGCGCTGGTCCGGCTCTGAAATGTACCCGACCAGCCGATAGCCCAGGACCGGCTGATGCGTAATGCGCAGCGCCAGATCCTGCGCGAGATGGTTGGTTCCCACGATGAGAACATTCCGCAGTTCCTTCCCCTTTCGGTACAGATGTTTCTCATAGGCCAGCACCAGCATGCGTCCGATGAAAATCAGCACAACCGCGAGCACCCAGATAAATACGAATACGATGCGGGAATAGGAGAAAGCGCGGTAGAAGAACGTGAGTCCCAACACGATCAGCATGCCGAAACTGACCTGTCGGATGATATGGAAAAACTCCAGGCTCAGATCGACGTCACGTCGGGTACGGTAGACCTTTCTTCGGCTGAACAGAAACACCCAGACAGGCGCGATGCAGACGGCACCGACGAGATAGGCCATGAGCGGGGGAAAGCCCTTTGTCACCGGCACCCAGCTTGCGACGAAACTCTCGAAACGGAGAATGTAGCTGAGGTAAAAAGATGCAACGATGGCGACGACGTCAGAAATGACGGCCAGCAGCGGAATCAGCAGATCGTTGCGACGTGGTTTCGCCATGACTCGCCGGAACTCAGAATTCGACGCGCAGATTCACCGTGGGGAGAATGGGCAGCATATCGATACGCTCGCCTGTCGTGCGGTCATAATAGAACATGTTGTTGCGGTCGTACACGTTGAGCACGCTGACCTCGGCCACGAGGCGCACCCACTCGAACTGGAAGGCCTTTGAAGCGCTCACGTCCATACGATGGTACGCCGGGAGTCGACCGGTATTCTTCGACCCGAGCATCGTGTAGGGCTGTCCGGCTTCTCCGATGTAACCGCTGCCGTCAAACAGTCCGTTGAAAAACAGGCGGTCGTAGAAACCGGTGATCTGCGAGAACGGCAATCCAGACCCGTATTCCCAGCGCACGTTGATATCCCAACCCTCGGCGGGCTTCCACCCTACGATGATGTTGAAACTGTGGCGGCGATCGTAGCGAGGACTGTACGTGAAGTCGCCTACCGTGCGTTCAGTGTAGCTGAGCGAATACGATATCAGGCCGTAGTACCGCGGATGTTTCTCCTCGATAAAGGCCTCGAACCCGTAGCTGCGCCCTTCCGCGCGCACGAAATCCGGATCTTTGGAATCTACTTTGTCGCGGTTATACTCGACCAGGTTCCGCATATCCTTGAAATAGCCCTGCAGATTGAAGTTCAGTCCCGGAACCCAGCCCACATCCCCATCGACGCCGATGATGTAGTGGTCGGCTTCCTGCGAAGGCTGGTCGTCAAGAATCGGGATCCAGGTCTCGAACAGCGACACGACGTCGTCTTCATTCGTGATGGTCACGAGCCGCTGATGCACGCGAGCGTAGGAGGCCTTGAACGACAGGGCCTTCGATACGTCATATCCCAGACCGATACGCGGTTCGAATGCGTCGGCACTGTTCGGGGAAAGCACGGAAAAAATATCAGAGCGAATGCCGAGTTCGAGCGAAAAGGGACGGAACTGCTTGAGCTTGTACTTGAACCAGATGCCGGTCTCGCTGTTTTTTCGCGACTCGTCGCGTTTGTAGTTCGCGGAATTGACGAAGGCGAAATGGTACTCCGGCAGACGGAACATGAAGCCGGCACCGTACTGATCACCGTTGTCACGGAAGTACGTGACGGCACCGTTAAAGTACACGTCGTTGACTTCCGAGAGCCGTGGATTGATGAGCGAATTCGCCCGGGGCTTCAGTTCGCCCTTGAAATTGCTGAAGCTGAACGTGGTCTCGATGAGATACTTATTCTCGAGCACCTGGAACCAGCTCATGCCGTAGGCGGCATTGCTCCACTGATACTCCGGATCAAAATCCGAATCCGAGCGGATGTTGTCTCCGCTGAAAAGTGTATGCAGAGAGAGACGGCCACTCTCGCCGGTAGACACGTTGGCGCGTCCGATCACGTCATAGAAATCGAAGGGCGTCTGCTGGCGCACGAATTTCTGCAGTACCTCATCGAAGAAGCTCTTTCGTACGGAGAGCATCCACGAGCCGTCCCACGGAGTGGGTCCTTCCACCAGCGCCTTGCCACTCACCTGGCTTACGCTCAGCTTGCCTGAGAAGCGGTTTTTGTTACCCTCGCGGGTACGGATGTTGATCACCGAGGAGAGACGGTTGCCCCACTGTGCGGGGAAGCCACCCTTGAGAATCTCGGCTTCCTTGATCGCATCGGCGTCGAAGATGGAGAAGATGCCCAAAGCATGGAAGGGATTGTAAATCGTCATGCCGTCGAGGATGATCAGGTTCTGATCTCCGCCTCCCCCGCGCACATAGAATTGGCTGCTTACGTCGCTCGTGGCGACCACGCCGGGGAGAACCGCAATCGTGCGAAAGAGATCGGCCTCGACGGCCTTGGGAACGATGGAGATTTCCGCGGCGGAAATCGGCTGCGTGCTGATTTCCGTGTCGTAGCGGACGCGGCGCTCGGCCGTGGTTTCGACCACATCCATTTCGAGCACCGCCGGGGACATCTGGAAATTCAGGGTCACGATTTTCCCCGGCACGACTTCAAATTCCCTTACCTGCTGTCCGTAGCCGATTAGCGTCGCGCGCACGCTGTGCTTCCCGGCAGGAATGTTTCCGATGAAATAGAAGCCGTTGCCGTCGGTGGCGGCGCCGATGCCCTGCGCGGTGATGTAGACGTTTACGAGTGACAGACGTTCCCCGGTCAGGGAATCCGTCACGACGCCACGAACTCCGCCGCTTGTCTGGGCATGCCCGGTAAAAACGCTGGAAGAAAGCAGGACGGCAATAAAAAAGCAGGCGGTCGCGAAACGCTTCATAAGCTCTGGTCGATTTTACGGAAATGGAAAAGACAGCGCGGAGAAAAGAAAAGCGAAATATCGTACCTTGGGATCGGAGCCATTCTCAGACGCTGACCCTATGCACTTTCAATTCGACCGGGACCATATTGCGTTTTTTTCCTCAGGCCGTGCCACCGAAATTCGTGCGGAATATCGGAGACAGACTGAAAAATACGCCGATTCGCTCAGAATACAAACGGCGATCAGGTCACTCTGGAGCGACCTCCCGCCGTCGCTGATCGCCGCTTGCATGGAGCAGTTTTCGCTGCAGCATCGCGGGAACGTGAAATGCGCACTGCCGCCTGACTCCCTCTACACCGGTCCCGCACTCGAGATGGCCTCCTCTGCCGCTACAGCCCGTCTCCACGCTTCCCTTCTCGCCACGGCACTTCCTCCCGAAGGGGGACGCATTCTCGAAATCGCCGCCGGCATCGGCGCCGACAGCATACTGCTCACCCGTGTGGCGGATGCCCTCGTCTGCATAGAAGCCGATCCGCTGCACGCGCGTATGTTGCGCCACAATCTCGATGCGGCGCAGGCGCGCAATGCCATGGTGTTGCGCGGGTCGGCGGAAACACTGCTGCAGTCGTTGAAGCTGCATTGCTTCGACGCCGTCTTCGCCGATCCGGCGCGGCGCGAGGCCCCGGGGCGTGGTCGCACGCGACGCAGCGTGGAGATTGAAAATTATTCTCCCCCATTTTCCTTTTTTCAGAGCCTGCCCTTATCCCTCCCCATCCTTATCAAGATCGCTCCCGCGGCGGAGGTCCCGGGCGGCTGGGGCGTTGCGACGGTTGCCGCGGATGGCGAATGCAAGGAACAGCTGCTGCATCGCGGGATGGCCCTTCCCCCGCTCTGTGCCATCGACGCCGACAGCGGAGAACGGTGGACGCCGGGGGAATCCCGCGAGGCGATCGTGGTGCGCAACCCCGCATGGCTCATCGAGCCGCATGCGGCCATTATCCGCACGGGAGCCGTGGCGCAGTACTGCCGGGAACACCACTGCGAACCGATCGATCCGATGATCGCGTACGGGTGGTCCGAGAGCGAACCGCAGGTGTCGCCCTGGCATCGGCGCTTCCGCATCCTGCGCGTCGAAAAATATCACCGAAAGAACCTTCAGCGCGGTGTCGACGAATTCGGATTCGGGGCACGAACGGAAATCAAGAAACGGGGATTCCCGGAGACACCGGATGAAGTACGTAAAAAGCTGCGGTTTCGGGGGGAACGGAAGGGCTTGATTTTCCTCACACGGCAGGGCGACGGGCACCTCATGATCTTCGCGGAAAGACCATCGCCCCCTGGAGGATGAGCCTTCAGGCTCGTCCACAAAAAAAATGGAGGACGAGCCTAAAGGCTCATCCTCCAGAGGGAAGCATCTTCCGGGTTTCTATTTCGTCTTCGCGAATTCCTCGAAGAAGTACATCGTCGTTGCGAGGCCGGCGCGGAACTGGCTGACGTCGAACTTTTCATTCGGGGCATGCAGGTTGTCATCCGGCAGGCCGAAGCCGAGCAGGATGGCGTCGACGCCGAGAAGCTGCTGGAAGTCCGCGACCACGGGAATCGAACCACCTTCCCGCGTGTAATACGGGTCTTTCTTGTAGACCTTCTTGATCGCGGAAGCAGCGGCGCGCATGGCCGGCGAGTCGAGCGGGGTCAATGCGGCATGTCCGTTGTTGTCGTACAGCTTCACATCCACCTTCACCGTGTCCGGCGCTATGCTCTTGAAATAGTCGATGAAGAGCTTGGCGATCTTGTCCGGCTGCTGATTCGCCACGAGACGCATCGAAACCTTCGCATGCGCCGAAGCGGGAAGTACGGTTTTTACCCCCTCGCCCGTGTGGCCGCCCCAGATGCCGTTGAGTTCGAAGGTGGGACGCGCCCCCGTGCGCTCTATGGTGGTGTACCCTTTCTCGCCGAAAGTCTTCGTCGCACCGATGGCGCGGGCGTAGTGCATGTCGTCATGCGGGATTTTCGCCAGTTCGGCACGATCTTTTCGCGTCAGCTGCACCACATCGTCGTAGAAGCCGGGAATCTTGATCTTGCTGGTTTTCGGATCCTTGCACTGCACGAGCATTTCCGCGAGCACCTGGATCGGATTGGCGACGCCGCCTCCGTAGGTGCCACTGTGCTGATCGCCAGAAAGCGAGGTCACGGCGACCTCGAGATAGGTCAATCCGCGGAGTCCGTAGGTGATGCTCGGAGTGTCTTTTCCGAGCATGTTCGTATCCGCGATCAGGATGGTGTCGCAGGAAAGCAGCCGTTGATTCTTCTTGACGAACGTGGCGAGATTCGTGCTCCCGACCTCTTCCTCTCCTTCGACAATCACTTTCACGTTCACCGGCAACTGCTTGGTATTCTTGAGATAAGCCTCGATCACCTTGAAGAGAATGAACACCTGTCCCTTGTCGTCGGCCGTACCGCGGGCGAACATTTTCCCGTTCTTGATCGTCATCTCAAACGGTGGCGTTTTCCACTTCTCCACCGGATCGACCGGCTGCACGTCGTAATGTCCGTATACCAGTACCGTGGGAGCGCCCTTGGCGCCCAGCCATTCGCCGTAGACCACCGGATTGCCCTTGGTGGGATACTGCTTGACGTTCTTAAGTCCGGCGCCCTTGAGCTGTTTTTCCACAAACGTCGCCGTTTTGGAGATATCGTGTCTGCGTGCGGGATCTGCGCTGATACTCGGAATGGCGATGAATTCCGTCAATTCCTTGAGGTACCGGGCCTCGTTGGCCTTGAAATAATCGAGGAGTTCTTTCATGCGATGTTCTCCATCTCTTATTGGTGAGTCTGGTTATTTCATACCCGAATTGCGGAATATACGAAAAAAAGCATCCCCCGTACAGAAAACGGCGGGGAAGGCGGGGAGAAATGCATGAAATACGGGATATTGGAGTTGCTATCCTTGGCGCCGAAGCAGATCGTTCAATTGCGGAAAATCTTCTGCTTCCCGCACTGAACACCGTAGGAAAATCCTCAGAACGGCTTCACGGCGATTTCGAGTATGACCGGGATGGAGATGCCGGAAACGCACCGATAGTTCCTGTCGGGGCCGCCGTTGTCATCGTCTGACACCTGATTTTCCGGTTTCACAAGGCGGTAATAGTATGGCCAATAGTAAGCGCTGAAGCGGATCCGGCGATGGATCGACCAGCTCACTCCCGCAACGATTCCTATGCGCATTCTCCCGCTTGCGAGCGACGTTCTTTCGATGGAGGCTGCAACCCCCTGATCGCCGGGGACGATGAAGCTCATTTCGCCCGTGGCTCCCAGGCGAGCGCTGAAACCGGAAACTTCGTTCGTCTGGTAGATACCGCCGATTCTGAGGAGGATTGTGGAGAACGGACCGAGTGGCCTGACTTCCTGCGTCTCTTCGATCATCCCAAAATCCCAGGTGTAACCGAAGTTCTTGTCACTGTACCCGAGCATGGCTTGAACTTCCGTGTTGTCCGAGACAGGCAGAAGCACCGCCATGGCATTCAAAGCGAACATGGATCCAATCGTTCTTCCCGAGGCCGTGAAGCCAAGAGATCGGTTTTGCTGGAAGGTCGCAGGCGCTCCGGAATCTGCCTTCTGCGCCTGGGTTCGGGCAGAACATGATAACAGACAAAACAGCAGCAAGGATGTCGTACGAACTGTCATAACCGCACTCCCAACGTCAATACTCCTTTGGACTGCAAATGCCAGTCGCTCCAATACATCTGCTCAATGATGGAAGTACTCCCAGGATAGCGATACGTCAGATACCAACGCTCTCCTGTCAGCCGATATTCGGCATGCAGAAAAAAGTCCTTGGTGATCGCGTATCCGGTACCCGCCGTCAGTCCGACCTGAAGCCCCTGATTTTTGTGGCCGTTTTCGCCAAAAACTGCATCACTTTCTCCAGACCAATACGAGACCGTGTAGCCAAGGAGCGGTCCCGCCGTGAAGCAGAAATTCCCGTCCGTCGTGAGTATCCAGTATGGAGAAACCGTGATCCCGAAATTGACGGAGGTGATGGTCTGATTATACGTTTCCTCCCGCACTCTCGCTGTTTGCTCACGGTCGAACTCCGGTGAGAAAACGACGGGTATATGGAAAGCCGGGCTCGCTGAAACAAGGACACCGATTCCGCCCAGCATCGGTATCAACGAAAATGGTGTGACCTGGAAAAGCAGCGCCGGTGAGGTATCTCCGAAGTACGTCTCGAGATCACTCTTTGGCTCCTGTGCCTGTGTCAGGATGGGCAGCAAGACGAGCATCGACAACAGAGTGTATCGCGCCCACTTCACGATGCACCGTCAATAATGTCGGTTATGGCAGGCATTCCGCAATTCCTTCAGAGGCGAATCATGAGGCCGAGTCGGGCGGATGAGGCGAGGCTCCAGTCCGAGCGTTCCACCGCCACCACGCCGTAGGCCTGTGTGTTATCCGACGAACTAAACGAGTACGATGCGCCTAGGAGGTACTCGGCATGCAGCATGACAGTAGTGGACAGCGCATACCCCGCACCGAAAGTGCCGGACAGACTGAGCAGATGGGTTCCCGTGGTCGTTTCGCTCTGGATAATGTTCCGCCTGCTCTGCTTACGCGATTCATTCGTGTACACGTAGCCTACTTCCGGCCCGGCGGTGATGCAGAGACTTCCTTTCCGATACAGAACGCAGAAGCGTCCGCCGGAAATGCCGACGCCGAGCCTCGTACTGTTATCCTCTGAAGGACCATAGACCGTATCCGAGGAAGAATTGTCCGACCCGGAGAATTTCGGTGAAAGCGAAAAGCGCCAGTGAACGTCCTCCGACGCGGAAAACATCATCCCCACTCCCCCGTTCCAGCTCTGGAGAGACAGGTCGCTCACCTGGAACATCAGCGCGGGGGAATCGTCCGCGAGGAAGGCATTGAGGTTTTCCCCTTCCTGTGCGTGCAGTCCTGATGAGAATAGAATAAAAAGCGTAACGATGATGAACAGACGACCCGTGTTTCCCATACGATTCCTCCGGCACATTTGAATGGAAGATTTTCCAACCGGAAGGTAGGAATATTCCAATAAAAACAACAGTGACGCCCGTTCAGGGCGTCGGGGAGGGAATTCGGGTGACGGCCCCTGACCCAGGGCTATCGCCCTGGGCTGCAATGGTTCGCGCCTTCAGCGCGAATCGTGCGTCAGCGCCGATCTCGGGCGCGATGTCGATCTCGGGCGCGTAATTGCAATCGATCCCCTGGCGGCTGCGGCGTCCTTCTTTCCGTCGGTCCGTATCGCTATCTTGCCATCTTGCCATCAGCCATCAGCAATCGCTCCCATGGTTTTATTCTCGGCTACGAATCTCAGCAAGACATTTCACGACCATCCGCTGTTCACGGATGTTTCCTTCGGCATGGAGGAGGGCGAACGCGTCGGCATCATCGGACGCAACGGCGCGGGAAAAACGACGCTGCTGCGTATCATCGCGGGACTCGAATCCCCGGACACGGGCGAGGTCGCGGCGAACAGCGCATTCGCGTTCGAATATCTCGAACAGCTGCCGGCCTTCGAACGCGAACAGCAGGTGCTCGACGCGGTGATGGACGGCAGGCGCGAGGTGCGTGCGCTGCTGGATCGCCATGCGGAACTCTGCACGCTGGTCGCACGCAGTCACGAAGCCGCGCTGCAGCGCGAACTCGACGACGTGACCGCGCGCATCGAACACGCGAACGGGTGGTCCCTCGAAAGCGAAGCGCGCATCATCCTGCAGAAACTGGGCGTGCCGCTCTTCGACGCCGACGTGCGCCGCCTCTCGGGCGGACAACGCAAGCGCGTCGCCCTGGCTCGCGCTCTGCTGCGCGAGCCGGACCGGCTGATCCTCGACGAACCGACGAATCACCTCGACGCGGATTCCGTGCAGTGGCTGCAGGACCGCCTCCAGAAATCCAGCAAGGCCCTCCTGCTCATCACCCATGACCGCTACTTCCTCGACGCGGTGGTGAACCGCATCGTGGAGATGGAGCAGCAGCAGCTGATCGGCTTCCCGGGGAATTACGAGGAGTATCTCGAACGCAAGGAGGCGATGATCGCCTCGCAGGAAGCGGAAGCGGATCGC
>JACZJN010000069.1 GCA_014860565.1 Bacteroidota bacterium
ATTTCCCGTGCCTCGCACGGGTTTACTCCTTATGTTAGTAAATCATTCGCTCCACCATTGACTGGTTACCATGTCCAAACGTATCGTTCTGACCGGCGCCACCGGACTGATCGGCCGCCACCTCTACAGTGCCCTCCGCAAGCGCGGAGATCAGGTCGTCATTCTCGCACGCAATCCCGACAAGGCTGGGAAGATTTTCTCCGACGCCGAACGCGTCCTTCTCTGGGCCCCGGGTGTCGCCGGGGAGTGGAAATCGGCCATCGACGGCGCGGACGCCGTGGTGCATCTGGCCGGCGAACCGATCGCAGAGGAACGCTGGACGGAAGAGTACAAGAAGCGCATTCAGGACAGCCGCGTACTTGGCACACGCGACATTGTCGACGCCATCGCCGCCGCCGCGGTCAAACCGGGATTGCTGATTTCGGCCTCTGCAGTCGGATTCTACGGCGACACCGGCGAGGAGGAGGTGAACGAGAATTCTCCCGCCGGCAGCGACTTTCTCGCTGAAACCTGCATCGAATGGGAACGCGAGGCATTGCGCGCGGAAGCGGAAGGTGTGCGCGTGGTCATTTCCCGCATGGGCATCGTCCTTGCCGAGGACGGCGGTGCGCTTGAAAAACTGCTCACCCCGTTCAGGATGTTCGCCGGCGGACCCGTCGGCAACGGCGAGCAGTGGTTTCCCTGGGTGCATATCGACGATGTGGTCGGACTCCTCCTCCACGCGATCGATACGCCGGAAGTAAGGGGCATGCTCAACGCCGTCAGTCCCGGTATCCTGCGCAACAAGGAATTCGCCATCGCCCTCGGGGAAGCGCTCAAGCGTCCCGCCCGCTTCTCCGTGCCTGCCTTCGTCATCAAGCTCGCGCTCGGCGAATTCGGCGAAACGCTGCTCGGCGGCCAGCGCGCGCATCCCACCCGCACTCTCGAACAGGGGTACCGTTTCCGTTACGAGACGATAGAAAAAGCCCTCTCCGACCTGGTCACCGTGTAAGAAAAACACAAAGTCACCAAGACACAAAGACACGAGATTATTATAAACGAAAACGCCCGGTGCATCTGCTGGGCGTTTTTTTTTCACAATCCTGTGTTTTCGTGCCTTCGTGCCTTCGTGTTTTTCTTACTCTCGTGGAGATTCCACGGAGGCGAGGGCATCGATAACGAACTGCACGTGTTCGTCGAACGGGATACCGAGGAGTTCCGCACCGGCGAGCATATCCTCACGGCTCACGGCGCGGGCGAAGCCCTTGTCCTTCATTTTCTTCTTCACAGAACGGGCTTCCATGCCGGCGATCTTCCGGTCGGGTCGCACGTAGGAGACGGCCATGATGAAGCCGCAAAGTTCGTCGACCGCGAAAAGCGTTTTCTCCATCCGTGTCTCACGCGTCACCCCGGTGTAATCCGCATGCGACATAATCGCGCGGCGTATCGGCGCCGGCCAGCCGCGCTCCTCGAGAATGCGATTGCCGACGAAAGGATGCTCCTCCGCCGTGGGATATTTCTCGTAGTCGAAGTCATGCAGCAAGCCCACCATTCCCCATTCCTCCTCGTCCTCCCCGAATTTCCCCGCGTACGCCCGCATCGCCGCCTCGACGGCGTACGCATGTTTGCGGAGGGAGTCGGTCTCGGTGAATTCGTGGAGGAGGTCAATGGCGTCTTGTCGGTTCATGGTATCTCGGGTGTGTCAAAGGGAAATAATGGAGCATTTCTCGTTCTATTTGTACGGCGGGATGTAGGAAACACCAAATTTCATCCACGACGGATTCGGCTCTCCCTCGCCGTGCCCACCACCGCAGGAGACGGCAAGGAAAGGATAATCGCTTTTGACGACATGATACCCGGGCGTGATGTCGATATATGCGTAGGCCCAATCGCCGAAGACGGTGAAGCGGGACGCATCGACGGGTACATCATTGATCGCAATGCCGCTCCGGTTGCTCGCCTTCGTCACGAGTATGAGATACAGATCGTCGTAATGAAGTCTGCCGTCCCTGAAGTATTGTGTAACCAACGGTGCGACGTTTGATTTGTATTGATCGTCCGTTACCGAGTAATAGCGATGTCCCCATAAACCGTGTGGAAGCAGCGGAAATGCACCTCCCGAGAAGCTCGTGTCGGATTCGAGCCATATCCAGCTCAGATGATGTTGATATACGGCAACGGGTTTCGAGGATCGAATCAGAGTTGGCTGGGAGAGCAGTGTGTCGACATGTCCCGATCTGTTCAGCTGGATCGGCGGTGTCCCGTCGGAAAGGGTGATGTCCGTCCCATCCTCGTATGCAATGATGCGGACGAAATCCTCCTGCTTTTTCACCATCCGCTTCCTGAAGGGCACGAAGACATATTCGGTTCCGAGTTCCTTGCGCGTGGGATGATGGAAGTAACGGACTTCCCACTGCGGAAAGATCATTGGTCCGATGTCGTATCCCGGCCAGATTCTGGAAACTGTCAAGAATGTGGGTAAAAATGAATGAGAACCGAGAAGCACATCGCCGGCACCATCAATAGTGAGATCTCGATCGTTCGAATGTGTCGGTGTCCAGTGATCGAAGAAATGTATCCCCCCCCCAGCAGAGAAACTGAATTTCCCATACGGTGGGATCGTCCAGACCAATGGCGGAACAATCGGTTGGAGATGTCCGTCGGGAAGCCTACAGTAATCATTCCAGAAATACTCGATCGTTCTGAAAAGCGTCAACCTTGTCACCATGCCGTCGACGAAGGCATCGACATCCGTACCCGCAAGAACTCCGTGCATAATATACACCGAATCCCAGAGCGCCGAAGGGAGTACACTGGAAGCGTCATTGCCCCAACTAACCTCGGGTCGCACTACCAATCCGATATCCCTGTCAGATGACACACTCACAAAAAGCTGCCGGTAAAACGTCAGTGAATCGGTCTGTTGTTTTGGCTTACGGTTCAGCCAGACCGCAAGGCATCCAGGTTGGTCCCGTGAGACGGTCACCGTAGTATCCCATCGATTGTCCGGATTGCTGCTATTTTCATATATGGCATCGGAGAAGGGAGCACGAACCATCACCACCGCGTCCGAATCGCAGACGATAGTCAAGACTATTTGATTCGTTGCCATCGGAACGATGAATTCCCGCGAAAACATGCTGAACCTCGGCGGATCCGGCAGCGGCGCTGTGAAGCCGATGGCGGTCGTTTCCTCACGGCGACCGCTGGGAGCCAGGGCACCTTTATCCCATTGCGTAAGCACCGCCGCGTCACTGATCTGCTGTCCATTGGCCTGGTACCCATACACGGCGGTGCCAAGGAAACCGTGATACGTCCATCGCCCGATGGTCATTCGATCCGGAGCGGTCACGCCGGGTCCCTGGAAGCGGCAATACGCGGAATCGGGCAGGAATGCGGAAGAGAGCATGGTCACGCGTTCGGGGATCGATTCGCCTGAATATGCCCGTTCTTTTGTTATCGGTAACGACAGACTGCGTAACGTGACATTATCGTCGCCGTCGGCATCCACATCCTCCATGACCGTCATTCCGATATCAAGGCCATACGTTCCGCCGTTCTCGACTGCAAGGTGGATGCGGACTTCCTCGAACAGGCTGTCCGAGACGGGTTCGAGGTCCTGGACGATGCGCACGGTCCCCCCGCGCGCCCGTACGTCCCAGGTGTATCGCAGTCTGTCGGCAAGGACCTCGACGCGACCTCGTCCGAGATTCCGGATCGGCCACGGGGCGGTCATCTGCGACTTGGGATAATTGGTCCAGATCACGTGGTCGATGGCGACGCTTACATACGAGGTTGGACCGATTCCTGATGCGAAGAGCAGTGTCTTGCCATCCGCCCGCATCGCACCGAATCGGCCGCTGAACGTGTCGAGAACGGCCGTCATCCTTCCTTTTGTCAGTGTGATGGCATTCGGTTGCGCGGCAAGCGGATCTGCCGGGAAGACGTATAGCAATTCTATGAATATATATGCGAAAGTAATCGTCCGGAATTTCATTTTCTCCTCGTCGGTGTCGTGGGAAACGCGTGGGATCGGAAATCGGCATGGACCGTCCCGGCCGGTATACGATGCGGCCGGGACAGTCCACGAATCGTCCTGCGCTGCTACTTGAGAATGCGCAGCGTCTGCGTCCTTGTCGCATTATTCGCGCTTGCGCGCAGCAGGTAGAGCCCGGCCGGCAGATCGCCGCCGTTGAGCACCAGACTGCTCATGCCCGCGGGATAGACACCCGAGGCGAGGCGCCGCACCGCGCGTCCCATCACGTCGTACAGCACGACATCCACGTTCGCCGCGGATGGAAGCGTAAAGGCGATCGTTGAGGTCCCCGCCGTGGGATTCGGCCATGCGGCATGGAGTTCGAATCCGTCGTTCGACGGTGTAGCGTCGATGCGCGCACCGCGTTTCGGCGTGGACGCGAATCCCCCAATCAGGCGATCGATCGTCACCAGATCCCAGTCGTCGGGGAAGACCCCGAGCAGCGTGTCGATGCTTGCGCGCGCCGCCGTTGTATTGCCTCCCAGATGCATCGCCAACGCCGCCATGGTCTGCGTCGCGACGTACCCTTTACTGCCGTATGGCTGCTGCTGCACCATCGCGAGGTATGCCTGCACGGCACCCGCGTGGTCACCGTCATGCATCCGTGCCGCGCCGAGATACCGGTATGCCGGTCGCAGTACCTCGGGGCGCGTGGTGCTCGCGACCACCTGTGCAAAAAACGTCCGGACTGCTGCCGAGTCGGACATATTCCAGACGAGCCGGAAGCCCGACGCCACTTCAAGGGCGGTGAGCGAGGAGAGCTGTCCCGCCAGCAGCCTGCGCAGCGAATCCGCTGTCAACGATTCCCACGCATGGTACACAGGTGCGGCCTGCGCATTGGAAAAGAGATCCAGGAGACTCATACCGCCAGCTCCGAAACCTTCAATACCACAGCCGGCACTATCCGCCTGCAGATCGTCACAGGTGCTTATCGTCGAATTCGAAACGTTGAAGATCGTGTTGCCATCCCAGAAATTGTCACACAGGTATGCAGTTGAGTTTTCTTGGAAGCTTCCCTGAAGCGTATTCGGCTGGAAGATCGAATTTTGTCCCCCCTGATAGTGGGGAACGCCATTGTCGTAATACGTCCTAGCCATCTCGTAGTACGCCTCATACCCGTACAGGTTGTAATCGTTCCAGAAAATGCAATTCCTACCGAGTGAATCGGGATTGTCCCACTTCACAGGATTCGTCCGCGTGTAGTATCCGAAAAGCGTGCCGTAGATCGCGCATACGCCGATCGCCTGATCCCAGATCCGGTTGTAGCGGATACGAACCGGTTCATCGTTGTAAAATGTCTCGACCCCCACCCAATCGTCGCTGCCGCCATTCTCATAAATACTGCAGGAATCGATCTTGATCCCGGCTGTCGAATAGGCGTAGAAACCGTTCATCGCATTGCCGGACATGCGGCAACTTCTGAAGAGCGCCCAAACCCGATCCCCGATGATGACGCCGTTCTGCGTGATGCTCGCATCGAAATGCGAGTGGAAGACGTCATGCTCGCCATTCATGATGTTCAGATTGTTCTCGTAGTTCGTATCCGAATTCAGGTGATCAATTCTGCTGCTGCTCCCGACCATCGTGACACCTTCACCGGA
The DNA here is from genome assembly GCA_014860565.1 of Bacteroidota bacterium. Classification (GTDB taxonomy): domain Bacteria; phylum Bacteroidota; class Ignavibacteria; order SZUA-365; family SZUA-365; genus SZUA-365. The sequence continues at coordinate 5,617 of JACZJN010000069.1, forward strand.
ACAGTATCTCACGACCGCGTCATAAATCAATACCTCAGCCCATGACCATTCGATATCGAGTCCGTTGACCGCATAGGTTATATAAGCGTGGTTCAGATTGATGCCGGTCGGATAACACCCGTATATGCCGTCCCAATCTCCCGGGGCCGGCGAGCCGGCGGATGAGGTAAACTCCGCATGCTCACTCCGGTACTGCGTCGTGATCGTAGTGAGGTAGCCGTAAACCGTCAGTCCGGTCTGCGCGTCGAACAGCAGCACGGTTCCGGACGAGCCCGTCAAGCCTTCGTCGTACCCCTGGATATGCAGCGCGCTGTTGTCGGGCACGTTGATGTCGACGTGCACATCGAGGTTGACGTCGAGCGTCGCCTCGGTCACCCCAGTCGATTCGAGCGGGAGCTGATCGTCGCTCCCGGTGACGTGAAAACGCTTGTTGTTGCAGGTCGTTCGCTCCCGGAGGTAACTGCCATATTGCAGGGTCCTGACCAGATCCCAGTAGGTGTACGTCCCTGCGCTGCTGACCGTCATATACCCCGCACTCCAGGACGTCGCCGACCCCTGGGCGCTCACGTGGATCCTGATCGAGGTGCCGTCGTACTTGATCAGGATGCGGTAAATGTCGTTCGCGGATCCCGCTCCCCAATTTGCGTCGGTAAGGTTGAGGAAGAACTGCGTCCCCGCGACCGATATGCTGTACAGACCGCAGCCGATGGTGTCCTTGACCGCGTCGATGTCGCCGGCGGTTTGCCCGTTGAACAAGCCCGGGGATCCATAGCCCCACGAGTCTCCACCCTGGATGTTTCCGCCTAGCACATCCGCGAATCGATGCGTCAGCTTGAGATCCTGATCGAACAGTAATCCTGCTGCATCGATGATCACCAGTGGGTTGCCTCCCGAGGTATTCTCGATCGCTATCTGGCTGTTCCCCGCGTTGAACGTCGGCTGCGCGACCGCCGTGGCCGCGAGCAAGGTGACCACGATCATGGCTGCGTTGATGGTCATCCTCAGACAAGTAAGAATCATGTCTGAGATCCTGAGATCCTGAGATACGATCTCGGCTGATGGTGTCCGTTTCATGTCCTTCTCCTGCTTCTCCTCCGCACCCCGTCAGCCCAGTGTTTGGAGAATCAGGCTTTGCCATGAAGGTAGTAACCGGCGATGGGAATTGCAAGATAACGGACGACAAGCAGCGATTTCGTGTAACAACAGGCGGCGATTTCGGACACCTCCGGAAATCGCAGTCCATCCGAGGATTTACGATCGCGTTTGGGTATTTTACGATATTGGAAGCGTTTTCCAGACGTCGCGACGAATACACGGAATTTCAAGCACCTGATCCACCGGAGAATCTCATGTCGAACGAAGAAGACAAGGAAAAATACTCGAAAGAAACCCAGATGATCTACGGACAGGCCCATTCGATGAAATGGGACTACGATCATCACGTCGTGCCGCCGATTACTTCATCGGCGACGTATCGCCTCGATTCCGCGCAGCGCGGAGCCCAGGGCTTCATCGAATTCGCGAACACCACGGCGGAAACGAAAAAGCGGCAGCCGATCCTGATTTACGACCGGCTGGGCGAGCCGAACAAGGACATCCTCGAAGAAAACCTCGCCTATGCGGAGTCCGGTGACTGCGCGGTGACATTCGCCTGCGGCATGGCGGCGATTTCGGCCATTTTCGGCGTCCTGACCAAAAGCGGTGACGAGATCATCGCGCATCGGACGATGTACGGCTGTACCTATTCACTGCTGACGAACTGGTATCCCCGCTACAACATCAACGTGCAGCTGCTGAACCTGCACGATCTCGACATGCTCGCGAGCGCCATTACAGACCAGACGCGCGTGATCTATTTCGAATCGCCGATCAATCCCACGCTGACGCTGATCGACATCGGCGGTATCGCGGAAATGGTCAAGCAGATCAACTCCACGCGTCCCGAGGCAGAGCATATCAAGATCGTCGTCGACAACACCTTCGCCACGCCGTACTGCCAGCGTCCGATAGAACTCGGCGCGGACTTCGTCGTCCACTCCCTGACCAAAGGAATCGGCGGCTTCGGCACGGACATGGGCGGTGTAGTGATCGGCCCCGAGAAATACCGCGACCTGCTGCTGCTCTACCGCAAGGATTTCGGCGGCGTGCTTTCTCCCAAGGCCGCCTGGCCCGTGCTGGTGTACGGACTGCCCACCCTTTCTCTGCGCGTGCAGCGGCAGATCAAGTCGTCGATGGTCATCGCGGAATTCCTCGAGAAGCATCCGAAAGTGCGCAGCGTCAGTTATCCCGGCCTTCCCAGCTTCCCGCAGTACGAACTCGCGCAGAAGCAGATGCGGAACTATGACGGGGAATTCGCTCCCGGCACACTGATGTATTTCACGCTGAAAAGCGATTCGCCGCAGGACAGCCGCGACAAGGGCGAGAAGCTCATCAACTTCTGCGCCGATAATGCCTATACGATCACGCTCGCGGTGAGCCTCGGACATACTCGCACGCTGATCGAGCATCCCGGGTCGATGACCCATTCCTCCATTCCCGCCGACGAGCAGGTGCAGCGTGGCATGGATCCCGGCGGCGTGCGCCTATCGATCGGCATCGAACATCCCGATGACATTATCCTGGACCTCGACACTGCACTCGCGCAGATATAAGGAACTCCGTATGGAATTCGCACCGCTTCCCCTCATCCGCAGCGCGCTGCTCTCACAGTTTCCGCATGTACGCATGGCCCAGAGCACGCGCCAGGGCGAGGCGCCGGATGCGCCGTTCGACTTCAACCTCGGCTACAATCTCGGCGACGAAGACAGCCGGGTGACCGGCAACATCGCACGCTTCGCCGGCGCGGTGGATCTCGAACCGGAGGACCTCGCCTTCATGCACCAGGTGCACGGCGAGACGATCCGCGAGGTATCCGAGCCCGGTGCCTACGAAGACACCGACGCGCTGATCACGCAGCAGCCCGGCGTGGGACTCACCGTACGCACGGCCGACTGTGTTCCCGTCATGCTGTACGCGCCCGCCGCGAACGTGATCGCCGCGGTGCACGCCGGATGGCGCGGGACGGCCGAGCATATCACGCGAAAGACGGTCGAGCGCCTGCAGGCCGATTTCGGAGCGGAAGCGGATTCCATCTTTGCATTCATCGGAGCCGCCGCCGGCCTCTGCTGCTATGAAATCGGCGACGAGGTCGCGGCGCTGTTCCCCGAACGCTGGCTCGAACGCGCGGAGGGCAAGCCCGCGCGGCTCGATCTGCCCGGCGTCAACCGCCATCAACTCGAGGAAGCGGGGATTCCAGAGGCGAACATCGAGGTGTGCGGACTCTGCAGCATCCACGAACAGCATCTGCTGCATTCCTACCGACGCGACGGTGCGCAGTCGGGGCGGATGCTGGCGACGATCGTCCTTCGGGAAGAAGAGTGATGCTCGCACGGCTGGAATTCATCGATACGCAGGAGCAAAGCGGGCAGTTCAACATGGACTTCGATCTGCGCCGCGCCGAAATGGTCGACCGTGGAGAAGCGGCACCGATGCTGCGCGTGTACAACTGGCGTCCCTGGTGCATATCGCTCGGACGCCATCAGAAAATCGAGGAAATCGACCTGCAGCGCACCGCCGAGGCCGGGTATGAAGTCGTCCGGCGACCGACGGGCGGGCGTGCGATTCTCCATGCCGAGGAACTCACCTACTCGGTGATCATGCCCTCGGAGGAGCGTGGGATCATGGAAGTCTACCGCCAGATCAGCGAGGCATTGACTGCCGGACTTCAGTTGCTCGTACCGGAAATCGACATCGCGAAAGCGCAGCCCGATTTCCAGAAGCTCTATCGCGAAGCGGGGAGCATTCCCTGTTTCTCCAGTTCCGCACGCTACGAGATCGAATTCGGCGGAAAAAAACTCGTCGGCAGCGCCCAGCGGCGCATCGGCGGCACGGTGCTGCAGCACGGCTCGATTCTCATCGGGGAAGCGCACCTGGCGCTGGCGGACTTCCTTGCGGTTGACGACGAGGTGCGGGAGCAGCTGCGACAGGACATGCGGCGGCATACCGTCACGTTGCAGGAAATTCTTGGGAGGCCGGTACACAGAAACGAGGTTCGTGATGCGCTGATCGAGGGCTTTTCACGCGCATGGGGAGTCGACATTTCAATTTCTCCCGAATATGAGTACATTTCAGCTCCTGAGAGCCAAGGAATCGAATGAGTACTGAGTCGCAACAGAATACAAAGCGCGTCACCACACGCCGTCTGCAGGAAATGCGGGATGAAGGCGATCCGATCGTCTGTCTGACCGCGTATGATTTCCTGACGGCGCGGCTGCTTGACGACGCAGGCATTGACCTCATTCTGGTCGGCGATTCCGTCAGCAACGTATTTCAGGGCAATCCCACCACCCTCCCCGTCACTCTCGATGAAATGATCTATCACACGAAGGCGGTCAGCCGCATCGTGCGCCGATCGATGGTCATCACCGACCTGCCCTTCATGTCGTATCAGGTAACGACCGAGGAAGCGTTTCGCAGCGCGGGCCGAGTGATGAAAGAAACCCTGGCGCATGGCGTCAAGGTCGAGGGTGGACAGCGCGCCGCCAAGGTCGTCGAAAAGATTTCGGGCGAAGGGATTCCGATCATGGGACATATCGGACTCATGCCGCAGTCCATACTCAAGTTCGGCGGCTATCGTCCCCGCGGTACTTCAGAAAACGAAGCGGACGCCATCATTCAGGATGCCCTGGCGCTCGAAGAGGCCGGCGCATTCGCCATTGTGCTTGAGAAAATTCCTGCCACGCTTGGCAAGCGTATCACTGAAACGGTTTCCATTCCCACGATCGGGATCGGTGCGGGTCCGTCCTGCAGCGGACAGATTCTCGTCACGCATGACATGCTCGGGTTGTTCGAGGATTTCCGTCCGCGTTTCGTCCGGCGCTACGCGGCGCTTGCCGATGAGATGGATCGTGCGTTCAGAGAGTATATCCAGGATGTGAAATCGGGCAATTTCCCCAATGAATCGGAGAGCTACTAAATGGATAGCGACCAGATAAGTGCCCTCAAACAGGGTTTGCGAGAAGAGGGGTACAACATTTACGTCTACAGCTACCCCGGCGGTATGTGTTTCCCTCCGCATATGCATGACCATGACACGATTCATATCGTCCTCAGCGGCTCGATGAAAATCACCATCGACGAAGTCGATCACATTCTTTCGCAGGGCGAGCGATTCGTCGTCCCCTCGCACAAGCTGCATACCGCGGAAGTGCTGGGTGAAAGCCCCGTCGTCATCCTGGATGCGACGCCGCCCCGTTCGTAGGAAGGCAGAACACCGCCGTGCATCCCGTCGAATTCAAACTCATCGAGAAGCGTGACCTCCGCATCACCTGGAGCGACGGCCACATCACGCATTATCCCATCCAACGATTCCGGGATGATTGTCCCTGCGCGTCCTGCCAGGGAGAAACCGACATCTTCGGCGCGATTAAGATGCCAATGCAGCTGCCCATCGCCGTCCCCGGAAAATACGAGCTGACGTCACTCACTCCTGTCGGCAATTACGCAATCGCGGCCGTGTGGGGCGACCGCCACGACAGCGGTATCTACTCATGGGAGTACCTGCTGCAGATGGAAGCCCGGCTGGACCAGACGCCCGAAGAGACGGCCTGAACACGGCTCCCGTACCGACACGTTCTGATCCATCCTTTTTCTGACGCAACCTGGGGACATCCTCATGCCGCGCATCATCCTCACCACCACCGATCCCTCGCAACATCAGAATTACCTGCGCTGGCTGCAGCGCCTGAATCCGGATACGGAAGTCGTTTTTCTTGTGCCCGGCATGTCCGTGGAGGAAACCCTGGACTCGGCAGACGGATTGCTGTTGCCCGGTGGTGGTGATCCCGACCCGCTCCTGTACGGGAAGCCGGAATTGCGTCCCCTCTGCAGGATCGACGACGCCCGCGACGCACTGGAATTCGCGGTCATCCGCGCGGCATTCGACCGCGCCCTCCCGGTGCTCGGGATCTGCCGCGGACTACAGGTGATGAACGTCGCGCTCGGAGGCACGCTGATCGCGGATCTCCCTTCTTCCGGTTTCGATGGACACCACCGCACCGGCGACGATGATCGCACGCACGATGTGGTGATTCTCCCCGACACCCTGCTGCAGCGCATTACGGGAGAAAGCAGCGGCCGGGTCAACAGCGCCCATCACCAGGGAATCGATCTCATCGCCCCCAGGCTTGCCGTCGCCGCGCGGTCACACGACGGGGCGATCGAAGCGATGGAATGGTCCCAGCCCACGGGCAAGCCCTTCCTTCTGCTCATGCACTGGCATCCGGAGCGCCTCCCTTTCGGGCACCCGCTCGCGGACAGTATCGGCTATGCGTACCTGGCAGCGTGTGCCGCAGGAAATGCAGCCGAAGGAAGCACGTCAGTCGAGTTCTCGTAGGAGTTCTCTCGCCTCCGTAATCCTCCGTCCATCATGCACATCCCGTTTCGGGAGAGCCACCGCTTTCCGGAGCTGCGCGGCCGCGGCTTTCTCGTCATCAAGCTCGATGAGGGTTTTCGCCAGTTCCAGGTGTCCAATGATCTGATCCGGTTTGAGTTCGACGGCACGCGCGAGCAGCCGCTGCGACTCTTCCGCACTCGCCTCCGGCGTATCGCCGTAGACCGCTTTCAGCAGCAGCTTCACCGCCCAGTTCAGGGAAGACATTTCGCGATGCCAGATGCCGAGCACGAGCATGGCGGCGTTATTCGAAGGATCGAGCTCAAGCGCCCTCTTGGCATGTTCATACAGGAGTTTCGTTAAATCCAATTTTTCTGAATTCGGAGCGAACGCCGCCTTCTGCCCGTATGCGATCGCAAGCATGGCGTGGGCCATCGCGTGCCCGGGGCCCGCGGCCACGGCCCGGCGTGCATAATCGATCGCGCGTTCCACCTCCCGCATTCCCGCGTTGTCATCCTTCGCCCCGATCGCGAAATCGGTATGGATCTTGGCGATGCGCCAGAGCACCTCGGGATTCTGCGCGTCTGCCTTTTCGGCCATGCGATAATAGCGGAGCGCCGTTTCCGGCTTCATCGCCAGCTGCGCGCTGTCTCCGCGGGCGAGCAGCATGACGGATTTCTGTGCCGCAGCATTGCCCGATAACAGGAGTGCGATAATCGGAAGGACGATGATTGCTGTGCGGGTACGTGTCATGTGTTTTACTCGCCTGCGATTGAAAATGGAAGATACTGTTTTCTGAAACAGCAGAACGTTATCCAGGGGTTCCGTGTCCTTCGACGCCGTCGCGTTTTCAGCCGGCCAGCCGCATTGGCGCGCGTCCCCCCCGGGTCCTTCCACAGCCGTCGCGGGAACCCATTCCCGTGAGTGCCGAGATTTTCGTATCTTACTGAGATTCTGAGAATTCCGACGAAATACATGTTGGAATCAATACCGGCAACGAAGATTTCTTTCATTCTCACACATTTCATTCCGGAGTATTTCATGGCCAAAACAAAAGCCAAAGCCAGCACAGGCGCGAAGCGCCCCGACCGCAACAGGAAGTATGTGTACTTCTTCGGCGGCAAGAAAGCCGACGGCAAGGCCGACATGAAGAACCTGCTCGGCGGCAAGGGCGCCAACCTCGCCGAGATGGTGAACATCGGCCTCCCCGTCCCGGCAGGCTACACGATTACCACCGAAGTCTGCACGTATTACTACGACAACAAGCAGACCTACCCTGCCGAACTGAAAAAGCAGGTCGCCGAAGCGCTGAAAAAAATGGAGCGCGAGATGAAGGCGAAATTCGGTGATCCGAAAAACCCGCTTCTGCTTTCCGTGCGCTCGGGCGCGCGCGCGTCGATGCCGGGTATGATGGACACCATCCTCAACCTCGGACTCAACGACACGACGGTGCAGGGACTGATCGCGCGTTCGGGCAACGAGCGCTTCGCCTACGATTCGTACCGCCGATTCGTGCAGATGTACGGCGACGTGGTGCTGGATCTCAAACCGAAGACGAAGACGGACATCGATCCCTTCGAAGAAATTCTCGAAGCCAAGAAGCATGCGCGCGGCGTGGAACTCGACATCGATCTCACCGCCGAGGACCTGAAGGAACTCGTCGCTGAATTCAAGGCCGCCATCAAACGCGAAACCGGCCGTTCCTTCCCCGACAATCCCGAAGAGCAGCTCTGGGGCGCCATCGGCGCGGTGTTCAACTCATGGATGAACGAGCGCGCGATCGTGTATCGCAAGCTCAACGGCATTCCCGCCGAATGGGGTACCGCCGTCAGCGTGCAGTCGATGGTCTTCGGCAACTCGGGAGAAGATTCCGGCACGGGCGTGGCCTTCACGCGCGATGCCGCCTCCGGCGAAAATATGTTCTACGGTGAATTCCTCATGAATGCCCAGGGCGAGGATGTCGTGGCCGGCACCCGCACCCCGCTGCCCATCATCCAGCTCAAGGACAAGGATCCGAAATCGCACAAGCAGCTGCTCGACATCCGCAGGAAACTCGAGAAGCACTATCGCGACATGATGGACATCGAGTTCACGATTCAAAACGGCCATCTGTACATGTTGCAGTGCCGCGTCGGCAAGCGCACCGCGTTCGCCGCCATCAAGATCGCCGTCGACATGGTGAAGGAAAAACTGATCTCGCAGGAAGAAGCCATCATGCGCATCCAGCCCGATCAGCTCAACCAGCTGCTTCGCCCGATCTTCGATCTGAAAGCGAAGAACAAGGCGATCAAGGAAGATCAACTGCTGACGAAGGGACTCAACGCCGGTCCGGGCGCGGCCTCGGGTGTCGTCGCCTTCAACGCCGAAGACGCCGTGCGCTTCGCGAAAAACGGCATGCCGGTGATTCTCGTCCGCATCGAGACCTCGCCCGAGGACATCAAGGGCATGGACGCCTCCGAAGGCATCCTCACGGCGCGCGGCGGCATGACGTCCCATGCGGCGCTGGTCGCCCGTCAGATGGGAAAAGTCTGTGTCGCGGGCTGCGACGCGCTGAAGATCGATTACAAGACCGCGGAGATGCGCGTCAACGGCCGCAAGGAAGTGATTCGTGAAGGCGATTACATTTCCATCGACGGCTCGACCGGCGAAGTCCTTCTCGGCAACATCCCCACCCGCCCCAGCGAAGTGCTGCAGGTGCTCGTCGACAAGACGCTCGACCCGAAGGACGCCCCCGTCTACCAGATGTACGACAAGATCATGAAGTGGGCCGACGGCGTGCGCCAGCTCAACGTCCGCACCAACGCCGACCAGCCCGATCAGGCTGAGAACGCCGTGGCGTTCGGCGCCGAGGGCATCGGTCTCTGCCGGACCGAGCACATGTTCTTCGGAGAAGGCAAGATCGGTCCCATGCGCGAAATGATTCTCGCCGAGGACGTCGAAGGACGCCGCAAGGCACTCGCTAAACTGCTGCCGCTGCAGCGCAAGGATTTCGAAGGCATCTTCACCGCCATGGGCAAGCGTCCGGTCACCGTGCGCACCATCGATCCGCCGCTGCATGAATTCCTCCCGCACGACGAGAAGGGCCAGAAGGAAATCGCCGCCGAACTCGGCATCTCCCCTGCCACCGTCAAGGCGCGCGTCGAGGCCCTGCACGAATTCAACCCGATGCTCGGATTCCGCGGCTGCCGCCTCGGCATCATGTATCCGGAGATCACCGAGATGCAGGCCCGCGCCGTATTCGAAGCCGCGGTCAACGTGCGCAAGAAAGGCGTCAAGGCATTCCCCGAGATCATGATCCCGCTCGTCGGCCATGTGAAGGAACTGAAGCTGCAGGAAGAGATCGTGCGACGCGTCGCAGCGGAAGTCATGAAGGAAACGAAGACGAAGTTCGATTACCTCGTCGGCACCATGATCGAGATTCCGCGCGGCGCCATCACCGCCGACGAAGTCGCCGAGGTCGCCGAGTTCTTCTCCTTCGGCACCAACGATCTGACGCAGACCACGCTCGGCGTGAGCCGCGACGATGCAGGACGCTTCCTCCCCTCCTACGTCGAGCACGACATCTACCCGCGCGATCCGTTCGAAGCGATCGATCAGGCGGGCGTCGGCTTCCTGATGAAGCACGCCGTGGCCTACGGGCGCATGACGCGTCCCGACATCAAACTCGGCATCTGCGGTGAACACGGCGGCGAACCCTCATCCGTCGAGTTCTGCCACAACATCGGCCTCAACTACGTGAGCTGCTCGCCGTTCCGCGTGCCCATCGCACGCCTGGCAGCCGCTCGCGCCGCCCTGCAGAATCCCCGCAAGACCGCCAAGAAGGCAAAGAAAAAATAACTCCGGTGTGACGGTTGGAACGCGGATGACGCGGATTCAAGGGATGCATTCAGAAAAGGG
>JACZJN010000070.1 GCA_014860565.1 Bacteroidota bacterium
GTCGTTATCGTCGTCTGACGGTGCTGCGAGATGCAGATCGCCCGAGGAGTAATCGAGGAAGGTGATGTCCTTGCTCACCGAATTCTGATCCATACCCGAAGCGGTCTGCAGGGCGAGCAGATTGGCGCGGTTTCCAGCCCAGTAGGCAAGTACCGGACCGTTGGAGAAGAAGTCGTTAAAGTTCGATTCGATGACAGAGGCCGCACTCGGGACGTACCAAGCCATGCCGGTCCCGGCATGCTTCACGATGTTGTTCAAGTACCGCTGGTTGGAGCCGTAATACGAGTACAGAGCGTAGCCGGTGGCGTAGTTGCCGTCCATGTAGACCGTGTTATGCGCGAAGAGCATGTCGTTGCAGTAGTAAATACGAGCCGCGCTGTACTGATAGGTCGTTGAGTTGATGCACGTGATGAAGTTGTTCACGATGCGCGAACTGCCTGCCTGGTAATAGTTGTCGTAATAGATGTAGAGGCCGTAGCAGTAATTTCCCCCGTCTCCGAGGAAGGTGTTACGCTCGATCTGGCTGTTGAAGCCGTAGTACATCATCAGCAGGTACTTGTACGCGTAGCCGTAATTCTGAATCACGGTGTTATCGAAGAATTTCAGTTCGCCGATGTAATAGAAGTAGATCGGGTAGAGGTACTGGCTTGTGTATGTGCAGTGGTCAATGCGAAGGTTGTTTTCGGTCGACGTCGTATTGGCCCCATACATGTACATGCCATAGCTGCCGTTACGGAAGTTGCAGCCCGTGTAGGTATTGTTATGGTCGAGCGATCCGCTCGGCGAGTACACGACCGTCATGTAGCTCGAGGTACTCGTCGTCAGCACACCGTTGAAATCCACGTTTTCGTATGTGTTATTCTCCGAACCTCCGCCGACTTCCATGACGGTACCGTACGTAGCGTTGGTCGCGGTGACGGTCACATTCCTGAAGGTGACATAATCCGCCCCGGCGAAACGTAACACAAAGTTATTTCCTGTTCCGGTGGCAGCTCCCGAGGTGATGTTGACATCGGCGCGGTTGCCGCTTTCAGATTGGAAAATCACTGTGTTCACAGCGGAGCTTCCGGGAATTTGACCGAGAGATACCTGCTCGTTGTAGGTTCCCGAGCGGATATTGAAAACAGCCGGTCCGCAAAGTCCAAACTGGGTAATTGCATCTGCCGCCTGAGAAATGGTGGCGAAGTCAGGCGCCGTTCCACCGATGGTGTACGTGCCAGTGATGGCGGACTGCACCACACGGCTGAGTGAGTCGTTGGCAGTAAAGCTGTCCTGAGTATTGTTCGGCGAGGAGGTCCATGCCGTGATTGTATGGGGCACTCCCGAAGCGAACATTTTCGACCCCAGAGTGAGCTCGACTTCACCCAACGTGGCGAGCGGTGTCGAATAGGAGATCGGCGTTTCAGGAATACCATCGAATGACCAGTTCACTGTCACGTTCGACAGCGTGTTCGTGCCGTAATTGCGGAGCTTCACTTTGATATCCTGCTGCCCGGCGCAGAAGTTCACCGGCGAAGTCAGATCCGCGATGCCGGCATCGTCAGGGAGAGCAGGGTTCAAATCAAACCCGAAGTTCTGACGGTAAGACGCTGTGTAGCCAGACGGAGTCGCTGCGGTACACCCCGGCCCACCGTACAGGCGGCCGACGTTGGGCGACGTCATCGCTCCTCCGTCGAGTGCAGTGATACCCGTGCCCGCCGACAGTCCGCTGCTGCAGATCTGAATGATCAGCGTCTGGTTGGGATTGTAATAGACGGGCGTCGTCAGCTGCACTGAGAACCAGGTATTGGCTGCTCCGGACGGGATGGTAAAGGTCGACGCGGAGAATGCCGTGGTCATCGGAGTGAACCACGCGCTGGTCGAGAAGGTCGTTGACGCGGACTGGCCGATCGACACGCTGAAATCCGAATACGTCGTGCCGGTCGAGGCAGAATACCGCTTGAAATACACCTTGGTGATGTTTCCGGCATATGCACCGGTAAACATATTGGCACTGTAAAAGCCCTGCCACTTCTGGAAGGTTGTTGAGATCGGATTCCAGGGAATTGCGTTCCCGCCCGTCGCGAGATCGTAATAATACTGCGGCGTTTGGGCTTGCGACTGCAACCCTGTACCGGCAACCTGGAGAAACAGGACGGCGATCAGCGTTATAAACAGACGCCGATGTCCCTGTGGAAATGCGTAGCTGTGCATGCGCATAAGATGGGTACTCCTGAGTGTGGGTGAGGATAGGGTGAACTGTTGTTCCGTTTCAGTTATATGTAATAAAGTGTGAAACGTTTTCATTCAGCCGGTCTGATTCTTTATGTGAAGCATTTACAGCAGTTTATCTGTTCATTTTATAGTGCTTCCGCCTTTCGATTATATACAGAAATCCCACGCAGTTGCTTTTTTCCACTGTGCTTTTTTATCACACTTATTTTGGATCCAAACAACGCAGGGAATTTCGACAGAGCACAATCAGAAGATGCGGATTCTCGTCGAAGCAGGAAAAGCGTCAGGCGCTGATTTTCCTGGTGATTCTGGCTTTCCTCTTGGTGTGCAATTTACATCGAAACATCAAATATCCATAGCCCTTGCAGAATTATTTTTGAACTATTTTCACAGTGGCTCATCCCTTTATACGAACCGGGGACATCCCTCATTCATCGATAATGGCGCATAACAGTATATAATGCGAAGCGCCCCTGGCTTTTCGGCCAGAGGCGCTTCGATTTAGCGCGTGTGAATAATGTTTACTTATTCAGTAGCATCTTCACGGTCTTGTTGAATCCGAGGCCGGTCTCCTGACCCATCATCGAAACGATGGCGAGATACTGACCGCTCGGCAGCGACGATCCGTCGAACTCAACTTTGTACACGCCCGCTTCCACGATGCCGTTGACCGGCATTGCGATTTCACGGCCCAGCATGTCGACGATGCGAAGCTGCACCTGCGTGCGCTCGGGGACGCTATACTGGATCTGTGTCGTCGGGTTGAACGGGTTCGGGTAGTTCTGCGTCATGTCGAACGTCGTCGGCTGGAACTTGTCGCCGTGCTTCGGCGCGATCGCGCCGTGCGAACGGTTCCAGTTCAGCTTGATCGCGATGTAGTCAAAGTTGTTGACCACACCGTTACCGTCGGCATCCATATAGCAGCCCATCGTCGTGTACCACGGCACACTTGCCTGCGGCTGCCACATCAGATACGTCAGCGGATTCAGTGCGGCGTCGGCACGGTAGCGTGCCGGACCGTTGAGCCACAGCGTGCTCAGGTTTGCGTCGTAGATGTAGAGGTTCAGGTCCTTGCGATCCGTGTAGTTGACGAGGCCATCGTTGTTCACGTCGCCCGGCCACACTTCGCATGGCGTCGATCCCTGGCCGATGAGCATCAGCGACGACGGGTACGGCATGTAGTCGCGGTAGTAGCCGCAGCTGTTCTTCGTGTTGAACACCAGCTCAATGCGGTAGAAGCCCACCGGCATGTTCGACGGAATGTTGAAGTACGCCGTGCCGTCGAGCGTCTGGCCGGTCAGCTTGGTCGCGCTGAACGACTGCGTGTACATCAGCTGATTGCCGGGCACACTGTAGAAGTTTGCCGTCATCTGGATGGTCGCGTCGAAGTCCGGGAAGATGACCGTGTAATGCACGCCCACCGTTCCGGGAATCTCGGCGTAACCGATCGGGCTGCCGTTGCCGTCCACGAACTCATACTGGAGGCTGTTCGGGATCAGGTAGCAGGCTTCGTCGGCACCCATGTACGGACGTACGCGCGGGTCGTTGTCGATGTCGTCATTGACGTTTGAAAGCAGCGTTCCGATCAGATCGTTATCGTCGTCTGACGGTGCTGCGAGATGCAGATCGCCTTGCGTGTAATCCTTAAACGTGATGTCCTTGCTGACCGAATTCTGATCCATTCCCGAAGCGGTCTGCAGGGCAAGCAGATTGGCACGATTCGCCGCCCAATAGGCAAGCACCGGGCCGTTGGAATAAATGTCATTGAAGTTCGACTCGATAATCGCGGCAGGACTCGGCACATACCAGGCGATACCGGTTCCGGCATGCTTGATGATGTTGTTGAGGTAGCGCTGGTTTGCGCCGTAATACGAGTACAGCGCATAGCCGGAGGCGTAGGTGCCGTCCATGTAGACCGTGTTATGCGCGAAGAGCAGGTCGTTGCAGTAATAGACGCGCGCCGCACTGTACTGATAGGTGGTGGAGTTGATGCATGTGATGAAGTTGTTCACGATGCGCGAACTGCCCGCCTGGTAATAGTTGTCGTAATAGATGTAGAGGCCGTAGCAGTACGTTCCGCCATCTCCAAGGAACGTGTTGCGCTCGATCTGACTGTTGAAGCCATAGTACATCATCAGGAGATACTTGTACGTGTAGCCGTAATTCTGGATGACCGTATTGTCGAAGAATTTGAGCTCACCCTGATAGTAGAGATAAATCGGGTAGAGGTACTGCATCGTATAGGTGCAATGGTCGATGCGAAGGTTGTTCTCCGTCGACGTCGTACTTGATCCATACATGTACATGCCGTAGCTGCCATTGCGGAAGTTGCAGCCGGTATACGTGTTGTTGTGATCAAGCGAACCGCTTGGAGAATAGATAACGGCCAGGTAGTTCGACGTACTCGTCGTCAACACGCCGATGAAATCGATATTCTCGTAGGTGTTGTTTTCCGCACCGCCGTTGACCTCCATGACGACTCCGTAGGTCGGATTCGTCGCGGTGAAAGTCATATTCTTGAAGGTGACGTAATCCGCGCCCGCAAGGCGCACAACATAGTTGTTCGTCGTACCTGTTGCAGCACCCGATGTGATGTTCACATCGGCCCTGTTGCCAGTCTCTGACTGGAACGTCACGGTATTCACCGCGGAACTGCCGGCGATCTGATTGAGCGATACCTGTTCGTTGTAGGTTCCGGAGCGGATGTTGAAGACGACCGGGCCACAGAGACCGAACTGGTTCAAGGCGTTCACCGCGGATGCGATATTGGTGAAATCCGGGGATGCACCACCGATGGTGAAATTGCCGCTGAGCGCCGCCTGCTTTGTCACGGTGAGGGTATCGTTATTGGTCACGGTGTCCGCAACACCGTTGGGCATGGATGACCACACCTGGAAGGTGTAGGGCGTTCCAGAGGCGAAGTTCATGGTCGTGAGTGTTACCTGGGTATTGCGGGTCGTGACGTTCAGCGTGTCAAGGAGACCTGTCCACGAAATGGGAGTCTGAAGCACGTTGTTGAGCTTCCAATTGATCGTGGCCGAGGTGATCTGGTTGAAACCGGCGTTGGTCAGGTTCACAGTCACCGGGTAGGAGCCTGCGCAGAAGTTGTTCGGCGAGGTCATATCGTTGATGCCGGCGTTGTTGAAGCCATTTACCGTACTACGAATTTCGATTTCGTAGAAGTTGGGATTGCTTGTCTGCGAACCGGTGATCGTCATGTACTTGACGCGGAGCATGGTTGTCGCAACCGAAGGGAAAGTTACCGCTTGCGTCAGCGGAGCCGAAGTAAGCGTGAAATCCCAATGGTTGATCCAGGATGTTCCGTTCCAGTACTGGATGCGGCCTGCCGACAGGCATCGTGTGGAAATATCCACGCGGTAAAACTTGATTTCTCCCACGCTCTTCGGGGATGTCCAGGTGAACTGGATGTAATTCGTCGGATCGGGATTGCCAGCGGTACCGGTCCAGCCCCATGCTGAAAACAAACCGTCGTTGTACTGGTCTGGTCCGTAGGTGCCACTACCGCCGGAGGAATGCGTGCAGACACAGCCGTTGGACTGCAGCGCAAGATTCTGACTCTGCGCGTGGGCTGTGCCGATGCTTATCATCGTCAACAGCGCCAGGAAGAGCCCCGGCATGGCAATCCGAAGCAAAAAAGTACGAGTACTGTTCATGAAACCTCCATGATTAGGACGTGGATGATGGTGTATTACGAGTTACCATAATCGCCACTCTATTTTGATCGCACGAAGCTCCGAGCTCCGTCGCACGTGGTAAGTATTCCTAATGTGGGTACTGAATGTTCCGAAATCGATATCGCCTTGAGGTGGTTTTGTAAACTGCATGCAAGAAAACAATGTTTTCATACGAAAATATCAAGTGCGTCATATCCGAATAAACGTAACAATCCCCTCACGTTGCCTTATATCACTGTGAATTATTATCACTCACGAGTATTATATAAAGCGCAACGACGACGAGAATGACAAAAGCCCAGGGAAAAAAGGAATAATCGGCCCGCGAATGGGCGTGCAGGCGCGTGTATAAATAGAAAATTCGCTTCCGCAATATAGTACATAAAGTACATAATTGATCACGCCGCGCGTGGTGTTTGAAATATTTTTTTCGAATGGTTATATAACAGCGCCCCCGGCCTTTCGACCGGGGGCGCTGTTTATTCACTCGTGTGAAGAATGGCTTACTTGTTCAGCACCATCTTCACGGTCTTGTTGAATCCGAGGCCGGTCTCCTGACCCGTCATCGAAACGATGGCGAGGTACTGGCCGCTCGGCAGCGATGACCCGTCGAACTCGACCTGGTAGACGCCCGTTTCCACGATGCCGTTGACCGGCATGGCGATCTCGCGACCCAGCATGTCAACGATGCGCAGCTGCACCTGCGTGCGCTCGGGGACGCTGTACTCGATCTGCGTCGTCGGGTTGAACGGGTTCGGGTAGTTCTGCGTCATGTCGAACGTCGTCGGCTGGAACTGGTTATCCTGCTTCGGTGCGATCGCGCCGTGCGACCGCATCCAGTTCAGCTTGATCGCGATGTAGTCGAAGTTGTTGACCACGCCGTTACCGTCGGCATCCATGTAGCAGCCCATCGTCGTGTACCACGGCACACTCGCCTGCGGCTGCCACATCAGATACGTCAGTGGATTCTGCGCGGCATCGGCACGGTAGCGTGCCGGACCGTTCAGCCACAGCGTATTCAGGTTCGCGTCGTAGATGTAGAGGTTCAGGTCCTTGCGATCCGTGTAGTTGACGAGACCGTCGTTGTTGACGTCGCCCGGCCACACTTCGCACGGCGTGGATCCCTGACCGATCAGCATCAGCGACGTCGGGTACGGCATGTAGTCGCGGTAGTACCCACAGCTGTTCTTCGTATTGAACACCAGCTCGATGCGGTAGAAGCCCACCGGCATGTTCGACGGAATGGTGAAGTACGCGGTACCGTCGAGCGTCTGGCCTGCCAGCTTGGCTGCGCTGAACGACTGCGTGTACATCAGCTGATTGCCCGGAACGGTATAGAAGTTGGCCGTCATCTGGATGGTCGCGTCGAAGGGCGGGAAGATGACCGTGTAATGCACGCCCACGGTTCCGGGAATCGTCGCGTAGGCAATCGGATTGCCGCCGCCGTCCACGAACTCATACTGGAGACTGTTCGGGATCAGGTAGCAGGCTTCATCAGCGCCCATGTAAGGACGAACGCGGGGATCCTTGTCGATATCATCCCCTACCTGCGAAAGCAGCGTTCCGATCAAATCGTCGTCGTCGTCGGACGGCGCGGCGAGATGCAAGTCGCCGGTAGAATAATCGGCGAAGCTGACGGACTTGCTGACGGAGGCGGCATCCATGCCCGAAGCTGTCTGTAGCGCGAGAAGGTTGGCGCGGTCTCCGGACCAGTACGCCAAAACCGGACCGGATGCGTACAGGTCGTTGTAATCCGACTCGATGATCGCTGCGGGACTCGGAACGTACCAGGCTCGGCCACCACCCGTATTGAGCATGATATTGTTGAGGTAGCGCTGATTGGATCCGTAATAGGAGTACGCCGCATACCCGGATGCGTAGGTGCTGGTGTTCAGGATCGTATTATGTGCGACGAGCAGGTCGTTGCAGTAGTAGGGACGGAACGCATAGTACCCGGTCGTTGCGTTGATCGTGGCAACGAAGTTGTTCACAAAGCGGGAAGAACCGGCCTGGTAGTAGTTGTCATAGTAGAGGTAGATACCGTACGCGGTACCACCGTCCGACAGGAACGTGTTCCGCTCGATGGACGTGTTGAACCCGTAGTAGAACATCCCGAGGTACTTGGTCGCGTATGCGGAGTTCTGGATGATCGTATTGTCGGTGAACGTCAGCTCGCCGCAGTAATACGACATCAGAGGGTAATAATACTGCCCTGTCCACCGGCACCCCTCGATGACGTTGAAATTCTCGGTCGATGTCGTGCCGCCGCCATAGAGGTACATGCCGTAACTGCCGTTAACGATGTTGCAGTTGCGGAAGGTCGTGTAATTATCGAGGGAACCGCTCGGGGAATACACGATGGCGGTATTCGTGGAGATCGTCGTAGTCGGCTCGCCGATCAAGTCCAGATTCTCAAACGTGCAATGCTCGGAACCACCGAGGATGTACAGCACGATGCAGTAGGTATTATTCGTTGCCCGGAAAGTCATGTTTCGGAAAGTGACGTAGTTCGTCGCATTGATATACAGCGTCGGATTTCCGGTGAGTGAACTGAAGGTGACCGTGACATCGCCGCGGTTACCGGTCTCGGACTGGAACGTTATCGTATTCGTCGCTGACACTCCGGAAATCGTCCCTCTTCCCGCGGATCCGAGCGCCACCTGTTCGTTGTATGTGCCTGGTCGCACATTGAAGACCACCGGACCGCAAAGGCCATTGTCATGCAAATCCGTCAAGGCCTCGTCAAATGTCTGATAGGTCGGATTTGTACCTCCGATGGTCATTGTCCCCGACAAGGCGGATTTTCGAGTCACCCGTACCGTGTCGTTGAAATTCACCGTGTCGGCAACACCATTAGGATTGCTCGACCACATCTCGAACGTGTACGGTACGCCAGAGGCGAAATTCATTGTCGCCAATGTCACGCTGGTTTTTCGAGATGCGGAAGTCAACGTGTCAAGAAGACCGGTCCAACTGTACGGAGTCTGCGGGACACCGTTCAGTTTCCAGTTGATCGTGGCAGAGGTGATCTGATTGATGCCGAAATTCTGCAGTGTCGCGGTCACATCGTGAACTCCGGCGCAGAAATCCTTCGGAGAATCGATGGACCCGATACCAGCGTCATTCGGTGCGGTCGCACCCTCGTCGTAATAGACCGCTCCGGCCCACTGCCGCGGACACAGACTGAAGGAAAAGCTTGTCACGCCGGTAGTGGGATCGCCGGTTCCTGTTCCCGCGCAATGGGCACCCGCACTGATAGTGATGCGGCTGTCCGTGTACGTCGCTGGCGTGACCGTGGAATTATACCGCACGGAGATCGTGTGATGCGAGATGATAAATCCCCAGGTCTCGTTTGCCTGGATCAGGAAATCGAGATTGATCGGGATTTCCACATGGGACGTTGTATTCGTTACGGTGACATTCGCGCGGCCCAGATGGATCCAGCCCGTGTTTTGATTCACGTAGCCGTTGGGATGCGCCCAGATGTCGACGATCGTCGTGCCGGTCCCGGCGAAGGAATTCCAGAACCGATAGAGACGCACGGCCTGATGGGCGGTGATATCAAAGGCGATGAACGAGTTTGATGATGTCGAGGTGTTCGCTGTAAGCTGCGTCGGCAGGTAGTAGGCGCCTTGCGCCATCGCCGATCCGTGCCCGAAAAGGACTGCCAGCGTGAGAACACCGCTGATGAGCAGCATGCGTAGGGTATGCGGCGTGGAGAACCGCCTGCCCGTTGCATCATGACACTGTCTGGGTGTATGCATATGATAACTCCTGAATTGAGTAGTGGATACGCGGAATAGACTAATAATCATCGGGAACAGTGTACCGAAAAGAGACTCAGTACTACGAGTCGGACTGCACCAACTGCTATAATATCCTTCCGGATACGATATGTCGCCCCCGACACGTCACTTTTTCTACTGTGAATTATTGCCACTATTTCTTGACTCCTGAAAACTTGGCAATACTGCAATTCGTCTGGACGCTGGAAATCATTTTGAAAGCATCCCGCGCTCTGGCCGCAGGCGCTCAATTGAGCGTTTGAACATTTCCATATAATATAGTGAAAAAAGCACAGAATTGTCTGCAAAGCGTTGATAGAATTGATTTTTTTTACATTTCATGGCATGAACTCATCGTCGCGTGTGCCGATTGAGCACCGTATCGTCAAATCGTAGAGTGCACATAAGCGTCACCTGATAATATTCCGGGGCGCCAAGGTGACAGGACCGAATGCGAGTACTGAAAATACACACACGATCTCGCTCAACTGATAATGACACGATAAAGTATTAAAAGTTACACGGCCGCAGAACCACCCTGCTCGGCAGTTTTCGGCCCAATCCCCCGTCCTCTCAAAGGATGGTTCAGTAGATCCCCAGGTCCCGTCCCACCTCCACTTTTCCGTTGTATATCGTCGATATTTCATCAAGCAAATCCCGCCCGGACGCCCCCCAGTATAGAACGTGATACAGAACGAGCAATTTCGGCCGCGCCTTCGCAGCCAGACGACCAAGTTCGATCGTGGAGGTGTGATGCGCCTGGTGGTAGTCTTTCCAGTCGGCGCGCCGTCGGTCTTCGAGTCCCTTTGCGTAATACACTTCGTGCACGAGCACGTCCGCGCCTTGTGCAATGTCGGCCATTTTTTCACAGGGGCGCGCGTCGCCCGATATGACGACGATGCGGTCTGCCGTGGTGAAGCGATAGGCGAACGATACGGGCCATGTCCCGTGCGGAACCCGGAAGGCCTCCACCGTCACAAGACTGTCTCGGTACACGAGTCCCTCATCGATTTCATGCGCCTCGGTGCGCCATCCCTGGTCGTTCGCCGGTTCGCTCCCGTACAGCCGGTAATGGATGTCAGCGGTGTAGGCTTCGAGCAGATGGGAGACCATGCGCGCTGTTCCTTCCGGACCGTAGACCTGCAGCGGCTCATCGCGATCCATCACCCAGGGTGTGAGCATGAGGTCTGGCATACCGACGGTATGGTCGGAATGAAGGTGCGTAAGGAAAACACGGGTCAGATTCCGCGCCGCAAGGGCCTCGACGCTGCCGCCGTAGCGCGGTGACATCGCCGCGGCCCGGCGCACGACACCCGCACCGGCATCCACCAGGTAGGCCCTCCCTCCCACGACGATAGCCACGGCCGGACCCGCGTTCTCCGGATCGGGATTCGGATTCCCCGCTCCCAGGATGATCACCTGTGTGCGCGTGCTGTCGCCCGCGGCATGAAGAATGGCGGGGATGCACAGCATCAGGGCGGGAATGAGGAACAGAACGGGTCGAAGAGTGCGACACGGGAATCTCATGGATTTCCTCTCTCGATTGAGACCTTAGCAGAGACCAAACAGCCTCAATGTGCGAACAGCTTCCGTCCGATGCAACCGCTGTTTCTACAGAACACACGGTCAGCGCGTTTGATCGGCGCGCTCCCACCAACGGATCGTTGCGACGAGGCCGAGAATGCCGGTAATCAGCACTATGGCAAGGCTCACGAGGGAGAGCTGCGCGGATGCCGGACCTGCAGCCCCTGAATACAGCGCGGCAATCGACCAAGGGAAGTACTCACCCCACCCTGTCGCTCCGACGAGCTGTGCACAGACGAGGAGGAGGATCGCCATGCCCGTGGGGGCAAGGTAGCCGCGCCCGACTCCCGCAAAAAATGCCACAGGCGTCACGGTTATCAGAGTAAGGCCCGCACAGGCCGTGATGCGCAGAATACCTTGAAGAAAGACGCCCGATCCGGCCCCGGGAAGACCGACGAGCGCCCCGATCCCGAGCCCGAGAATGATGACGATCAGCGTCAGGAACAACGCCCAGAGCGCCACGACGACGAATTTCGCCAGCACGATGCTTCGCCGTGGAGTGGGCAACGCCAGCAGGTCCTTGATCGTACGATCGGAAAACTCGCGTCCGAACACCCAGCTTGCCACGAAACTGAAAAGGACCATGCCGCCGACAGCAGCCGCCTGCGCGAGCATGCCGAAATACGCCGGCCAATCGGCTGTGCCGCCGAATATCTGCGCTTTCGTGCTGATCAGTCCCATGTCGCGCGCCATGACGGGATCTTTCAGCACGATCATGAAGAAGCCGCCTGCCAGAGGCGCAAGCGAGAAACCGAGAGCGGTAAACAGCGGGACCTTGGAGCGGCGCGCCTTCAGCAGCTCGACGCCGCATGCATGCAGCAGATTGTTCATATCCCCTCCCCGTTTTCCATGCCGACAAGCCGCAGGAAATAGTGTTCGAGATCCTCCTGCTCGAGCTGGATACGGAACGGCGGGTTCTCCGCACGCACAAGCAGAGCTGCCACGTCCTCCGGATGCGCCAGTGCCGCAGTATCCGTCAGCGAAATCACACCCGTCGCGTCGATCAGCGGACTGAATCCGGCGGAGACGAGCTGCGCCTGTCCCGCAACCAGGTCACGTGTCTCAACGAGAAGCCGACGGCGTCGGTTTTTCTCCATTTCCTCGATGTCGAGTTCCTCGAGCAATCGCCCTTCGTGAATGATGCCAATACGGTCGGCCAGACGCGAGACTTCGCCGAGAATGTGACTCGACATGAAGATCGTCACTCCTTTCTCATGGGCGAGGGAACGCAGCAACTCCCGTATCTCGACGATGCCGGCAGGATCGAGTCCGTTCGCTGGTTCATCGAGAATCAGGAGTTCAGGGGCATGCAGCAGCGCTTTCGCCAGTCCCAGCCGCTGGACGTTGCCGAGCGAGAGCGTCCCCGCGCGCCTGTCGGCGTATGTGTGGAGACCAAGCCGTTCGATGATATCCGCTACCGCAAGCGGAGGCACACCCGGACGAAGCCGTCGCAGAACCTCGAGATTCTCGCGCACGGTCAGTTCCGGCCAGGCGTGCGGCGTTTCGACGAGATATCCGACGGAGGCCCAGAGTTCGTTGCCCGCACCCGGGACGGGATGTCCCAGCACGCGCACCGTGCCCGCGGTATTGCGGATCATTCCCAGAAGCATGCGGATGGTGGTGGTCTTCCCGGCCCCGTTCAGTCCCAGGAAAGCGTACACTTCGCCGCGCTCAACGCGCAGCGAGACATCATCCACCGCTTTTACAGCGGGATACTGCTTCGTCAACCCGAATGTCTCGATCGCTGGATGCATGAAGCCTCTCGAATACTGTATACTCCACCGTGTAAGAAGATCAATCCGTGTGAAACCCTCGCTTCCCTGTTCGTCTCAGCGGAGGACGAGCAGGCGCCGCGTACCGATGGACATACCATCGAAGAAAAGCTGGATGGTATGCGCGCCGGCGGCGAGGATATGTGCGTCGAAATGAGAACGATACTCCCCTTCGCCCTGCCTGCCAAGGTCACGATCGAAGATGCGCCGACCCGCGATGTCCGTGACACACAGACGCACGCGTCCTTCCCGCGCAAGCGTGTAGGGAACGGTGACGACGAGGCCCTCGCCCGTGGAAACAGGATTCGGATACGGCGATCCGATACTTGCGGCAAGCGGAATCGCGGATGATCCGTCGAGAATGGACATGCTGCTGCGATACATCCCGCGCCCGTGCGTGGCCGCGAAGAGCACGCCGTCGCCGCGCAGCTTCAGGTCGGCGATGATGACATTTCCGATGCCGTTGTTGTCGACGCGCCACGTAGTTCCGAGATCGGTGGTAACGAACAAACCGACATCGGTGCCCACATAGAGGACGCTGTCGCGCTGCGGATGCCAGAGCACGGTATTTGCGGGCAAGTCGGGCAGCGACGAAACACCAGTGCCGGAGATGTCCGTCCAGCTCACGCCTCCGTCCGTGGTCAAATATGCGTGCCCGCTTCCGAAACCGCTGAGGCAGTACACCGCCCTCTTCGCATCACGTGGATGCACGGCAATGTCGGTGACCCAGCGCTCGGGAAGTCCCGCGTCGATGCGCTTCCAGCTTTTTCCTCCATCGGCGCTCACCTGTGCGCGGCCTTTCGACGCACCGATGTACATCGTCGCGGCGTCGGACGGGCTCAGCCCTATGGCGGTGATGTAGCCGTCTGCCGCGAGGTTCGTGCTGATCGGCGCCCAGCTGGCAGCGCGATCGGTGGTTTTATAGAGTTTGTTGCTTCCGGCATAAAGCACGCGGCTGTCCTGCGGCGACATCTCGAAGGGAGCCATGAAGGCAACCGGATCCGATGTTCCGAAATCCGACGCGCGAGGAATGCCGATCATGCTGACCTGGAAGGTCCGTCCGAAGTCGGTCGAGCGCATGAAATGCAGATAATACAGCTCGGTGTACATGTATCGCGGGTCGTCTGGATCAATAGCCGTGTAACCGCCGTCACCGCCCGCAACCTCCGTCCATCGCTCCCCGTCGAACGCGGTCAGCGTTCCGTTGTCGATCGTACCGCCGATGACCAGGTCGGTGCGCGGATGCGGCGTACCGCTGTGAAATTGCACGGTAACCATCCCGGTGGTCATCTCCGCGAAAGAAGCCCCCCCGTCGACGCTGCGAAATAGACCGCCGTCGCTGGCGCTGAGAATCTCATCCGGCTGTCGTGGATTGAAAAGAATGACATGATTGTCGGCATGCACGTAGGGATATTTCTGAAAGCGGTACCAGTTGCTCATCTGCTTCCACGATGCGCCGCCGTCGGTCGAGCGGTACAGGTCTATCCCGCCTGCCCAGACGATGTCGGGATTGGAAGGATGCACCGCAAGCGCGCTGTTGAAACGCCCCTGCCCGCCCATGTACGTGTCGCCGAACAGATCGTTGAGCGGCACCCGCACGCTGCGCCAGCTCGTTCCCCTGTCGTCACTGCGAAACACTCCCGCGCATTGTTCGTCATGACCGGTGAATGCGGCGTAGACGATATCCCCGTTCGAAGGCGCCGCGGCAAGCACGATGCGGGAATAACGATCGACGTTGATACCCGCGCCGATGGGACCCTCCCAGGTCCTTCCGTGATCGGTGCTGCGGAAAATGCCGGCGCTTTCCAGAGCCGAGTAAACGACCCCCGCATCCGTTTTACTGAACACCACGGTCGCGGAGAACGGGATCACCGGACGCGTGAGCACGCGCGTCCAGTTCGCCCCGCCGTCGCTGCTGCGAAACACGCCGGTACCGGTACAGGCGAGCAGGCCGTCGCGTTCGAATGGATCGAAATCCACATCGAATACATAGTCGAAATCGCTTCGGTCGGTGGACGGCAATACCAGCCAGCGCTCCCCGGCATCGGTGCTGCGATACATGCCTCGGCCGAACGCCGCCCCGCCCTGCCAGGCGACATACCCCTCGCCGCATCCCGCGAGGACGCGTCTCGAATCGAAGGGATCGACGTCAATCGCGCCGATGCGGAGATTGGGGAGGAGATCGTCGAGCGCATGCCAGTCGCGCCCGCTGTTGGTGGATTTCCAAACTCCTCCCCCCGCACTTCCCGCATATATGATTGAAGGATCCGACGGATCGAGTGCCATGCTGCGCATGCGGCCGGCGATGTTGTTCGGTCCGAGGGAAATCCAGCGCCACCCCGCGGCAGTCTTCCGCATGCCGCGTGTTTCCATCGCGTGCACATGCGCGCGTGCACGCTCGTACCAGTCGGCGGGAATGCCGACGGGCCAGGCGCGCTGCTCGGTGAAATACCGCGCTGCAGCCGCCGGCTCATCGTGCCTGAGATGCGTGCGTGACAAGCCTACCCGCACGGAGTTGGATCCGCGCTCCCCTCCCTGGGTTTTACCCGGAGCAATCCCGCCAACCGTCAGTGCGGCGTACGCAAGGGCCGCTGCCGCGAGAAACACGATGGCGGATGCTGTGCGCATGGGAATCAGAACATCTGGTAGGCGAAAGTGACGTACATGCGGTAGAACGTCGGCTTGAGGCTGAAGGTCGGACGCTCCACGCGTTCGTTGACGATCTTGCTGAAGGAATAATCGATCTCGATCGCGGGGATCACATAAATGTTCGGGAACGGAACGAAGGCGTATTCCGCGCCAATGACGAACGACATGCGCAGACTGTGTTCGACGTCCAGCTGATCGTCCTCGATCAGCCAGACCTTCTGCGTACTCAGCTCCGTATCGGTGACGCGGATATGCTTGTTTCGTACGAAGCCGAAGCTGGGGCCGATGTACACACGCTCCCCGTCGATATGTCCGAAGAGGCGAAGCAGCACGTCGAAGGAAAGGATGTCATAATCAAATTTCAGCTCCGAACTCACAAAACCAAGGGCCTGCACCGAACGCAGGCTGTCGGCCCGCGCGGTGGTCCAGGAGGTGCTGGACTGGTTGCGGCTCACACGCAGATAGATCGAAGCGTCGGAGAATACCGGGATGTTCAGAGAGGCACCGTAGAACAGATTGCCGCTGGTTTCGTCTCCGAGAAATTCGCAGGGACAGAGCCCGTAGTAGTCACCGTTGAGATATGTGAGGCTCCCGCCGCCGAACACGGCGAACTGGTACCCGTTGAAGAGCTTCACCGGTTCGCGCGGCGCTTCGGGCTCGGTCTGTGCCTGCAGCCGCGGCGCGGCGATGAAAAGAAACGCGGCGAGGACAATGATCCATTGTCCCGCGCCGCGTATAAATGTCGCTTTGTGATCGTGTCTAATCGTTCTCAAGGCTCTGCAGGTTGGTGTGCAATTTTTCAAGCGTGCGCCGGAAGCTCGTCTGCTTGTCTTTTTCGCGCTCGACGACATCAGCAGGCGCATTGTCGACAAACTTGGCATTTCCCAGCTTCGAATCAATGCCTTTCAGCAGACCTGCGATACGCTCGATTTCCTTGCCGATGCGCTTTTTCTCCACGTCGATGTCGATGAGACCCTCGAGCGGAACAAACACATCGGCGCCGGCCACGACGGTACTGGCCGAGAGGCGTGGACGCCGGGCGCCCACGGCGGCTTCGATGCTGCCGATCTTTGCGAGCCGCGCGAGGAAATGCGTGTTTTCGCGAATGCCCTCGACCTGCGTTTCGTCCTGGCAATTGATCACCACGTCGCAGGATTTCCCTGCCGGCACATTCATCTCGCCCTGAATCGTGCGCACGCCTTCGACGAGCGACTGGAGGAAGTTCATCCGCGACACGGCCTGCTCGTCGACGAGTGCGGCGTCCGCTCCAGGCACCCGCTGCACCATGAGGCTGATGCCGTCACGGCCCGGCTCCATTTTGTGCCAGATTTCCTCGGTGATGAAGGGCATGATCGGGTGCAGGAGATGCAGTATGGCGTCGTACACATGCAGCGCGCGCTCGAGCGTGATGCGCTGGAGTTTTTCATCGGGAGAATACAGGCGTTCCTTGATCAGCTCGATGTACCAGTCGCAGAAGTCGTGCCAGATGAAATCGTAAAGAATCTTGGCCATGTCGTTGATGCGGTACTTGTCCATCGTCTCATGCAGCGTTGCGATGGTCGTCTGCAGACGGCTGAAAATCCAGCGGTCTTCCAGCTCCATGTCTCCGGAGGTGATCGCGAGGTCCACACCGCCGTCGGTCTTCTGCCAGCTGCCGTCGCGGAACAGCCATTCGCCCTTTTCCTCCACCTTCTGCTTGTTCATCAGGAGGAAGCGTCCGGCGTTCCAGAGCTTGTTGGCGAAGTTGCGGCCGATCTCGCATTTCTGCGTGGAGAACAGCACGTCCTGTCCCAACGGCGCGAGGTACGCGACGGTGAAGCGCAGCGCGTCGGCCCCGTACTCGGCGATGACGTCGAGGGGGTCGGGTGAATTCCCGAGCGACTTCGACATCTTCCTTCCCTTCTCATCGCGGATGATCGAGGTAAAGTACACGTCATGGAAGGGCACAAGGTCCTTCGCCTCGGTGCGGGGCGAACCGTCGGGCAGCGGAATATCGGGCATGAATTCGAGTCCCGCCATGATCATGCGCGCGACCCAGAAGAAAATGATGTCCGGTCCCGTGACAAGGACGCTGGTCGGATAGAACGAACGCAGGTCCGGAGTATCCTTCGGCCAGTGATGCACCGAGAACGGCCAGAGCCAGCTCGAGAACCAGGTGTCGAGCACGTCTTCGTCCTGCCGCAGCTTGTCTGCTCCACCGCATTTCGGACAAACCGCGGGCATTTCCTGCAGGGCGTCTTCCCAGCCGCAGGCGTCGCAGTAAAACACCGGGATGCGGTGTCCCCACCAGAGCTGCCGCGAGATGGTCCAGTCGCGGATGTTGGTCATCCAATGCTCGTAGGTCTTCACCCAGCGCTCGGGATGGAAGGTCACTACGCCGTCGCGCACAACCTGCAGCGCGGGTTCGGCGAGCGATTGCATCGAAACAAACCACTGATCGGAGAGATACGGTTCGACGGCGACGTCCGTCCGGTCGCTAAAGCCGACCGAATGCGTGTAGTCCTCGATTTTCTCGAGGAAGCCCTGTGTCTCGAGATCAGCGACGATACGCTTGCGCGCTTCGTAGCGGTCGAGTCCGGCGTACGCGCCTCCCAGGTCGTTGATGGAGGCGTCGACGTTCATCACGTTGATACGCTCCAGATCATGCCGCTGGGCGACCTCGAAATCGTTCGGGTCGTGGGCCGGCGTGATTTTCACAACACCCGTACCGAAGCTCCATTCGACGTACGTGTCCGCCACGACCGGAATCTCACGCTCCATAAGAGGCAGAAAGACCGTTTTTCCGATGTACTGTTGGTAGCGCTCGTCGTCGGGATGCACCGCCACGGCGGTATCACCGAGCATTGTTTCCGGGCGTGTAGTCGCCACGACGAGGAATTCATTTTCACTCGGCTTGCCGTCGACCATCACCGGATAGCGGATATGCCAGAGCTTGCCCTGCTGTTCCTTGTAGACGACTTCCTCGTCCGACAGTGCCGTATGGGCGATGGGATCCCAGTTGATAATTCTCTTGCCGCGGTAGATAAGACCCTTTTTGTAGAGGCGAATGAACACTTCGCGCACGGCGACGGAAAGCTCGGGGTCCATCGTGAACACCGTGCGATCCCAGTCGCAGGAGACCCCCAGCTTGCGCAGCTGACGGATGATGATATCCCCGTATTTCTCGCGCCATTCCCAGACGCGTTTGAGAAACTCCTCGCGGCCGAGATCGTGGCGGCTGGTGCCCTCGTCTTTCTTGAGTGTTTTTTCCACCACCGTTTGCGTGGCGATGCCTGCGTGGTCGGTGCCGGGAATCCACGCCGCGTTTTCGCCCAGCAGGCGGTGCCAGCGTACGAAAATGTCCTGCAGCGTATTGTTGAGCACATGTCCCATCGTCAGCATGCCCGTGATATTCGGGGGCGGAATGACGACGGTGAATGGTTTTTTTCCGGGCTCCGGTTCCGCATGAAACAGGCGCTGTTCTTCCCAGAAAGCGTACCAGGAATCTTCCACCTGCGCGGGGTCGTAGGCCGAAGCCAGGGTGTTGGTCTGTGTGCTCTCGTCCGACATGATTTCTCCGTTCATGGAATGCGATGCAGTATGCAAACTTATAAGATAGGAAAACGGGAGGAATTGCGGAACCGGGGAATTTTCGCGCCAGGATAATTCCCTTGTATTCGCCTCGCGAAACCCGTAATTTTGATTTTGCTACTACCGATTGCGAATGGAGCATTGGAAACAAGTTTAACCCAAAACAAACGAATCGTCCTTCTGGACGTCATGCGCGCGTGGGCCGTGCTGATGATGATTCAGGGACATTCGATCGACGCCCTGTTGTCTGACAGCTATTACAACAGCGATTCGCTGATCTTTAATATCTGGCTGTTCAACCGCGGGCTCACCGCGCCGATCTTCCTGTTCGGCTCCGGTTTCGCCTATGTCATCGCCACGTTCCGCAAGATTTCAGCGGGCGATGCGCTCCCGAAATCCGTCGTCCTGAAGCGCCTCCGCTGGATCGGCGTGCTCTTCCTGATCGGCGCACTGATGCATTTGCCCGCTGGCACCGTCGGCGACATGTTCACGCTCACGCCGCAGAGCTGGCAGCGCTTCTTCAACGTTGATGTACTGAGGCTGATGGCCGTCACCCTGCTCGGACTCTTCGCACTGTTTTTCCTTGCGCGTTCGCGTGAGCGGCTGTTCAAATCCGCCCTCGGCATCGGCGTCGGACTTATCCTTGTCGCTCCCTTCATTTACATGGTGGAATGGACGCAGGTCCTCCCGATGGGTCTGGCCGCCTGGATGACGACCTCGACCGGTTCCTGGTTCCCGATCTTCCCCTTTTCCGGATATCTCTTCATGGGTGCCGCCGCGGCTGCGCTCTACATGAAATGGCGTGAAGAGGGGCGCGTACACCTGCTGCCGAAATACTATTTCTACGCAGCGTCCGTATTGCTTGTCCTCTTCTTCGTTCCCCGCGCGATATGGGGCTGGGAGCTGCCGCTCAACAACGGTTCATCGAGCATCTGGCTCACCTTCAGCCGTCTCGGCTGGGTGCTGATGCTCTGGTCAGGCATTGGCTTCCTTCTCCGCAAAGTGGAGCGCATTCCCGAGATCATCCCGATCGCAGGACAGCACACGCTGTTCATCTACGTCTCGCATATCGTGGTGCTCTACGGTTCGGCATGGATGCCGGGTCTGCGACAGACTCTGGGCAAGACCCTCGATCTGCAGGCGACGATGATCATCATCGCCTTTCTCATCGTATCGACGACGACCGCGGCCTACTGGATGCACACGCAGAAGCTCAACAAGACGGTGGTGTATCGGTACCTCCCGTATGCGGCCATGGTTG
>JACZJN010000071.1 GCA_014860565.1 Bacteroidota bacterium
AGGTCATTCCCCTCAGCAAGGACGCCGCGCTGGCATATTTCAACGCGACGATTTCAGGCGCAGAAGGGGATTACACCCGCGCGGCCGACCTCGAGGTGGAACTGACGAAGGTTTTCGCCAACAAAGAGGATTTCCAGACGCTCAAACGCATCCGCGAGGCCGGGGCCATCAGCGATCCGCTGCTGCGCCGCCAGCTTGAGGTGATCTATCTGTCCTTCCTCGAAAAGCAGATCGACGAAGCGAAACTCGAGGAGATGATCCGCCTGCAGAACGAGAACGAAAAGAAATTCTCGACCTTCCGCGCGGAAGTGAACGGAAAGAAACTGACGGACAACGACATCGAGGAAATTCTCCGCACTTCCACCAACAGCGCTGATCTCGAAGCTGCGTGGACAGCCAGCAAGGAAATCGGCAAGGTAGCGGCGCCCGACGTTCTGCGTCTGGTGCGCATGCGTAACGCCGCGGCGCAGGAGCTCGGCTTTAAAAACTACCACGCCATGCAGCTGGAAATGAGTGAACAGGATCCCGCCGAGATCGAGGCGCTGTTCGATGAACTCGACGAACTCACCGCCGGTGCGTTCGCGCGACTGAAGGCGGATATGGACGTCAAGCTCGCCCAGCGCTGCAACGTGAAGGTGGAGGAGCTGATGCCCTGGCATTATCAGAACCGCTTCTTCCAGGAAGCTCCGAAGATCTACGACGTTGATCTCGATGTGTTCTACAAGGACAAGGACATTGTCGCCCTGGCGGAAAAGTACTACGCCGGTCTCAATCTCCCGATCGAAGATCTTGTCGAGAAAAGCGACCTCTTCGAAAAAGAAGGCAAATACCAGCACGCGTACTGCACCGACATTGACCGTGAAGGCGACGTGCGCGTGGTGTGCAACATCAAGCCGTCGTACAATTGGATGAATACCACGCTGCATGAATACGGCCACGCGGTCTATGACAAGTTCAACGACCGCACGGTACCATGGTCGCTGCGCGAACCTGCACATACCTTCACTACCGAAGCCATCGCGATGATGTTCGGACGCCTCGCAAGCAATCCCGCCTGGCTCGAAAACGTGGCGGGCGTTCCCGCCGATCAGGCGGACAAGGTGGCCGACGTGATGTTCCAATCCCTCCGCCTCGAGCAGCTGGTGTTCAGCCGCTGGGCGCAGGTGATGTACCGCTTCGAGAAAGCGATGTACGAGAATCCCGATCAGGATCTGAACGCCCTCTGGTGGCAGCTGGTGGAGAAGTACCAGATGATCCGGAAACCGGAAGGACGAGACAATCCTGACTGGGCGTCAAAAATTCACGTCGCCCTGTACCCCGCCTATTATCACAATTACCTGATGGGCGAACTCCTTGCCTCGCAGCTGCACGCGCATATCTGCACAAAGATTCTTCATAGCGAGAATCCCAGGCGCGAGGCGTATGTGGGACGCACAGAGGTGGGCACCTTCCTCATCGACAATATCTTCAAACCGGGACGCACCCTTCTGTGGAACGACATGATCGAAAACGCAACCGGCGAGAAACTCACGGCGAAATATTACGCCGCGCAATTCGTGAATTGACGGGAATGTCGTCGGGCGAATGCAATCCCGAACGATGTTGATCTGAAATATCCATTGTAAGGCGGATTCATGAATCCGTCGGAAATATGGCACCCAATCGTAGGGCGGATTCATGAATCCGCCCTACGTCCGTTAACGTATGATTACCATTTTCCTGTGTAAGACCCCACGAGGGGTGGTGAGGCGGTAGACATATATCCCCTCCGGCAATCGCGAATTGAGGGTGGCTACATGCCGCCCTTTTTCCATATAACCCTCCGCGATCACCGCGATCTCGCGGCCCATCATGTCATGTACGGTCAGACGCGCGGGCATGGAGTGATCCAGTTCGAAGGAAATCCAAACATTCTCACGCGCGGGATTCGGCCAGGCGGATGCGAGACGCATGCGCATGTCGACGGGCAGCGGTTGTGCTGTTGACGTCGCATCGGCTTCGACATAAAGCGAAACATGCGAGGGATCGTCACCGCCAATGACGAACGTATTGAATGATGGATCGATCGGTCCGAGCACGATGTTTCCAAAGTTATTGGCCTGATCGGGAATCAGGGCCGTGCCGCCGTTGACAAGCACTTCGATGACATGGCCGGCTTGTACTGTGTGCAGCAGACTCGTCAGCTCGAAGTCCATCGTCCGTTCGATGTTCGGATCGTCTGCCTGCCTGTGGCCTCGGCAAAGCGGTGTGCGTTTCCCCGCGGCGGGATCCACGTCATAAAGCAGCACATTCATCTGGTAATGCGCACCCGTCGCGCGCACGCGCATATGACCGCTTCCCGGCGGCGGGAGAATGGTTATGTCCTTCGTCAGAGGTGGAGTGCGAAAGGAAATCGGCGTCGAACCCAGAACGTTGATATATGTGATCAGGCGCTCGCTGCGGTCCAGGGGAGGAGTGACGGCGAGGCCGCTCGCATCGAAATACAGGTCGAGACGATCCATGTTCTGCGGCAGCGGATCTCCCGGCCGCAGCCACTGCGGCGTTTCTGTTTCCGCATAGATCCGTGGCTTCTTCGTCCCACCGTCGAAAAACACCACTGCGCTGTCAGGGGAGGCGACGTCGGCGAGTGACGCATCGTCTTTCAGCCAGAAGGCAAGCCACCGGTCAATGACGTCGAGCACATACGCGTTTTGCGATGGGTCCGCCGGCATGTCATGTCCGGCAGGGTACAACACGATGCGCTTCGCGGCCGGTATGGTATGGAACTGCCGCAGCGCCGCATTCTGGTTGAAAAACCCATCGTGATAGCTGACGAAAATGGCGGTCGGGGTGGTGACCGACGATTCAAGCGTGTTAGTGGAGTGATCCTGCAAATACGGCTGTATGGAGGAGTAATTCCCACTCTCTCGCGCCTGCTTCAACAACGCTGCCACGCCGGGTTCGAAGCGCACATCCGGCGTCATTGTCGCCGCGGCGAAGGTCCAGTTCAGCGCATCATTCTCAAGCCAGTTTTCTTCCGCGCGTCCGTTGGCGATTATGGATACCACGCAGCGCGCACCCATGCCATAGGCCGCGGCGTTCCAGGCATGAAGTCCGCCTTGCGATCCCCCCAGGACAGCCACGCGTTCGGCGTTGACGCGACGCAGCTGTTTTGCGAACGCGATGTTTTCCCGAAGGTCATCGAGAATGCGGGGGGCGGTGAAGAACTCGAAGAGGCCCTCCGAGTTTCCCTGTCCCCGCACGCTGTACGCCGTCGCTGCGTAGCCCTCCCGCGCAAACCCGATAGCCGTCGACCGATTGTTGTTTTTCGAACCGGCGAAGCCGTGTACGAGCACGATGGCGGGATAGCCCCCCGGCGGAGCCGGTGTCACGGGGAGAACATACAAGGCATCGACTTTCGCGCCGTCGCTCATGACCAGCGTTGTATCGACGACCGTCTGGGCGAGGATTGGCGCGGACATCGTCAGATGGAAGGCGAGGACGGCGAACGCGATGCGGGAGTAGAATCGATACATGACGGAACCTCAATAAATGCCGCAGGTGTGGTACAAAAGAAAATAACCGAATTGGGTGGATTGATGAAACGGGTCTGAACGGTCCCCGGTTGTCGTAAGGCGGATTCATGAATCGAAATGGATTGATTTCACCCGTTCGTAGGGCGGATTCATGAATCCGCCCTACGATGGAAATGATCGGTTCGGCGGCGGGATGCACGGATTCATGAATCCGCCCTACGATGGAAATGATCGGTTCGGAGGCGATACGTACGGATTCATGAATCCGCCCTACGGTAGTATACCCGTTTTTCGTATTTTATGTGTTCATATATGCGCATTTACGGAGGCCAGATTTCATGTTACGTATTTCCCGCCTGACCACCCTGTTCGTGTTTACCCTGTTTTTTGTCGTCGGACTCACTGCCGATGAAGGCATGTATCCCCTGAGCGAGATATCCCGTCTCGATCTCAAGGCGAAGGGGTTGAAGATCGATGTATCCGAAATATACAATCCAGACGGTGTCAGCCTGGTCGACGCGATCTGCCAGGTGGGGGGCGGAACAGGGGAGTTTGTTTCGGCCGACGGTTTGATTCTCACCAACCATCACATCGCCTTCAGCGGCGTGACCAACGCGAGTACGCCCGAGCATGACTATCTGCGCGACGGTTTCACGGCCTCCACGCGCGAGGCGGAATATCCCGCCCAGGGCTACATGTGCCGGATCACCGAGGCATATCGCGATGTGTCGAAGGAAGTACTCGGCGTCGTGACCGATGGCATGTCGCCGGCAGAACGCAGCGACGCCATTCAGGAACAGATGAAGAAGCTGGCGAAGGATGCCGAAGCCGACCGCGAAAATATTTCCTGCGAGGTCTCGGAAATGTTTCCCGGCAAGAGCTACGTGCTGTTTACCTACCGCATCATCCGTGACGTGCGACTTGTGTACGTCCCGCCTCTCGCGGTCGGTAATTACGGCGGCGAAATCGATAACTGGGTTTGGCCGCGCCACACTGGCGACTTCTCCTTCCTCCGCGCCTACGTCGGGCCCGACGGCAAGACCGCGCCGTATGCGAAAGAGAATGTTCCCTACAAGCCGAAGCGTTTCATCAAGGTTGCGCCCAAGGGTGTAAGTGACGGCGATTTCGTTTTCATCCTCGGCTACCCCGGCCGTACTTATCGGCATAAGAGCGCCGATTACATCGCGCTGTATCAGAATACCATTCTCCCCTATCTCTCGGCGCGCTATGACTACATGATCGAGACGATGGAAAATGCCTCGGAAGGCGATCGGGCACTGCAGCTCGAATTCGCTGACCTGATGAAGGGACTCGCCAATGCGACCAAGAACTACAAGGGCAAGCTCCAGGGACTGCGCCGTCTCGGCCTGGTCGAAAAGCGCCGCGCCGAAGAGGCCGAACTGCAGAAGTACATCGAAAGCAATCCGGAGCTGAACGCGAAATTCAGCAAGACGCAGAAGGAGCTGAGTGCAGTGTACAAAGGGTATGAAGAAACCGCGCTGCAGGAAATCATCGCATCGATGCTTGGACGCAATCAGTACATCGCAATGCTCAGCTCGGTCATGAAGGCCGTCGAAAAAGGCGATGTCACCGGAGAGAAAGCCACTCGTCTGCAGGAGTTCATCGAAAAGCAATACGGCCTGATCCACCAGGAGACGGAACTCGAATTCCTCGCCACGCTGCTGCATGATTTCCAGAAGCTTCCGGCCGATCAGCGTCCCGCCGCCGTGACGGCATTCGCCGGGAGTGAAACCGACCGCGCCAAGGTGCTCGCCCGCGTGCGCGAGGCCTTCAAGAAAAGCGCCATTGCGACGCATGCCGGCATGGCCGTCGTGCTTGGTTGGGATGAGGAAAAACTGGCTGCGAGCAAGGATCCGTTCGTCGAGCTCGTACGCGGACTCAACGCGCTCAACGAGGAAATCATTCTCCGCCGCCGCACGCGTGACGGCGAACTCAAGCGTCTGGAGGCGGAATTCCTCGATGCGAAAATGGCCTGGCAGAAAAAGGATTTTATCCCCGACGCCAACAGCACGCTGCGTCTGACCTACGGCTACATTCGCGGGTACGCGCCGGCGGACGCGACAATCTACAAGCCGCAGACAACACTTCGCGGACTGGTTGAGAAGAACACCGGCGAGGAGCCCTTCAACGCGCCGGCGCGGCTGGTGGAGCTCTACAACACGCGGAGCTACGATAAAAGCTACGAAGACGCCCTGCTCGAGGATGTGCCCATTGCGATGCTCTACAACATGGATACGACCGGAGGCAATTCCGGCAGTCCTGTGCTCAACGCCCGCGGCGAACTCGTCGGAGTGAATTTCGACCGTGCCTTTGAAGCCACGGTCAACGATTATCAATGGAGCGAGGATTACAGCCGCAGCATCGGTGCCGACATCCGCTACGTGCTTTTCGTCGCCAAGTATCTCGGACAAGCAGACTTTTTACTCCGCGAACTCGGCGTTCACTGAGACGGACTCCTTTTCGATTATCATTGGCGCAGGACGGTACAGTCGTCCTGCGCTTTGTATAGGAGCAGTATTTGAACATCATCGTTCTCAACTCCGGAAGCAACGGCAATGCCGTGTATGTGGAATCGCCGCGGAGCGGCGCGGCGGTTCTTCTCGACTGCGGTATCTCCCGCAGGCAGATCGAAGTGCGCCTGAAAGTGCACGGACGCTATCTGCAGAATGTACGCGGGCTGTTCATCACGCATGAACATGCGGATCATGTGCGCGGGGTGCCGGTAACGGCCAAGATGTACCGCATGCCGACCTTCCTGACCGAGGCCACGTGGCGCGGACTACGGATGAACCGTCCGCATAAGGGACACCGCTTCATCCGCAGCGGCGAAACCGTAAAAGTGGAAGACATCAGCGTGCAGGCCTTTCCGAAATCGCATGACGCGCAGGATCCCGTGTTCTTTCTCGTCACCATCGGCGAGCTGCGTTTTCTCTACGTGACCGATTTGGGTGTCCATAATGACGAGGTCGCTCGCCTCTTGGGAGAAGTGGATGCTGCACTGCTCGAAAGCAACTACGACGAGCACATGCTCAACACTGGTCCCTACCCCGAACATCTCAAGGAGCGTATCCGCGCGCCCCACGGACATCTTTCCAACCTGCAGGCCATGGAGCTCATCGAGCGGCATTGCAACGGCCGTCTGCATACACTGATCTTCGGCCATCTGAGTGAGAATAATAACACCCCCGAGATCGTTCAGCGCGAGATCGACGCCGTGCTCGCTCGCAGGCCGGACTTTCGTCCGCGCATCGTCATTGCTTCCCGCTATGAAGTGGGCGAGGTATTGAGCGTAGGGTAATAACTGCTGCACCAGTCGTTGCGCGATGATATCGCGGACTGCCGATTGCTCACCTCATCACGTACCGTGAATGCAGAATGGAGGCGTGTATAAAAAACATCCGTCCTGGGGAGAACGGATGTTTCATAGCATTCGGTCGGGAGTGTTATGGGGGTGTGGCTGCAGCTGGTTCAAGGCTGCGGCGACGCCTGGTGTATCAGAGATACGATTTCTTCATTTCGAGTTCCTGCGTAAGGCGGTCCATGCCCTCGGTGCCGATGGTGCGAGAATTCACCACGCCGGATCCGGGAAGCGCGACCTGCACGTTTGCGCGCGCACGGTCCTGCAGTTCACGTCGCCAGGTGGCATCGGCGGCATCCGTGATGGGGGCCTGCCCGCGATGCTCGTCGATCTGCTCGCGGAGACGCAGGATGGCGGTTTCCTTTTTCTCCGCAAGGATGCGGTGGATGTTCTTGGCAACGGAGACTTTTTCTTCCATCTGCCGCTGAATCTCCTTAACCCGCTGCGGCGGAGTCTTGCTGCGCTCCATGACGAAGTCCTGGAATTTCTTCATCACGACTTCATACTCCTGCTGCACGCGCGCAAGTTCAAGGCGCGACTGCCAGTACTGCTCGGGATCCGGAGACAGCAGGAAGTAGAACGGCATGGCGATGCGAAAATCGCGCGGAAGGCCTTTCACCGTCGCGTATCCAATCGGGAACCGTGCACGCATCGCGCTGGCGAGTGCCGCTTGGTCAAACTCTTCCATCCCTGACCCGACCGTGATCTCGCTGTACACCACTTCTCCCTCGGAGGTCACGTACATCTGCACCTCTACCACACCTTCCACTCCCATGTTCAACTGCGACGCGGGATAATCCGGAAGTTGGAAAAGCGGCTTCTCGGATGAGGTGAAGCGAACTTCGTCCCCGTCAGCAGGCAGGGTGAAAAGTGGGGGAATAAAACCGCGCGACTGTGAGGTCGCCACAGTGGTGAGTACCAGGAAGAGCACCAGAAAGGAGAACAAACGCTGCATCGATTTCTCCGGGATGGAACAAATTTGTCTGTACACAGGTGGGCTCTGCTTTAGCAGGTCTTAAACATTACGGGGAAATCACGATAAATGCAATATGCTGTTAGAAAAATGTGAGAAATTCTGTAACCTTCAAGCGGTGTTCATTGTCAACCCCTAACCCCTCGAATAGATGAATATCGACGAAACCACCAATCGGGCCTCGTTCTTTCTTCTGTATTATCAAGTACTTGTGTCCCTGCGCGGCAAAGGCGATTCATGAAGTCCGTTTTTATGCATATCGCTGATGGCGGTGCGTCATGGTATCGCCGGGCGTGTATCTTTGTCGTACCTGTTCTATTCTTCGCTGCTCACGGTGTCATGTTGCTCACGATTATCGCGGAGATGAACGCACAAACGCGGATCCCCGCGGAGCAGGCCGCGATGTCGCGACCACCTTCCATGGAACGCAACTGCGACCGAGACACGCTGCGGTATCGAGGACAGGGACCGGAGAGAGAAACGCAAGCGCTATTCTATCACGGACAGGATTGGGGAAGCGAGACGCAGTATGCACCATGGACACTGCTGCTGAACGGGGGCTTCGACATTCTGCAGCTTGACCGCTATCGGCGCGATGTTTTCAACTATCCTTTCGCACAGGCGGGTCGAACGGTATTCAGCAATCTTGCCAAACCACTGCCGTTGATTCATCGTTACGGCTGGGGAAATTTTCTCCGCAATGAAATTTTTCCCCTGGAATTCAGCGAAGGGGCGTCATGGTGGCCGAACTATCAGCTGCATCTGATCGGCGGCGGTATGACCTACGTGAAAATGGGGGAATGGTACGCACAGCACGGCTTCGCCGCGCCGCGGGCGTGGTCGGCTGCCACGGTGATGACGTATCACCTTCTCAATGAAGTAATGGAGAACAACGCGCAGGAAGGAGAACTGATCGATCCGCTGGCGGATATCTATCTCTTCGATATCGGAGGAATGCTTCTCTTCAGCATAGACGATGTAGCGCTCTTTTTTTCGCGCACGCTGCATATGAACGAATGGTCGCTGCAGCCGACGCTTGGGGTCAGCGACATGACGCTTCGGAATACGGGGCAGTATTTCGTGGTGAAATATGATCTGCCGTTCTGGGACAAGTATTCTCTGATCTATGTTTTCGGCGTCAACGGTCTGGCAGGACTCACCCGCCGTTTCAACAATGGCACGTCCCTGTCTGTGGCGGCGGGTTTGCGCAATGCGGACATCCTGCCGGAGACGGATAATCCCCTGCACCTGACGGGAAGTCTTGTCTGGAGCGCGGGTGTGTTCTACGACCGGGAGAATTCCCTCCTGGCTTCACTCATCCTCAGCGGCATTTCATCGAATCTTGCGACGTTGAATGTGTACCCGGGATTCGTCGACATCGCAGGACTGCGTCCGGGCTGCTGGTGCACGGTCACCACGGAGGGCGAGCTGCTCTTCGGCCTAACGACGCAGTGGGGCGTTGGATTGGGGAAGGGTGAATAGCGGTTACCGCTGTGCGGTTAGCTCTGTGCGGGTTCCGCTGGCTTGCGCAGCAGCAGCCAGAGGCCGAAAACCACCAGAGGAATGCTCAGAAGCTGTCCCATCGTGATGGGCATGGAGGGATCGAGAGTGGACTGCCCGGTCTTGAAGAATTCCAGGACGAAGCGCGTGGAGAAAAGCATGGCAACCATGCTGCCGGCAAGGCGTCCCGTGCGCGCGGCAATGCCGCGGCGATAGAGCAGGATCATGACGAAGAAAATGATGAGATAGGCGCTCGCTTCGTAAAGCTGCACGGGGTGGCGTGGGATATCGTCGATGCGCGCGAAAACCACGGCCCAGGGCACGCTTGTCGGGAGGCCGAGGATTTCCGAATTGACAAAATTCCCGAGACGAACGAAAATCGCGGCCAGGGGAATCACCACCGCCACACGGTCTGCGACCCAGAGAAAGGTCATGCCGGGAGTACGGTGAGCGAAGATCGCCAGGGCCGTGATGATACCTATGGCGGCACCGTGGCTGGCGAGCCCGCCCTCCCAGATTTTCAGAATTTCAATGGGATGCGTGAGATAGAATTCCGGACTGTAGAAAAGGCAATGTCCGAGACGGGCGCCGGCAACGACGCCGATGAACACATAGAGAAACAGCTTGTTGAGAAGATCGTCGCCTTTATGTTCCTTGCGGAAAATCCAGACCATGACCGAGAAACTGCTCAGAAAGGCAAGCGAAAAAAGAAGGCCATACCAGCGTATGTGGAGGGCGCCGATGGAAAACAGTTCGGGGTCAGGACTCCAGGTGAACATGCGCGGTCGTTCCGGTGTGAAAAAAAATGAAGGATACCGATTTCGGTATCCTTCAAGTATAAGAAAAAAATCAGCGAACGGGGAGGAAATTAGTCGGTTCTCACAACAAGGCGGGCACCGCCATGCCACACCGACCGAACGACTCCTCCTGCGATCAATGAATCACGAGCAGACTCGACGTGGCCGTGCGCTCTCCGGATTGCACGCGCACGTGGTAGCTGCCCACCGGCAGCGATGAGGTGTCGAGACGCAGGCTGTGCGATCCGGCGCCGAGACGTGCGTCGGCTCCCTGCAGTACCATGCGGCCGAGGTTGTCGTATATGGCGACGCGTGTGTTCGCGGATTCCTCAAGCGTGAAGCCGACGGTGACACCGCTCGACGAGACGGTGGAAACGGGATTGGGATAGACATCGTCGAGACGGAAACCGATTGCCGGCATGGCGCTGACCGCGGAAGTGTTGTAGGGATCGAAGGTCGACGAGAACCTGAAGATGTCGAGCCCTGCTGCGTACACATCCGACTTCGTGGAACTGCTGAACGATGAAGAGCAGGTGATCAGGCTGAAGCCACCGGGTGTCGCCTGCACAGTCCAGGTCGCGCCGAGGTCGGTGGTGACCCATGCATTCGTGCCCTGGACAAACCAGAAGCGCTTGCCGTCGGGTTCCACTTCGATCGTCCCGCCGCTGGTCACGGCGATCGAGGAAAGCAGTGTCCAGTTCTCACCACCGTCATTGGTCACGGCGAGTGCGTTGGTGCCGCCCTGGTTGGTCTGCGTGGTGAAGCGGATCATGCCGCGATCCGCATCGGCGAACACCATGTCGACCGAGTGCTTGCTCGGTGTGACAAAGCTCTCCCACGTGACGCCGCGATCCGTCGATCGATAGATCTTGCTGTTGTTGGTGCCGAACCAGAGCCTGTCGCCGACGGCGGCATAGCTGTTGTTCCAGCCGGCTTCACCGCTCGGAGCGCTGGGTGCACCCGAGACCTTTTTCCATGTCGCCCCACCGTCGGTGGTGGTCGCGACGCCCCAGCTTCCGCCAAGAGGATCGCCTTCGAGAATGCCGTTCTGATCGTCGAACATGTGAATCCAGTTGACGAAGCCCGTGATGTTGCTTACCGATGAACCGGTCCATGACGTACCACCGTTTGACGTGCGGTATACTTCGGCCGCGCCGGTGCTGGGTCCGGTGCCCACGAGAGCAGCATTATTGCTGATACCAAAAACGCAGTACACACCCTTGCCGCTGGGGAAGCCGCTGCCAGAGGCGTTGGACCAGCCGGAACCGCCGTTGACGGTGCGCACGCCGATATCCTGGCTCTGTACGTTGGCGGAAGCCCATACGGTCATACCGCTCACTGCGTCGATGCTCGTGAAATACGGCGCGCCAAACTCAAGCGAGGTATGCCACGCATCGTCGAGGAAAATAGGAATGCGGCCCATGAGGAAGTCGACGTATTCACCGTCCTCAATCCGCACACGGACAGGCAGATAGCCTTCGGATGTCTGGGGATTGTCGGCGAGGGTCACGTCGAATTCGATCGTTTTACGATCGAAGGTTCCCAGCACGCCGATCGCGAAATTGGTGGTCGATGCCGTTATCGAGGGGTCATCGAGGTCAACATACGCCATAGCCGCGGCGGAGGTTGGTGCCAGTACGTTCTCGAGTTCCATCGTGACCCGGGCGACTTGCTTCGGTTCCGTGAAGCTCGAGCCGCCGCCCTGGAACACGTAGCTGAAACGGCTGACGCGCAGGCCGGGAATTTCGTCAAGGTTTTTATTGAGCGAGACGGCCTTGAACGCGTTGAGGCGGCCGAAGCGTTTGCTCTTTGCCGGAGCGTCGAAGCGGTCAGAGGTCACGCGAATCTGTGCGGCAACCTGATCCGGGGTCCAGTCAGGATGCACGGCGAATACGAGCGCGGCCACGCCTGCCGCGAGCGGCGAGGAAAAGGATGTTCCCGTCGGACTCGTATAGCCGCCGCCGTTCTTCGTCGTGAGAATGCCGCTGCCCGGGGAATACGTATGCACGGACGTGCCGTACGTGCACCATGTGGAAGCGGCACCGCTCGATTCGACCGAACCGACGTTGAGCACGTGGCTGAACGATGACGGCCAGTGCGCAATGTAGTCGTTGTCTATCGGGTCGTTGCCGGAAGAACCCACGACCAGTGCGCCCATGTCGGTCACGTCGTCAATCAGATCCTGCAGGGCCTGGGAACGGTCGCCCGTTCCGCCCCAGCTGCAGTTGATGACGCGGCAGCCCATCTGACCGGCATACAGAATGCCGTCGTAGCCGCCGACGCCGGTCGTAGCGTCCGTGGAGGCTTTGATGGCCATGATCTTCGCGCGATAGCTGCTGCCGGCGATGCCGACGCCGTTATTGGCCAGGGCGGCCGCACAGCCCGAAGTATTTGTTCCGTGGCCGAGCGTGCCGTCCATCGGATTATTGTCAGGGTTGGGCGACTGGAAGCTGCCATTGCCGAAATAATCCCAGCCGTGCCAGTCGTCGATCTTGCCGTTGCCGTCGTCGTCGATGCCATTGTCTTTCAACTCGCCATTGGCGCCGTACTCTCCTGGGTTGATCCAGATGCTGAGCGCAAGATCCTCATGCGTCCAGTCCACACCGGTGTCGACGTCACCGATCACGATCGTGGAATCGCCGGTGGTGACGTCCCACGCTTCCTTCAGTTTCATGACCGTGACGGCCCACTGTGTACTGAGGCGCGGATCGTTCGGCGTGTGGTTGACGGGATAGATATAATACGGTTCCGCGTACTCCACGTTCGGATCGTTCGCTATCTCCTTCGCGAGCAATGCGGGATGGTCGCCCGATGTGTAGCGCACCTTCACCATGCGGTCGTAATTGTACGGACGCCGCGAAGCCTTCTTCATGGAACTTTCCTTCACGGTGCTGAACGATTCCACCGCGGTGGCGCCGATGCGCTGCAGCAGGGCATCGAGACTGCGCACACCAAGGCGGTCGCCGCCGCTGGTGAACGTCGTCTGCGGACGCAGCTTTATTATGACGAGATTCGGGACGATCTCAATGGTCTTTTTTCCTTGACGGATCGGGGTTGCCGGTCGATCAGGGGAATCCGCAACCGCAGGTGCAAATGCGATGAGAAGAAGCAGCGCTGCGAGGCACATGCTGGAAAAAGCTTTCATGGTTCACCGATATTGGTTCGAGGCGAGAGGGCTAAAAGATCAATGAAGATAGTGAAGGGAGCGATAAGAAGAAATGCACTCCGGGAGAGAAGGTGAGCAGAGGAAGGGAGGGAGGGATGAAAAACCCCGCGCGCAGGGTTCCTTGCGCGCGGGGTTCGTGAAGTTAGAAGTTAATTGAGGACGACGAGCTTCTGCGCGCTGCTGTGCGTGGAGGTGTTCAAGCGCAGAAGGTAATTACCGGCGGGGAGTCCGGCGGTGGAGACGCGGGCGCTGTGCGTGCCGGCCTCAAGGGTTGCGTTGAGCACTTCGCGCACTTTTTTTCCGCTCATGTCATAGACGGCAAGTATGACAGC
Organism: Bacteroidota bacterium; assembly: GCA_014860565.1. Taxonomy (GTDB): domain Bacteria; phylum Bacteroidota; class Ignavibacteria; order SZUA-365; family SZUA-365; genus SZUA-365. The sequence continues at coordinate 13,663 of JACZJN010000071.1, forward strand.
GGCGGATGTCGGCAGCTGCAGCTGCGCGACGACGCTTCCGTCGCGGCCCGAGGCGACAGGATTCGGATACAGCGGCTGCAGCATCGGAGTCTGTGGGGCGGCGGCTTCCACGTCGTCGACGCCGAGCACCATGAACTCACCGTTGTAACGGAATATTTCAATACCGGCGGCAAAGACGGAAGTGACGAATCCGTCGTTCCATTCCGCTGCGTCGTTGATGTAGTTGAAATTCACGGGCGCTGCCTGCACGGACCAGGTGGCGCCGAGATCTTCGCTGACCAGCGCATTCGGACCCTGGAAGAACCAGAGCCGCTTGCCGCTGCGTTCGAAGACAATCGAGCCAGACGGCGCCGCGACCGTGGAAATCAGCGACCAGGTCAATCCGCCGTCCGTGGTCAAAGCGAGGGTGTCGGTGCCGACTTCGTTCTGCTTCGAGAAGCGGGCAACGCCCACCATCTCGTCACGGAAGTTCACGTCGACCGAGTTCTTGCTGGGCGTGGCGTAGCCGGTCCATGTCTGCCCGCGATCGGTGGAACGAAAGATTTTGCTGTTGTTGGTGCCGAACCACATGTAGTCGCCAACGACGTCATAACTGTTGTTCCATCCGGCTTCACTCGCCGCGGCACTCAGCGCGGTGGGGATCGCGGTCCAGGTCGCGCCGCCATTATTGGTGGTCGCGATGCCCCAGACATTGTTTTTCGGATCGCCCTGCATGATGCCGTTCTGCGCGTCGAACATGTGAATCCAGTTGACGAATGCGGTGTAATTCGAGACGCTGGTCGAGGTCCAGTTCTGTCCGCCGTCGCCAGTGCGGAAAATCGCCGCGTTGGCATCTGTGGGACCTGTCCCCACCAAGGCGGTTGTCTGGTCTATACCATCGATACAATAGACACCTCGCCCAGAAGGATAGCCTGTTCCGAAGGCAAATGACCAGCTATCGCCGCCATCAGTTGACCGAAGGGCGATATCCTGGGTGACGACACCGTTCGGGGCGTAATCACCACTTACCCAGATCGTCCAGCGATTGGCAATGTCAATTGAATTATAGGGATAGGCCAGGTCGACTACCGTGTGCCAACTATCGTTGAGATACACAGGTACGCGGACGATTTCGAAGTCCACATATGTGCCATCGGTAAGTTTCAGGATGACGGGAATGTATCCTTCGGATTGCTTGACGTCGTTATTGAGAAGCACTTGAATATTCACACTTTTCGTATCGAACGTTTGCAGCGCTCCAAGAGTATAGCTGGTCACGCTGGCGGTAAATGGAGTGCCGTCGAGTACGAGTTCCACCGTCGCATTCGACGTCGGGGCAAGCATGTTTTTGAAAGTGACATTGATGTCGGCAGTTTGCCCACCCTCGGTCAGATAATCGCCGCTCGGCGTGCTCACAGTGAAACTCTCAACCGAGAGGCCGGGAATATCGGTGAGCGTCTGATTCGTCGAGAGCGCTTTGTAGGCGTTGGCCCGGCCGTAGCGCTTGGCGTCGGGAGTGGCGCCGAACGGATCGGCGGTCACGCGGATCTGCTCCAGGACCTGGTCGGGAGTCCAATCAGGATGCACTGCGAAAATGAGCGCGGCAAGTCCGGACATATGCGGGGTCGAGAACGAAGTGCCGCCGACAGCCTGATATCCGAAGCTGCCGCGCGTGGTCATGACGTTGGTTCCCGGTGCATAGACATGTACGGATGCGCCGTACGCGGCCCAGGTGCTCGCGCTGCCGTTCTCCTCGATGGAACTGACACTCAGCACATGATTCAGAGCGGAGGGGAGGAAGGGATCGATGTCGTTGTCGATGACACTGTTGCCTGCGCCGCCGATCACCAACGCGCCCTTCGACCAGGCGTAGTCGACAACGTCCTGCAGTGTTTGATTGATGCCCATATTTCCGCCCCAGCTGCAATTGATGACGCGGCAACCCATATCGGCAGCGTAGATCATACCGTCGTAGCCGCTCATACCGGTGGTGCCTGCATCGTCCTGTACCTTGATCGCGAGCACTTTGGTGTTGTACCCGATACCGGCAATGCCGAGGCCGTTGTTTGTTCGTGCCGCCGCGATACCGGCGCCGTTGGTTCCGTGACCGTTGAAGTCCATAGGATCGTTGTCAGGATTCGGGGTCTGCAAATCTCCATTGCCGATGAAATCCCAGCCGCGCCAATCGTCGATGTATCCGTTGTTGTCGTCGTCGATGCCGTTGTCCTTGAGTTCGCCGTTGCTGCCCCACTCCCCTGCGTTGATCGCGAGGGAAAGCGAGAGATCCTCGTGGTTGTAGTTGACACCGGAGTCGACGTAGCCGATGACGATGGTGGAATCACCGGTGGTGATATCCCACGCCTGCTCCATCTTCAGCATACTGATCGCCCACTGCGTGCCCAGACGCGGATCGTTGGGCGTGTTGAGCGGACGGAACACATAGAACGGCTCGGCATACTCCACAGTGGGATCAGCGGCCAGTTCTTCAGCAAGTTTGCGGGGGTCGACAGGAGCGCTGTATTTCACTTTCATGATGCGGGCGATGCTCGACTCCTGCTGGGAAGCGAAACTTTTGCGCATGGCGAGTGCCTGATGCAGCGGTTCGATCGAGGATGCCAGCACACGTGTCAGGATGCGGTCGACGCTGCCGATGCCCACGGACGTCGCTCCCGGAGCGATGCCGTGGATTTCCTTGAGCTTGACAAACACGATCCCCGGCACGATGTCGGAAGAGGAGGCAGCGGGCGAAGCAGGACGCGGACGTTCCTTGGCCAGCCCGTCGGTGGTCATCGCAAATGCGATGAGCAGAACGAGAAGCGGTACGGCAAGACGCATAAAATATTCCGGAATTGTTGTGAGGGAAATCAGGCTTATTCAAATAATATACAACAGCGGAGAATCCGAGGTAAGGGAAAAAATGCGCGCGGGAAATGATCGTCCGTACCGGATGATTTTAAAGCCTGTTCCTCGTATATTCAGATGAAAATCACATGCGCGGATCAACCGCGCAGTATTGTTTGTGTCACCTGTCCATGGGAGTGAGGGTATGCGCATCGTTTTTCTTTCCTTCCTGGTTCTTCTCATGTCTGCCACGGCTGTGCAGGCACAGCTGCAGAAATCATTCCGGAAACAGCTTCTCGAAGAAATCGTCCGCGAACATACGCGTGTGCGTCCGCCTGCACATTCACGTGCGGTCGAGGAAGCACTTGCGTCACGAACCGACGCCGGGCACAATGAAGACGCCCGCAAAGGACGCGCCGTTGATACACGCGCATCGGACGCTTCGGCGTCGGTACCCCTCGGTAAAGCCGTGGACGAATGGGTGGAGACTCTCGTCAGTGACGATCTCTACCCGGAATCGGAGGTACATGCGGTGGTGAATCCGGCGAATCAGAAGAATTTCGTCGCTTCCCCCATTCGGCAGCAGGTGTACCAGGGACAAATCGCGGATCTTACCTGTCCGATTTACTACACGCTCGATGATGGCGCAAGCTGGCAGTTGAGTTCGTTTCGAAACGATCCGGAGGATCCTTCCGCGATCACGGTGGGGGGCGGCGACCCGGTGCTCGCGGCCGATGCCGACGGCACTCTCTATTTCTCCTGGCTGGCGTTTTATATGCCCACGTCATTCGATCGACTGATATCGGAGCTGTACTGGGTGTATTCCACCGACGGCGGCATCAGCTGGGTTCGACCGGAAAAGGATGTCATCGCAAAGGCCACCATGCCGCTCAATGGAACGGTGCAGCATTTTGTCGACAAGCAATGGCTTGCGGTCGACCGCAGTACCAACGCAACACGCGGTTCGCTGTACGCAGGGTATCTGCGGGTAATGGATGACCGCATGCATATCGCGGTGCGCAGAAAGGTGCCGGGGTCCCTGCAGTTCGATATCGACGAAGTCTTCGTTTCGCCGCCCGACACGCACGCCATCGTGCAATTCACCAACATCGACGTTGATCCCTCTGGCGGGGTGCACGTCACGTGGTTCGGCTCTGCCGACGAACAGCATTTCAGCCTCTGGCACGCCCTGTCCACCGATGGAGGTGCAACGTTCCCGACGGTAACAAAGATATCGGACATCGTTTTTCCGAAATACTCTATCGAGGACCGGCTCGGAGAAATCCCAGGCATGTCCTACGACCGTATCTATCCGAGTCCGCAATCCTGCGCGGATCGCGGTGCACATCCCGGGTACATGTACATCACCTGGGCGGCGAGCGGCATCGACAAGAAAGAGGGGAACGGCACGGACATCTATTTCTCCCGCTCCACCGACAACGGGATGACCTGGCAGGCGCCATTCGTCGTCAACGACGACGAGAAAGGAATTGTGCGCGACCAGTTCCACCCAAGCATCGCGGTCAACGAGCAGGGGGTGGTGGCGATTACCTGGTATGACCGGCGCGAGGATGAGAAGAACGAAAGCGCACGCTACTACATCGCGGTATCGCGAGACGGCGGAACCCGATTTCTTCATAACAGGCCCGTGGCTGCGGTGCCGATGGACATGTACAAGGCAGGTGAAGACAATGGTGCATTCGGCATCGGTGAGTATACACAGGTCATCCTCACCGAAACCGAGGCGATTCCATTCTGGTCCGACGGACGTACGAATGACGGCAACATCGATATCTACAGCGCGCGGCTTGGACTCGCCACGCTGGATGTGAAGCAAATGTCGCCCCTCGTCTCGGGGTTCCGCATCGTCGATGCCTGGCCGACGCCTGCCCGCAGGCAACTGCAGCTCCGTGTCGCCTTCGATCAGGCCATGGAAGTAACCATCACTGCGAGCGATCTTCTCGGACGCAAGCTGCACGAGCGCAGCACTCGATATGAGAGGGGAACGCATGACCTCACGTTCGATGTCGCTGCATTTGCAACCGGAAGTTATCAGGTCGTGATACAAGCCGGCTCAGGCATTGCGACACGGCTCGTTCAGATCGTTCGCTGATTCCATTTCCACATTAACGGATTGCATCGTTATTTTATGGGAATGCAGAGTTGTTCTCTCAATACAGGATTTCCCATGACAAGACGATCGATATTCATCTTTGGCGTGATGCTTCTCACGCTGTCGCTTCAGATTGCACTTCCGCTCGCGGCGCAGAATGGACAGAAACCCCGGCGGCTGCCTGCCGAGCTGCAGAAGAAACTCGAAGCCGAGGTGCAGGCAAAGGCGAAACAGGGCACGCATCTCATCACGGCCGAAGAACTGCTGAATCTCAAGCGTGTCTATAGTCCCGCCGTGTCGCCTGACGGCAAATGGGTGCTCTACGGCGTGACCACGCCCGACATTCCTGCAAACCGCAGCAATTCGGATCTCTACCTCGTATCGATCGAGGGCGATCGCCACAAGCAGCTGACAAGTTCCCCTTCGGCGGACTACAACGGCATCTGGTCGCGTGACGGGAAGTCTGTAGCGTTCATCTCCACACGTGGCGGGACTCCGCAGATTTACACCATCGCAATTGACGGCGGCGAGGCGGTCAAGGTCTCGGATGTGGAGAACGGGGTGAGCAATCTTTCCTGGTCGCCAGACGGCAAGTACTTTGCGTTTACATCCGACGTGAAACTCGATTCCACCGTGGCGGAAAAATATCCCGCCTACGACAAGGCCAACGTGCGCATCTACGATCAGATTCCCGTGCGGCACTGGGACGAATGGAACGACGAGAGCTACATGCATCTGTTCGTGTTGCCGGTCAAAGGCGGCGAGCCGCGCGATCTGATGGCCGGTGAGCGCTTCGAGACGCCGCTCAAACCCTTCGGTGGCGGTGAGCAAATCGCCTGGTCGCCCGATGGCGCGGAGATCGCGTACACCTCGAAAAAAGGCGATCACTTCGCTGAGAGCACCAACTCGGACATTTATATCGTGAATCTGGCGAGCGGGTCCACACGCAATATCACCCAGGGCATGCCCGGCTTCGACCGCGATCCTCTGTATTCGCCGGATGGCCGGTATATCGCATTTCATTCCATGGCGCGCGCGGGGCACGAGGCCGACCGCAACCGTCTCATGCTCTTCGATCGCGAAAGCAGCCAGGTGCGCGAGCTGTCGGCGACGCTCGACCAGTGGATCGGGCATACCGTCTGGGCGCCTGACAGCAAGTCACTCTACTTCGCAGCCGAAGACGGCGCTACCGTTCAGGTGTATCATATCGATGCGGAAGACGGGAGTTGGAAAATTCTCACCGGCGGCGTGTACAATCACGACGGAGGTCTTGATATTACTCCCGACGGGAAGACCATGGTGTACGGCCGCCGCAATTTCAATGCGCCGACCGAGCTCTTTGCACAGCCGGTCAAGAAAGATGCGCGGGCATGGCCGTTGACATCGGAAAACGCGGCAGTGCTTTCGACCATTCGTCAGGCTACGATCGAGGAGCGCTGGGTTACCAGCACCGACGGCAAGAAAGTTCAAACCTGGGTGGTGTATCCTCCGGACTTCGATCCGGCGAAGAAATATCCGCTGATCACCTATTGCCAGGGCGGACCGCAGGCCACCGTCAGCCAGTTCTTCAGCTTCGCGTGGAATTTCCTTCTGTATGCCTCGAAGGGGTATGTGATCGTGGCGCCGAATCGCCGAGGACTCCCGGGCTTCGGTCAGGAGTGGAACGACGCTATCAGCCAGGATTGGGGCGGCATGCCGATGCAGGACATTCTCGCCTGCACCGATGTCATGCTCAAGGAACCGTACATCGACACCAGGCACGTGTCCGCGATCGGCGCCAGCGCCGGCGGGTATGCCACGTTCTGGCTCGCCGGGAATCATCAGGGCCGTTTCAGCAGCTTCGTCTCGCATTGCGGCGTGTTCAACCTCGAGAGCATGTACGGCGCCACCGAGGAACTCTGGTTCACGAACTGGGAAAACGGCGGTCCCTATTGGGATCCGAAAGCGAAAAAGAATTACGATAAGCATTCGCCGCATCGCTACGCGCAGAACTGGGATACACCGATCCTCATCATTACGGGAGAAAAGGATTTCCGCGTTCCCTACACGCAGAGCCTTGAGGCCTTCACGGTCGCGCAGGTCAAGGGCATTCCCTCAAAACTCATTGTTTATCCGAACGAGAATCACTGGGTCCTTCACCCGCAGGAGCAGCTGATATGGTTTGAGGAATTCTTTGATTTCATCGGTTCCCATGTGAAGCAGTAAAGACGAACTGTTATGAACACAAAACGGGCGTCCTGTTTTTCAGGACGCCCGTTTTGCATCATTCAATTCGTACCCGCTACTTCACCAGCGCCATGCGTTTGACGGCGCGGAAGCTGCCGGCGCTGAGACGATACAGGTAGGTACCCGACTCCACGAGACGGCCGGCGTCGTCACGGCCATTCCAGCTGCTGCTGTAGATGCCGGCATCCATGCGCTCATCTGCCAGCACGCGCACACGGGCGCCGATGCTGTTGTAGATTTCGAGCCGTGCATGCGTGGCTTCCGGAAGCTGGAAGCGGATAGTAGTGGAGGGATTGAAGGGATTGGGATAGTTTCCTTCAAGCAGATATTCGCCGGCAATGCCTGCGAGCGGCTGTACCGATGTGGTGTTGGGGAAGTCATTGGCGTCGCCCGGGTTGGTGACCAGAGCGAGGTCGCCCGGTGCAGGCTGACCGATGACCCACGTTCCTTCGGGATCCTGAAGCTCCTGTCCGTTCGTGAAGCCATCGCCGTCGGAGTCCAATGCCGCGAGCGCCGCGCTCCACTGTACCTGGCCGCTGCCGCCCTGGACAGTCATGTGGTTGCGTTCGATTTCAGTTCCGAACGCCGTACGCGGACCACCCCCAGCCGGGTTCACATGACAATTGGCACAGGCGTTTTTCGTTCCGTTGGGAATCTGTCCGACGCGGAATGCGCGTGCCGCGATATAGGTCGACGAGGCCACCAGGAGAAAGAGGCCAAAAAAGAGAATCTGTTTTTTCATGTATTGCTCCACTAGCAGGATGAGACGATGGTGAAATGTGCATGCCATGGGTTTGGATCATGACATAACGCAGTCGTGGAGCATTTCGTTCATCCTGGCTGAAATCAGTCGAGCAGGGAATTGATCATGCGCTCGAAGCGGCGGAGGAGGAGTTTGAGGTCGCGGGTGTCGACAAGCTCCTGCGACTGCTGAAGGCCGACCCAGCGGCGCTTGCGGACTTTCTCTTCGTCCCAGTGTTCATGAACGTCGGTAACCTGCATACCGAATACCTGCACACGGCAATTGCCGTTCCATTTCCTGTAGAAGTATTCGCCGATACGTTCGTCGGAGACGATACCGTCCACCCCGGCTTCTTCCAGTGCCTCCTTACGCGCCGAAGCACGCGCACCCATCCCCGGTTCGATCACGCCTTTCGGGATGATCCAACGCTTCTTCCTCGCACTGGTGACAAGGAGGATTTCAATTCCACGGTGATGCCTGCGCCACGGTATCACGGCGGACTGCTCAAAAAACCATGACGGAGGCGGACTGGAGGTTGAGGTCACGTTTCAGATCAGATAAAGCAACAGGAAGATTACGTAGAAGACGCCTGTGACGGCAAGGGCGACAGCGAGATTTTTCAGGAGCTGTACGAGCGGATGCGTTGCGACCGCGAAGGAATAGCGTGCTGCGATGCCGCCGGTAAACAGTGCAATGCCGCTATAGCCGATGCTGGCTGCCAGAAGCGGATCAATGTCGCTCAGCAGCGCAAGCATGGGACCAAGAAAAAATACAAGAATGCCGAATCCCGCGCATGCGGTGTAGAGCAGCTGTCCGCGCTCCGTTTCCGTGTTCATTTTTTTGAACCGTTCCTCTGTTTATCCTCTGGAATTGCGTCATCTGACGGATTCACTGACGGAGGCGGCACAACGGCGGGATCCTCGACCTGAGCGGGCTCCTCCATCACGGCGGGTTCCAGCGTGACGCTGTCCATGACCGCCGGATGCTGTCGCGCACGTTCGGCATCGAGTTTTGAGTAGTCGAGCTCACTGCCCATCATGCTGTGCGGAATCAGATACACCGCGAGGGTGACGAGTGCGGCGATGGCGACCAGCCAGCGCCGAACGGGGTGACGTTCGATTGCATCCGCCTTCCATATCGCCACGAGGGCGATGGCCCAGGCAATGAATGCGATCAGGGTTTTATTATCGGTCAGATCGGTGCCAAACGGGAAACCCGTCCAATATGCGCCAAAGGCATACTTCTGCACGATCGGACCAAGAATGAGTCCTCCGATAATCAGCAGTCCCGTAGCCCAGATCGCCTGGCGGCGCGGCTTGCCCTTGCGGCGGAAAGATTCAATGCCGGCGCGCGTGGACAGCAGCATGGCGAGAAACATCGCGATGACATGCGGAATGAGTACGCCAAGTGGTACGGCTCCCTTGAACCGTGTGACCACCGATTCATGTGCCGGAAGGCGATCCACGCCGCTGCCGTCATCGAGTTCGACGAAATACTCGATCTTGCCTGCGGGAGGCTGATGCGGCAGCCAGCCGCGCAAGGTGTCGCCGTTGCGCGTGAGTGCCCGGCGCGACCAGTCATCCGGGGATTTGTAGCGCCTGAAAACGATTTCGCCCGTGACAGTCCCGCTGGGATCGAGAAGCGAAACCGGCTGATCGCCATCACCGCCATGCGTTCGTGTAAGAGAATAATGCACATCAGCGCCGTGGACGGAAACGGTTCCATCGACCGGATAGGTCGGGCCGGTTGTCCTCTGATAATATGCGGAGGCGAGGGTGATCAGCAGGGCAAGAATCCAGAAAAGTATCGAGCGGGTCATGGGCATATCTTCGCGCGTGGAACAAGTATGGTAATATCGAACGAAAAGGTTCGGAATTCCAACACACAGTGGGTGGAAAAAATGGGGCCTTGCTGGATATTCAGACAAATGGGGGTATTTTTACAGGACATCCCGGGAGCATCTCCCTGTTGCAAGGAAAAGAAAACACTTCATTTCGAATAGGTGACCTGATGACATCGAACATCATTCGAGTACTTCCCGTGATCGCGCTGCTGCTGCTGGCAGCCTGCGGCACCCCGGGCGAGAAAGGAAAAACCATGACAGAGAGCACTATCAGCGAACAGACGATCACCGTGACGATCGATACGTTGATCGCGCGGCACGGCGAGGCGCAGCGCGCACGCATCGAACGCGGTGTGCGGCAAGTGGCGCGCCTCTGGCGGGAGGACGACGGGAGCGCGGCCGATTTCCAGGTATTCTGTACCGCGCAGTTCATCGGTGATCCGGATCTTCTCGATGCCAGTTTCGAGCGACTGCAGACCAATCTGATGCTCATCGGCGGTTATCTCGACGAAATGGGCCGCGACCTCAACGCGCCGCTGCAGTTGGAGCAAGGTCCGATACTCCCGATCGATTACCAGTTCGGCGAGTTCTCTCCCGGTGCGCATGTGAACGAAGACCTTTTCAAGACGAAAATCGCGTTTACCGTTCTTCTCAACTTCCCGCTGTCCACGCTGAAGGAACGGCTGGAAAACGGGGACAAATGGTCCCGCCGGCAATGGGCGGAAACACGTCTGGCAGACGGTTTTGACACCCGCGTTCCTTCCGAGGCCAACCAGGCGCTCAACGTCGCCTACACCAACGCCGATAACTACATCAGCAGCTACAACATCGTCATGCACAATGTGCTGACGAAAGACGGTCAGCGTCTTTTTCCCGAGGGACTGTCGCTGATCACGCACTGGGGACTGCGCGACGAACTGAAGGCACAGTATGCCAAGCCCGACGGGGTATCGCGGCAGAAGCTCATTCACCAGATCATGGAGCGCATCATCACGCAGGAAATTCCCGCAGAGGTTATCAATAATCCCTCGGTCGACTGGTCCATCGCCGACAATGCCGTTGCACCGTTTGGCAAGAAGCCCACGGGGCAGGCCGCGCCCCGCGAAAATGATGTCCGCTATCAGCACTGGCTCAACATTTTCAATGCGGAACGCAGCGTCGATCCGTACCATCCCGACAATCCGACCCATATCGCGCGGCGCTTCAACGAAGACCGTGAGATTCCGGAAGAAAGAGTGGAAGAGCTTTTTGTCTCAATTCTGAGTTCCCCTGAAATCAAGCAGACCGCGGCGCTGATCAAGCAGCGGCTGGGACGCGAGCTTGAGGCGTTCGACATCTGGTATCCGGGCTTCAAGAGTAAGCCGGCGATCACGGAAGACGAACTCGATCGCATCGTGGCCAGGAAGTATCCCACCGTGGAGGCGTTTGAAAACGGCATCCCCGACATTCTGACCAAGCTGGGCTTCAGCTTCGACCGGGCGAAATTCCTTGCCAGTCACATCACCGTGGATCCGTCACGCGGCGCGGGCCATGCCATGGGTCCGGGCCGGCTCGTCGACAACGCGCATCTGCGCACGCGCGTGCCGGAAAGCGGCATGAACTACAAGGGCTACAACATCGCCGTGCACGAGCTCGGGCACAACGTCGAGCAGGTGATGAGCTTTCAGCTCATGGACTATACGTTGCTGCGCGGCGTGCCCAACACCGCATTTACCGAAGGTTTCGCCTTTGTCTTCCAGTCGCGTGATCTCGAGCTTCTGGGACTCCGCGTCGACGATCCCCGTGCGAAGGCGCTCAACACGCTTGACGTGCTCTGGTCGACCTACGAAATCGCCGGTGTCGCGCTGGTCGACATGCGGGTGTGGCGCTGGATGTACGACCATCCCGATGCGACTCCCGCGCAGCTGCGCGAGGCCGTTCTCGGCATCGCAACCGAAGTGTGGAACAGCTATTACGCTCCCGTGCTCGGCGTCAAGGACGAGCCGCTGCTCTGTATTTATTCCCACATGATCGATGCCGGCATGTACACGCCCGACTATCCGCTTGGCCATATCATCGCCTTCCAGGTGGAGCAATATCTGGAGGGGAAGAATCTTGGCAAGGAAATGGAACGCATGTGTGCGATCGGCAGCGTCGCTCCCGACTTGTGGATGCGTACCGCGGTAGGTGCGTCCATTTCAACACAGCCCATGCTCGACGCAGCCCACGCTGCGCTGACTGCCGTCCAATAGTCGAATCTCCGACGCAGACAACAAAGGCCGCGGACACGATCCCGCGGCCTTTGTTGTTATAGGGGGAACAGTTTTCGAAAGTGATCACATGAATACATCGAAGCACATCGACATTGTCATCCTCGGGGCCGGATACGGAGGCATCAGCTGCGTGACAAGGCTGTCGCGCCGTTTTCGCAAAAAGACGGATGTACGCATCCACCTCGTCGACCGCCACACCTATCATCTGCTTGAAACGCGTCTGCACGAACGTGCCGTACGCGAGTCGGAAATCACTGTCCCGCTTTCAAGATTTCTGGCGAAGCGGCCGAATGTGGCTTTCCATCTCGGCGAAGTGACGCATATCGATCTTAATGACCGTTACGTAGAACTTGATTTCGGGATGACCGATACCACCTCGGCGCAGCCGCGTCGAATCCGCTATGACTACCTCGTCATTGCGTTGGGAAGCAAGACCAATTTCTACCAGATCCCCGGCCTTGAGCAGCACGCCTTTCAGCTCAAGGAACTGGAGGATTCGGAGCGTATCCGCGCGCATACCGAGCGCATGTTTGCCATCGCGGCAACGGAAACAAACCAGAACAAGCGAAAGGAATACCTGCGCTTCGTGATCGGCGGAGGTGGACTGACAGGCGTAGAGCTGGCGACGGAGATGGCCGAACGCTTCGACGCACTCAGTGAGCAATATCATCTTGACCATTCCGAGCCGGAAATGGTACTGGTCGAGCTTTCGGACCGCATCCTCCCCTCTCTCGACGGGAAGCAAGTGGCGCGGTCGACCGAGGCCATGCAGGCGATGGGAATCCAGATTTACACGAACACGCGGGTCACCGGCATGCGCGAGGAGGAAGGGAGGCTTGAGGTGCTGCGCTCCCCTGGCGCACCCATTCCCACACGCACGATGATTTGGACTGGAGGGATTCGGATCTCGGATCTGATACGACGCAGCGGAGCGGAAACCGGTCCACAGGGGCGTGTTATCGTCAACGAGAGTCTCCAGGTCAGGCAGTACCCGGAGGTGTTTGCCATCGGCGACAACGCGTTGGCTATCAATCCGAAGGGTGGCAAGACGGTTCCCACCGCGGCACAGTTCGCTCTGCAGCAAGGCTATCTCACCGCGGATAATCTCGACCGATTGATCCGTGGGCGCACACTCAAGGAATACCATCCGAAAGTACTTGGGGAGGTCGTATCACTGGGGAAGCATCTTGCCGTGGGATGGGCCGCACTGCCTGTAGGTGCACAGTTCCGTTTCCTTGGCTTTCTTGGAAGCCTGGTCAAGCGGGCGATAAGTGAGCGCCATATTTTCCTTTTATGGAAAGAGCGTCAGAACTGGACCGGGCACTGGTAGCCGCGGCTGTCATATAAAAACACAGATGGCCACGTTCGATACGCGGCCGTCTGTGCTCTCTCTTCAATCGAATACCATCTCATCTTGTCTCAACTATCCATTTGAGTGCAAGCATCGTGCCAAAGGTGAAACGGGCAATTCTGATTCATTTTGATCCACCGTGGAGCAAAGGGATACGGATTTCGATCCGTGGCGTTCGGATTACGAACGCCTAAAGCGAATTTCCTGCAAAGAAAAAGGCCGGGATCATGCACTTGAGGCAGATCAACCGGCCTTTTTCCGAAAATGGTGAGGTTCAGTGGCGGAAAAGACTTCCGCAGGATTACTATTCTACAGGATCGCGAGGCGCTGAAGCTGTACGCCAGCTGACGTCTCGAGACGAAGAGTATATACTCCGCTGGGGAGAGAAGACGTGCTGAAAGGAATAATATGATGTCCCGCTTCAAGATTGGCGTTATTTATAAGCGTGGCAACATTACGGCCATAGCTGTCGACCATCGTGACATTCACCGGCATTTCGCTGTGGAGCCCAAAGGAAAGCGTACCAAAGCGCGTGAAGGAGTCCACATTGTGCTGCCAGATCACGAAGGAATTCGGCACCATGCTTGGCATAACGCAGATTGCCGGCGTCGGCATGCTGCTTCCACTCGCGGCCACCTGGCGGAGGCGATAGTATGTTACCCCGTGCACACCGGATTCGTCAAGAAAGCTGTATCCCTGACCCTTTTGACGGGGATTCACGCGCGAATAGGAAATAGTTGCCCATTTTTCATCTGCCTGCGAGCGACGTTCCACCACAAATCCCAGTGCCTTGGCGCCAGGGGTCACCGTCCAGTTCAGACGGACGAGATCCTTGACGAAAGAACCTTCAAATGAGATGAAATCAGGCAGCTGTTCATCGTGCCTGATAATGGAAGCGGGTGCAGGGAGGACGGAAGCAGGCTCCATGCTCGCGAAGGACGTCAGTGCTTCAGCATGCATGAAGCGCGCTGCTGCGGAGGAAAGCGTCGGGCGTGCATCGCGATACTCGTCGCCGGAGGGCGCTGCAACAGAAGACAATGCAGCTTCGCCAGTCAGACCGGCAAATTGCACATTCTGCAGCGAAGGTTCGGCTGCGCCCACACTGTAAATCAGCAGAAGCGCAATGGCTGTGAAAAGGAAGCGATACATATTTCTCACCAAGTTCTTAATGACTAACAAAGTTCCAGTCAAAGAACAAGTGAGAGTGGAGAGAGATTCAAGAGAGTGAGGGAAGAAAACTAAAGCATTTCATCTTGAAAAGCAAGAGAAAAATTGCGATGCAGAAAAAAAGCCGGATAGGGAATCCGGCTTTTTTCGATCGGTGCAATCAGTACAGATCCGGGAAAAGAGATCGTTCCACAGTTTCGATCACGATGTGGATGATCTTGATATGCAGTTCCTGGATGCGGTCGCTGGTGTTTCCCGGCACGACGATGGGGATGTCGCAGAGTGGAAGCACCGCTCCGCCGCCCTTGCCGAGGAGTCCGACGGTCGTGACGCCTTTTGCGCGTGCTTCTTCAGCGGCCCGTATCAGGTTGGGGGAATTGCCGCTGGTACTGAGCAGAAGGAGCAGATCGCCTTCCTTCCCGAGGGCCTGCACCTGCCGGGCAAAGACTTCCGCAAAGCCGTAGTCGTTGGCGACGCAGCTCATGTGTCCCGGATCACTGAAGGCGATTGCAGGCAGAGGGGGACGTTCCTGGCGGTAGCGGCCGCTCCATTCTTCGGCGAAATGCATGGCGTCACTCATCGAGCCGCCGTTTCCGCATGACATGGCCTTACAGCCCGCGCGAAAGGTGGCGGTCAGTTTGTCGGCGAAGAGCTGAACGCGCGGAAACTGGTCCTGATCATTGACGAATTTTGTGAGAACGTGCTGCGCGTCGTGGAAGCCATGCTCGATGGTGTTCATGCGGATCCCGTCTGATTATTGCAGGACAGTCAGTTCAAGTTTCTTCAGGCGTGCAGCGGAGTCATCGAGGACATCGGCATGCAGGGAATTTCCATGGGCATCCATGGTGACAATGGCGGCGAATCCCTCCACCTCAAACTGCCAGAGTGCCTCGGGAATGCCGAATTCCTCGAGGAAATGAACTCCCGAGACTTTCTTCACCGTCTCTGCATAGTACTGCGCGGCGCCACCGATGGCATTGAGATAGACTGCCCCATGATCCTTGAGGCCTTGCAGTGTTTTCGGCCCCATGCCGCCCTTGCCGATAACGGCGCGTACGCCGAATTTCCTGATGACGTCGGCCTGATAGGGTTCCTCACGAATACTTGTCGTCGGTCCTGCCGCCATGACATGCCACTCGCCGCTTTCATCCTGAAGCATGACAGGGCCGCAATGGTAGAGCACGCCGCCATTCATATCCACTGGTGCGTCATGATCCATCAGGTAGCTGTGCAGGGCATCGCGTCCGGTGAACATGCGTCCGCTGATCAGCACAATGTCGCCTACCTTGAGGTTGCGGATCTGCTCCTCACTGATGGGCGACTGCAGCACGACTTCCTTGCCGGTAAGGGGAATGCCTTCGCCTTTCGCCATGGCCGCAGGGCTTATGTCGCGGTACAGCCACTGCTTGATGCTCCCCGAGGCCGGGTCGATGTGCACTCCAAGACGACGGAAGGCCCAGCAGTCATAGGCAACGGAAACAAAGAAGCTGGCGGGCAGGCGGTGGTAGCTTCCGATTTTGCAGCCGATGAGTGTGCTTGCGCCGCCGAAGCCCATGGGACCGATGTTCAGCGTATTGCTGTACTCCATGATGTAATTTTCAAGTTCCGCCAGCACCGGATCCGGGTTGGTGTCGTCGAGTTCGCGGAAGAGCTGTTCCTTTGCGTTTCCATAGCCGGAGGCACGGTCGGACCCTACGGCAACGCCGATGGCCCCCACGGAGCAGCCCTGCCCCTGTGCCTGCCATACGGCGTGCAGGATGCACTTGCGCACGCCGTCAAGATCGCGTCCGGCTTTGCCGAGATGCTCAAGCGTGGCAGGAAGAGAATATTGGATGTTTTTATTTTCGCAGCCGCCGCCTTTGAGAATCAGCTTTACCTGAATATCGTCACCCTCCCATTGCTCCCAGTAAAAAATGGGTGCGCCTGCGCCGATGTTGTTACCGCTGTTCTTGCCCGTCACCGAGTCCACGGTATTGGGGCGCAGCTTGCCCCTGCGCGTGGCCTCTTCGATCGCCCAGATGATATCCTTCTTCATCTCGAGCTGGTTAACGCCGACCGGCGTCTTGATCTTGAAGGTCGGCATACCGGTATCCTGGCAGATTGCCCCCTCATTGTCGCAGGCCATGTCGATATTGCGTGCGATCGTGGCCAACGCCATCGCGGCGCGAGAACCCGGCTCCTCCTTGTCCAGGATGGCGTTCATTGCGCGACGGACGTCGGCGGGAAGATTGGTCGATGTCTGAATGATCAGCTCGAGCATACTCTGACGAAACTGTTCCATGCGAAGCCTCAAAGATTGAATCTGTGGAAGCGGAAAAACGGATTAAATGATACGATGAATCACTGTCGGAATCAAACAGGCGATATGCCGCCCCCCATATTCTTATTAAAATATCTTAAAATACTCTTGACATTTATTTCATATCCACATAAGTTGATAGAGGCAAGTTATTTATTGCGTAGCACTTATGGAAGATCCAGAAACCCACCGAAAAGCCGAACGTCTGGCAGACCTGACCTTGGGATTGGTCGGATGCTGCCAGACCAAACAGGAAGAGATCGCTGAACGCGCCCATCTCTCTCTGTCCGAATTCAAATGTCTGCGGGCATTCCGCCACGATACTGAAATGTCTGTGAAGGACATTGCACACCGCATGAGCCTGACCAGCAGTCGTCTTACCCGCATTATCGACGGTCTTGTGAAGAAACGGTACGTGACCCGGCACATCGATCCCAACGATCGCCGCATCGTCAACGTGCGCCTGACCAAGCAGGGTGAAATTGTTGCCCGCAAAGTGACCAACGATTGCACCCACGTCTACGAACAGGTGCTCGGGATTCTTCAACAAAAAGACCACGACCGCATCATCAACGCAATCAATGAACTCGCGGATGTGATGCAGATCAGAACAGACTTCGTTGAGGACTACAGTTAACTATTGCACTATGCAATAGTTTCTATCCGCAACTAATTCGCCCAACAATTATTATGATGCGCACAGATCGGTCTCGACCGAATGTGCGCTTTTTCTTTATTGTCGACGACGAAGAATGCCAATGCCGTAGACAAGTACGCTGATGCCAAGCCCGGCGTACATCGGTTCGATGCCAAGAGGATAATGCGGGACGGCATCCACGGCGAGGGATTGTCCTGCGATGAACGAAGCTGCGCTCACCAGGAAGCCGCCGAGCATGGCGATGAAAGTGGCAGAACTGGAAATCAGGATGCGGGGAAAATAGCTTGCGGTAAGGGGAAGCAGCAGGGCTGGAATGAAGAGCGTACCAATCACATACCAGAGATCGATGACGGAAGGGAAAAGCAGTACGGCCATGATCGAAACCGCGGTGGTGAACACGACGCCATACTGCGTGTATCGCGTGATCGAGCGGTCGTCGCTGCGCCCACCCCAACGGGAAAGGATGTCTCGTCCCACGGTCAGCGCGGCGATGAACGTGAGTCCGTCGGTTGTCGACATCACGGTCGCGAGCATGCCGACGTAAAAAACGCCTTTCGCGGCCGTCGGCAGCACGGCCTCAGCGAGCAGGGGATACGCCATTGACGGCTGCGCGATATCGGGCAGCAGCGCACGTGCGTACAGGCCGGACAGAGTGGTCGCGGTGTCGAAAACGAACCAGAACAGGATGGACAGGAGGATACCGTTGCGTGCTGTTCGCGGCGATTTGGCGCTGAGTGTGAATTGATGAAACTGAGGGGAGACCAGCGTCCACAGCGCGATGAAGAACCACACGAGAATGTACTGCCAGGAATTGCCGCCTGTCAGCGTCAGATGCATCGCCGGGAGATGCGTTGAAAGGAATGGCTCGAAACCGAAATCGGAGAGGAGAAAAGCGAGAAGGATGAAAAAGCCTCCGAACATGAGCGTGAACTGCAGAAGATCCGTCCGCACAACAGCCCGAAAGCCGCCTGCGTAAACGTACAGCATCGAAAACAATGCACCGATAATCAGGCACAGCGGGAAGCTCCATCCGGATACTACCTGGAGCAGTATTGCCAGCATAAGCAGATACGGTGCAGGTGAACTGTTGAAAAAGACCAGCACCGATCCCAGCAGCCCGGTCTTCCGGTCATAGCGCTGATAGAGCTGATCAGGAATGGAATACGTGCCGGTATCGCGTACGCGCCGGGCAAAAAACAGCGCGAAAACAAGAGCGAAAATGTAATAGGGGAAGCCGAAGACAAACCAGTTTGCGATGCCGTACTGATAGCTGAATTCGCCGACTCCGAGTATGCCGCCGTACCAGGTCGCGACGAGCGCGGCAACGAAACCGGGCAGGCTCAGCATTCGTCCCCCGAGAATGAACTGTTCGGCGCTGCCACGATTGAGCGCGGAGCCGCGGAATCCCAGATAAAGCAGAAACCCGAGATACGCGGCGACAATGAGCCAGTCAATCCAGGTGAAGTGAAGAAGCGACATGGGACAGTGCTCCCTGTGAACGTTTGGATACTCCGGATAAAAAACAAGGTGCGGGCTTGTAATCCAAGCGCTCCGCGAGAGGAACAGAGACAAAAAAAAAGGGCGCCATGACGGCGCCCGTAAGCAGCACGCTGGTTAGCGTGGCATGGACTTCAGTATTTTCTTCTGAGCCGGATGACGTTCACGGTACAGGTGTTCCGAAAGATTCTTGCTGTGCCGGTCGCTGTCAATAGTCACGAATACCAGTTTCTCCATGCAATCCCTGCACACACGCACTTTTCGCTCACCTTCCATATCCAGCGGCTTCTTGAAATACAGCTGCTCAGATGGAATTGCGTGGCCGAACATACAATCATGTTCCTTCTCGGAAATTCCGGTGTGCCACTCGTACTGCTGTGAGGAGAGTGCGTTAAAACGCTTCAACGAACGGAGAAACTCCTTCTCGGACTGATATACCGCCATAGAACTACTCCGGATGTGAACAGTTATGGAAGCTGCTTGCAGATACTCCGGCTGAAAGGGCGGAGTAACGCAATCGGGACTCGCAATGTAACATTTTATGAAACAAATGCGATAGGGGGGAAGAATTCTTCCTGAATATCGGGCCGTCCGCTGTACAAATAACAATTTTCTGTTATATTCCCACCATACGATAAAATGATGATCATGCAGATACGACCCATCACAGCGATATTCTTCGCTGCCTGTATGCTGCACTCCTCTGCCGCAGCACAGGCTTTGTCGGGACGTGCCGAACTCGTCGGTCCGCGCCTCGTGCGGCTGCGTTGTGTCGACGGTTCAAGCACGCTTGCCAAGGAGGCCTCGCAGTTCGCTCTGATGACCGCCGCCGGAAAGCGGATTGCGGTCGAAGCGGTGTCTCCTGTCAGTGAAAATGAACTCGATCTCCGTCCCGTCCAGGACCTCGACATCCGCCGCGTCCATTATCTGCTCGAACCGGGTGGCGACACGCTGCTGTGTTCTTTCGACGGATGGCTGCGCGATGCCTACTCGGATAAAGAACTTGGGGCATGTTTCCTTGCCGACCGCAATCAGACCGCGGTGCGTGTGTTTTCTCCGCGCGCCGACAGCGTGCTGCTGTATCTGTATTCATCGAGGAATGCCGCGGAAGCAGATCTGCGCATCGTCATGCTGCGCGATGACGACGGTGTTTGGGAAGCGGTGCTCGAGGGCAATTACGAACGTTGGTGGTACGATTTCACCGTGCACGGTCCTGAAGACCCCGGGAATGATTTCTACGAACAGGTGCCGATGCATGTCACGGATCCCTATGCCCGCGTCTCGGACGACAGTTTCGGCCGCGCGCGCATCTGGCCGCGGATGACGCCGGCACCACCCGTCCGTGGCGGTCGGCCCCGTATGGAAGACGTCATCGCGTACGAAGTACACGTCGAGGATTTCACCCTCGCGCTCGAACAGCTCGATCCTGAATTGCGCGGAACGTTTACCGGCTTTGTGGCGTCGGGACTCCGGAACGCGCAGGGCGCACCGGTCGGTTTCGACCATCTCGTCGAGCTGGGCGTTAATGTCGTGCACCTGATGCCCGTGCAGGAATTCCTGCACTACTCCGATGAAGAATGGCAGCGTGCTTTTGCCGACGATCCCTACATGCGTGAACAGATGGTGGCGGAAAGCAATTATCAGTGGGGCTATCGTACGTCGCATGCGTTCGCGATCGAAACACGATTTCGCGAGCACGGGAGCGATGTGGGTGAACAGAACCGGCAGTTCCGCGATCTCGTCGCAGCCTTCCACGACAAGGGCATCGCAGTGATCGTCGATCTGGTGTTCAACCACACCGCCGAACGAATGGATGGCCGCGAGATGTATTTCAACCTGCGTGTCTTTGACCGTCAGGTCTATTATCGCACGGACGACAAACTCGGCTTCATCGGGGGCTACGGCTCGGAAACAAAATCCGAGGATCGGCCGATGACCGCGCGCTGGATTTATGATCAATGCACAGCGCTTGTGAATGAGTACGGTGTAGACGGATTCCGCATCGATCTGGCGGGACTGACCGACGAGCAGACGCTGCGGGAACTGAGACGGCGGCTCGGTCCGGACATCATTATTTACGGCGAGCCCTGGATCGGATCCAGTGACCCGGATTTCGAAAGTAATCCCGACTGGGACTGGTACAAGGCCGATGCCCCCATCACCTATTTCCAGGATGACTGCCGCAACGCGCTGTGCGGTCCGCCCGACAATCCGCAAGACAAACGGCGCGACCGAGGCTATGCCGGCGGCAACGGCAACCGGGAAGCGGCAATGCGCGCGATCGCCAACAGCTTTGAATATGAAGACAATCCCAACGAGGGCATCAACTACCTGGACATTCATGACAACTGGGCGCTGGCTGACCGTTTCGCCCGGGATGACTGGAACGGACTTCGCGGTGTGGAAGAAGACCGCTACCGCATCGCGGCTGCCATGCTGCTGACGTCGCTGGGACCGGTGGTCATACACGGCGGCAGTGAATTCATGCGAAGCAAGGCTTCGTCGCCGCTGGTTGAATACGTCAAATACACCGAAAGCGGTCCGATATACATTCATGGGAAGCGCGACACGTATAATCTGCGCCGGCCAAATCTCTTTCTCTGGGAAACGCTGGGGAAAAATACGGAGGACGGTGCGGCATGCAATTTCCAGCGGATGAATGATTATTGGAAAGGACTGATCACCCTCCGCCGCTCGGAATACGGCAGCGTTTTGCGGAGGGGCGAGGCGGTGCCCGCGGATTATATCCGCTGGATCACACCGGACGACAGTATGCTGCTCGGCTACGTCATCGATGCACGCATCGCGGTGCTGGTGAATACCGGCGATGCACCGGGCACCGTTTCATCGTTCGAATTGCCTGAAGGCGATTGGGTGCTTGTCGCTGCAGGCGACCGCGCCGGAACAGAGCGGCTTGACGATATTCCACAATCGAAACTGATGGGCGGCGCGCATACACTTTCCATCGATGCGCGTGACGTCAGGATCTGGATTCGAAAATGACTCTTTCCTCATAGTGACGAGGAGGTACATCATGAGCAAACGCATCGTCGTCGGACTTGACGGATCGCCCTACGCCAAAACCGCTCTGGATATGGCTCTCCGCCGGGCGAAACTGTACAAGGGTACGCTTATCGGTGTTGCGGTGATCGACAGGCCGAGCATCGAGCACCTGGCGGCGGGGGCGCAACCCGGCGCATTTCAAATAGCAGAGAGCACTGTTTCCACCATGCTCAACGATGCCAAGGAGCACGCGGAAAAGCTGATCGCGCAATTCCGCATGGAATGCGATCTGAACGAGGTGACGCACGAAGACATCATTTACACCGGTACACCTTTCGAGGGACTGGGCCAGGAAAGCCGTACCGCGGATCTGATCGTCACGGGACTGCGCACGTTTTTTCATTATCCGACGCGGGAAGGTCCGGGCGATACGCTCGAACTGCTGATGAAGGATCCGGTTTGTCCGGTGCTTGCCGTGCCGAAGGATCTTGAACTGCCACGCAATGTGGTTATCGCTTATGACGGATCGAAGGGCGCTGCCCGCGCGCTTCAGGCGTACGCGCATATCACGCCCGACATCCCCGACATCTATCCCGTGACGCTGCTCTGCGTCGCCGCGGAGTACGACAGGAACAAATATCATCTCGAGAAAGCGGCGCGTTTCCTTCGCGCCCATGGCATCGAAGCACGCATGATGCTGCGCACCGGCAAGCCACTCGAAGCGATCCGGCAGGTGATGAAAGAATTGCATCCGGCCCTGATTATTCTCGGCCGGCCGGTTTCCCAGGGTTTGACGGAACGCATTTTCGGCAGCACTGTCGGCAGCATCATCAAGGACGGAACAGCCCCGGTTTTTGTCTTCCATTGAAAGGAAAGCGACATGCATGCCACACGTGAAAAGCATCCGTATCCTGTCGTGATTCTTTGCGGCGGCCTTGGGCTTCGCATGCGGGAGTTCACCGACGGGAAACCCAAGGCACTTGTGCAGATCGGCGGCCGCCCCGTGCTGTGGCATGTGATGAAGCTCTACTCGCATTTCGGTTTCCGCAATTTCATTTTGCCTCTGGGACACGGCGCCGATCAGATCATCACCTGGTTCGAACGCTATCTGAGCATGACGGCGGATTTCACACTCCGCCTTTCCGACGGTGCTCACACCTTTCACACCCTGCTTCCCGACGATGAACGCGACTGGCGCGTGACCTTTCTGCATGCCGGCGCGAGTACGGAAACCGCGGGACGGCTGCTCCGCTGCGCACCGTTCATCGAGGAAGACCACTTCCTCACAACGTATACAGACGGCCTGTCTGATGCCGATCTTGGCGCCGAGCTCGAGCAGCATCTCTCTTCGAAGGCGGATGTCACTCTCCTGTCGGTCAAACTCATGACCAGCTTCGGCATCCTTGAAAGCGACGGTCGCATGCTTCTTGGCTTCGATGAAAAACCCAGGACGACCTGCGAAGTCAACGGCGGCTTTTTCGTCATGCGGCGAGAAGTGCTCGATGAAATCCGGGGCGATGACGCAATTCTCGAGAAGGATCTTCTGCCACGATTGGCGAAGGAAGGGCGCATGCAAGTATTTGCGCACGACGGCTTCTGGCACTGTATGGACACGCCGAAGCACGTGCAGGAACTCAACCGTATGTGGTATGGCGATGCTGCGCCGTGGAAATTATGGGACGGGTGAAATCGCCTGCGCCCCTACACGTTCGGATCGTTGTACCGTCGTGCGAAATGTTTTCAATGCCGGGGAGGGCGTGCGACGGCGAGGATGCGCACGTCGGTGAAGCCCGCCTGGACCAGGACGTCGGCACAGGCCCCGATGGTCGCGCCGGTAGTGATCAGATCGTCGACGAGGAGAAGCGGTCGACTGCCAAGCGTTGTCGCCCGGGCCGCATCGACGGCGAAGGCGTCGCGTACATTTGCCTGGCGTTCGTCCCGGTCCAGCCGTGACGCGGACTGTGACGTCGTATAGCGCAGGCGCTGCAGCAGCCCTCCGTCCCATTCCAGTCCGCATTCCGCGGCGAGTCCCCGACAGAGAAATTCCGCCTGATTATATCCGCGTTCGATACGCTTGATGCGATGCAGAGGAATCGGCAGCAGCAGCGGATCGCCATCGAGCAGTATTGTTCCCACGAGGCGTTCGCCCAGCAAACGTCCCAGCCACTCGCCCGCGCGATACAGCTGGCGGTATTTCATCGCGTGAATGCAGCGTTCGATCACGCTGCCGCTGTCATACTCCCATCCCACGAGCATCATCGACGCATCGCACGCACAGGCAAGCGAAGCGATATGCGCGGATGATTGCGCCGCAGTCAGCGGCAGGGGAACGAGTTCCGCCATGCAGAGCGGACACAGCAGGTCGCCCGTGTGCGTACGCAACCCGCAGCCAAGGCACAGCGGGGGATAGAGAACGTCGAGTAATGCGGATAATGCGAAGTGCATGTCTGATCTCCCTGTGACCTGCATTCGGAAAAAAGCGGACCGCCCGTCATGTGCGCGGGCGGTCCGGTATGATCTATCTCAGGCCGTGGCGGGTTCTTCCTTCTGTTCGTCGGGGACGAACCGCATGGCTTCCTCGTACACGGCGTCGATGATTTCATCCTCCTTCAGCCGGCGGACAACCTCGCCCTTGCGGTAGAGGATGCCGACGCCTTTTCCGGCGGCGATGCCGATGTCGGCTTCGCTGGCTTCGCCGGGACCATTCACCACGCAGCCGAGCAATGCGATTTTCACCGGTTTCTTGATGCCGGCGAGCCGCTTCTCGAGTTCGTTGGTGATTTTGAAGAGGTCCACTTCCAATCGGCCGCACGTCGGGCAGGCGATGATTTCCACGCTGCGCGAAGCGAGGCCGAGTGAGCGGAGAATCTCCTTGCCCACTTCGACTTCCTTCCACGGTTCGTCTGTGAGCGAGACGCGGATGGTGTCGCCGATTCCCTCGGCGAGCAGGGTACCGATGCCGACGGCGCTTTTGATCGTCCCCACACGGGTGGTGCCCGCTTCGGTGACGCCGAGATGCAGCGGATAGTCGGTCCGCTCGGCGAGATAGCGGTATGCTTCGATCATGAGCCGGGTGTCGGTGGACTTCACGGAAATGATGACGTCGCGGAAACCGAAATCCTCGCAGATCGTTGCGTGCCGCATGGCGCTTTCGAACAGCGCCTCGGCGGTGGGGTAGCCGTGTTTTTCGAGTATGTCTTCCTCGAGCGAGCCGGAGTTCACACCGATGCGGATGGGGATGCCGCGCTCTTTGGCGGCGGCGAGGACCTGATGAATGCGGTCGATCGAGCCGATGTTGCCCGGGTTGATGCGCACTTTCGCAACGCCGGCCTTGATCGATTCGAGCGCAAAGATATGGTTGAAATGGATATCGGCGACAATGGGAAGCGGCGACTTGCGAACAATGTCGGCCATGGCCGCTGCCGCCTGCTTGTCGTTGACGGTGATGCGCACGATGTCGCAGCCCTCGTCGGCGGATTTACGAATCTGCTCGACCGTGGCATCGACGTCGCTGGTCTTGGTTTTCGTCATGGTCTGCACGCTGATCGGCGCATCGCCGCCGATCGGGATGTCGCCGACCCAGACCTTGCGGGTTCTGCGTCGCACGCTTTTCACTTGCGGCGGCTGCCAGACGGGCGCGTTCGGATCCTGAATGACGGGAATTTCTATCATGGGGTGTTGTTTGCTCAGGTTCAGTTGTTGTTTCTGTCAGGATGGATGCGTTTGCTCGCATCGAGGAGGATGTGTTTTTCTTCCTCGGTCAAACCGGCGTACCCGGAGACACTGATCTTGTCGAGAATTTCATCGATGCGCTGCTGTGCCGCGTCATAGGTGTGGTCGCCACTTTTCCTATCAAGTTTGCCGGGAGTGAATTCGTAGAATTTCGCATCCTTCTGACTCTGGTTCCAGCGTGTCGAGACGGTGCTTCCGGATTTGCGGTTTAGCCAGCGGTCGATATATCCCCGCTGATCGAGCAGTACCCAGATACCTCCCACGACTGCGCCACCAAGATGTGCCACGTGCGCGATGCCCTCATGCGTTCCGAGCACGCCGTACACCACTTCCAGAATGATGAGCCCGGCGATAAGATACTTGGCGCGAATCGGGAGGAGGAAGTACAGGTATACGTAGCGGTCCGGGAAAACCATCGCAAAGGCCGCCATGATTCCGTACACGCCTCCTGAGGCGCCGATGGTCGGACCGGTGCCGGTGAACAGCGGAGCGATGAGCAGATTGGCGAGGCCGGCGGCGATGCCCGCGGCGAAATAGAAAATCGCGAATTTTTTCGAGCCCCAGAGGTTCTCGATTTCCACGCCGAACATCCACAGCATGAGCATATTGAAAAACACATGCTGAAAACCGCCGTGCAGAAACATGTAGCTGATCAGCTGCCACGGCATGAAATTTCCACTGCCCAGAGGCCAGAGGTAGAATGTGCGCGCAAACCAGTTGTATAGCGGTTCGCCGTGAAACGTGAGAAAGCCGCCTTCGAGCGTCATCTGGATGAGAAATATCCCCACGTTGGCCAGCAGCAGATATTTGATCACCGGCGGGAAAAAACTGAATCCGCCAAACTGGGGACGGAAGGGCTGATTAGATTGATTTCTGTAGGGCATGGTTACCTGTTATTCAACAAATAGAAAAACAGAGCGCGGGTTGGGATCGTTCCGCTCACAGCTGCTTGTCACCGTTATCATCGTCAGCGAGTGCGGCGATCTCCGTGCCTTGCTGTGTGAAAATCTCCAGCGACTGGCTTACACCCGGTCGGTGAGTGCGTCGAGGCCCGGCAGCGTTTTGCCTTCGAGCAGTTCGAGCGAAGCGCCGCCGCCTGTGGAAACGTGACTCACCTCGTGTTCGAGTCCCGCCTGGTTGATCGCCGCGGCCGAATCGCCGCCGCCGATCACGGTGATGGCACCGTTTTTTGTGGCCTGGACGAGAGCGTCCGCCACGGCGAAGGTGCCGCGGGCGAAGTTCGGCATTTCAAAGACGCCCATCGGACCGTTCCAAACAATCGTTTTCGCATCCGCGATGTGCCTGGCGAACAGAGCGATGGATTCCGGGCCTATGTCGAGTCCCATCATGTCCGCCGGGATTTCAGAAACGGGTACCGTGAGTATTTCGGTTTCGTTACTGAATTCCTTTCCCACGACCGTGTCTATAGGAAGCAGCAGCTGTTTATTGTCTCTCGAGGCCTGATCGAGAATCTGCCTGGCGAGTTCGAGCTTGTCTTCCTCGAGCAGCGAGCGGCCGATTTCGAAGCCCTGTGCTTTGAGGAAGGTAAACATCATGCCGCCGCCGATCAGCAGCGTGTCGACTTTCCGCAGGAGATTTGAAATGACGTCGATTTTCCCGGAGATTTTCGCTCCCCCCAGAATGGCAAGATAAGGACGTTCGGGATTGCCCACCGCTCGGCCGAGATAATCGATCTCCTTTTCCATCAGGAGCCCAGCCAGCGCGGGTTTGAGAAAATGCGTCACGCCTTCGGTGGAAGCATGAGCGCGGTGCGCGGTGCCGAATGCGTCGTTGACGTACACGTCGCCGAGTTCGGCGAGTGCGCGCGCGAAATGCGGGTCGTTTGCTTCTTCCTCCGCATGGAAGCGGAGGTTTTCGAGCAGCAGCACGTCGCCCGGTTGCAGGGCCGCTGCCATGGCTTCAACCTCTCCGCCGATGCAGTCCGGTGCGAAGCCGACCGGACGGCCAAGCAGTTCAGACAGGCGTGCGGCCACCGGACGCAGGCTGTAAGCGGGATTGACCTTGCCTTTCGGTCTGCCGAGATGACTCATGAGAATAACGGCGGCACCACGCTCAATCATTGCATTGATGGTAGGCAGACTCGCCTCGATGCGCGTATCGTCCGTGATCACCTGATCGGCGTTGAGAGGAACGTTGAAATCGACGCGGGTCAGGGCGCGTTTTCCCTGCAGCGCCGCGTCACGGATGGTCATTTTATTCATTGCATGCTCCTGTGGAATCGTGCAGATACGCGAAAAACCTACGAAAACCTGAGGCTCAAACAAAAAGTGACCTGCAGGAATGCTGCAGGCCACCAGAATTCTTCCACGCGGCGATCAGCCTGCGATTTTCTTTACCAGGTCGACCACGCGGCAGCTGTAGCCGAATTCGTTGTCGTACCAGCCGACGACTTTCACCATGTTGCCGTTGACCATGGTGGATCCGACGTCGAAGATGCAGGAATGGGAATTTCCGATGATGTCGCTGGAGACGATCGGGTCTTCGCAATATTCGAGAATGCCCTTCATCGGACCTTCAGCGGCGGTCTTCATCGCTGCATTCACTTCTTCAATGCTGGCCTCGCGATTGAGCGTCGCCACGAAATCGGTGAGGGATCCGTCGGGCGTCGGCACGCGGAGTGCGAAGCCGTCGAGCCGGCCTTTCAGCGAGGGGATAACCTTGCCAACCGTACGGGCTGCCCCCGTGGTCGTCGGAATGATGTTGATCGCAGCGGCACGGGCGCGGCGCATGTCCTTGTGCGGAAGGTCGAGCAGGCGCTGGTCGTTGGGTGTAGCTGTGTACTGTCGTCATCAGTCCTTTGTCGAGTCCGAATGCATCGTTGAGCACCTTCACCATCGGCGCAAGGCAGTTGGTGGTGCAGGATGCGTTGGAAACGATTTTTTCGTCACCGGTGAGAATGTCGTCGTTGACGCCGAGCACGATGGTGGCGTCGATTTCATCCTTGGCAGGAACGGTGAGCACGACTTTCTTCGCGCCGTTTTTCAGGTGGTTGCTGATCGCCTCGCGCGTCAGGAAAATGCCGGTCGATTCGATCACGACGTCGACGCCGGTCCAGTCCAGATTTGCCGGATCGCGCTCCGCGGTGATGCGAAGGCGGTCTCCGTTGATGATCAGGTCGTTGCCGTCTACTTCGACGGTGCCGTTGAATTTTCCGTGAACGGAATCGTATTTGAGGAGATGGGCCAGGGTCGGGGCATCGGTCAGATCATTGATCGAAACGAAATCGAAGCCGCCGAGTTCCATGGCGCGGCGGAAGACGAGGCGTCCGATACGACCAAAGCCGTTGATGCCAACTTTGATAGACATAGTGCGTTCCCGTGCTTGTGGAGTGTGTTGTTGTTGCTCAATGCCTTCAACTTAGGTCGGGTGCCGACGAAAGTCAATTGTTAACCTAACGTGTCCGTTTTCAAAATCGTGCCCGGCGGAAGCATACAGTTCTTGTAGGGCGCAGACAACGATCCGGAATCTGTCGCTGTATTCCTGGTGACCGCCAGGGCTATTTTCTGAGCAGCTGCTGCCTGATCAGCAGATCTTCTGCGTCACGGGCCTTGCGAACGGCGTCCGCCTCAGTGGTGTTGCCGACTTTGCGGAGCGCGAATTCCAGCAGACCGGTGAGTGTGTCACGGATGCCGATGCGGGTGTCCTGGTCCTGGATCTGCAGCCAGGCATGCTGCTCGTTGAGTCTGCGAAGGCGATGCACGATCTGTCCCGGCCTCGCCGAATCCTTCATCGCGCGAAGATTCACCCGGCGCAGGTAGGATGTCACGTTGATGTTGGGATCGTCGCCATCGCCATGCATGCGCTGCACGCGATCCAGTGTCGCGTTGACTGTCGCGGAATCGGCGACCATCTGCTTGAGGCGGATATTGCTCCCCGAAAGCATGCGCAGACGCACGGCGTCGGCGCGGTGATGGGGGAATCCTTTCTTCTCGAGATTGTACACCATGCCGAGACAGAACTCCCGTGTCAGATTCGTCGTGAGGAAATTCAGTCCCGACGAAATGATCAGATCACCGGTCCCGCCAGTGAGCAGCGGGAACTTGTCGATCAGGTTCTGCCGCATGAATACGGCCTGGTTATGTGCGCGCTGGATGTCGCCGCCCGGCAGCGTCCGGCGTGTACGCAGGAATTGCAGGGTCTTGACCGGTTCCTTGTAGCCGAGGATTTCGAGAATGCCCATGGCCTGGCTGAAGCCGACTTCTATGTAGTAGTTCACCGGACCACGTTTGGCCAGATCGCTGACTTTGCGCATGAGATTGCCGTTGCCGGGCAACTTGGCGTTCGCGATGATGTTGAAGCTCGTGGTGTCGGGATATCCGAGATCGACGTACGTGTCGCGTGGAATGGACATGATTTCCACCACGGCGGAATCGGGATTGATCGTCACCAGATGCAGCGCGTCGGCCCGGGCATCACGCGCGGAAAGACGCGAGTCGATGCCGATGATCAGAATGTTGATCAGACGTCCGCGTATCGGCGGCAGGCTGGATATGTTCGAGAGCTGCTGCTGGAGAGTGGAGTCCTCGAGCAGGGGACGCACAGGCAGGCGCGCCCGGCGCTCGTCACTGAGACGCTCGAGGTCGGACTGCGTCGTGTCGTCGGGACCGTGCTCCACGGCGGATTCGCGCACATGCTCGGCTGCTTTCTCGAGAGACTCCTCCTTCGCCCAGAAATACACTTCGTCGGTTGCGTTTTTTGCAAGACGCAATAGCGAACGCATCGCGGCGCCCGGACCGGCAATGCCGGGCATCATAGAAGCCAGCAGCCCCCATCCCGCTACGATGATGAGCAACCAGAAGGCCCAGCGTACGATCAACGTGAAGACGCGGCCGGTCTTTCCCTGTTGTTGTTCCTGTTCTTTGTCTGCGTGTATTTCCGGATCGGACTGCATGCGCTACTTGACGTTGAAATATTTTGCTTCGGGGTGGTGCACGATAATGGCACTGGTGCTTTGCTCGGGAACCAGCTGATACTCTTCCGTCAGCGTGATGCCGATGCGCTCGGGGCGGAGGAGAGCGAAGAGCTGTGTCTGGTCTTCAAGATTCGGACATGCCGGGTAGCCGAAGGAGTAACGGGAACCCTGGTATCCCTGTGAAAACAGGCGCCTCATCTCGGTCGCATCCCTGTCACCGATGCCCAGCTCCGTGCGTACCGACTTATGCCAGTACTCGGCCAGCGCCTCGGCGCTCTCGACGGTGAGTCCATGGATATAAAGATAGTCCTGATACTTGTCCTGAGCGAAAAGCGCGGCCGTGTATTCACTGGCATAGCCGCCCATTGTCACGATGTGGAAGGCGCAGACATCCATGGCGCCCTCTTCCGCCGCGCGGAAAAAGTCCGCTATGCAAAGATAACGGTCGCCGCCCTGCCGTGGAAATGAGAAACGCTGCCATTCGACAAGCTCTTCAAGGATGTAGTCGGTGCGCGGCCAGGGAGCGTGCAGGGAGTCTTCATCGAGATCGCGGGGGCGAAACACCACCAGGTCGTTCCCATCTGCCTGGCACGGGAAATAACCGTAGACCAGGGCGGGCCGCAGCACGTTTTCGCGTTTGAGCCGCAGCTTCAGTTCGTCGAGGCGCGGACGAACGACAGTCTCGAGTTCGTGCTGATACTCTTCCTCGCTGCGCTTGCCGCGGCGAAACTGCCACTGTCCGCGCACGAGGGCAACCTCGTTGATGTACTCGTAGATTTTATCGATCGACACGTCGTCCACAATTTTTGATCCGAAGAACGGAGCCTTCGGAACAGGTGCGTCGCGCGCCACTTCCGAACGGAGCAGGTACGCCGGACGCCCAAGTCTGTTGGCTGCAATGCTGCGGTGGCCTTCCGCATGCTTTTCCTGCGCGTCACGCAAATGGATTGCTGTTTCCATTGCCGCACCTCCCGGACGTCCTTCCCGGGCGGCGTCAACAGGGAACTGCGCATCGAATTCCTGCGCCGCGGCTATCTTCGCTTCCATGCCGGAGAGTTCCTCGTTCGTGTCGGCGCTCTCCGTCAGATGGTCGGTCCCGTCAGGGAAAAGGCGGCCGGCCGCGAGATCCTCCATGAAATGCAGTCCGTCGAACGCATCCTTCGCATAGCGCACGGTGCCGCCATACAGGGGCTGCAGGTCATTGGTGACGAATCGCCGGTTCAGCGCCGCGCCGCCGAGAATCACCGGCGTGGTGATTCCACGCTGGTGCATCAGTTCGAGATTCTCTTTCATGATGAGAGTGGATTTGACGAGAAGCCCGCTCATGCCGATTGCATCCGCGTGCTGTTCGGCCGCGGTAGCGAGCATCTGTTCGACCGGTACTTTGATGCCGAGATTGATGACGCGGAAGCCGTTGTTGCTCAGGATGATGTCGACGAGGTTTTTCCCGATATCATGCACGTCGCCTTTGACCGTCGCCAGCACGATGATTCCCTTCGCCGCGGTATCGATTTTTTCCATATGCGGTTCGAGCAGCGCGACCGCGGTTTTCATGGTTTCGGCCGACTGCAGCACGAAGGGCAACTGCATCTGTCCCGAACCGAAAAGCTCACCGACCGTTTTCATTCCGTCGAGCAGAATGTTGTTGATGATGTCAAGCGCTTCATATTTCTGCAGCGCTGCGTCGAGGTCCCGGTCGAGACCGATGCGATCGCCGTCGATAATGCGGCGCTTGAGCTTTTCTTCTATAGTAGCGGCTGCCTCCTGATCCACGTTGCGGACCGACTGCCCGCTGCCGGTGAAATGTTCCATGAACGCGATGAGCGGATCGTAGATGCAGTTTTTCTCCTGCTTTTGCGTCATTAATGACCTTTAGATTTTTTCATCTGAAACTTTTCTTCATCCGTCGAATGTTCTATTTTGAGCTACCATCGCGTATCATATTTCAAGACCGCACTCTCTGCTCATCATGAATTTTCGATGAACAGGGTATTGACAAAGCCAAAAAAAGACCTTACTTTTCCTACTAAAAGGTAATCAAATCTTTATTTATTTTTACCCACTAGCAAGGAGTCACGCCTCGTGTTGTACTCAAAGACCGCACAGTATTCAATCCAGTCCATGCTCTTCATCGCAGCCAACAACTCGGAGCACAATATCCTGGTGCGCGATGTTGCCAAGGAACTGGGTCTGCCTTCATCCTTCCTGAGCAAGATTCTCCAGACGCTCAGCCGGTATGGATTCCTCAACTCGGTGAAAGGACCCAAGGGCGGGTTCTCTCTCTCCGAGAAGGGTGCCGGGTCCACAATTGCCGAACTCGTCGCCGTCGTCGATGGACCGATGAATTTCGACATGTGCCTCGCAGGCTTCAGCCCGTGCAGCGAAGAGAACGCCTGTCCGTTCCATCACGATTGGAAGCGCATTCGCGAAGAGATTCGTGAGCTGGTCAACAGCAAAGCGATTTTCGAACTCGCCAAGGAAATGCCGATCCGCTATCGTACGCTGCTCGCAGGTATCACACCGGTCGTTGAAGAAAAACCGAAGAAAGCTCCTGTGAAAAAGGTTGCCGCGAAAAAACCCGTGGCCAAGAAAGCCGCTCCGGCCAAGAAAGCCGCGCCCGCGAAAAAGAAGAAATAATCTCTTCCAGACGAAGATCTTTCCGGAATACCGGGACTGCCATGCGCGGTCCCGGTTTTTTTTAGTCCCGGCAGTCGGCCGTCAGTCAACGCTCCCGGCATGGGGCGCCCGTTCGCACTTGTTTCTGCCAAATTGACTATCTATTTTACTAATCTATAAAATTTTCTTGCATATTTCACTGCCAATTTGACAGATATAACGAGAACATGCGCCGATCGATATATATAGAGACCTATGGCTGCCAGATGAATTTCGCTGATACGGAAATCGTCAACGGCATTCTCAACGAGCAAGGCTATGAGCTGGCAGCGGACCTTGAGTCCGCCGACGCCATTTTCGTGAACACCTGTGCGATCCGGGACAATGCCGAGCAGCGGATTTACGGACGGCTCTCCAACTTCGAGCACCTCAAGAAACGGAACCCGCACCTGGTGGTCGGCATTCTTGGCTGCATGGCCGAGCGGCTGCGAGAGAATCTGCTCGAGCAGAAATCCGTCGTCGACATCGTATGCGGTCCCGATGAATATCGCAAGCTGCCGGCACTGATCGACGAGGCCTTCCAGGGCGAGAAGGGTATTCGCACGCAGCTCTCGCGCGTGGAAACCTACGACGATATCGTGCCGCTGCGCACCGAAGGTATCAGCGCCTGGGTCTCGGTGATGCGCGGATGCGACAAGTTCTGCACGTTCTGCGTCGTGCCCTTCACGCGGGGACGCGAGCGCAGCCGGACGCTGGAGGGTGTGGTGAGCGAGGTCCGTGATCTCGCGGCGCGCGGTTTCCGTGAAGTCACGCTGCTCGGACAGAACGTCAATTCGTATAGCGACGGCGAACATGATTTCGCCTCCCTGCTGACCGCTGTCGCGGCAATTGACCCGCGGCTGCGGGTGCGATTCACGACCTCGCATCCTCAGGATATGTCCGATCGGTTGATCGAGGCCATCGCCGCGCATGAGAACATCTGCAGCTACATCCATCTGCCGTTCCAGTCAGGGTCGGATCGCGTTCTTGAACTGATGAACCGTACCTACACGCGCGAGCACTATCTCGATCTCGTGCGGCGTATCAAGGAGCGCATACCCGGTGTGGCACTGTCAACGGACATCATCGCCGGTTTCCCGACCGAGACCGAAGAGGATCACCGCGAGACGCTCGCATTGCTCGAGGAGGTACGCTTCGACGGAGCCTACATGTTCAAGTACTCGCCGCGAGAGAAGACCCGCGCCTGGAAAATGGGCGACGACGTGCCTGATGAAGTGAAGGGCCGTCGGCTCGAGGAAATCATCGACCTTCAGCGCAGGATTTCCTATGAAATCAACCAGGCAATGATCGGCGGCAATGAGCGGATTCTACTCGAAGGACCCAGCAAGCGTTCGGATGCCGAATGGCTGGGTCGCACCGATGCCAACAAATCCGTCATCATTCCGAAAGCGGAGTTCGCCGTGGGCGACTACGTGGATGTTCGCATTGTCAGCGCCACTTCGGCGACCCTGTTTGGCACGATTGTCAGCCAAGTCGTCACCGAAGCAGCCTGAGGCAGGCGCAAGGAAGCAACCGGCATGCTACCCACATTGCACAGATGTTCACGTTTCTATCTTCCCCTGATTCTCCTGGCGGCTCTTGGCCTGGCTCTGCCGGGCGGACTTGCGCAGGCACAGGCGCGGCGCGACATCGCCGTGCTCGTCACGCAGGTCAAGTCCGGTGCCGCGGCTGAAGTTGAGAAGTTGCTGCCTTCTCTGAAGAAATCGCATCCGGATAAAGCCGGTGTCCTGTTTCTCGAAGCCCTGCTTGAAACCAACGCGGAGAAAGCCGTCGAGCTGTACCAGCGCGTCGCCGACGAGTACGCACGCAGCGAATGGGCCGATGACGCCTTATACCGTCTTTATCAGTACAGCTATGCCGTGGGCGCATATCGAACCGCCCGCTCATACACCGACCGCATGATGAAGGAGTTTCCGCAGTCGCCGTTCCTGAGCCGTGAACAGCGCGCAGCGGCTAAGACAGACGCCGGAAAAACTGCCGCGTCATCGTCTCCCTCGGGTGGACCCATGGCGGCGAAAGACCCCACGACTGCGAAGTCCACACCGGCGACCATAAAAGAAAACGACTCGGCCAAGAGCTATGCCGTGCAGGTAGGTGCATATGCGCGCGAAGCCGATGCCCGAAAGCAGGTGGAAGAGCTCAAGACGAAGGGCTACACCGCATATGTGCGCGAAAAGACCGTCAACAAGAAAACGGTGCAGGCGGTCTGGCTCGGGATTTTTCCCGGTTTTGATCAGGCGCAGGCATTTGCCCGCAAGTTGAAGGAACAGCAGAAAATCGACGCAATCGTCGTGCGCCGCTGAGGAACTCCATGCGATTCATTCTTACAGGAACCGCCTCCGGTGTGCCCGTCATTCATAGGCGGCATGCCTCCCTCGTAATCGAGGACGGCAGCCAGCGTGTGCTGGTCGATGCCGGAGAAGGCTGTGCAGCGGCTCTGCTCGCCGCAGGCATCGAACTCGCGTCGCTGACCCGGGTCGTCATTTCCCACACGCACGCAGACCATGTTTCAGGGCTGCCCATGCTGCTGCAGGGTATGTATCTTGCCGGGCGCACCGAGCCGCTGCCGATCAGCGTGCCTCCCGGGCGCGTCCAGTGGTTCCGCGATTGGCTTCGCGGGATGTACGTGTTCAGCGAGAAATGGTCTTTCCCCTTCCAGGTCCAGCAGTACGGCGACATACCGGCGACGGAGGAGGGGCTGCGTATTGCGCCGTTCCCCAACCGTCATCTCGAAAAGATGCGCGAGCTCGCCGCCCGGCACGACGTCCCTGCCGCCGCCTATTCGCTGCATGTCAGCAGCCGCTGCTGTTCGGTGGTGATTTCTTCCGATATCGCAGGGCTCGATGATGTTGCCGCCGCCGCCGCGGGCAGCGACGTGCTGATTGTGGACAGCGCCCACGTGGGCCAGGATGAAATCTTCGCCTTCGCCGCGGCGCATGAGAAGCTGACAATCATCTGCACACACATTCCTCCCGAGATAGAGCCCGGACTGATGGCACTGCGGGAGCGGAGCGGCGAGGAAGTGGGAGGCCGTGTGCTCTATGCTTACGATGGAATGCAGTACTTGCTGGAGAAAAAGGAAGAATGAGCGACGTCACCGCAGGAGCGACCAATATTTCCCCGGGCGATCGCCAGGCCTTTCAGCGCCGCCACGGTATTATCGGCAGAAGCACGGAAATCCGTGAGGTCGTCGATACGATCATGCAGGTGGCCCCCACCGACATTACCGTGCTGGTGACAGGTGAAAGCGGCACAGGCAAGGAAGTCATCGCGAAAGCCATTCACGGTGCCAGCCGCCGCGCAGCGCGCCGGTTCATTCCGGTCAACTGCGGTGCCATCCCCGAAGGTATTCTCGAGAGCGAACTCTTCGGACATGAGAAGGGCTCGTTCACCGGCGCCGTGGAAACCCGCAAAGGCTACTTCGAACTGGCCGACGGCGGAACGATCTTTCTTGATGAAATCGGCGACACGCCGATCTCGACACAGGTCAAACTGCTGCGCGTTCTGGAAAGCGGTGAATTCATGCGGGTCGGCAGCTCCGAGCCCAGGAAATCCGATGTGCGCATCATCGCCGCCACCAATAAAAGCCTCGATGAGGAAGTGCGCAGCAAGCGATTCCGGCAGGATCTCTATTTCCGTCTGCGTTCGGTCAACATCCGTATCCCCCCGCTCCGCAATCGACGCGGCGACGTCCCGCTGCTGGTAGAGTCTTTTCTGCTCAGCCTTGCCGGCGAAGCTCGCAAAGACATCCTCATAACCGACGACGGCATGGCCGCCCTGATGAGGCACAGTTGGCCCGGAAACGTGCGCGAGCTGCGGAATGTGATCGAGAGCATCATCATACTCGAACGAGGCAATGTCGTCGACGAGCACGTGGTGGCGAAGTACCTGCATCTCATGGAGGAGCCGCACGACGAACGCTCCCTGCCCATGCACCTCGGAAAGGCTCCCGAGCAGGCCGAGCGCGAGCTGATTTTCCGCCTTCTCTGGGAAATCAAGACCGACATCCAGGAACTTCGCGGGATGGTGGGCGAGCTGCAGCACCGACCACCGCTTTCCCTCCCACCTGGAGATAACGACCATGGAGGCACGGTGAACATGGACGAGATGACGCTGCGCGGCATGGAAGAAGAGCTGATCGCACATATGCTGCACCGCTTCCACGGCAACCGAAGGCTCGCCGCGGAGGCATTGAACATAAGTGAGCGAACTTTGTACAGAAAAATCAAAGATTACGGACTGTGATGCGAAGCTTGCGTTCGTTTTGGATTATCTTGTATCTTAGTCCCATATTTCTTGCTGTCGCCACGTTCGGCGGGTGCGCCTATTCGTTCACCGGCGCGTCCGTCCCGGCACACTGGAAATCCATTGCCGTCCCGTTGTTCGACGACGAGAGTAATTTCGGCCAGCCCTCGCTGCGTGAGGACTTGACCAACATGCTGATACAGAAGTTTCAGCAGGACAACACATTGCAGCTGGCGGACAGACAGTCGGCGAACGTCGAATTGAGAGGTGCCATCATCTCCATCATCGCAGACCAGCCCATCGCTGTGGCTCAGGGCGCGCAAGCGTCCAGGCTGCAAATCAGTCTCAAAACACGAGTCAAACTGATCGACCACGTTACCAACAAGGAAGTCTGGAGCAAGGACTTCACCGCCACCGGTGATTACACTGCTGCGTCCGGTCAGTCCGGTCGTGAGGAAGGCCTCACCCAGGCCATGGAAAACATGACTGACGACCTCTTGCTGGAGACGGTCTCCGCGTGGTAAATTTGCTGTTTCATTCACTCTCCTGAGGTGAAATCTTAATCATGGAAGATTTTATACTGGGTGCATATGTATTCTCTCTGAGCATCCTGTTCTTGTTCGGGTCGCACGGTTTCGTGATGATCTACTACTATTTCAAGAACAAGGACAAGGCGCCGGAAGGGATGGCGGTCCTGGACGACCTGCCCATGGTGACCGTTCAGCTCCCGGTGTACAACGAACTGTATGTCGTAGAGCGGCTCATCGATGCTGTCTGCGCGATTGATTATCCCAAGGAAAAATTGGAAATTCAGGTTCTTGATGACTCCACCGACGAGACTGTCGAGGTTATCGCAGCCGCTGTTGCCGCCAGGCAGGCCGAAGGCTTCGACATCGTCCAGGTTCGCCGTGAGAACAGAGTCGGCTTCAAGGCCGGAGCACTGCGCTATGGCATGGATATCGCGAAAGGCGAGTTTATCGCGATATTTGACGCAGATTTTGTTCCCAGGGCGAACTTCCTTACCGAAACACTTCGTCATTTTACGAATGATCGAATCGGTATGGTGCAGACCCGCTGGGAGCATCTGAACAACGAGTTTTCACTTTTGACACGCGCCCAGGGCATCGCCCTCGACGGTCATTTCGTGATCGAGCAGCAGGTGCGCAACAAATCCGGATTTTTCATCAATTTCAACGGGACAGCCGGAGTATGGCGCCGTTCGTGCATCGTGGACGCCGGAAACTGGGAAGCCGACACGCTGACCGAGGATCTCGATCTGAGTTATCGCGCACAGCTCAAGGGCTGGCGCTTCGTATATCTCAATAATGTGACTTCCCCGGCCGAGCTGCCGTCTGAAATCAACGCGCTGAAATCCCAGCAATTTCGATGGACCAAGGGTGCCATCGAAACCGCGCGGAAAATTCTTCCCCGCGTCTGGAAGGCCAAGCTCCCGCTGCGCGTCAAGCTGCAGTCGACCGTACACCTGACCAACAACCTCGTGTTCCCCTTCATTCTTCTGACCGGCATTCTCAACGTACCGCTGGTCTTCATCAAGCACTCCGGGCGCCACGAGACGTTTTTTGCCTTCATGTCGATTTTCGTGCTCGCCTTCATCAGCTCCTTCCTGTTCTATCTCTATTCTCAGAAAGATGTGTATACGGATTGGAAAAAGAGGATTTTCCTTTTCCCGCTTTTCATGTCGGGCAGCATGGGCTTTTCCGTGAATAACTCCCGTGCCGTCATCGAAGGACTTCTGAACCGGAAAAGCGCGTTTATCCGCACGCCGAAATTCCGTATTGAGACCGACAAGGACACCTGGAAAAACAAGAAGTACCAGGCCTCGACAAAGAAAATCTCGCTTGGCGTGATTTTTGAAATCGTGCTGGCACTGTACTGTTTCATTGGTGTCGTCGCATCGGTCTGGTTTCTCGAAATCGCCGCCCTGCCGTTCCAGTTACTGTTTTTCCTGGGCTTCGGTCTGGTTGGCCTTCTGTCTATCCGTCATGCCCTCGGGCCGCGGAGCGCCTGATTTTCTATCAACGGAGAGCGTAGCGGAATCTTGCTGCAATTTTGAATCTGTATGAATGGAATTTCGCCACAGCGGCCGCGGCTGATGTGGCGAAATATTTTCTTTACGACGGCACCATGGAGCAATCGGCACCGGGAAATATGTTCTACGACATCGCCGCGCTTGAGCGGCATCTTGTCGCCTACCCTGCTTCGCCGCTTTTCGCGCGTCTCGCCTCCCTGTACATCGACAACAATCGTCCCGCCCAGGCACTGAAACTTTGTCTTCAGGGCATCAAGCTGCATCCCGATTATCCGACTGGACTTCTGATGATCGCCCGTGCACAGATAATGCTGCGGCAATACAGCGACGCGAGGCAGACCCTGCACGAGCTGATCCGTATCCTGCCGTCGTGTACCGCCGCCGTGCGGCTGATCGACCGGATGACAGAGCTGGAACTCGAATATCCTCCGTATGCCGCTTCGGGCGGCTTGCTGGTCTCGCAACACAGTGTGACGCGCGATGCGGAACGCGATCGCCGGCAGCAGTGGAGTCATCAGGACGACATTCTTCCCGGCATCGAGAGTTTTTCTCCCCCGTCTCCGAGTCCTGCGACCGTCAAGGAAGCGAAATCCGAACCCGCTCCATCTGCGCCGCTTTTCGACCTCGGTGCGCTGGCCGAGCGTTTGGAAGGCGCGCGCATTCCCTCCCTTCCCGAAGAGGATGAGCGCGGAGAAAGCACAGGCGACGACGAGACGCTCGAAGAAGTCAATCTCAACCTTCGTCCGGTCACGGAAACCCTGATCGCGATATACGAACAACAGGGGCGCTGGCGCGAAGCCATCGACGGCTATCAGCGTCTTGCGCTCAAGCAGGCTGGGCGGCGCGAGTATTTCGAGGGGAAAATCAGGGAGACGGAGGCCAAGCGGGACAGCGAGAATTCACCGAAACAATAACACGAGGGAACGATCATGCTCACCACCGCTCATGCAATGCTGCTTGTCATCGATGTTCAGGGCAAACTGGCCGATCTGGCCTGGCGCTCCGAACAGCTGCAGAAGAATATCCGTATCCTGATCGAAGGCATGAAGGTGCTCGGAGTGCCTGTCGTCGCTACCGAACAGTATCCGAAAGGACTCGGCGGCACCGTGCCTGCCATCGCCGAACTGCTGGGCGACACCCCGATAATAGAGAAAAACAGCTTTTCCTGTTGTGGTGAATTTGAATTCGAAAGCAAACTCACCGAAATGCATAAAACCGATATCATCGTCTGTGGTATCGAGACGCATGTCTGCGTCTACCAGACCACACGCGATCTTCTCACGCTGGGCTACAACGTACATCTGGTAACCGATGCAGTGTCGAGCCGCACCGAGGAAAACTGGATGCTGGGAATCGACGTCAGCCGCTCCCTCGGCGCCAAGCTGACCGGTACCGAGATGGTGCTGTTTGAGCTGTTGAAGGAATCAGGCACCGACTCGTTCAAAGCGATTTCGAAGATGGTCAAGTAGGGGAAGAATCTCGTCCCGGACGAGAGGAAAGTAAAACTCCCGATACAATCCAAACAATGTAGGGGCGCAGCATGCTGCGCCCCTACACGTGTGCGGGTAATTTTTATTTGCGGGGGATTCTCGTATTCGGCGAATCCACGGTCGCGACGAGATCACTTCTTGGGTTCGAACTGCGCGTCGTCGATTTCAGTGTTGTGCTTGTAGGATGTGATGGTTGCCTTCTGCGTCATCCCGGTCGACTCGACCGTGAGGGAGAAAGGAAGCATGACGCCATCAACTTGCTGGTAATCTCCGAAGGTCTTCATCACGGAGATAAGACCGTTCGGCGTGTCTTTGCTCGCTGACTCGGCGGCGAGGAGGAAGTTTTCAGCGTCGATGAACAGTTCATCAGTGCCATGCTTCTTCTTCAGGTTGAGCACATACACCACGCGACCGTTCATTTCCTTCTTTTCCGTCACCGTCGGTTCGTACCCGAGTTCCTTCCAGCGAACGACGCTGTTGAACTGCTCGTCCTCGAGCGTCTGCGCGAGGTCGTCGCCCTCCACTTCCACAAGCGGCTGCATGGGCTGCCGACTCCAGGCCTTCTGGCCGTTGACCCATTCCTCGATTTCAAGAATCTGTGAGCCGCCGCCCATGTCGACCGAGAGCGTCACGAGCTGGTATTTTTTGTTCGGCGCCATCGCGATTTCCTTGAACATCCCCTCGGCGGTGGCCGGTCCGAAGGAAATCGTCACATCGCCTTCGGTAATGCGTGATTTCTGTTTTGCGAATGCCGCATGGCCACCCATGGCTTCGATGTGTTTTTCGAGCAGTGTCGGACCGTCAATGTCGACCTCGTACGTCTTCGTCGCGGAGACGGGGTTCATATCGGTGTCATACATGTGAACTTCACCGAGCACGGAGAGGGGCTCCTTGATCACGCTGGCGTCTCCGACGGCAAGGAAGGCGACGTTGTCGGGCGTGAGGTATTTTTTCGCCAGTTTCTGCACGTCGTCAGCCGAGACGTTCATCATCTTGGCGACGTAGGTCTTGTAGTAATCCTTCGGCAGTCCGTAGAGGTCGATGTTCTGTACCATCGAGGCGATGTTTGACGGGCTTTCCAGCCCCAGGAGAAAACGTCCCGCCGCATACTGCTTGTGCATGTCGATAGTTTCTTCATCGACTTTTTCATCGCGCAGGCGGTTCATTTCCAGAAGAATCTGTGTGAATGCGGAATCGGTGGCAATACGGCGCACGTCGGCGGTGGCCTGCCAGAGACCGGCGGACTTGCGTGATTCCATGCTGCTATAGGCGCCGTAGGTGAAGCCATGCTTCTCGCGGAGGTTCGCGAACAGACGTCCCGAGAATCCGCCGCCGATGATGGAGTTCATCAATCCCGCTGCGATGTAATCAGGATTGCTGCGCTCCATGCCGGTTGCCTGCACCGTGATGGATGTCTGCGTCTGCGTCTTGCCGAGGTCGACAAGATGCACGCTGTGTCCTGTGATGCGCTCGGGTTTGGGGAAATTGTCAACCGGCGGCGTGCCTTTCTTCCAGCTTCCGAAATATTTCTTCACGATGGGAAGAATTTCCTTCGGCGTCACATCGCCGACGATCGCGAGCGAGGCGTTATTCGGGATGAAGTAGCTCTTGTGAAATGCGACCAGTGCGTCGCGGCTGATTTTCTCCACGTCCTCTTCCGTACCGAAGTGGGAATAGGGATGCGGAGCGTATCCGACGGTGATCTGCATGCGACTCATGACTTCGTCAGGACTGCGCTTGACGGTCCTGAGGCCGGAGAGGGACTGCTTTTTCTGCTTATCCAACTCGTCCTGCGGGAAGGTCGGGTTGTACATGGCGTCTGTCATCAGGGTGAGCAGCTTGTCCATGTTCTTTTTCAGACCGGAGCCGCTGATCGACATCTGATCGTCGGCCGCGCCGGCGCCGATGCTGAGACCGAGCGCGTCCGCTTCCTGCGCGAATTGCAGGGAAGTGCGCGAAGACGTGCCGGATGTGAGCAGATCGGTGACGCTGCTCGCGATGCCGGATACGTCGCCGTCGTATTCCGATCCCGATTTGATCAGGACACGGAAGGTGACGACCGGCTGCGCGGCGTTGGTGATCACAAAGACCTTGAGCCCGTTGTCGAGCGTGGTTTCATAGAAATCCGGGAAGGACGCCTTGGGGGCGGGACCCGGTGCCGGTTTTTTCGACCGGTCGATCTGGGCTTCCAGCTGTCCGCCAACGAGCAGAAGGAGCGCAAAGATCATGAAAATGCGAAAGTATTTCATTGTCATCATTCCTGTGTCTCGTTGAGAATCAGCTGTTTTTATCCATGACCACATACTTGACCACGTTCTTGCGCTCGGGGCGCAGATACGTGTTCGCCACGCGCTTGATGTCGTCGCGGGTCACGGCCATGTATTTCTCGAGTTCCTTGTTGACCAGATCGGTCTGGTTGCGGAACAGGGAGAACTGCGCGAGATTGCGAAGCTTCCCGTCGAGCGAAAGGAAGCTGCGTGTGAATTCGGTTTCCTTTGCCATACGGACTTTGTCAAACTCTTCCTGCGTGATGCCGTCGCGCTGCACTTTTTCGAGTTCTTCGCGAATGGCTTTCTCGATCGGTTCGAAGTCCACCCCCTGGTTGGCGATGGCGAAGAATGCGAACATGCCGGCTTTGTCGAGCGGCATGCCGAAGCTCGATGCCTGAAGGGCAAGCTGTTCGGTGTCGACCAGGCGCTGGTAGATGCGCGAGCTCTTGCCGTCGGAAAGCACGTTCCCCAGCAATTCGAGCGCGTAGGCGTCGGGATTGCGCGAATCGACCGTGACATACGACTCGATGTACGCAGGCAGAGGAGTGACTTCCTCTTCCACGATCATCGTACGCGGTTCGGTCTGCTTGGGGATGACGACCTCGTTGCGCTCGGGCGCAGGACCGGCGGGAATGTCGCCGAAATAATCCTGGATCATCTTCTTGGTCTGTTTGACGTCGAGATCGCCGCCGACCACGAGACAGGCATTGTTCGGGAGGTAGTATTTGTCGTGGAACTGCCGGAATTCCGCGATGGACGCATTGTTGATGTCCTGCGCCACACCGATCGGCATCCATTCGTACGAGGATCCCTTGAAGGTGTTTTTGAAAAGATTATCACCGAGCGTGCCGAAAGGGCGGCCTTCGTACCGCTGCTTGAGTTCTTCCTTGACGACCTTGCGCTGCGTTTCCACGCCGAGGGAATCAATGACGAGATGCATCATTCGCTCGGACTCGATCCACAGTGCGAGCTGAAGCTGGTTGATGGGAACCTTGAAGAAGTAGTCTGTCTGATCGAAGGACGTGGATGCGTTCAGCACGCCGCCCGCCGCGGTGATCAGCTTGTCGACCTGTCCGCGCGGGATGTTTTTGGTGCCTTCGAACATGAGATGTTCGAAGAAGTGTGCGAAGCCGGTGCGGCCG
The DNA here is from genome assembly GCA_014860565.1 of Bacteroidota bacterium. Taxonomy (GTDB): domain Bacteria; phylum Bacteroidota; class Ignavibacteria; order SZUA-365; family SZUA-365; genus SZUA-365. The sequence continues at coordinate 58,172 of JACZJN010000071.1, forward strand.
GGGACCTCGTCTTTCGAGCCCACCCGGTAGAGCAGGTAGGTCATCGCTGTCGGTGCCGTGCGGTCCACATGCAGGATCACCGTCAGGCCATTATCCAGCTTGTATTCTTCGTACTGGATCGGCTTGAAGCTCTGCGCGTGCAGTCCCACGGCCAGCAGCAGCAGGAGCGGAATGAAAATCCGTAGTTTCATGGAAAGAACCTCAATGGAGATTGAAGTGATTGATTGAATGTCGTATGTATCGTATCAACCGGCGGATTGCAGGAAGGGGAGTTCGAGCAGGCCGCGAATTTCGTGAATGACGTAATCTGCGAGTCCGAGATAGTCCCGGCCAAGCGTGGTTTCCACCGCCACGCAGGTCATGCCGGCGTTTTTTGCGGATTCGATGCCCAGCGGGGCGTTCTCCACTACGAGGCATTCAGTCGGAGACAGATTCATATGATGCATGGGAGCGAGGTATGGATCCGGGCTGGGCTTGGCGCGGCGCACTTCGTCGCCGGTGATCAGGAAGTCGAACAGAGTCCGATGGTCTCCGCTCAGCGCAGTTTCCATATTTTTCTTCGAGGAAGCCGTGACCAGTGCGGTCAGAAAACCCCGACGCCGCAGTTCGGCGATCACTTCGAAGACATGGGGATAGTAGGTCACCTCGACGATCGAGCGGTAGTACTCGCGTTTGCGGTCGATGAAGGCTTCATGCTCTTCGACGGGCAGCGTTACACCCGCCTCCGCAAGGAATGTCGGCAGGATTTCGCGCGAAGCGCGTCCCTCATGCAGCAGCACCGAATGTTCGGATACGCTGCCGCCGAGTTCCTGGAACATCTTTTCCCAGGCCAGATAATGAAAATGGAGAGTGTCGGCGATGACGCCGTCGAGGTCGAAAAAAACCGCCTTGATCATAGGTCGCGTGCAGGTGTGACATCGGTCGCTACAGACTTATAATCTACGAAGAAAGTCCGGAAAAGTTCTAGGTAAAAGGGGAGGCACAGGAGGAGTAAGGGAGGGAGGGTTCGGAGGACACAGAGAAGAGCTTTACCACTGAGGCGCGCCGAGGGACGCAGAGGATTTTGAGGAAACGCTTCCGATTTCATCCCGGGTACTGTTGACAATCGTTGTGGGTGTTCACTCATCGTCATGCCGAGTGGGACGCGACAGCGACCGAATCGAGGCAGGGTCCCTCGATACGCGTCACCCGCCTCCGGCGTGCGCCGCTACTCGGGATGACGCTCCGTCCGTCAAAACCCCTCGGCGCGCCTCAGCGTGCCTCCGTGGTAAAATCTTCTCCGTGCTCTCTGCTTCCTCCCTCCCTTACTCCTCCTGCGCCTCACTTCATCAACGGCAGGATGACGGCGATGATCACCCACGCCTGCAGGAGCGTTAGCGCGATGCCGGCGAGTGCGCCTGCGATCACCTGCGCGATCGTGTGCGCCCGGAGGGTGACGCGGGCCCAGCCGAGCAGCGCGATGAGGGGCAGCGTCCACAGCAGCTCCCACCCGAAGAGGGGAAAGAGGAAGACCAACGGTCCGGTGAAGCCCATCATATGCGCACTGATTTTCCATCGTAGATTAATGGCGTTGAGGATGAGCGTGTTGACGAGGAAGCACCACATCAGTCCCCAGACGAACACCGAAGCGTTCAGGAAGAGAAGGAACATGAGTCCCCCGAGCGAAATCCCGGCGCTGATCATGTACGGTTTTGTGCGCTGCAGACGTTCGGGCACGTCGTAGGCGCTGACCTGCTTCATTTTTCGCAGATACATGACGTACGCCATTTGCAGTCCTCCCGCACAGGCAGTCGCCACGACCCAGACCACCACCTGGTGGAAAATGCTGCCGTGCTCGTAGGCCAGGACGAGCAAGGCGAACACCGCGGCGGCGATCGTCGGGGGGATGAGCGCGATCGAAAGCCGATGCGCGAATTGTTCGGCGGGGGTGCGGGGCGTCGGATAATCCATCCCGCAAGATATGAAGAGTAACCACGGATTGCACGGATTACACAGATTGGCTTTGTGTGCGCAATGTCTCGAAGATCGGGTGCGATATTTTTTCCAGAAGATTCGGGCGGGCGTTCGAGAAGCGCTCGAAGAACCAATCTGCGCTATCCGTGTAATCTGTGGTTACTCCTCTCTGCCTTGTAAATCCTCACTGATTTCGGTAGTATTGGTCCGATACTCTCGACACCTGTTTTTCAGAGGATTCCTGATGATGCAACGGCGCCTTCTTCATTTATTGTTGTTATTCCCGTTACTGCTTCCGGTTCATCTCTCGGCGCAGGAAGGCCATTTCAATCCCCTTCCCACATTCGAGGACCGGGGAATGCGCATCACCTTGTCGATGAAAGGGCAACTGGGGTATACGGCGACGAACGAACCCTTCGGGATGTTGTGGCCCGCGCCGTCGGTATCCGATTCCCGCGCGCGCGGACTCTGTTTCTCCGCGACACCGGTGCTCGCTGGCCGAGTGAACGGCGCACTCCGCGTATCGGCGAGTTATTACCGCGACAATTTCATCCCCGGACCCATTTTCAGCGGAAAGCCGGTCACCAACCCCACCGATCCGTATTACCGCGCCTACACGGTAACGTGGATGCAGGAAAACGGCAGCGATTATCGCGACTGGCCGGTGGACCTCGGTGCGCCCGGCGTGGCGGAAGGAGAGCCGGAGTTCTACGGAAACTCGCAGATGTTCTGGGTGACGAATGATCTCGATACGACCGCCATGCGGCAGAACAATGGCTGTGATCCGATGGGAGTCGAAATGCGTTCCCTGCTCTACTCGCCCTGGGAGGGAGACGCGAGAGACAACACCCTGCTGCTTCAGGTCACCTACATCAACAAGGGAAAGGAAAACATTCGCGATGCGTATGCCGGATTTTTCATGGATACGGATTTGCGGGATGCGCTCAATGACCTGGCGGGATCTGATTCCGTTCGCGGGATGGTGTTTGCATACGACGGGCGCGTCGATGCGGTGCCGGACGGCATGCCCACGGCCTTCGGTATCGCAATGCTTCAGACGCCCGCCGTCGCATCACCGGGAGACAGCGCGCGATGGTTCTCCGGATGGAAATCCGATGCACGGAACATACCCGTCACGGCAGCGGTCGTGCCGTTCAAGTGGCAAAGCACTCCCGTCAGCGAACCGGTGCTCGGCAAGGACGACACGGAGCAGTGGTATGCACTGATGCAGGGACGTGGAACGGATGTGGATGTTGTCAGTCCGCTCAGCGGAACACCGACACGCTTCTGGTACTCCGGCGACGTCGTGGCGGGCAGCGGCTGGCTGCCGCGTGACGGGATGAAGCTTGCCGACGGACAGATGTTTCCGCAGAGCGTGGGAGATCAGCGTGTGCTTATTTCAGCCGGGCCGTTCGATCTCGCTCCCGGCGACACGCAGCAGGTGACGTTTGCTTTCATCGCAGCCCGCGGCGCAACACCCCGCGCCGCAGTCCAGGAACTTCGCGACCGCGCCGATTTCTGGCGTGCCGATTTCCTGCGCCGCCCGATCGCGGCCGCCTATCGCAGTATTGCCGTCCGTCCTCCCAGCTCGACGTCTCTCCCCGGCGTGATCGAGGTGAATGCGCGCATGAGTGGGATTCCGGTGGATATGCGCGTCGAAGTGACCGCTGCGGATGGAGCAGTGCTCACCGACGCGGCGATGGACCGCTTCGCTTCGCAGGGCGAGTGGGTGTACCGGAAAACCTTGACACTCGCCGATGTCCTCCGTGACGGCGTGAATGTATCGTTCATCGCCGAGTGGAACGGGGAAACGATGCGCATTCCTGGCAGGGTTTCCCTGCCGGTGAGCGGCAGCATCGACATGGATGGAATCGAAGTCCTCGAAGAAGGTGACGGAAACGGACGCATGGCGCTGGACGAGGACGCGAAGTGGTTTCCCCGTATCGTCAATCGTACCGCCTATGACTACGACATTCTCGCGCAATCCTACCAGATGCCGAATGCCCAGTGGCTCAACGCGCCCGGTCTTCCGGCAGGCGGGACGCTTCCCTCCGCGCAGCGGCCCTGGCAGCCGACGATGGGGTATGCCAGTTTCTGGGATGACTCACTCAGAATCACAGGCGACAGCATCGCGTACCGCTACGACCTTTTCGATCCTTTGCATAATGTCTGGTGGGAGCGGCAGAACTGGATTCCCGCTGACAGCACTGCCGACGAATGGTATGACGTGCTGATGACGCAGGTGCGCGGTTCGTCGGACGAACGCCCGGGTGTGCGCCTGATCGATCTCGGGGTCCTGCAGGACAAATGGTACGTCGCATCGATTTCCGGCGTGGCCGGGATCTTCGACCGGCAGCTGGCGCTGCACGACTCCGCCACGGGCGTTCCGTATTTTTCCGACTACGGTCTCGACGTTTTCACCGGCGCCGTACCGGTGACGGACGGGTTCCGCGTAGTGCGCGGCACGATCGGGAAAGCCGGGCAGGGTGCCCATCCGGCGACAGCGGCGGATCTCTACATCTTCAATCCGCGGCACGTGCTGCTCGCACGCAGCCAGAAAGCCGCGGCGGATGCCGTCGTATCGCGTCCTTCCCCCATGCCGTTGACGGACTGGACTTCTATCACGATCGATCTTCCAGAACCATCCACCCTGCGTGCCGAGGTCTACAATCTCATCGGTCAGCGCGTCAAGGTGCTGCGCGACGAGGCGGTGCCCGCCGGCCGGCATCTTCTCGTGTGGGACGGCTACTGGTCCGACGGCCGCGCCGCCGAAACCGGAACCTACCTCCTCCGCATCCTCGCCCGGGGCTCCGAGGTCACGCGCAAAATTATGGTGATCCGGTAGGATTCGATTCACGGGGAATCTCCGACTCGCACGATATTGGGATATTGGGATATTGGGATATTGTAGGGGCGCAGCATGCTGCGCCCCTACACAACGGTTGAGGGTAATACAACACGTCGGGAGTTTCATCGATTAGGGACCGTCATACAACAATAGGGAGAACACAATGCCTCGACATCGTCGTCAATCAATGCGTTTGCGTGGATTCGATCAATCCCTTCCGTTCATGTGCTTCATCACCATTCACACCCATGACAATCAACATCTCTTCGGTGCAGTTACAGATGCTGCGGTGATACATAGTGAGCTCGGTGTCATTGCGGTAAAATGCTGGCAGGAAATTCCGAGACACTTTCCCAACGTCAAACTCGATGAAATGGTCGTTATGCCGAACCATGTCCATGGGATATTGCACATCGCTCCATCGAAGATTGTAGGGGCGCAGCATGCTGCGCCCCTACAAAGGCGTGGGGCGAACCTGACTCCCGGTACGATGGGTGTCATCGTGCGGTCCTATAAATCCGAAGTGACACGACAGGCACGCCAATGTCTGAACTCTCTGTCGGCGGTAATCTGGCAGCACAATTATCATGATCGCATCATCCGAGATGATCGCGCGTTATTCCACATGCGAAATTACATCCGATCGAATCCGGAACGGTGGGGTGCGTGCGGGACGGATGCTTCAGGATACACCACCCCCGACAGCCAGTAAATGACTCCTGCAGCCGCGATACCGAGAATGACGTCGATGGCGTAATGCGCCTGGATGTACACCGTCGCGGCGATGATGCCGAGGCCGGGAAGGAGGAAGAGCCAGAAGTACCGCCGTTGAAAGCGGAACGCGAAGACGAGGGTGAGCAGCGTCACGCCGGTGTGCATGGAGGGAACGCAGTCGCGTACGGCGGGATTGAGATTGGCGGCAAGAAAGGCCTGCACCCACGCGGTGATAGGCAGCAAGCCGTGCAGCACCGGAAGCTGATCGGCCATCCAGCGGCTGGGTCCGAGCGCCGGGAAGAGGGCGTAAGTAATCAGTGCACCGTACCATCCCATGATCATCGCGGCGAGCGCACGGCGGAAGTCGTCGCGCCGGTTGCCGCGGAACATCAGTATCATCAGCACCGGCATGCCGAAGTAGTACGAGAAGTACGTCAGGTGCAGAAGATCCGTCAGCAGCGGATGCCCGTGATTTCCCAGCCATGCGACGGGATCCGTTCCGAACAGCGTGAGGTCGATGTGATGCAGGACGCTGTCGATGAGATATGTGGAAGAGGGACGCCCCGCCGTGACCATCGCGTGCAGCATCCCGTAGATCGCCGGATAGAGAACAAGCGGGAGGAGATAGCGGACGAAGCTCGCGGTTCGAGGGAAGCGGACACGCTGTGCGAAGGCCAGCAGCCAGATCACGACGAAGAGGCCGGTGACTCGGGCGACCTCGGCGACATGCGCCGTGCTGCCGTGCACGAGAGCGTCGACGATCAGCAGGACGATCACACCGAGAGAGAAGGCGGCATGGAAGGTGATCCACTGCCGGAGTGTGCGGTACGGCGCGGGTGATTCGTGCAGCGCCGTTTCCGCGGAAGGAGCCGGAGAGAATGCCCCGCTCATTTCTCGCTGCTGTCCTGCGCCCAGCGCGTGATCGCGCCCCGATCCTCGGCACTGAGCTTGGCGTCGGAGTGGAGGAGCAGATACGACTGCAGTGGCATTTCTCCCTCCTCGACCTGTTCGATGATTTCCTGTTTCATGTGGTATTTCTTCTGCGCGTCCAGGGTTTCCCATTCGGAGAAATTCAGGCGTCGACGCCCGTCCGCGACGTGTCCGCCGACCAGCCAGCCCATGGGATTGACGTAGCTGTACCAACGCCAGACGGTTTCGTTGGAGTGGCAGTCGTAGCAGGCGCGGCGGAACACGGCTTTGACCGCGGGAGGAGCGCTGATCTCTGCACGCACGGGGGGATTCGCATGGTCCGTCTGGAAGAACTGGATGATCACGAAAACCGCGAACAGGGCGGACAGAACCAGGCGGAGCGCGCGTTTCATTTTTCCTCCAGGATGCTGTTGTCGTCGATGCGCAGAACGGAGTCCTCCTCCGCCCGCAGGTGCACGTGTCCACGGCATACCACGCCGTCGCCGAAGCGCACGTCGCCGTCGATCCGCAGCGCGGCGCAATCGTTCAGCGACGGTGCGCCGTGCGGGAAATGCTTCACGAGCTGCGAAACGAAGCGGTAATGTCGCTTGTCGAGCACGACGTCGAGATGCGACAGGGTGCGTGCGGGATTGGGAATTACTCGGAAGTCGTCGGTGAGCACGTAGGCGTCGGACCAGACGGCGAGAAGGTCGTCGCAGGTTTTCACCGGAGCAAATCGGCTGCGGGGAACGCGCAGCGCGGCAGCGCGGTCGAACAATGATATCGCCGCCCCCATCGCGGTTTCGAGCTGATACACGGCCGGCGATGCAGGGTCGCGCGGATCGAGCGTTTTCCGATTGCGAATCAGGGGAAGCGGCAGCAGGTTGTCATAGCGTTCGAGCGCTTCCTGCAGCGCGTGCAGATTGACCCAGAGGCTGTTGGTGTTGAAATAGCGGTACAGTGTGATGTCCTGGAATTCGTCCTGCTCGTCGTCGGGACACTGCGCAAGCTCGCGCAGCGTGAGTCGGCCGTCCTTGAGCCGCGCGAGATGCCCGCCCTTGCGGTCGGCCGGTGTGCGGTCGGCCACTTCCATCATGAAGGGCAGCTGTTCCTTCGCGAAGTAGCCGAGAATGTCGAGATCGACCACGGCGCCGAGATTGTCTGCATTGCTGATAAACGCGTATTCAATTCCTTTTTCCAGAAGCTGCGCGAGCAGTCCCGACGTGACGAGCGCGGTGTAGATGTCGCCATGTCCCGGGGGACACCATCCGAGCTCCGGATTGTCCGCGCTGGTGGCCGGCAGGAGATTCTCGGCGAGCACTTTCGGAACGCGGTGCTGCAGGAAATCGAGTGGGAGGTCGCTCGCGAGCGCCGGATATGCACCGAGCGCGGCGAGGCTGTCGTCGCGCGTATGCTCGCTGTTCATCAGCAGCAGCGGAACCGGGTGTCCGTCGCGTCCGTGCAGGTGCGCGATCTGCCGCGCGATGATGTCGATGAAGCGGAGGTCGCCTTTCACCGGAATCAGGCTCTTCGCCTGCTCGAGTCCCATGCTGGTACCGAGACCGCCATTGAGCTTGATCACCGCAAGCCGGGCGAGCGCCTCGCGTCCGTGCGGCGCATAGCCCTCGAGCGCGTCCGCATCCGGGACCTCGTCGACCGCATCGATCTGCGCGCGGTTGATCGATCCCGTCGAGCCGCTCATCAGCTGCAGGAAATTCCGCTTGAACATGTTGATCACCAGCGGATGGCTCCCCTC
>JACZJN010000072.1 GCA_014860565.1 Bacteroidota bacterium
GATCGGGGAGGAGCGGGAGGGGGGAGCATTCGGTCCTGGGTGTAAAACCGACTTTATATGAATCTGACTTTTTTACATTATCCTTCTCAAACAATAGGGAGTTCGTTTATGTCCGTATGGTATCGAAAATCACACGAATCATTGGATTGCTGGCGTATCGCCATGGACCTTGTCGATGCAGTGTATATGCTGACCGCCAGCTTCCCTTCAGATGAGCGCTATTCCCTAACGCAGCAAATGCGACGTGCGGCGTATTCCATTCCGAGCAATATTGCCGAAGGCAAAGCGCGTGATACGAACAAGGAAACGCTCAGGGGGTTGTACATCGCCAGGGGTTCGCTTGCGGAATTGGAAACGCAACTCGAAATCGCGCAGCGGCAGAATTACTATACACCAACACCAGAAATGGAATTGCTGTTGAGAAAAGCATCGCAATCCCTCAACGGATATATCCGTTATCTCGCCTCGCGAGGGTAGCATGTTCCCTAGCCGCCCCTTCCGCCCCTTCCGTTCCTCCCGCCTCTACCCTCCGATCTTCAGGAGCCTCTTCACGTAGCGGCGGATGAGGAAGGAGCGCCGGGCGGCGTTGGTGCGGGAGTAAATGGCGCTGACGATATCGCTGCGATCGCCGCTGGCGACGGCGGCGTCGGGCTTCTTCCGGGCCCACGCCCAGGTGCCGTCGAATTCGAAGCTGTCGTAATCGGGGTGGGGAACGACGAGGAGGTTGAAGATTTTTTCCACATGCGCCACGTCGCGTTCCTCGGCGGGCATGGCGTCGACCCACGGCTCGCCGGCGCAGACGGAGGGAGTCCAGATGACGTCGTCGAACAGCACCCAGCCGCCGGGCTTGAGCAGGCGGTCGGCAAGGAGAAAACTGAATCCATCGGAATCCCAGGTGTGTCCCCCGTCGATGAACACGAAATCAAACAATGGCTCGGTTTTGCCTTCCTTCGTCGCGTCTTCGAGAAGCTTCAGCAGTTCCCAGGTATAGGATCGCTCGGCGTAGACTGTTTCGACGAACGAGGCAAGGCCCGATTTGTCGAGAAGGGAATGGATGTCCGGAACTCTCTGCTTCGCGACACGGCTGTCGATGGTCGTGATGCGTCCGCCGCCGTTCTCCTCGAGCGCGGCCGCCATGTAGCAGGTGGAGGTTCCGTGGGCGAAGCCCAGTTCGAGAATCCGCTTCGGCTGCCGGGCACGGACGAATTCGTAAATCAGCTTCCCGCGTTCGGGGGGCATGTGAGGGACGTTTTCCAGGATGGAGACGATGGCGTCGAATTGCATGGGGAATCAGGAATAATAATGGGCAAAAGATAAATATACTGCCGGAAGGGTGAACCGACAACGCCGACCTGGAATCAGCAAGGCGCGTATTGAAGAATGCGTAAGGGAACGCATCGGAGCATCGGGACAATCGTCATTCGCAATTCCTCATTTCGCATTCTTCCGAAGGAAGTACAGATATCCTCCCACCTGCCCGTCAGGGAAGTTATTCCCCAGCTCGGTTCCTTCCGGGACCAGCACGAAGCCGCGGGCGCGCCAGAGAGGGATGCTGTCGGCGACGCTCATGTCGGCATACGCGACGTCGTGGTAGCTGACGATTTCCGCATGCGGGAAGTAGGGCGTAAGCTGTGGCAGCACGCCGCGGGGAATGGTCATATGCGTGGGATTCACCTGCTCGAAGAGACGATGCAGCTGCTTGAGCTCGCTGTAATCGGGTTCGGGCACCAGCAGCCATGCGGAAAGGAAAAGCATGATGCCGACGGCGGCGGCAATCAGGGCGCGCGCGTAAGACGGCGCGATGGAGCGCGTCGCTCCCGGTTCGGCGGTTTCAGCGGACGAGCCTAAAGGCTCATCCTCCAGCGCCGATTCAGCGGACGAGCCTAAAGGCTCATCCTCCAGCGCCGTTCCTCTCCACCTCTCCGCGATTACGACGTGACCGAAGAAGAGGAAGCCCACCGCGAAGGCGGGGAAGAGGTACCAGCGGTACACGAGCGTGGGATTGATCTGCAGGTACAGCAGCGCGAGGATGAAGCCCGAGGCGGTGAAAAGACTGCCGCGGCGCAGGAGTTGGCGCCAGCGATAAAGCACGCCGTACAGCAGCAGTCCGAGCAGGACAAGCTCGAAGGTATTCGCGTTCCATTTGTCGATGATCAGGTTCCACCAGCCGTGGAAGGCGACGGGCTCGGCGCCGAGACGGAACAGCGCGATGTACATGACGTAGGTCCAGCTCTTGAGAAGGTTCAGGTTGATGACGCCCGCGGGCCAGAGAATGGCGAGGAACAGCAGCACCCATCCGGCGGAGACGAGCGCGCGGCGGAGAAAGAGCTTTTTCTCTCCGCTTTTCCAGAATGTGATCACGCCCCAGAGGAGGATGAAGAAGAGTACGAACATGCCGTACTCCACCGTGGCGAACGACGCGGCGAGGAAAAACTGCGCGAAGCGCCGCAGCGCGGTGTGGCCGTGCACTTCGTACAGGTACCAACAGAAAAAGAACAGCGATGCGAGAAGGCCGAACGGCAGATGCATGTTGAAACCGACCACGGCCATGCCCCAGGCGGAGGAGGCCGGGACGAGGATCACCGCGGCGGCCCGCGCCTCCGGGTACTTCCAGCCGAGGAGCGCGAGAACGGCGATCCAGACGGCGAGCCAGAACAGGTTCGCCAGCCGCAGCTGCCAGTGCAGGGGAAGCGAGCCGACGAAGGGACGCAACGCGATGGCGGGATAGAAAGCGAGCGGCGGATGGTAATGGCGGTGGAACATGGTGCTGCCCGACGATCGGATGTAGTCGGACAGACGCGCCCGCGCGGCAGGATCCTTCACCGCACCGAGACCCATGCGCGCGAATTCCACGATGGAAATGTCGTCGGCGTCGGTCCAGTTGGTCCACATCCCGCTGCCGACGGCGGCCCAGTAATCGCCTTCGTCGTACGTGAGCGGGTAATCGGACTGATGGATGAAAAACGACGCGGTGCCCAGCAGCAGGGCCGCGAGCAGCACGAGCAGGAATGCGGGTCGCGTGAGCATGCGCTACCTCTGTGATCGTGATCGTTGGCCAGGACGGCCGCTCCGCCGGGGACGGACGCGACGCATCAAATCATCTTGATTTTCTTGTAGGCGTAACCGCACATCTTCAGGAGTATCCAGCCGTGCGAAAAGCGGCTGATGTTGGTGCTGCCGTAGGTGCGCTCTCGATAACGGATGGGAACCTCCGTTATTTTCAGGTTGAGCTTGGCCGCGCCGAAGATGAGATCGAAATCGCCGAAGGGATCGAAGTCGCCGAAATAATGCCGGCCCGCGGCGACCTTGTTGTAGTTGTCGCGCGTGAGCACCTTCGTGCCGCAGAGGGTGTCCTTGAAACGCTGGTCGAGCAGCCAGGTGAAGACGATGCTGAAGAACTTGTTGCCGAGGACGTTGAGAAAACGCATCGCACGGTCTTCCATCGGATACACGAGGCGCGAGCCGTTGATGAACTCGCCCTTGCCCTCGACGATGGCGTCGTAGAACTTCGGCAACTCCTCGGGCGGCACGGTCAGGTCGGCGTCGAGTATCATCAAGATGTCGCAGCGCGCGTTCGCGAAGCCCTTGCGCACGGCGTCGCCTTTCCCCTTGCCGTCCTGCGAAAACCAGCGGATGTCCATCTCCGGATGCTTCGCGGCCTGCGCCTCGATTTCACCGAGCGTCCCGTCGGTGGAATGTCCGTCGACGAACAGCACTTCGACATGCGTCCCGAACTCCGGCAGACGCTCGAGCGCCGCGGCGATGTTGCCCCGCTCGTTGCGCGTGGGAATCAGCACGGTGACGGATTTCTCCTCCCGCTCCTTCAACGGCTTGAGCCGGGCGGAGACGATTTCCAGCAGACACATCTGCCGGATCAGCGGCAGGTTGGCGAAGACGAAATTCATCAGCCACGAGAAGAGGGGAATCCAGATCGGAAAGAGAATCTTCTTGTTCTTCCGGATGATGTCGAAGTCGGCGAGGTCGAGCAGGTTCGCAATATCGTCGGGATCAAGCCAGGCGAAGAACGGCGACCGCAGCTTGAGCCGCAGACGCTCGGCCAGCAGCAGGGGGAACTGCCAGAAAATATTGAAGTACGTGATCATCACCCGCGTCTCGGACGTACACACGCCGCGCACGCGTTCGAACGTGGTCTGGATGTCGTCGAGATAGCCGATCACGTCGGAGAAAATCACGACGTCGAAGGTGCGGTCCATCGACAATTCCTCGACGTCGGCGACGAGAAATTCATGCTGGGGAAAATTCTTCCGCGCCTCGGCGATCATCTCGGGACTGATGTCGATGCCCACGCCGTGCGCGGGCTTGAGCGCGTCGAGCAGCTCGCCCGTTCCGCAGCCCACCAGCAGCACCGAAGAACCCTCCGGCACATAGAATTTCAGGTAGTTCTCCATCAGCCGATAGAAATACCGGTACCGGCGGCGGCCCTTGCTGCGGGTCTTCGCGGCGCGGTCGAAGAAATCGATGATGGTTTTCTTTTTTGTCATCAGAGCGTGTATCCGGCGGCCTGCGCGTCGTTGTAGAACATCTGTACGGTTTCGAGGGAGAATGTAGGCAAATCCTTGCCAAAGAGCGACATTTTCCGGATGAGGCTGTTGGTGACCGTGATGATGTGACAGCCCACCATGTCGGCATGGATGATGTTGAGCACCTCGCGCGGACTCGCCCAGATCAGCTCGACGCCCGGATAGTCGGCGAGGTAGTCGACGATTTCCTTCATCGTGGGAACAGGGTCCCTGCCCGTGTCGGCGATGCGTCCGGCGAACACGGAGACGTAGCCGCCGGCGCCGCTCGAGAGCGCGGGAGCGACGGATTCCACCTGCGCGCGGGTCATCATCGCGGTGACGTTGACCTTGACGCCCTGCGACGAGAGCCGCTCGACGAGCGCCGCGGTGGATTCTCCGCGCGTGTTGGTGATGGGAATCTTCACGTTGACATTGGCGCCCCACGATGCGATCTCCAGGGCCTGCCGCTCCATCTCCGGAAATTCGTCCGAGAAGACTTCGAAGGAAATAGGTTTGTCGGTGATGTCGGCGAGCACTTCCTTCGCGAACGCGCGGTAGTCGGTGATGCCGGCCTGGCGCATGAGCGTGGGATTGGTGGTGAGTCCGGCGATGAGAGGATCGGCCGCCATCTCGAGCATGCCGGCTTTCTCCGCGCCGTCGGCGAAAATCTTGACGTTGAGTGTTGAAATCATCTGCTGGGTATTCCTGCGTTCATCGAATGTGAGTAGCGAATTCGGTTATTTCGTCGATTCCCATTTCATCTCATGCTGCTGGATCGCGGGATGCGACACGAGCATGTGCCAGACCACGGCCTGGAACGCCTCGGTGTGCGCGGTCACGAGCGCGGCGTCCACCGTGGGAACGATGACGCAGGCGTCCGCGGCGCAGGCGGTGAATCCGCCGTCGCGGCCGACGACCCCCACCACGCGCGCGCCCACTTCGCGGGCGAACCGCACGGCGTTGACCAGGTTCATGGAAATATTCTTTTCCTCGCTGCCGCCGCCCACCGAGAAGACGAACAGGCAGTCATCGCCGCCGAGCCGGCTTCCGCGCAGGTAATTGGCGAGGGACGTGTCCCATCCGTCGTCGTTGATGCGCGCTGAAAGTTCGGACACGTTGTCGGTCGGACAGTAGGCCTCGAAGCCGCCGATCTTGCGGAAGTCGCAGGTCGCATGCGAGGCGTGTCCCGCTCCGCCGCCGGAGCCGACGAAGAACAGCCGGCCGCCGCGCGAACGCGTCTCCACAAGCACGTCAACGACGCGCGTGACGGCGGCAACGTCGATGCCCTGCGCGATCTGCGCGGTCTGGGCGAAATAATTCTGGATAAAGCTCATCTGTATATCCTTGTTGTCAGAGTATCGTTTCGTCGGATGCGCCGCCGCGGCTTTTCGTTATGATTGCCAGCGCGTCCGCGAGGGACGGGACGACAGCATCCGCAGCGTCATGCGCCGCGCTGTTGTACGACGTCGCGAGCAGAAGCGTGCGAACACCGGCTGCGCGGCCGGCCGCCATGTCTTTCCGGCTGTCGCCGAGAATCCACGAGTGCGCGAGGTCGATGCCGAGACGCTCGGCCGCGTCGAGCAGCATGCCCGGATTCGGCTTCCGTCTGCGGTCACCGTCGTCGCCGCTCGTGCAGACCTCGATCGCATCAGGATGCAGCAGTCGCCGCAACGCCGCATGCATGGCGTCGAGTTCATCCTCAGGGAGGTTGCCGCGGGCGACGTCGGGCTGGTTGGTGACCACGACGAGCAGCCACCCTTGTCCACGGAGCGCCTCGCAGAATGCGGCGGCCTCCGGCACGATCGAGAACTCGTCGCGCGACCAGGGAGAACTCACCACGCCGCCGCGCATGACGACGCTGTTGAGCACGCCGTCGCGGTCGAGAAACACCGCCCTGTTCGCTCGCGCGACGCTAGACAATGCGTCCCTCCATGTCGAGTGCGACCCGCGCACCGCTGTGGGAGGAAGCGTACAGCGCCTCGATGACGCGGTTGGCCATCAGTCCGTCGCGGCCGCTGCCGAGCGGCGCGCGCTGTTCGTCGATGGCGGAACGGAATTCCTTCCACTCCTCGCGCCAGCTCGTATCTTCCGCCGGATATTCCGTGACCTCGATGTCGGGACGGCCGCCCTCGGCCCGGCGCTTGCCGACTTCGAGCGTCTCCGGTCCGTAGCTTCCCCCGAGGCCATTGATGGTAATGTATCCCTGCGTTCCGAATATTTCAAAAGAGAAGACGTTGCGCCAGTTGGTCCAGCTCACGTGGAACTGACAGGTGGCGCCGCTGCGCAGACCGAGCAGCGCGAAGGCGTTGTCCTCGACTTCGATGTCCCAGAACTTGGTTTCGACGCGCGCGTACGCGTCGCGCAGGTCGCCGCCGAAGGCGCGGATCAGGTCGATCACATGCACGCCCTGATCGAGCAGTTCGCCGCCGCCGCAGAGGTCCTTCGAGGAACGCCATTCCTGCTCCATGCCCGGACGCGATCCATGCCCGTACCGCGCGCGCATCACCATGACGTCGCCGATGGCGCCCTCCTGCAGCAATGCGCGTGCGCGCAGCATCGCGGGATGGAAGCGATGGTTAAAGCCGGTTTTCAGCACGCGGTGGTGCAGCTCCGCGGTCTCGACCATGCGCGCGGCTTCGTCGGCCGTGCGTCCGAGCGGCTTTTCGCAGAGGACGTGTTTGCCGGCGGAAAGCGCCGCGACGGTGATCGGTTCGAGCACGGCGTTGATCGCGGCGTTGACGACGATATCCACGTCGTCGCGCAGCACCGCCTCGCGCCAGTCCGCGACGGCGTCACAGCCATGCTCCCGTGCGAGTCCCTGCGCGCGCGCGAGGTCCACGTCGCAGACGACGCGCAGCGTGTCCTCAGGAAAATGCGCGAGCGCGGCGGCGCGCTTGCCGCCGATGAGTCCGGCTCCGATGATGGCGATGTTCATGTGTCCGTGCTCCGAAAGTGTTTTCCGTCGATGCGGCGCAGCGTGCAGAAATCGGGATCGCTGCGCAGGCGTTCCGCGAAGGCGGCGTCCTGCCAGGGATCCCACACGGCGCTCAGAAGCTTGCCGGTGATGCCGTCGGAAAAGGACGACGCGAGAAAGACCGCCAGCTCCGCCGCGCGGTCGGGCGGCGTGCCGCCTTTCTCCGCACGGTCACGGGCGCCCGTTAATTCGGCGCCGGCGCGGTCTCCCGCGGCCAGGACTTCGTCGAGCATGCGCGTGTTGACCGCGCCCGGGGCGATGGCGTTGACGTCGATGTGGTGGGAACGCAATTCCGCGGCCGCGGTTTCGGTCAATCGCACGACCGCGGCCTTGCTCGCGGCGTAGGCGGCGAATCGTTCGCGCGGACCCGTGGCCCCGCCTCCCGACAGTGTGATGATCTTGCCCCGGTGCTTCGCTTTCATATCCAGGATGGCGGAGCGCATGCACAGCCAGGTGCCGGTGAGATTCACGGCCAGTGCTTCGGCGAAATCCTCGGGCGACGCGTCCTCAAGCGGACCGATGGGTCCCTGCACGCCGGCATTGGCGACGAGGACGTCGACCGCACCGAACGCGTCGTGAATGGTCTGGTAGAGATGGTCGACCTGCTCCGCCTGCGAAATGTCGGCGGTGACGCCGAGCACCGCGGCGGCGCCCGCTTCGCGCAGGACGTCCTCCTGCGCGGTCAGCGCCGACGTGCTGCGGCCGGTAATGACCACGCGCGCGTGCGTGCGCGCGAAGGCTTCCGCGATGGCGGCGCCGATACCCCGTCCCCCGCCGGTGACCAGTATCGTGCTCTCATTCAGCATTATGTTCTCCGTTATTCTTATTCTCCATCGCATCGCGGTACATTTCCACGGTGTCGATCGCGATCAGCGGGCGGTCCATCACCATGCCGTACAGCGCCTCCCCCTGCGCGAGCAGGGCGGGAAAGACATCCTTCCCGAAATCCGGAGTGCCCTCGGGGATGTGGTCGAAGATCGCAGGTTCGAGCACGTACAGGCCGCAATTGACCAGGCGGCTCACCGTCTGCGCGGGCGTCGGCTTTTCGATGAAGCGCGTGATGCGTCCCTCTTCGTCCAGCACCGCGATGCCGCTGTGGCGGACGTCCTCCTTCTCGTACAGCGCGACGGTGCCGATGCCGTCTTTCGCGCGGTGAAACGCGGCGAGCGCGCCGAGATCGTAGTCCATGAAATTATCGCCGTAGAGGACGAAGAACGGACCTTCGCCGAGCAGGCCGCGGAAATTCCGCAGGGCGCCGGCGGTGCCGAGCAGTTCCTCTTCGTAGGAGTAGTGGATGCGCAGGCCGAGATCCGAACCGTCGCCCATGGCCGCGTGAATGCGATCGGCGAGATAGTGCGTGTTGATGCAGAGGTCCGTCACGCCATGCCGCGCGCAGAGCGCGGCGAGATGGCGGAGCACCGGGGTGCCGCGTACTTCCAGCAGCGGTTTCGGGGTGGACGCGGTGATGGATCCGAGGCGCGTTCCTTTCCCCGCGGCGAGGAGCATGGCGTTCATGGAAGGGTGGATCTGTGCATGGGGAAAACGGGAATTCCTGAATCAGAGATCGAGGGTTTTGATATAGTCGATCGAGGCCGCGAGCCCCTGTTCGAGCGAGGTTTTCGGGGTCCACCCGAGGGCGGACGCCCGGCCGATGTCGGCGAGGGTGCGCTCGGCTTCGCCGGGCAGGTTGTCGCGGTGCAGGGGCTCCTGCGTCGAACCGAGCAGACGCGCGATGATCGCGTAGATTTCGTTGATGGAATGGTTCGTTCCCGAACCGAGATTGAACACGCTGCCGGTGGTGCGGTCGTCGTGAATGCACTGCAGGTGGAAATCGTTGACGTCGTCGACGTACACGAAATCGCGGCGCTTCTCTCCCGAACCGTAGATCACCGGCTGTTCGCCGCGCAGCAGTCCGATGATGAACGCGCTGAACACCGGGGGAATGCTGCGGCGGTAATCCTGCCGCGGACCGTACACATTGAAATAGCGCAGGGCGGTGCTGCGCACGCCGTGGTAGCGCGCGTAGCCCTCGGCGAAAAGCATGGACGCATATTTCGAGAGCGCGTAGAAGCTTTCGGGACGCGCGTCGTCTTCGGGCGTGGGAAAGATCGCGCTGCCTTCGTAGAGCGCGCTCGACTCGGCGTAGATCACCTTTTCCACGCCGCCGCGTTTCGCTGCCTCGAACACGTTGGCCGTGCCGCGCACGTTGATGTCGGCGGTTTCGACCGGGTCGATCTGGCAGTCGCTGATGCAGTTTTTCGCGGCGAGATGGAAGACGTGCGAAGCTTCGGCCACGACGGGATGGATGTCCTCGCCGCGGATGTCGAGCTGATGAAATTCCACGCCGTCGGGAATCTGTTCCCGCACGCCGTAGCTGAGGTTGTCGATGCCGATGACGCGATAGCCCTCGCGCAGAAGGCGGTCGGCCAGGTTCGATCCGATGAAGCCGGCGACGCCGGTGATGCAGATGGTGGTGTTCATATCAGAAATTCCCGAGTACCTTGCTGCCTTCCCAGTCGAAGCGGAAGTCCATGAAGCGCAGTCCCGCCGCGGTCATCGCCGCGCGCAGTTCGCGCCGGCGCCCGTTTTCGACGCAGAAGAGGAGGAAGCCGCCGCCGCCCGCGCCCATCAGCTTGCCGCCCAGCGCGCCGCTGCGCATGGCCAGGTCGTACCAGCCGTCGATGGACGGATCGGTCATTTTGGAAGAGATCGTTTTTTTCAGGGTCCAGTGCCGGTGCAGGAGGCGGCCGAAGGCGTCGACGTCGCCCGCGAGCAGCGCTTCGCCCACTTCCACGCCGATGTCCTTGATCGCGTGCATGCCGCGCGTGGCCTCGTCCTCGCTCACCGCGACCTTGCGTCCCTGTTCGGCGAGAATGCCGTTGGCGTCGCGCTGAATGCCGGTGTAGAACATCATGAGGCGGTGTTCCAGGTCGGCGATCGCCTCCTGTTCGAGGGCGAGGGGACGCGGGTGCACCGTGCCGTCGTTGTCGATGTCCATCGCAAGAATGCCGCCGAAGGCCGCGGCGAACTGATCCTGCTTGCCGATCGGCTTGCCCGCGAGTTCGATCTCGATGCGGCAGGCGTCCTCCGCCAGCTGATGCGTGCTGATATCGCGGCGCAGCAGCGTGTTGAGTCCCTTCCAGAGGCCGACGGTATACGAACTCGACGAACCCATTCCCGTGCCCGCCGAGAGGTCGGCCATCGAGCTGATCTCCAGCGGACGGCGAAAATCGAGCCATTTGAGGGCTTCGCGCACGATCTCGTGCTGAATGTCGTCGATGCGGTCGGGCGCGACGATCTCGGTGCGGCTGTAATTGATTTTGATCTGGTCGACGATGGCCGGCTGGTTGATGCTGATGAACATATACTTGTTCACCGCGGCGGTGATCAGTTTGCCGCCGTATTTCTCATAGTAGGCCGGCAAATCCGTTCCTCCGCCTCCCAGCGGCAATCGAAACGGGGTGCGAACGAGTATCATTTTCCTCCGGCTTCTCCTCGTTAGGATTCAATCCATCAATGTACGGAAAAGCCGCTAAGATCGGAAGGGGCGTGTAGGAGCGGAAGGGGCGGAAGGAAAGGAAGGGGCGTGTAGG
>JACZJN010000009.1 GCA_014860565.1 Bacteroidota bacterium
GCACCGAGCGGAACCGCCTGGCGCACAGAACGAAGCTGCGACTTGTCGGAGATCATCGACGCTTCCTGATCGGAGTACGGGAAGGTGATGTCCGCCGTCCAGCCCGTGCCCGTGTACGTCACCTGCCAGTAGCGCTTCACATACAGCATGCGCGCGATGTTCTGCGGCAGCTGGTTCGGATATGCGCGGATTGTCATCGAATTGATCTGACCGCTGGTCACATGCACCGTCACGATGGTCATTCCGGTTTTCGGATCCACAACGGTGTAGGGACTGCCTGCCACGGTCATCACGGTGTTGATGCCGCCTTCGACGAAGGTCGGTCCGTTTTTCGAGCCAGCGTCGATCACCTGGAGTTCCACAGTGATATTCAAAGGTTCGTTGGTCGCCACGAGACCGGTCGCCGGAGGCGGGAAGTCGTCATTGAACAGTATGCCGTAGAGGGTGATCATGCCGATATGCGTACCCGGCGCAAGGCCTGACGGATTCACGGACATTGAGAAGGTCTGGAACTGGCGGGGACGCGGTGGTGCGAAGTTGTAGTTCTGCAATGTCGGGTTCGGGGTTTCCTTCGTCAGCGTGATCCACGGAGTGCTGGTTTCCACGTCCCAGAGGAAGTCGCCGTTGGAACCGTAAATGTGCGTCTTCGACTGCACTTCATACGTGCGGTTGATGATACCCGGTGCCTTGTAGTTCGACTGGATGACAATCTTCGTCGAAGGATTGTCAATAAACGTCGACAGGTCGGTGCCGGGAAGGCCGAATGCGATTTTCGGCGGCGGGGAAGGATTGTCGTCCATCTTGAGATTGTCAAGGACGAACTGTGCGTTCGTTGCGCTCGTCGTGAAGTGCAGTGCAAGGTAATAGATACCATCACTCAACGGAGTGTTGAAATATGGATCCAACCCACCTGCAAGCTGCTTCGCGGTCATGAAGCTTCCCGGAGCAATGTTGGCGAAGGTCGCGAATACCGTCATGGTCGACGGGTCCGGGGAGTCGCCGAAGGCCGCCTGAATGGTGACCGGTGCACCCGAGATGTTGCGGAAATCGAAGCCGAGACGATAGCTCGATCCGCCCATCAGCATCGCACCGGGAACAACGAGCCATTCATTGGCCAACTGCGTCGGCGCCATCATGGCCAGGCCCTGGCTGCCACCCACGCCCATGCCGCCGAGAATGCCGATGGTCGATCCACCGTTGTTGTCGATAACCACGAACGGACGGTCAAGGTAGCCCGGATCGCGCGTGAACGGGTATGTGGACACGTTCATGCGGTCGAAGTTTTCGAAGCCCTGAACCTTCACGTTCTGGACCGTTGCATTGTCCATGCCGCCGTCATTCGCGGGACCGCCATCACCGGGGACAAACGCCTTGGCGTAAACGGTTGCGGAACCTACGGCCAGAGTGCTCAGACGCTGTGTGAACGTCACGACGGTCTTGTTTCCGTTCCATGTCGGAGCGAAAATCTCCTGCACACCGTCACCACTATTCGCCGGCATCGAGCCGACCTTGTATGTCACGGGAACACTCGCCGGATTGGAGCCTAAACCCGTATTCTGGAGCACAACCTTGACGGCATGCGCATCCGGATTCTCACGGTAGGCCCACTTATTGTCTGCCGTATTGAGCATCACCTGCGTCACGGCCATGTCGATCTCGGGCGGGGGTGCGGGATATTCGTCGGCACCGATACAGGGTGCAGCGCCGCGAGGCTGCAGGTCATAATCATCCGTCACTCCCGCAAAGGGAACGCCGGCCTGGTAGCCTACATGCGACCGGCTGTGGAGATCGGTGAAGCTGACGAAGTACGGGTCGCCCCATTTGGAATTCTGATGGAACCCCGTGACCGCGGCCTGCATCGCAGCAAGCGTTGAATAGGTCGAGCCCCAATAGAAATACATTGTGTTGGCACCGGTGCTCCAGAAGGCATTAAAGTCATGCTCGGAGACGTCGCCGACCGTCGAGTTGTACATGGCGTAGAATGTTCCGCCACCGTCATACGCGACGTAGTTGTTCTTGTACTTTGTGTCGTAGTTCGTCGACGTCCCGCCGTGGTACAATCCGTAGATCGTGGTCGGTGTCGCATACGTCATCTTCATGTTCAGTGAATTGAAGCCGATGTCGGTATAGCGGTCGTAATATGTGTACAGACCGTAGATGTACCCGTACATCGACTGATCCATGGTGATCATGTTGTTGGTGATCTTTCCGCGAACCGCGGTCGGAAGCGGAGCGGCTGTCGTGTAGTTGTAGTTCGCGTACGGAGCGTACAGCCCGTAATAATTGGCCCGGATATAGTTCTTGCGAATTTCCGGTCCGAGATTCGGATAGTACACGTACATGCCGTAGCGATAGGTCGAGACGGTGCTGCCCGTCGAGCGCTCGAGAACCTGGTTGCCGATGATCTTCACGCCGACGCTGTAATACACGTAAAGACCGTAATAGTACCAATCCTGGAGCGTGTTGCCGATGAACTGGTTGTCATGCCCAAGCGTCGCGTTGGCCGAGCTGCCGTATCCGTTCCAGCGAATACTGTAGTAGCCGCTGTTGATCGTGTTGTTCTGGATGATGTTGTTGTCGCCCCAGTCGCCGGTGGTCGAGTAGCTGGTCGTACTGCTTGCAACGATACCGATATGGTAGGTCGATGAGGTATTCGAAGGCAGATTGATCACGCAGTTGCTGATCTCGTTGTCGCTCGCCTGTGCAGTGAAGAGGAATCCGTAGCCGTAGGTGCTGTTCACGGAATTCACTGTCAGGTTTTTGAACTTGAGGAAATCTGCGCCGTTGAGCGTGATGACGCTCTGGTAGGACGTGGCGACGTTGTAGGTAATGATGCGCGTCGCCGCATTCCCGGTCCCACCGTCGAAGGTAATCGTCTTCGTCGCACTGGCGCCGCTGATTTCAGGAAAAGTCAGCTGTTCGTTGTACGTGGCCGCTGCGACCTGGAATGTGACGGCCGCGCCGACATTGTAGGTCTGGAGAGCGTTAATCGCCGCGGTAAAGCTCGTGAAGTTGCGGCTGCCGCTGCCGGTCGGGTTGATCGTGTAAATCCCGCTCATGGGCGCGATGATCATGCGGTTGCCCGAGGGATTCGTGACGGTCGGTGTGCGTGGTGTTCCTCCGATGGTCACGCTCGTGCATTGTGCATCAACGAAATTGCCTGTCGGGGCCGCGCCGGAAATGTCGTAGGTGAGCCAAAAGTAGTTTGTTCCCGGCCCGATCAGTGCCTGGCTGCCCGTGATAGTAAAGGTACCATTGGGATTGCTGACACTGCCGACAAGGGTTGATGCATCAAAAGTCCCGGTCCGGCCGGTGTAATAGATTTTTGCAGCAGTAATATCAGCGGTGCTTGTCGTACCCGTGGTGTTGCAGGTGAACGAGGTTGCGTTCATCGCACTCAACGATCCGGTGACGGTTACTTCGATTCCGATGATTTCCTGATTGGCAAACCCGGCGGAAACCACGTTGGTATTGTTCTGCGTGCAAGTGGACGAAGCGAATGCCATGTTGCTCAGAACATACTCATCTGCACCGATACAGGGAGTCGTCGCGCTGCGCGTCTGACCGTCGAAGTCAGTGGTGATGCCGGTGAAGGGAAGTCCTGTCTGATAGGCTGCGATAGAGGTACTGTGCAGATCCTGGTCGGAAAACCATTCCGGATTCGCCATCACGGAATTCTGATGGTACGTGGGGCCAGTCGCGGCCTTCATCGCTGCGAATGTACCGTAATTCGTTCCGCTCCAGTACCAGTATTCCGTTGTCGGGGTACCGCCGCTCTTGTAGTAGATATTCCGGTCGAATACGCTGTAGTTGACCGCTGCACCGGATGTGGAATTGTACATCGCATACAGGGTTCCACTCGTCTCGTAGCTGATCATGTTATTCTGCACCTTGCAATCATACGCCGCTGCCGTACAGTATGCATACATCGCATAGACCGTACCGGTTGTGGTCTTCGTACGTATCGAATTATAGACCACGTCCGCATACTTGGCATACCCGAACACGAGTCCGTAGTTGGTGGACGTACCGTCGGCAATGCCCATGTTGTTGAAGAACTTGGCGCGATTGGTCGTCGATGCGTACGCATTGTTCATGTACAGATTGTAAATGGGTGCGTATGCACACGAGGAGTAGTTGTAGCTGATCTCGGGACCATCATTCATGTAGTACGCATAGATGCCATAGCCGGACGAAGTCGTGAACGTCCCGGTCTTGCGCTGATTGACGTAGTTCCCACGAATCACATAGGCGCCGCCATAGTAGCAGTAGATTCCATATGTGTAGAAATCGATGACGGAGTTGCCGATGAACTGATTTCCGCGCGCGATGGTGTAATCCGTCGAACCGCTTCCGTTCCAGCGAATGCCGTAGTAGCCGCCCGTGATCGTATTGTTCTGGATCAGGTTGTAGATACCGTGGGCGCCATACGTACTGTACGAAGTCGTCGTACTGGCGCAGATGCCTATGTGGTATACGGAACTGGACGTGATCGGCATATTGATCACACAGTTTGTGATCTCGTTATAGTCCGCCGAGTTCGTGAACAGGAAGCCATACCCGTACGTCGCGTTGAGGGAATTGACGGTCAGGTATCTGAACCTGACATAATCCGCCCCATTGAGCGTAATGACCGCCGCGTAGGACGTGCTCTGGTCATACGAGATGACGCGCGTCGCGGCGTTCCCCACGCCACCGGTAAAGGTGATCGTGTTCACGGCGCTGGCGCCGGTGATGGCGGGGATGGTGAAGGTTTCGTTGTAGGTTCCGGCGAGGACGTTGAAGGTCACGGGACCCGAGACGCCGGCGGAGAGCGCAGTGATGGCCGCATTGAAAGTCGTGTAGTTACCCCCGCTTCCGATGGTGTACGTGCCGCTGAGCTGGGCATGTCCCGTCGAAGGAAGCATGGTGATAACTACCCCGACCATGAGTGAAAGAACGACGTTCTTCCACCACGGTGTAGTGAAATGATGCATGCAGGACTCCTGAATAATGTCCTATGGATGGGGGTGAGTTATGTAAGGGAAAGTATTACCAGATACGCGGAGCTCGGCCTCCAGTTAAATGAGACAAACAGCTGCGAAATTGGATTCAACCATCAGAAAAAATGACTCTCTAAATTGCTCCAGCAAATATAATTGCTTTCAAGGCGTTTGCAAGAGTTTTGGGTCTGTTATAAATATTAATTTTTCCGGACTCCCTGCCCCGAACCGATACATAAAAAAACGGAGCCGTGGATAGAATCCACGACCCCGTTTATTCAGGAATCCTGCATGCACAGGATCCCGATGTCTTCAGGACTTACTTCGAGAGCGTCATCCGCTGCGTGGCAATGAAGCCGCCCGACATCATCCGGTACAGGTACGTCCCGCTCGGCAGCGCCGAGGCGTCGAACGTAACGTCATACCGGCCCGCCGGCAGCACTTCGTTCACCAGCTCGGCCACTTCCGCGCCCAGGCTGTTGTACACCGCGATGCGCACATGGCGCTCCTCGGCGACCGTGAACGAGATGTTCGTCGTCGGATTGAACGGGTTCGGATAGTTCTGCTCGAGCGTGGATGCCTCGGGCAGACCCGCGTCCGGCTCCTTGCCCGCGTACTGGTACGGATGCGCCAGCGCGAGATTCCCGTCGATGTTCGCCGGCGAGAATCCGCTCACGCGCACCATGTTCAGCACTACGTCCGAGGCAGACGTCGTGCCCAGGGTCGGACTTTCCCACGCACCGAGCGGAACCGCCTGGCGCACAGAACGAAGCTGCGACTTGTCGGAGATCATCGACGCTTCCTGATCGGAGTACGGGAAGGTGATGTCCGCCGTCCAGCCCGTGCCCGTGTACGTCACCTGCCAGTAGCGCTTCACA
>JACZJN010000073.1 GCA_014860565.1 Bacteroidota bacterium
GGTGAAAAGGTAGGGAGGGGAGAAGGTGAAAGAGGGAGAAGGTCACGGATTTTGCTGAGAGCGTGCAAAATTTTGTGTAAACGGCGTTATGTAATATACGGCGAAATGCGCTCATGATGGCTGACCATCAAATAGTTGAGCACTTCATTCCACTTCGAGAGACGCATTGTCCATTTTTTCTCGACCAATCGAAGATTGAGAAACAGCTGTTTGAGTGCAGCTTCCTGACTGGGGAACGCTCCTTTCGTTTTCGTGACCTTGCGCATTTGCCGATGGACCGCTTCGACAGCGTTGGTCGTGTAGATGGTACGACGAATACATTCGGGATAGGCAAAAAACGTGCCCAGGTATGGCCAGTGATTCCGCCAGGTCGCAATGGCTTGCGGATAGCGCTTCCCCCAGCTGTGATTGAGCTCATCGAGAGCGCACAGTGCGGCTTCTTCGGTCGCGGCCTTGTAGACCAGCTTGAGATCGGCCA
The DNA here is from genome assembly GCA_014860565.1 of Bacteroidota bacterium. Classification (GTDB taxonomy): domain Bacteria; phylum Bacteroidota; class Ignavibacteria; order SZUA-365; family SZUA-365; genus SZUA-365. The sequence goes on from JACZJN010000073.1 coordinate 479, forward strand.
TAAACTTCCTCTGATCATTCCATGCGACATACTTGATGCTTCGCCGAATGGCGTGGATGACGCATTCTTGCACTTCGGCGTTCGGGAAGATACTCCCGATCGCATCGGGAAAGCCCGTGAGTCCATCAACGCACACGAAGAGGATATCGACGACTCCTCGGTTTTTCAGATCGGTCAAGACGCTCTGCCAGAACCGTGCTCCTTCGGATTCGCCGATCCACAGGCCCAACAAATGCTTCTCGCCGTCGAGCGTCACACCCAGGCAGGTGTACACAGCGGTGTTTTGAACACGGCCGTCCCGCCGGACTTTGAGGTGAATCGCATCGAGAAACACGAACACATACACTGGATCGAGGAGACGATTCTGCCATTCCTGCATGCGCGGGAGAATACTGTCGGTGATCTGCGAGACCATCGATGGCGAAATCGACGGTCCGTAGAGGCGTTCGAGCTGGTCGCTGATGTCGCGCGTCGACATGCCGACCGCATACAGGGAAAGAACCTGATCCTCCACACCCTCGAGGACGCGGCTGTGCGGAGGGACAACCTGAGGCGTGAAACTGCCGTCGCGGTCGCGTGGGATCTTCAGCTCGAGCGGGCCGCGGTCACCCTGCACCGTCTTCTTCGAATAGCCGTTGCGGCTGTTCCCGCTGTGACGTCCTTCGACGGCATGAGACGGGTACCCGAGGTGTATATCACGTTCGCTCTCAAGCAGGCTGTTGATGATGTCCGCGGTAAACGTGCTGATCAAACCGTTTTTTCCCATCAGATCTTCGATGGAGTTGACATTCTTGGCCAGTTGTTTGAGTTTTTCCAACTGAGCATCGGTGAGTTCCATGCAAGGACTCCTTTCATGTGTGGGGATCGCGGACGCGCGCGACCGTCGTGGCGCGTGAGCCGGGCTCGCTGGCACGGCGACTGTGCTCCAGCGAACGATGGGCTTGCGCTTGTCGCCGCGCCGCTACTCCGGCGACGCGCCTCGACGACTCGCGCATCGTGCGATCAAAATACCCGTTTACACAAAAACCTGCACATTCCCGTTGTTTCGCCAA
>JACZJN010000074.1 GCA_014860565.1 Bacteroidota bacterium
CTTCGAGCACACGCTCGCAAACGGACTCAAGGTCATCGTCTACGCGGAGCATGCGCTTCCGATCGCCGCGGTGAGCGTCGTCGCCTACGGCGGCGGTTCCGCCGATCGCGGCATGCCGGGCCTGGCGGGAATGACGACAGAGCTGCTCACCAAGGGCACCGCCTCGCGCAGAGCCACTGAGATCGTGGAGGAAATCGAATTTCTCGGCGGCAGCATCGGCAGCGGAGCAGGGTGGGACAGCAGTTCCGCAGGACTGAGCATACTGTCGCGGCATCTGCCGCAGGCCTTCGACGTGCTTGCCGACGTTGTCCGGAATCCCGCGTTTCCTGCCGATGAAATCGAGCGCGTCCGCGAGCAGCGTTTGACGGACATTCTGCAGAGCAAGGCGAATCCTTCTTCGGTCGGCTACGACCGCTTCTGCGCCGCGGTGTATGGCACGCATCCCTACGCGCAGCCGCTCGATGGCACGGAAGCGTCGGTCACGGCCCTGCAGGACACCGAGATGCGCGCATTGCACGGCCGTCTGTTCGCCCCCGACAACATGTTCGCCATCGGCGTCGGCGATATCGATCCCGATGCGTTCGTTCGCCTCTGCGAAGCGGCGTATGGCGACCTCGCTCCCCTCGGGAAGGTGGGAAGCGACATCGCTTCGCCGACGCTTACCGGCAGCCGCGTCGTGCAGGTGGTGGACCGTCCGACCGCCGTGCAGTCGTCGATACTCGTCGGCCACGTGGGCATTCCCCGCGGGCATGAAGACTACATCGCCGTGTACCTGCTGAATATGCTGTTCGGCGGCTATTTCGGTTCGCGTCTGAACCTGAATCTGCGCGAAGACAAGGGCTTCACCTACGGCGCCCATTCGCGCTTCGATGCGCGTGTGCAGCCGGGTCCGTTTTCCGCCGGCGCCGAAGTGCGCAACGAAGTCACCGACCGCGCCATCGAGGAAATTCTTTTCGAGATGGAACGCCTGCGGCAGGAACCCGTCGGGGAAGAGGAACTCGCCAACGTGAAGAATTACGTGGTAGGAAGTTTCCCCCTGCAGATCGAGACGCCGTCGCAGGTCGCGCAGCGCATGATCAATATCGAGATTTACGGACTCCCGAAGTCCTATTACAACACGTTCAACAGCAGCATTCTCGCGCTCACGCCGGAAGACATCCAGCGGACGGCGCAGCGCTGGCTGCATCCCGAACAGACGGCCATCGTGGCAGCGGGACGCGGCAACCTGCTGCGCAACACGCTGGAACGCTTCGGCGCCGTCGAGCTGTTTGATGCGGACGGACAGCACATTCCCAACGTCGAATCCCAGGCACAGGACACATGACAACAGACAAACATCCCATCGACGACGTGCAGGCGGTTGCCGCACTGAATAAAAGTTTTCTCAGGCTTCGCGAAGAAATCGGCAAGGTCATCATCGGCCAGCATGTCATCGTCGAGCAGCTGTTCACCGCGCTGCTGGCGCAGGGACACTGTCTGCTCGTCGGCGTTCCCGGGCTCGCGAAAACACTGCTGATCAAGACGCTGGCCGAGGCCATCGATCTGAAATTCAGCCGCGTGCAGTTCACCCCCGATCTGATGCCGAGCGACATCACCGGCACGGAGATCATCGAGGAGGATCACAGCACCGGGCAGAAGGCCTTCCGTTTCATCAAGGGGCCGGTGTTCGCCAACATCGTGCTCGCGGATGAAATCAACCGTACGCCGCCGAAAACGCAGGCGGCGCTGCTCGAAGCCATGCAGGAGCACAACGTCACCGCCGCCGGCGTGAAGTATTCACTCGAAGAGCCGTTCTTCGTGCTCGCGACGCAGAACCCCATCGAGCAGGAAGGCACGTATCCGCTGCCAGAAGCCCAGCTCGACCGCTTCATGTTCAATCTCTGGCTCGATTATCCGACGCGGGCGGAGGAAGAGCTGATCGTGAAGAACACCACGAGTCCGCTCGTCGCCAAGGTGGAGAACGCGCTGTCCGGAGAGGACATCCAATTCTATCAGGAGCTGGTGCGCCGCGTGCCCGTCGCCGACAACGTCATTTCCTTCGCCGTGGACCTGGTGATGCGCACGCGTCCCACCGAGGAACGCGCGCCGCAGTTCATCAAGGACTGGCTGCGCTGGGGCGCCGGGCCGCGCGCCTCGCAGTACCTGATTCTCGGCGCAAAGACGCGCGCCATTCTCAACGGGCGTCCCATGCCCGACATCGATGACGTGAAGGCCGTCGCGCGTCCCGTGCTGCGCCACCGCCTCGTGACGAATTTCAGCGCCGAGGCCGACGGCGTATCGCCGGTACAGATCATCGACCGTCTGCTCAACGAATAACGGGGATCCGCCATGCGCATCTTCATCGCCGCCGCATTCTTCCTGCTTGCACTCACGCCGGCGCTTCATGCGCAGCAGCGTCACTGGATTTTCTTCTCCGATCGCGGGCCGGATGCCGGACAGCGTCTCGCATCCATGACCTCCGCCGCACTGGGCGTGAGCGAGGAGGCGCTTCTGCGCCGTGCCGCCTCCGACGTCGGCGCCACGCCGGGATTGCTTCTTGCGGATCTTCCGCCGCTTCCAACATACGTACGGCAAGTAGAGGCCACCGGGGCGACGATCACCGTGCAGTCGCGCTGGCTCAACGCCGTCAGCGTCACCGTGGACAAAACGCAGCTGCTCCGCATCAGCGCGCTGCCGTTCGTCTCGGGCATCGAGCCGGTGCGCAGGTTTCGCAGGCCCCCCGTGCCGCAGGAACCACTGCTGAAGCAAACCGCGTCGCTATCCCCCTACGGATTCGATTACGGTCCATCGCTTCCGCAACTGGAGATGATCCGGGTTCCGCAGGTGCACGACATCTGGATCGACGGCACCGGGATTACCGTCGGCATGCTCGACAACGGCTTCCGCTGGCGTCCCCACGAAGTCTTCTCCATCGTGAAGGTGAAGGGCGAATACGATTTCATCAATCTCGACTCGCTGACTGAAAACGAAGAGGGCGACCTGTACGGACAGGACGCGCACGGAACGTCCACTTTTTCCGCGCTCGCCGGCTTCAAGCAGGGACAGCTGATCGGCCCGGCATTCAACGCCGACTATTACCTGGGCAAGACAGAGAAAAACGGATCCGAAACGCAGATTGAGGAAGACTACTGGGTACAGGGCATCGAGTGGCTCGAAGCGAAGGGCGCGTCGATTGTCAGCGCATCACTCGGCTATCTCGACTGGGACGACGGTACCGGCTATGTCTGGGCCGAGGGCGATCTTGACGGCAGGACCGCCGTGACCACGCGCGCCGCCGTCGAGGCCATGCGTCGCGGGGTGGTCGTCGTCACCGCGATGGGAAATGAAGGCAGCGCTCCCGGTTCGCTGATCGCGCCCGCCGACGCCGACAGCATTGTCTCCGTGGGAGCGGTCAATTACGACAAAAGTGTTGCAGGATTCAGTTCGCGGGGTCCCACCAGCGACCAGCGCGGCAAGCCCGACATTTCCGCTCCGGGCGTGTCGGTGTACTGCGCCAACAAATATGGATTCGATACATACGAAAAAGCCAGCGGAACGTCGCTGGCCACGCCGCTTGCGGCGGGCGTCGCCGCGCTCGTGCGGTCGGCGCGTCCCGAACTCACCGCCGTGCAGGTGCGCGACGCATTGCGCGCGACGGCGGATCAGACCGATGCGCCCGACAACAATCGCGGCTACGGCATGATCGATGCCTGGGAAGCCGTGCTGCACAACGGCATGGTGATTTCGACGAATCCGAAAATATTCTGGACCGGCAGCGCCAGCACGATCATGGCATGGGTGGTGTCGAAAAACACCGTCGATGCGGGGAGCGTGACGCTCGAATATGCCGCCGGCGGAACCGCGCAGAGCGTTCCGATGAAGAAGCTGGACAATTACCCGGGTGAAGGAAGTGGTTCGGGACTCTACGCCGCCGACATCAGCGGACTCGCCGTCGGAACGGAAGTGCTCTTCAACGTCCGTGCGAGCGACAGTCGTGAGACGCGTACGTCACCGTACGGCGCACCGGAGCATCGGCACCAATTCGTCGTCGGAGAAAGCCGCACGCTGGGTGCCGAAAACATGATGCCCGCGGATTTCGCCCTGGAAGAAAGCGCCCCGAATCCCTTCGTGACAGGCGATGGAGGTACAGCACTGATCAGTTATTCCGTTCCCATGCCCGGCGCGAACGTGCAGCTCCGGCTTCATGACGGGCTTGGCCGCGTGATCCGGACCCTCGTCGACGACTACCAGGGGCCGGGAGTACACAGCGTCACGCTCTGGGATGCATGGGGCCTTTCCACCGGCGTCTATTATTACAGCCTTTCCTCCGGCGAGCGGCAGATCATGCGCCGCCTGGTCATCGTGAAATAAGAAAGCAGTTCATGTCCTTTTTCCCGGCACTCACCACATTTGCACTCTCGTTCGCCGAGAGCGTGTTCCTTCTTCTGCTGCTCGTCGTCGTGGCGGTGCTGTTCAGTATGTGGGTGTACCGCCGCACGGTGCCGGAAATCACCCGCGCGCGCCGCATCACGCTGATCGCCCTGCGCAGTTCCGCGCTCGTCGTGCTGCTCTTTCTCCTGTTCGAACCCGTGCTGAACCTGCAGCGCAGCGAAGAGGTGGATGCGCGCGTGGCCGTGCTGCTCGACAATTCGAAAAGCCTGACCGTCGAGGATGCCGGCATTGCGCGCAGCGCGCGGATGAAGGACTTCGTTTCCAGTTCCGCCTACACCGGCGTGGAGGGCGGTGGGGAGAAATCGGCGTGGCTGTTCAGCGGCAAGGCCTTCCCGATGCAGGACGTCACCGCGGACTCACTCTCCTTTACCGGTGTCGAGACCGACATCGGACGCGCCCTCCAGCAGGTCTACGACGCCGAGGCGCAGCGCAATCTGCGCGCCGTGGTGCTCGTGACCGACGGAGTGTTCACCGCCGGGAAAAGTCCCCTGTATGCCGCGCAGGCGCTCGGCGTGCCGGTGCATGTCGTGGCCGTGGGCGATTCGACCGAAAAGAAAGACGTACTCGTCAGCCGCATTCTCGCCAATTCCATCGCGTACCTGGAGAGTTCCTTACCGGTGGACGTCACCATCCGCAGCGCCGGTTTCGAGAGTGGACGCACGCGCGTCACGCTGGTCGAGGGCAGGAATGAAATCGGCAGGGCTGAGCTGGACTTGCGTCCGGGCGTGAACGAATATCCCCTGAGCTTCACCTACGCGCCGAAGGAAGAAGGCGTGCGCAAGCTCACCGTGCGCGTCGAGCCGCTCGAAGGCGAACTGACGACGAAGAACAACACCCGGGCGTTTTTCGTCAAGGTGCTCAAGAGCAAGATGAACGTCGTGATCGTGGCTTCGGCGCCGAGTCCCGACGTCTCCCTGCTGCAGCGGGAACTCCAGAAAGACAAGAATATCGGCACCACGCTGTACGTGCAGCGAGGGAGCGGCGGCTGGTACGAGCGCGAACCCTCGGCGAAGGCGTTTCTCGAAGCCGACGTCGTCATGCTCGCCGGTTTCCCGACCACGCGCAGCGACATCGGCGTGCTGCGGATGATCGGCGAGGCGGCGGACAAAAAAGCCGTGCCGCTGTTCCTTCTGCCCGGCCGCACCACCGATTACATGACAATCAAAATGGGACTCGACGCGCAGCTGCCGTACGACATCGTGCAGACGCGTCCCAACGAAACCGAGGTCTTTTTCGAGCGCAGCGAAGCCGCGCGGCTCAATCCGATCCTCGCCACCGGTATTCCCGCCGATGCGTGGGGCAAGCTGCCGCCGCTGTTCAAGACCGAGTCGAGCTTCCGTACCCGCGCGGGCGCGGAGATTCTCGGCACGATGAAGCTCAATAACATCTCCTTCAACGAACCCCTGCTGCTCGAGCGCAAGCTTGGGCGCAGCAAGGTTCTGGCGTGGACCGCCTACGGACTCTGGCGCTGGGAACTGGCCTACGACGTGCTCGACGGCGAACTGCCCGGACGGCTGATCTCCAACGCCGTGCGCTGGCTGACCACGCGGGAAGACGACAAGCAGGTGCGCATCACGCCCGCGAAGGAATTCTTCGACAGCGGGGAGGAAGTCGAGCTGTTCGCCCAGGTGTACAACGCCAGCTACGAGCCCGTCGACAACGCCGCCGTGACCGTGACCGTGACGCGAGAAGGGGAGTCCCGCGAACTCATGCTCTCGCCGCTCGGCGCCGGGCGTTACAGCGGTCTGCTCGACGTGACCGAGGAAGGCGACTACAGTTTCTCCGGCAAGGCCGAACTCGACGGACAGGTGCTCGGTACCGACAAGGGACGTTTCGCGGTGGGTGAACTCAACATCGAGTTCCAGGACACGCGCATGAACAACGTCCTCCTCCGCCAGATCGCCGCCGCCACCGGGGGACAATACTTCACCATCGACGACGTCTCGGGTCTCCCCGCCGCCGTCAGCGGCGCGCAGAGCTTCGCTCCCGCCGATCGCATCATCAAATCCGACATTCAGCTCTGGAATCTCGTGTGGCTGCTCGCCCTCGCCGTGCTGCTCTTCGCCGTCGAGTGGTATCTGCGAAAACAGGCGGGTATGGTGTAGGAGGCGGTGGTTTCGCCACCGCCGCAGGAGGCAGGAGGCAGGAGGCTTGGCGCGGCCCCCGATCCCTCCCCGCGCTGAAAGCGCGGCCTATTGCAGCCCAGGGCTTCAGCCCTGGGATCATGGCGAGGCTCCCGATCCCTCCCCGCGCTGAAAGCGCGGCTCGCCACGGTGAGTCTCCGACCGAAAGGCTCATCCTCCAGGGTTTGGTGGAGCTTCTGAATGAACTCACCCCCCGGCCTATCGCTGAGACGAACTCACCCCCCGGCCTATCGCTGAGACGAACTCACCCCCCGGCCCCCTCTCTTGACAGAGAGGGGGAG
>JACZJN010000075.1 GCA_014860565.1 Bacteroidota bacterium
GAGTCTTTTGTGCGGCACTTGGTCGCCGATCCGCCTTGGGCTCACTGGGGGCCCCGGCGGCCCGGCTCCCCATGCCGCAGGGAGATAGCCTTCATTCCATCGTTGGAAACTTCCCATTTACACAGAATTCTGGACACTCCCTCCTGCTTCCAGTCGCTACTCCCCAACCAATTCACAATACCCGCAACCGGCTTCTCATGTAGCATCCACTCTGCCCCTGCCGGAGCAGTCCGATGCCGTGCTCTTCAACTCTACATTCCTGGTCATAGAAATGGCCGGAGAAACATCCTCGTCGGGGGGACCACCCCGCATTCCTCATTTTCCGTTAAAAGCGCTATGTTATTACACTGAATTTTTTCTGAAAACCGGAGGACCTATGTCGATCATTCTGGATGGCGCGAGCCTGACCGTGGAAAAACTCGTGCGCATCGCACGCCACAATGAAGCCGTGGAACTGCATCCCGCCGCGCTCGAGCGCATCAAAGTCTGCCGTGCCATGCTCGAAAAGAAGATCGCCAATCATGAAATCATGTACGGCATCAACACGGGCATCGGGGAGTTTTCGGAGGTGGTGCTCAACGACGACCAGGTAGCGGAATTCCAGAAGTATCTGATATACAATCACTCGGCAGGCATCGGCGATCCGGCGCCGATCGAATATGTCCGCGGCGCGATGGCGGGACGCATCAACGTCCACGCCCACGGCAACTCGGGCTGCCGCCCGGAAATCACCCTGACACTGATCGACCTGCTCAACAAGGGCGTCACTCCTGTCGTCTGCCAGAAGGGCTCGGTCGGAGCCTGCGGCGACCTGGCGCCGATGTCGCAGGTGGCGCTGCTGATGATGGGCGAAGGCGAGGCCTGGTACAAGGGCGAACGCATGCCCGCGCGCAAGGCGATGGAGCAGGCGGGGATTCTCGTGCCGGGACTGCAGGCGCGCGACGGCCTTGCAACCATCAACGGCTCGAACCTTCTTACGGCCATGAGCGCGATCCACCTCTACGACATGAACCGCTGGCTCATGCAGGCGGAAATCGCCGCGGCGATGTCGCTCGAAGCCCTGCTGGCGAACCTGAAACCGTACGACGAACGGCTGCATCAGCTGCGCGGCTTCCCTGGTGCGGTGCGCAGCGCGCGCGCGATCGCTTCGCACATCCAGGGCAGCGACCTGCAGACCGGGAAAATGAAAGTAAAGGTGCAGGACGCGTACTCGATGCGCTCGACGCCGCAGGTGATCGGCGCGGCGCATGACGCGGTCGCGCATGCGAAGGTGCAGGTGGAAATCGAGCTCAACGGCGTGGGCGATAATCCGATTTTCCTCCCGGCGGAAAACCTGACGCTCACCGGCGCGAATTTCCAGGGCTCCCCTGTCGCCCTGCCGATGGACATGGCTGGCGCCGCGATCACGATGGTGAGCGTGCTTTCGGAACGCCGCCTCAACCGTCTGCTGAATCCGGCGCTGAGCGTAGGACTCCCCGCCTTCCTCACCAAGGGCGCGGGCATGTTCTCCGGACTCATGCTCAGCCAGTATACCGCCGACTCGCTCATCGTCGAGCAGCGCATTCTCTCCGCCCCGGCCTCGATACAGTCCATCCCCGCCGCGGCGGACCAGGAGGACTTTGTTTCGATGGGAATGAACACGGCGATCAAGAACGCCCAGATCCTCGACAACGCCAACGGCGTACTCGGCATCGAATTCATCGCCGCCGCACAGGCGCTCGACTTCCGCGATTTCCAGAACGGCGCGGGCGTGCAGAAGGCCCGCGAGGTGGTGCGCCGCCATGTCGAGCATCTCGATATCGACCGCCCGCTCTACCCCGATCACACGACGATGCAGAAGGTGGTGCGGTCGTGTGAGATTCTGGAGGAAGTATTAAACCTGCTGGGGTGAGGCAGTTCAACACAAAGACGCGAAGACACGAAGACACAATGTTTTTCTGAGCGCTTCCGATCAAGGATTGTGTAAATCGACACGGCCCCGGGAAACCGGGGCCGTTATAATAATCCATCCGTGGATATCCGCAGAATCCGTGGAACCCGCGTTCCTGACGTGGGCTAGTCGTTGTCTTCGTCGCGATCGTTTTCTTCGGCCTTCACTTCTTTTTTCTCAAGGACTTTGCCGTCCTTGCTGAGCAGCACTTCGATGGTCTTTTCGCCCTTCCTGACTTCGACCTCGTAGGTCATGTCCTTGCCGGGTTTCTCGACCGAGGCGGCTTCCTTCACGGCATAGCCCTTGAAATCCTTGGCGAGACGCTGCGTGATGGCGGCCGGAAGCTTGGCGATGGCTATTTCAGTCTCTGTTTCAATCCAGACGCCCTTCGCCGAGAAGTTCGCGGACATCTCCACGTCGTTCATCATGAACTCGGCTTCGAATTCGCTGTCGTTTTCCTTGTCCCACTTGACGTCACTTGCTTTCGAAAATTTCGCCTGAAAGGCCTTCTGGACTTCCTTCGGCACACTGGGCTGCGCGACGGCGGAGAGCGTGAATGCCAACCCGACGAAGAGCAGAAGAGAAATGGTACGCATATGTTCACCTCGAATGATGAAATTGTTTCGAGAAATGTACGATGTGATTCTTCATGAAATCTGAAGACGAAACGCGATTTCGAATTCGTGCCTGCCGTCCCGCCAGGTATGGCTTATCGTCCAGCCGTGCAGGCGGACAATTTCCTTCGCAATCGCCAATCCCAGTCCGGAAGATCCCTGGTCCGCGCCGCCTTTCCTGAAACGATGAAACAATTGCTCGGAGGGAAACGGCAGCGGCGGACCGGGATTGGTCAGAGTCATGCGCTCCCGTGCGAGACGGAGTTCCACTTTCCCCGCTCCCTCGGAATGCCGGATGGCGTTTGACAACAGATTCCCGATCAGGATTTCGGTCAGGTAGGCGTTGCAGGGGTGCGACACTCCCGCATCGATGTGCGAATCCAGCACCAGATCCTTTTCAACGAACAGATCCTGCATCAACGTGACCTGCGTCGCAGCGATCTGCGAGATGTCCACCGGCTGCGTCACTTCGAACTGCCCGTTCTCCACTCCCGCCAGGAGGATCAGGCTGCGATTCAATCGCGAAAGACGATCCGCGGCCATGGCGGCGCCTTCGAGACTCTCGGCCAGTTCCCTGTCGAGCGCCGGATGCTGACCGATGCGTTCGAGTTTCGTGCGGATGATGCTGAGCGGTGTCTGCATCTCATGCGACGCGTTTTCGGTGAATTCCTTCAGCGTGCGGTATTCGCCGCGCACCCCTTCCGTCAGAGCAGTGAGTGAATCGACGAGCTGAGAGAATTCCCGGATATTCGACGCACTCCATTCCACCGGGGCATCCTGCCGCGCGGAGAACTGGCGAAGCTTCTCGAGATTGCGAAAGAACGGTCGCCAGATGCGGCGCGAGGTCAGTGCATTCGCGGTGATGCCGCCGATCAACAGCAGCACGGCGGCGGCCATGAAAACGACGAATATCGTTTCGGAAAAATCCTCCCACTCGAGCCGGGATGTCCGCAGTACCACGGCAACATGTTTTCCATGGAGTTCGCGGACCGCCTTCAACTCGCGCCAGGGTTCGCGTTCACCACCCGGCGTATCGGAGAGAGAGACGTCGGAGTAGGTGTTCCCGGTGCGCTGAGATTCGACCTCGGATACCGACGCCGATGGATCTCCCGAATCCCTGTCGCGCTCGAGACGCGCGAAAATCGCGTTCGCACGTTCGGCCAGGCGTTCGTCGATCTCCTCCTCGACCATCTGGCGAAGGGCGAAGAACATCGCCACTCCCGCCACGATCAGGACAAAGAAGGTGACCGCGGCCTGAATCAGCAGGCTTCGCTGCAGCAGCCTCATGGCGCCTCCAATTTGTAGCCGACACCGTAGATCGTCCGTATCATGTCACCGGCACCTGCGGCAGTGAGTTTTTTCCGCAGGTTATTCACGTGCACGTATACGACGTCGAAATTCTCCGCCATGTCGTATGCATCGCCCCAGAGATGTTCGGCGATCGCCTGCTTGCCCAGCACACGATTTCTGTTGACGATGAAATACAGCAGTAATTCGAATTCCTTCGGAGTAAGGTCTACCGCTTCACCGTTGATCGATACCTCCATTGCGCGGGGACGCAGCTGAATGTCGCCGCAGCGCAGCACCTCGTCTCCGTGACGGATATTCCTGCGCAGCAGCGCCTGGATGCGGGCGTTGAGTTCTCCGAGATGAAAGGGCTTGGTGAGATAGTCGTCCGCCCCGCGCTCGAGCCCCTCGATTCTGTCCGGCAGCGCATCCTTCGCTGAAACGATGATGATTCCCGTCTCGGCATTTCGCTCTTTTATGCTGCGCAGGAGAGAAAGTCCATCCCCATCCGGCAGCATCAGGTCCAGGACGACGACGTCGTATTCGTAGAGATGAATCTTTTCATCGGCTGCGGCGAGTGAAGACGCCAGTTCGCAGACAAATCCCTGTCCGCTCAAAGAGCGCACGATTTCCCCGGCCAATTCGCGTTCGTCTTCGACAATGAGGATTTTCATACGGGCAAAGTACGGTAGAAATCTTAAGCAAAATGGAACACTGCGGAGTGCGTGTCATCGGTTCCCGGAATCCGTTCCGCATTGAAAAACAAATCCGTGTTACTCCCTCCTATCCGTATCATCGGTGTTCCCATCGTCATCCATGTTCCCGCCGTCATTCCCCCAATCAGGCCATATAGCGAAGCCGACTTCCATTCCGGGACTGTCCGTCGCCTTCCCCGATTCGTAACAATGTCCCGACAGGCGCGCATAGCTGTCGAAGTCGTAACACCACTGATACGTGCATTCGTACTTGCGTCCCTCACGCTGCCATCGGATCCGGATGACGCGCACTTCTTCCCCGATCGCGTATTCTATGTTCCAGCTGCCTCGGGTGGTATCGGCTCCTATGACGCGAGCGAAAGACCGCCGTCCCGTCGAATCGGCTTCGAGTATCAGCAATCCCATGAACGTGCCATTGCCTTCCAGCACTTTTCCGATCAGCGTGTAGCTGCCGACGAAGAACGATGCGTCGGGATATTCGTCTTCCCCGTCCTGCGCGCGCAGCTGCGGCGAAGTAACCGCGGCAAGTACAAACAGCAGCATGAGTATGGAGGCGATTCTCATGAGACTCCTCTTTCGACTGTTGAGTGGAGAGAAGCTATCCGTGCTTCATTCCGGCACTGAGTTGCTGCGCCATTCGCAACGCACTTTCCTCGACTTCCGCGACGATGGCCTGACGCGCTGCGGGATCAGGCGCTTCGAGGAGGCGGACAGCGAACACCCAGGTACGATCGCGCCACGATGCGATCATGCGGGAGATGAGCATTTCGTCGAGGCGTCCGAGCAGCACGTCGAACACGGCGCTTAACGGCATCGCAGGTGCGATGACTTCATCCTGTACCTGGTCGATGGTGTCCGCGATCACCGCGTTGACCCGGCAGTAATCGTCGTAGCGGAAGTCGCGCTCAGGGTGCGTCATCGCCGGCCATTCCGCGTCGAGCAATTCGGCGACCGTCAGCACGAGATCGTAATTGATGTGCGCGTTCACGCCGAGCAGCAGGTGCTGCAGAATCGTCGCATCGGAACGGCGCGTGCTTTCATGCGCCAGCTGCCAGACCTTCGGAGCGAGGACAGGGTCGCGCTCCCATTGATCCAGCGCTTCGAAGTAATACTCCGCGAAGCGGCCGAGCAGACGCCAAACCCAATCCGCGTCCCTGAAAACGGCACCATCGATGCCCGCGTGCATGTTGGCAGTCATCATGCTGTAGCAGCGCAGGAAGACGTCTCTTTTGTCGCCCGCGGCGGACCACTCACCGAGACGCGCATGCATGCGGTCGAGCACCGGGATCGCGCTCATCCGCCGATCACCACGGTCCAGGGACGCACTTCCCACGCGGTGACGACGCCGTTCTTTACATAGACGTCGTTGCGCGCGAAGTCCTCCGCGACGGACGGACTTTCCGCCTTGAACACCAGCAGCGCGCGATCGGGAGGATCAGCCAGCGCGCCTGCGAGCATCAGTTCTCCCCGTTCCTGCGCGGCCTGTGCGTAGGCGAGGTGTTCACTGCGATATTGCGCACGGCGCTCGAGATAATCGTCCGCCGTCGTGTAGAACAGGATATAGTACATCAGATCTCCGTTCGTTAGGGAATACTGCATCGATTTTTCCACGGACGAGCTCGCCGCGGCGAGCTCATCCTTCATAATATCCTGACGAGCCTGAAGGCTCATCCTCCAAAATATCCTCGGCGCGCCTCCGCGCGCCTCCGCGGTAAAGCTCTTCTCCGCGTCCTCTGCATCCTCCCTCCCTTTCTCCTCCCCTCACCTGATAATATCGAATCCCGTGGTAATTGTCACGCGTCCCTTAAGCATGTCCCATACCGGACAGATCGAGTCCTCCGACAGTTTGAGTGCTTTCCCCATATCTTCCTCGGTGGCATCGGGTGATGTGAGTGTGAAATCGAGAGCGATCGTTTCGAAGGATGTCGGATGCTGTTCGCGCCGCACGCCGGAAGCGCGCACGTCGAGGGCGGAGACGGTGCGTCCCATGCGCCGGAGCAGCGCGGCGACGCTCGAGCCGCTGCAGGTGCCGAGGCTCATGAGCACGAGTTCCATCGGCATGTAGCCGTCGCCGTCGCCCAGGGGCGGAATGTAGTCCATGGTGATGGGCGGATTGTCGCGGAGGGCTCCGCGGAATTGCATGCGATCGTTGACGAGGGTGACATTTGCTTCGAGTGCTGACATCGAGGTTCTCCGATCATTACGTTGCTGTGATGAATACTGTGGCGCCCTTTCAGGGCGCGGGGCATGGAGGGAGGGGCCGCCCTTCCCCAGGGCTGCGCCCTGGGCTGCAATGGTTCGCCCCTTCGGGGCGATGCGGCGCGCTGAGCGCACTGTCGGTGGGGCTGTCCTTCCACGGACGAACTCGCCGCGTCGAATGTCCGACCTGAAGGCTCATCCTCCAAAAATCCTCCGCGCGCCTCCGCGCGCCTCGGCGGTAAAGCTCTTCTCCGCGCCCTCTGCATCCTCCCTCCCTTTCTCCTCTACACTCCTCCACGATTTTTCCGTATTTTACATCATTGCATATCGATTTCAAATCTACGGGCCTCATCATGCTTTCCGACACCGACATCGCCAACGCCATGACCGTCAAACTTCCGGCGGAACTGCCAGAGAAAAAGGTATTTCAATCCGGAATCAGGCGCGCACCGAACCGGGGACTCAATCTCTCGAAACACGAAATCCGCACGGCGCTGCAGAACGCGCTGCGCTATGTGCCCGCACCCCTGCATGCGGAGTTGATACCGGAGTTTCTCGAGGAACTGCGGAGCATGGGACGCATCTACGGCTACCGGTTTCGTCCCGAAGGCAATATCACGGGACGTCCGGTGGATGACTATACGGGCATTCTTCCCGCCCGCGCGCTGCAGGTGAATATCGACAACAACCTGGATTTCGCCGTGGCGCTGTATCCCTACGAACTGGTCACCTACGGTGAAACCGGCCAGGTATGCCAGAACTGGATGCAGTACCTGCTCATCAAGAAGTATCTCGAGGTCATGACCGAGGAACAGACGCTGGTCGTTTCGTCGGGACATCCGCTCGGACTCTTCCCCTCCAAGCCCGACGCCCCGCGTGTGATTTCCACCAACGGACTTCTGGTCGGACAGTGGGACAATCCCGAGCAGTTCAAGCGCCTGACCGCGATGGGCGTGACGAATTACGGCCAGATGACCGCCGGCGGCTGGATGTACATCGGGCCGCAGGGCATCGTGCACGGCACGTATATCACCCTGCTCAACGCGGGCCGCAAGTATTTGGGGATTCCCGCGGACAAGGATCTCAAAGGCGTGTATTTCATTTCCTCCGGACTCGGCGGCATGTCCGGCGCACAGCCCAAGGCCGTGGAAATCGCGGGCGGCATCGGCGTGATCGCAGAGGTGGACGCCAGCCGCATCGAGACGCGGCACAGCCAGGGCTGGGTCGGACTCGTTTCGGCCGACCTCGATCAGATCGCCGCGTGGATGCGCGAGTATCGCGAGAAAGGCGAAGCGGTGTCCATCGCCTATCACGGCAACGTGGTGGATCTGCTCGAATACTTCGATGAAAAGAATATCCATGTCGAGCTCATTTCCGACCAGACGTCCTGCCACGTCGCATACGAGGGCGGCTACACTCCCGCCGGCGTCAGCTTCGACGAAGGCCGCGAGATCATGAAAAACGATCCCGCGCGCTTCAACGCGCTGGTCGACGATTCCCTGCGGCGTCACTATCGCGTGATCAAGCGACTGGCGGCGAAGGGGTCGTATTTCTGGGATTACGGCAACAGCTTCATGGCCTCGATCTTCGACGCCGGGGAAACGAGCATTGCAAAAAACGGTCGCGATACGACCGAAGGATTCATCTGGCCGTCGTACGTGGAAGACATCATGGGGCCCATGTGCTTCGATTACGGCTTCGGGCCCTTCCGCTGGGTATGCCTGAGCGGCAAGAACGAAGACCTGCACAAGACCGACCAGGCCGCGATGGCGTGCATCGATCCCGAGCGGAGTTCGATGGACCGCGACAACCATTACTGGATCGCCACCGCCGAGCGGAACCGCCTCGTGGTCGGGACGAAAGCCCGCATTCTCTATAGCGATGAGGAAGGACGCGTACGCATTGCGCTGAAATTCAACGAGATGGTGCGCAACGGAGAAATCGGTCCTGTTATCCTCGGTCGGGATCATCACGACGTCAGCGGCACCGATTCTCCCTTCCGTGAAACCGCCAACATTTACGACGGTTCGAACGTCACCGCCGACATGAGCGTGCAGTGCTTCGCCGGCAACGTCGCCCGTGGCATGACGCTCGTGGTGCTCTCGAACGGCGGCGGCGTGGGCATCGGACGCGCGAGCAACGGTGGCAACGGCATCGTGCTCGACGGTTCGGAGCGGATGGATGCGATCCTTCGTTCAGGATTGAGCTGGGACGTGATGGGCGGCGTCGCCCGGCGGAATTGGGCGCGCAATGAAAACGCGCTCGCGACGGTGAAGGAATGGAACGAGAAGCACGCCGGCGAAGGACATATCACCCTGCCGTACCTGGTCGACGATACGCTGCTGGATTCCTTTCTCAGCGAATGACGAGCATCCGGGCTTCGTTCACTCCGGGAGCAACGAGTCGCAGCAGGTAAACGCCTCCGACGAGCGCGGAAACGTCGACCGTCGTCTCCATGGCCTTGCCCGCCAGCAGGTCAAGGTCCCTGTGCAAGACTTCCTGCCCCAGCATTGTATGCAGCGAGAGGCGGCAGGCAGAATGCGCATCTCCCTCAATGCTCACGGCCAGGAAACCATGCGCCGGATTCGGATAGAGACCGGTGATATGCATTCGCGCAGGAACGGGATCTGGACTGTCTACCGACAGCACGGGATTCGCCATGATGAGAACGTCGATAGCCCTCTCATCGGCTATAAAAAGAATCTCCTGACTTGTCGGCGAGTTCATTTCGATGAGCTCCGCATCGTTGAACGTGGTCGAAAAATGTGACCGGGTTTCCATCCACTGCCGCCCGTAGCTGTCCCCCACAAACACCTGCCCGTCGTTTCCTATCAGGATGACGCGCGAGCCACCGAACAGCCGCATCCCGCGTATCTGTTCTCCGGTTTCAAACATTGTATTCCAGGTCGCACCGAAATCCGTGCTGCGGAGCAGCCTGCACCGTACGGCGCCGCCTTCCTCCCCGTCGACCAGCGCCATCACGTTTTCGCCGTCAAAGGCGGCAAATTCCTTCAGAACGAATGGGAGTGTGCCATGATGGCGCCAGGTTCTTCCGGCGTCTTCCGTGAAGAACACCTTGCCGTCGTCCGCTGCAGTGAACCACATTCGCTCATCGATCGGTGCGAGATGACTTCCCGGATAGGCTGGAAGTTCATACCAGTCGGTTCCGGCCGCATCGGAACGCAGGAGTACGGACGATCCTTCCGCAACCGCCACGCCAGAGGGGAACGCCACAACCCGGAAAAGCGATCGACGATCCCGGTCACGGTAGGCGATATCCCATATTTTTCCTGCCGCTGTACCCTTCAGGATGACACCGCTGTCTCCCACGGCCACGAGATCCGTTTCATTCGACCACACGACATCATGGAGATCGTGACGAACCTGTACCGGGACCTCGTGGATGTCGTATCGGTACGAAGATGTCCATTCAAAGCGAAATATTTTTCCGCGCTCTCCCACCGCGACAAAATTGCGTCCCGTTCGTGAAGCGGCTGCCAGGATTTTCGGCCAGTCCTTCCTGATCGGATCGGTATAGGATCCACTGAGCGAATAGGATACCAGTGACGCTTGTGATCCCCATGCCACCCATCCCAGGTAACGGACAGCCGAAATCCTGTCAACAGACTGTCCCTCGAGATACATCGGAGTCCAGGTGGCTCCGCGGTCACGAGTGCACCACACCGCATTGCCGTCTGCGATCAAATACAGTTCAGTCCTCGAAACCACGGACACATCACGGAAATCCTGACCCGGGAGTTCGAAGACGGAAAACCAGTTCGCGCCTTCATCGCAGGTGCACAGCAGCTTGCCGTCGCCGGTGGACACGAAGAGTGCGCCGGAACTGTCGATATCCATACCCGTAACCCTGCCCTCGTATTGCAGCACGGTCCGCCACTTCCACCCACCGTCGGTGGAGATGCACGCGATGCCATAGGCACCTTCCATCCCGGTTGCGAGGCATGTATCGCCGAACCTGACGGTGAGACGCGATATCGACTGTTCTTTCTCGAACGTATGCACGAGCTGCCATGTATCCCCCAGATCACCCGAACGGTAGAGGCGGCCATGCCGTGTGAGGGCATAGGTACTGTCGCGCCAGCTCCCCTCCAGGGCTATGACATCGCCATCGAGCGCTTCCGTGCCTCGCCAGCTTTTTCCGTTGTCGTCCGAAACCTGGAGTCGCCCGTCGCTCCCACCCACAATCCATCGATCATACCCCACTTCGACACAACTGTAAAGTGGGTACGGGACACGACGCAGGATATGAAGAGCCTGATGATACGACGGGCTTTCATGACACAGCACGAACCCCGTCTCCGTAACCATCAGGTCTGCAGGGATGCGATTCCCTGATATGGAGATCGTTCCGACGCTGTCTTCCGCTTCGATGCGGGCATTCCAGGTCTTTCCGGAGTCCGTCGAATGCGCACTGCGGAAGTGTTCGCCGCTTTGATTCGTTCCCACCGCGGTAATGGCCGCTCCTGCACAGACGAGACCGAGAAATGAAATCCGCGTCGCGCTCTCGGTCTTCGTCCATGTTCGCGCGCTGTCTTCCGATACAGCGAGCAGCCCGCGCGAGCCGCAAACGAACACCTTGTTCTTTACAACCTGAATTCCGGTGACAGCGCCGTACCCTTCGAATCGCTGTTCCTTCCATTCCGAAAGCTCCCGATTTGTTCGTATGAGCAATGCTGTTCCGGAACTCACGTCTGACCCCGCGATAAGTATCATGTTGCTGCTTGTCATGGAAAGACAGCGGTATTGGAATTCGGGACGGTGCGCCCGTCTCTCCCATGTCTTGCCGTTGTCGGAGGAAACCGCGATGCAGCCGCTGTCGCCGACGGCCCAGATATTCCTCGAATCCAGCTGCCAGATTGCGTAGAGATCCGGGAACGCGTTTTCGGTGAGCACCGTTGAGGCGTCGGTCTTCGGCAAACACGATACGATAGTCCCCCTACTCCCAGCAGCGAAAAGCCGATGCGGAGAGTTGATGGTCCCACCCGTGTTGATATAGCATACGCCGTTCAGATCCGCGGTCGTGACGGGCATGGCGCGCACGTACCGCTTCTGATTGTAATCCGCCGTGTATATCGCCCCCTGCGTCCCCACGGCATAGCGCATATCGCCGGTCATGGTGCGCATACCCGTGATGTTCCCGGGCATATAGACCAGCCACTCGTTCTCTTCAGGGGTGGAATTTGCGGCGCAATAGATGTCGCCACGCTCGTTATAGCCGTAGAGACGATGTGTCCAGGCGACACTGGTGATGCTCTCGGGATAGCGGTTCGAGTTCGGAGTCCACCAGCTTTGTGCGCAGGTATAGGAGATGAACATCTGCGAAAAGACAGCGACGGCGAGCATCATCAGCCTGCATTTTCCGGGACGACGTGAATCCATGTGGCACCCTCAAGACACGGTTGGCAGAAGGACCGTCCAGTAACAAAACGGACGATTCCCACTCATGACACATCAGTCACGGAATCGTTCCTCTGGAATCAGGGAGAATTCGGGAAAGACGGGGGTGCTCAGCCGTGACGGAGGGAGTGATACAGGTCCATCACCAGGCATCCGGTGGCTTCGATGCGGGCGCGGTGCTGCATCCATGCGTGCAGGCGGGAGCCGACGTACTGACCGGTGAAGAATGCGCCGATGAGAAGCGGGAAGGTGTAGAGCTGCCATCCGAGTCCGGAAAACACGCGCAGCGCGATCACTCCCGGGACGGGGATATGGACGGAAAGCACCCAGGGAAAACTAAATTTCCGAGTGGTGCTGCGCCAGTATCCGAAGGGCAGATTGAGGGTGAAGACGGCGAGAATAACGATAAATAGTATCATTGAATTGAATATACAGAGAAAATAATACAATACATCCGAAATCCTTCCGCTCCTCCCGCCTCTTGCGGCTCACCCCAAAAAAAAAGAGCCCAATGATTTCTCATTGAGCTCTAAAGATAATGTCCTGGCGACTTCCTACTCTCCCGGGCGGTCTCCCGCCAAGTACCATCGGCGTAGAGGGGCTTAACTGCTCTGTTCGGAATGGGAAGAGGTGGAT
>JACZJN010000076.1 GCA_014860565.1 Bacteroidota bacterium
ATCCCTCGGTCAGCCAGTTCGCGAGGGCCTGGCGGTTGTCGACGGAGGTGAAGCGGCGCTGGTCGAGGGGATTCCGGATGTTTCCGAGTTCGATGTATACGGTGCGCGGTCGTGTGTTGCGCAGCATGTACAGACCATCACGCGCTGCAACGGTGCCCTGGTAGCCGCGCCAGGGCTGATGCCTGCCATATTTGTCTTCGATGGTCTCCTGAAGCACGGTGGCCGTGCGAAGAGAGGCGGTGCTTGTGGAATGATGGTAGAAAAAGATATCGACACGGTCACCTTCCTGCCTGCTGTCGACATGCAGGACGATGAGACGCTGGTAACGGTAGCGGCTGTTGTGCCGGGAAAGGCGGTTGACGATGCTTGCCCTCTGCTCGAGTCGATCGAGCTGACCGAGGGGAATGGGCTTCCCACCCCACACGGTTTCGTCGGTGTCACAGATGAGCAGGCTGTCATCGCGGATGCCATCGTCGGGATCGCGCACGATCAGATACACTTTCGCATCATGCTCGAGCAGTTTCCGCGCCAGACGCAGTGCCACGTCGTAGGCGTACTCATCCTCGCACAGCGTATTTCCGTCGCGCTCGCCCTGCGCGCCACTGTCCGGCCCCCCGTGACCGCTGACGATATAATACACGGCATGCTGCAGCCGATTGTCACGAAGCGTGACCTCCTCCTGATCCTTCCCGAAAATGGCGTAGCGCCGCACCGTACCGGGATCGTCCGGCAGCAGCGCGGCGCTTGCCGCAATCCAGATGAAGAAAAGGGGAATGGCTGTGAAAATACCGATGCGTCCGCCTTTCATCCGCCGATCATGTGCTCCTTCATGTAGTCCATGTAGTATTTGAACAGTCCGAGACGGGACTTGAATCCACCCGCCACGCCGTGATCGCCGTTGGGATAGATGCGCATGTCGAACTGCTTGCCGGCTTCCTCGAGCTTGTCGATGAACTTCATCGTGTTCTGCACGTGCACGTTGTCGTCGAGTCCTCCATGGATGATCAGAAGATTTCCTTTGAGTTTGTCCGCGAATTCGAGGCAGGACCCGACCTTATAGCCATCGGGATTGTCCTCCGGCCGCTGCATGAAGCGTTCGGCGTAAATCGTGTCGTACAGCGACCAGTCGGTCACCGGCGCGATCGCGACGCCTGTGTGGAAATAATCCGCGCCCTGCAGCATGGTCAGCGCTGCCATATAGCCCCCGTAGCTCCAGCCCCAGATTCCGATGCGGTCGGCATTGACATAGGGCAGGGTGCCGAGATACTTGGCAACTTCGACGTAGTCATTTACTTCCCATTTGCCGAGCTGCTTGTATACCACGTGCTTGAAGGCGGTACCGCGCGCGCTGCTGCCGCGGTTGTCGGCCTGTATGACGATGAATCCTTCACTGCAATACCACTGCTGCATGGTCCCTGGCCAGCTGTTGCGCACTGCCTGCGTCCCGGGGCCGCCATATACGTCGAAAAACACCGGATATTTTTTCGTCGGGTCGAAATTCGCAGGCTTCATCATCGAGCAATCAATCGTCCACCCATCCGACGTCGTGACCGTGAAAAGTTCTTTTTCGCTCCAGAGGTACTCGTCGTACACCGCGGCATCCATTTCCGCCATGTCGCGGATCTTGTCGCCATCGCCGTCATACAAATTGCGCTGCATGGGACGCGCAACGCTCGACCAGGTATCGATGTACATTGCGCAGGTGGGACTCAGGGAAATGGAATGCGACCCGCTTTCCTTTGTCAGCTGTTCCTTGTCATCGCCATCGAGGTCGATGCGGTAGAGATGACGCTCGAGCGGGGACACTTCGGTCGACACGTAATACAGTGCCTTCTCGTTGGGCGTTACCCCCAGCACATCCACAACTTCCCATTTTCCGGTTGTGATCTGCCGAATGAGCTTGCCGCCGTAATCGTAGAGATAGAGATGGTTGAAGCCGTCACGTTCAGACGCCCAGACGAACTGGTCTTTCTTTTTCAGGAAGTGCAGCCATGCACCGTCTTCCACACCGATCCAGCCTGTTTCCGATTTGTCATGCAGAACGATGCGCGTCTTCCCGGTCGCGATATCCGCGAAAAGAAGTTCGAGGCTGTTCTGCAGACGATTCATGCGGTAGATGCACAGCAATCCGGGGTTGCGCGTCCATTGAATGCGCGGGATATACATGTCCGTTTCTTCACCCAGATCCATCCAGCGAATATCTTTCGAAGCGAGTGTAATGACACCGATCTTTTCGATAGGATTTTTCTCGCCCGGTTTCGGATAGCGGATGTGCACAAAATCATAATACAGCGGCATGAAATTGGTCATGGTGAACTCGGGCACCTGCCGTTCGTCTTCCTGCCAGAAAGCGATATGCTTGCTGTCGGGCGACCATTGCCATCCGTCGACGATGCTGAATTCTTCTTCATACACCCAGCCGAAGCGGCCGTTGTGAATATCTTTTGCAGCATCGCTGGTGAGGCGGGATTCCTCGCCGCTGGCAAGATTGACGATGTAGAGATCGTCCGCGAACACATATCCCGCGTACATGCCGTCAGGCGAAACCTTGACGTTCATCACGCCCTCGGCGTGTTCCGGGAGAGCGATCAGCTTTGCATGCGCAACGTCGTAAATGGCATAGGTCCCGATCGTCGAGCGCCGCCAGATTGCGCGTTCCTCGAGGGTGAAGACGATGAAGCGCTGGTCCTCGGACCATTCGTACGATTGGAAGCTCACGGGTGCGTCGCTGCCCGCGAATTTCAGGGCTGCGCCATCGATGAACAGGGTTTCATTCCCGGATTCCGCATCCACTTTCCAGATGCTGCGAACGCCTTTCTCGGCCTTTACGTACGTGTAATGCTGCCCATCTGCCAGCCAACGCAGATCGCCCATGCGCGGGGCGAAAAACTTCGGATTCATGAAGACATCCTGAAGGGTGACAGGCTTTTTCTGTGCCGGCGCCTGTGCGGCGAGTGCGAGCGCGGTCAGCAGGAACAGAAGAAGGAAGCGGTACGGGAAGCCCTTGCGTAGCATACGATAGTTTCCTTGTGTATGAGACAATCAATCGGAGTTGTGCGAAGTCCTCAGTCGTCGAGCGGAAGTGCATCGATCCTCGCGCGTGTGAGCCGATACAGATACCATTCCTCGAGGTGTTCGGCGCCGAGACGCCGATAAAAATCCATTGCCAATTCGTTCCAGTGCAGCACGGTCCAATCCATGCGGCCGCAATCGCGGTCACGCGCCATCCGGGCACAGTGCAGGAAAAGCGCAAGCCCGATCTTTCGGCTCCGAAATTCCGGCAGCACGAAAATGTCCTCGAGATACAGCGTCGGCAGTGCCAGGAAGCTCGAATAGGTTTCGTATACAATCGCATACCCCGCGGCATGTCCGTCAACGAACGCGAGGAATGCTTCGTAACGCGGTCGAGGACCGAATCCATCGCGAATCAGCCGCTGCCGCGCCCCTGCGTCGGGGCGCTCCAGCATTTCGTAATCAGCGAGTGCATCTATCAGCAAAAGAAAAATTCCGGCGTCCGCTTCCTGCGCCTGCCGAATAGTGATGTGTGTGAGGTCGGGGGTAGAGTGCATACGTGAACTGCGCGCAACGGAATAGTGGAACAGAATCAGAACAGCAGGGATACGCCTCCGTCGAATTGCGTCGTCGTTTCGAAGTGGGAGTCTCCAGGTTCGGAAACAAACTGAAAAGCAGGTCCGAAACGGAAAAATATCGAAAACCCGTCGAGGAAAAAGTACTCGCTCCCGAGCGACGGTACGATGGCGACACGATTCTGCGCATAACCGTCGGGCAGCGTGGTGCCCGCGATGTAGGTGGCGAGCAGTGAAAGCATGGGGCTGATCAGTGCATCGGGATGGGTGTACCAGCTGCCCCCGATCGTCGCCGAATATCCGTCGGTATATTCCTTCCGCTCATTCTCGCGGAGAAGCGTGATCTGAAGATACCCACCCGCGGCTTCGAGTGCCAGCGTCGGAATCGGGAAGTACCGCAGTCCGAGGCGGACGCCATTGACGGAGCCGACCGCGATATGCGGACCCAGGTTCCCATGCGTCGGCGTATCGGCACGTGTCTGCGCCCTGCCGGAAGCCATGCAGAGCGGTAAGGCAAGCGCGAGGAAGACTATATGCACGCTGCGTTTCATATCTACACAATATACAAAAAGCGATCTTTGTTGCGTGCCGGAGGAACGGATTCCGTATATTCAAAAAAACATTCATCACATCGGAGGCGTTATGAAAATCGAAGAAGCGATGCAGAAGGGTTTTCTCAATATTTCGGAGAGCGATGCCGACAAATTGCTCGGTGATCTCTTCGACGACGATGATCCCACCGTGCGTCTCGACGCCGGACTCGCACTGCTTGGAACGTTCGTTCCCGCGGAAAAGATCACCATGGTTCTTGACCTGGCACAGGTCGTGATCGACGCGAACGAGGAAATCGAATTTTCTGGTGGGAACTTCGACGCCGACGAAGAAGACTGAAGAGAAGCGGGCGGTTGCCGAGTGTGAGAGCGTTTGCGTTGCCCCCGTCGGAGAGTTGATGGAAAAATGAGTCGTTCACAAGACGTACTGAAGCCGCCTCAATGGTGGCTGCCTGTATTGCAGCAGATCGCAGGCCTGCCTGATTTTCAAGTGTCGACCCTTCAGCGCTTCGTACCTTCCCTCAAACAGCTATCATCGCATCTCAATGATGTCGAGGAACGGCGGGAAAAGGGCGCTCCGTACATGCGCGACCGGCGACTTCGCGAGGCGTACCTCCTGTACTACGCGACATGCAATTTCCTGAAACTCGCCTGGCCTCTCTACGAACTCTGGCCCGCAGGGCCGCCCATGGGCGATGCGCCACTCCGGATTCTGGATGTCGGCTGCGGTCCGGGAACCGGCATCGCCGCGTTGCACGCGTGGGCAGACACCCACACCTCCACGCGTCCCCTGCTCGTGTATGGCATCGATACGGTGGAGGGCAATGCCACGCTCTATCGGGAAATGGGACGACTGCTGCGTGAACACAGCGGACACGATTTCGCTTGCGATGCGACAGTCGGCGATGCCCGCCATCTGGCCGGGGAGGAGGGTTCGTTCGATCTCGTTATGGGAATGAATGTGCTGAACGAAATTCCCGAAGTTGCGCAGCAACGGTTTCTCGCACGATGTGCGGAACTGCTTGCCCCCGGCGGAGCGATGGTACTGATCGAGCCGGCATTGCGGACGACGTCGCGCACGCTCCTCCAACTCCGCGACCATGCGGTTACCCAAGGATGGTCCGTCATCGCTCCCTGCTTTCGCCAGGGTTGCTGTCCCGCGCTTGTAAACGAAAAAGACTGGTGTCACCACGATGTTCCGTGGGAGCGTCCGCCTTTCATCGCATGGATTGACGAGGAAATCGGGAACATCAAACGCTCACTGAAATTCAGCACCCTGGTGCTGAGCCGTGATACTACCGCAGTGCAGGGCGATTCAGCCGGAGGCACGCTACAACGCGTCGTGAGCGAGATGTTTGTCGAGAAAGGCCGGACCTGGTGCTTTTGCTGTGGTGTGCAGGGGCGCAGGGTCTATCAGCGCAATCACCGTGATCGCAGCGAGTTGAATGGGGCGTTCGACAACCTGCAGCGCTACGATGCCATCATGGTCGAGGGAGAGGAGACAAGAGCGCATGACGTGCGGCTTGGACCAGAGGCGCGGGTTACGCGCATCGATCCCATCGCATAGGGAACTCAGGGAAGGGTGACGCGGATTCCGTTGCGCAACTGCAGATCAAAATTCCTCACGTTCAGCACCGGTCTGCTGTTGTAGCGGTATGACGAACTCACCGAAAACGTCAACCACTCGGAAATACTGAATTCGACAGCAGCCTCGTTCGAGAAGCGGAAATCTTCCGGCGAGGAAAGCACCGGTTGAAAGTACGTGATGAGGTGCACGAATGTGTTGTGGGCAAGTCCGGCATTCAGGGTCAGGTAATTCGTGGAGCGGAGACGATCGTGGACGACATCCTCCGGTTGTGTCGTGTACAATTCATGCTCGTACATCACGCCCACCCCGACGAAAATTTCCAGCGAGACATCCCCGTTCTCATCACCGAGATGGAGGGGATGCCAGCGTGTGCCGACGCCGATAAGATTGCGATTCTTCAGGGAAATGAATTCGTTGAATTCGGACTGCCCAAAGCCCTCCAGTGCCAGAAGATCCGAAACCCCCCACATGGTACGCAGGTGAAGGAAGCCTTTGTTTGTGATTTTCCCTCTATCAGATTCCTTGAATTCATACTGGACAACAATGAAATTGTCGTTGAGAGTTCTTTTATAATCCGCGCGAATGCCGCCTGCCGCGGATACGAATTCCGAATTACCGCGATCAAGACCGAGCGTGATCCCTGCGCTGAAAAACGTACCGTTCGTACTGTCGGCGCGTCGCAGCTTCTCGGTATTCACTTGTGCTTGGGAAATGCCGCAATACATGAAGAACAGCAGCAGGATGCATCCCGGACAAAACCTCATGCTGGATACTCTGAGACGGTGATGTGTGGTATCAGCAATATGAAGCGCGAGCCTTTGCCGGGATTGCTTTCTACGCTGATGCTCCCCCCGAGCAGTTCGGTGAATCTTTGCGTGATCGCGAGTCCGAGTCCACTCCCATCAAACCGCCTTCCATACCCCTCGCTGACCTGACGGAACTCCTCAAAAATCATGGTAAGATTCTCCTGGCTGATTCCGATTCCTGTATCGATCACCTCGATGCGGACATTAGGCTGTCTGTCGATGATCTCGAGGCGTGTCAACAGATGTACATATCCCTGCGTGGTGAATTTGATTGCATTGCTGACGAGGTTGTTCATTATTTGCCTGAGCAGGCGGGGATCCGTCCGCAGCTGAAGATCGGTTTCCTCGGCAAGGCATTCCAGACGGAGTCCCTTTCGCTTCGCCAGCGGTTTGAAAAGCAGGCAGACTTCCTCAGCAAGGGATGTTACGCTGACCTGTTCGGGTATGACCTCCATGCGGTCTGCCTCAATAAGCGAAAGGTCGAGGATGGAATTGAGTGTTTCGAGCAGCCGATGTCCGCTGGTGTTGATGATTTCAGCCATGCGATGCTGAGGTGCATCGACCAGTTCCTCGCAAAGCAGTTCGCTGAATCCGAGAATCGCGTTCATGGGGGTTCGCAATTCATGGCTCATGCTTGCAAGGAAGACCGATTTCAGGCGATTCGATCTCTCCGCGGCTTCTCTCGCCTCGATCAGTTCCTGCTCGAACGCGCGCCGTTCGGTAATGTCGCGGCAGAGGGTAGCGCAGAGTGCACGTCCGTGCAGTTCGAAGTGAACGATGGAAATCTCCACCGGGAGAAACTGGCCCTCACGTGTGCGGAGAGTCGCCTGCAGCAGGGTCCCGTTTTCTTCCGGTCGGCTGATATGGGCACAGACGATCTCGGTATCGTCTGTGCTGAACAGTTCCAGACACTCGGCATCGCGAAGCGCCTCCTCGCTGTAGCCCAGCGTCTCCCGCGTCGCCCGGTTGGTTTCGACCACCGTACGCTTCTCGGTGTCAATGACGATGATGAGATCCGTCGCGGCGTTGTAAAGGCCGTGATAGAAATCCCTTTCCGCAAGAGCGATGCGACCGTTTACGGCCTCGGCCTGCGTGCGTGTTGAGTCCCCATCCTGTTCCAGCACGGTGTTGTTCCTACACTATGGCGAAATCACTTCCAGGAGAAAAAAGTGCGGCCTGTCGCGAAAGCGCGAACGGGACCGGCAAGCCATTCCGGACGTAAAAACTTCCCGCGGTCGGTCCGGAAAAAACAGTAAAACCACTCAATGAAAAAACATACAAAAAAAATCGCTTTGTACAAATCTGTTGGAGGAACGTGGAGGA
>JACZJN010000077.1 GCA_014860565.1 Bacteroidota bacterium
CCCCCCGGCCCCCTCTCTTGACAGAGAGGGGGAGGAAGAGGAAGAGGAATTCTCTTCTGGGTAACTTATCCGATCCCGGGGTGTTGTTTCTGAATCACCGATTCCGCAGTTTCCCGGGGTTTTGACATGTCCGTTTCCCTCGACGCCGCATCTTCCCGCGCGAACCCTTTCCCGCATCAAGCTTCGTTGCGGGTTCTGGTGTTTCTGCTCCCGGTGTTTCTGCTCCTTCCCGCGGCTGTCCTTTCCCAGCCCATTCTGAATTTCAAGCGCGTCATTGTGAACTGGCCGACGATCGAGCTGTACATGGCTGTGGGCTGTGATGGGGTGCAGGCGTACAGCATGACGAAGGACAATTTCCGCATCCTGGAGAACGGCGTCGAAGTTCCGCCGTTCACGCTCTGGTGTCCGGATCCCTCGATGCGCTGCGCTGCGTCATTAGTGCTGGTGGCGGATGTCAGCACAAGCATGCGCGGCAGCGGAATGGCGGGGATGAAAATGGGTCTGACGGCATACGCCGATCTCATGAACGAAAAGTGCGACCAAGTGGCGCTGGTCACGGCGGGGGATCCGCCGTCCGTGCTGCAGGGGATGACCGGGCAGAAACCGGCGCTGAAGCAGGCGATCGACGGACTGCAGGCCTCCGGCGGTTCGGCGATATACGACGGCGCCATCCTGGGCCTCCAGCTCATGATCGACTCCGGTTTTAACTCCTGTCGGGCAGTCATCCTGTTCTCCGATGGTATGGACAATTCCTCATCCGCGACGGTGCCGGAAATCATCTCTTTCGCGAACCGGCACCGCATCCGCGTGTTCACCATCGGACTGGGCGAAGTCATCAACGACACCGAACTGGAGATGATCGCGCTGCTCACCGGGGGACGCTATTACCGGACCCCGAATGCCGGACAGTTCGCCGCGATTTACCAGGAGATCACGACGAATATGTTTGGAGATAATTTGCAGGAATGCATCATCACCTACGAACGCGACTGCGCGGACGGGCTCATGCGCACGGTGGAATTGCAGGTGAAGGATTTCTGCGGCGGTGAGGACGCGAAAACGAAAACCTACCGCGCGCCGCTGGATTCGACGACGTTCACCGTACAGCGGCTGCGCATCGGGGAGGTCACATCCGTTCCCAGGGAATTCGTCACCGTGCCGCTGTTGCTCGACGCCGTTCCGAGAGATGCGACGCTGCGTCCTTTCGACATCACCATCGTCTCAGCTTTGCCCGGGCGGCCTCTGCTCGATGTGTCCGTGCCGGTGGAGAGTTCGCTGGCAGGCATCCCCCTCCGGATCGACCGCACGACCGACAGCGTCCGCATCCGGCTCGACGAGGAAGTGGCGGTACGGAAAAGCGGCACGCTGCTCGAGCTGCGGTATTTCGCCTCGGGTGTATTCGACAGCAGCTGGTTCCCTCTTGGCGCGCGTGTCCGCGATGTCGGCGTGCTCTGCGCCGCGACGGCGGTGGACAGCGGGGGCATCCGCATCGTCCCGCGCCTGCTGCCGCGCATCACCCCGGAAGGCCTCGTCTTCCTCTGTCCGGGCGGCAGTACGGAACTGAGAGCGAACGTGGGCTTCGTGTCCTACCGCTGGTCCACCGGCGACACCACACGGTCAACGGTCGTCAGTACCGCCGGCAGTTATTTCCTTGATGTGATCGACGGCGACGGCGATACGCTGCGATCGGATGCGGTGGAAGTGCGTCTGCGTCCGAAACGCCATGTCCGGGTGGAGGCGGAGGGACCGACCACCGTCTGCCGGGATGGCCGTGTGACGTTCCATGCGGCGGGAGACACCGCGGGTGTCGTCGTCCGTTGGAAGGGCTCCAACTGGGGAAGTCCCACATACACCAGCAAGGCGCCGGACGATGTCTGGGCCATGGTCGAGGACGAGTTCGGTTGTCGCTATTCCACCGACACCGTGTGGACCGCGGCCTACGATCCCCCCGTGACGCTGAACGTCGCGGACACCGTGTTCGTCTGTCCGGGAGACAGTGTCGAACTGACCGTGCTGGAAGAATACCCGTTCTATTTCTGGGAAAGGGGCTTCAGCGGAAGCGACAGCGTGCGCAGTGTGATCGCCCGCGCCGATGGCGGCTGGCAGGGACAGGGACGGTATTTCGTCTACGTGCGTGATGAAAACGGTTGCATCAGCAGCTGGCACACGGTCACGGTGAAGGAATATCCGCCGCGGACGCTCTCCTTCCTTCCGGCGCAACACCTCCTGCTCTGCAGTGGCGGGGAAGTCGAGGTCTCGGCGCGCGAGGACTTCGCCGCCTATCGCTGGTCGACCGGCGCGACAACGCGAACGATTACGGTTCGCGCCGTGACTCCGGGCATAACCGATACCCTTCGCGTGGAAGGCATCTCCGCCGAGGGCTGCGTCACACGCAGCGCACCGCTGGTGGTGGAGAGCGTCGGCACGCCACGGCCGGTGATCACGCCTGGACGGCTTTCCGCGCTCTGCCCGAACGACAGCGTGCTGCTCGATGCAGGCGAGGGCTATGCCGCGTACCTTTGGTCCACCGGCGACAGCACGCGGCGCATCAAGGTGGGGGAAGAAGGTCCCTACGCGGTCGAGGTAATGGCCCATGGCGGATGTAGGGGAGTTTCAGATACGGTATTCCTGCACAGGGAGTTGACCGACTTCGTCCCCGTGGAATACGATGGCCTGCCGTCGCTCTGTCCCGGCGACACGCTGCTGCTCGAGGCGCCTGTGGGAATGGTGAAATACCGGTGGAACACCGGCGACACCACACGCACCCTTGCGGTGAACAAGGCCGGTCGCTACGCCGTCGTGGTGCTCTCCGCGGGCGGCTGCGAGGGAGTTTCTGATCCGGTGCAGGTGTCCACGCGCGCGTCGGAATGGCCGAATATCCAGCGAAACGGTCTCGCACTGTCTGTGTGGGGACATCGCGAAAACATCGTGTCCTACCAATGGCTGCGCGACGGCGTGCCCATTCCGGGAGCGAATGGTCCGGAATACCTGGTCACGCAGACCGGCCGTCACGTGGTGGAAATCATCGACAGCTGCGGCGCGGTGAAACGATCGAGCGAAGTGAACGTGACCACGCTGGCGGCAGGCGGGCGTCCCGAAGCATTCCGTGTCGATGTCTATCCCGATCCGAGCGACGGTGTGGTTCATGTCGAAATGAGCGGGATCAGCGGTTCGGTGCACGCTGAACTGATGGATCTGCTGGGACGACGCATTCTGCGAAAGGAGTGGCGGGTCGATGGAGACCTGCGCGCGTCGATCGACTTCCGCGCCGCGCCGCCGGGCATGTATATCCTCCGCCTCACGCATCCTGACGGAGAGATCACCCGTCGTCTCACTAAAATTCGGTAGGGAACACGGATTTGACGGATGAGACAGATCTGCACGGATAGCTTTTTTAACGAAGCAATCCGTGTAAATCCGTTCAATCCGTGTTCATCCGCGTTCGTGTCCTCATCCGTGTTCCCGCCTTTCTATTTCCAGTCGGGTTTGGATTTCGACAGGAAGCTGTTGACGCCGGTGCGGAAGTCGGGAGTGGCGCGGCTGATGGCGTTCTGCCAGTAGGCGAGGGACATCGCGTCCTCGATATCGCGCGAGGCCACGTCGCGCATGAGACGCTTGGTCATGGCAACGGCCTGGGGCGAAGTCTCCGTCGCGATCTCGCGCGCGATGTGCGTCACGGTCTCGTCGAGCCGTTCCTCGCTCACCACGTGATTCACCATCCGGTATTCCTTCGCGACGGCGGCATCGACCAGGTTGCCGCGGATGAGGAGTTCGCGCGCCACGCCCATGCCGCTGCGTTCCATGAGCAGTTTCATGACGATGGCCGGGACGAAGCCGATGCGCACTTCGGTGAAGCCGAATTTCGCATCCTCCACGCTGACGAGGATGTCGCAGGTGAGCGCGAGTCCGCAGCCTCCGGCGATCGCATGTCCATTCACCCGGGCGATGGTGGCCTTCGTGCTGGTGCGGATCGAATACATCAGCCGCATGAGCTGCCGCGAATCTTCCGCATTCTCCAGGACGGAATTCTCGTTGATCTGCTGCAGGTAGGCCAGGTCCGCCCCGGCGCAGAACACCCCTCCGCGTCCCGTGAGCACGACGACGCGCACGCTGTCGTCCGCCTCCGCCGCGTCGAAGGCTTGTTGCAATTCCGCGACGACGTCCGCATTCAGCGCGTTGCGCTTGTCCGCCCGGTTGATGGCGATGGTACGGATGCGTCCGTTATCCTCGATGTCGATGTAGTTGGGCATGGGATGGTTTGGTTGGTGGATGATGGGAAATATCCGTTCGTTCCCTTCGATTTGCAAATGCGTCACATCCGTAGGGGCGAACTACCGTGTCGATCGCAATGGCGGAACGGAACGGATGAACGTCTCAATCGTGACGAAGGTCCGGCCTCCCGACCGGTTCGCTCGCAAACGGAATCATTTCCGTGTTTGAAGTATCTTACGTTGATACCGCATTATTCCAGACAGAGAATACCGCCCCATGACCGATACCACCAGCGACACCCTGTTCGAAGCCATCCGCACGACGCCGATGCTTGTTGCCTATTTTTCCACGCCCCAGTGCAACGTGTGCAAGGTGCTTCGGCCCAAGGTGGAGGAAATGCTGCGGGACTATCCGGGAGTGGATTTTCTGTATGTCGATTCGACCAGCCACCCTGCGGTCGCCGGACAGCATCTGGTCTTCGCCGCTCCGACCATCATCATCTTCATGGAGGGCAGGGAAATGCGCCGCTACAGCCGCAATCTCGCGATGCACGATCTCGAACGCGACCTCGAGATGATGACCGCGGAGTAACAAAGAGCCGTGTAATGTGTTTTCATGGAGACCGGACGAGCCTGAAGGCGCATCCTCCAAGGAGGTCGGAGAGCGGACGAGCCTGAAGGCGCATCCTCCAAAAGCCCATCCGTGGAAATCCGTCCTGATCCGTTTCATCCGTGTTCCGGATCATTGACTTTACAAAGACACCGGGGTTTCGTATTGTTATCTGTTGTGTCGATTTCTCATCACGATTGAATAGAGCATCATGAAGCTTTCACGCAGAACCATTCTTTTCATCGCCATCATCGCCGCGGCGAGTGTTGGCTCGGCGATGGCGCAGACGACACAGTCGCGCTTTCTGCCGAACAAGACCTACGACGTGACCATAAAGAAGACGCTCGGAGGTAACGACGGTTTCCAGGATATCGCTCCCACAACCAGCACGCAGCGCATGCACATCGTGACCGACGCCGCGGATGGCGACGGAATTCCCGTGGAATTGACCGTGTACCGCACACAGCAGCGGGGTGAAGCGGCCTCGAACGATATCGACTGGCAGTTCCGCTTCACCGCCATGAACGACGGCGCGATGGGGGATGTCTCGGTGACGTCATCCGCTGAGCCGACGGAAAGCAGCCTCGCCTTTGCTATGCTCAGCCGCATGCTCGACCCGGTGCTGTTCAACACCGCCTACACGCTGCGGAAGGCGAACAAAGACCGCATCGTTCTCGGACGCAGCGCTCCTCGCGACGGTGCCGCCAGCTTCGTCGACGTCGATTATATGATCGACTACAGCGCCTCCGAACTGGAGCAGGGTGCGAGTCGCGAACCTCTCGCCACGGAATCCAAGGGCACCGCGCTTTTCAACACGGATCTTCAGTTCTTCATCGAGCGGAATCACCATGAAACCAGTAAAATCTTCGTTGCCCAGGACGCGCTCGGCGATGAGAAGAACGTGCTGATGAAGAAGGATATTCGCATCGAGGTGAAGGTCTCGGATCAGTAGGAGCGGAGTTGGAGGATGAGCCTTCAGGCTCGTCCCTCCGCCGAAGGCGGAACAACACATCGAACGAATATGAAAAGCCCCCGGAATTCCGGGGGCTTTTTTCATGAAATCTTCGTGCTCTTCTTCGCGTTTTCGCGTTTTTGTGGTTTTTTCTTCCCTCTTATTCGTTGGTTTTCGCGCGCATGGAATCCCAGTAAAGGTACGCGGCGATGACGGCGAACATGCCCATGGCGAGGAATTCGGCGCCGTCGCTTTCGGGCCAGACCCAGCCGAAGTCGGCGTAGTTGATCTTGAAGAATTTCAGCCCGGCGCTGACCACGCCCATGATGGCGCCACCGGCGATGAGTCCGGAAGCAATCAGCGTTCCGCGCTCGCGACGCGCGTTGTTGAGATTCTCGTCCTTGGAACGGGTGGAGACGAAATGCGCGATGATGCCGCCGGCAAGCACGGGAGTGTTGAGTTCGAGCGGCAGATACATGCCCAGCGCGAAGGCGAGGGGCGGTATGTGGATGGACTCCAGCGTGAGCGCGAACAGCGCACCGGCGATGTACAGCACCCAGGGAGCGGGCTGATTCGACATGAGCGGCTTGATGACCGCGGCCATGGCGTTGGCCTGCGGCGCGGGAAGCGCGGAGGCGCCGGTGAAGCCGTAGGTGGCGTTCAGCAGAATGATCACACCGCCGACGGAGGCCGCGGCGAGAATGGTGCCGAGGAATTTCCAGCGCTCCTGATGCACCGGCGTGTTGCCGAGCCAGTAGCCGATCTTCAGATCCGTGATGAAACCGCCGGCCATTGAGAGCGCGGTGCAGACCACGCCGCCGATGATGAGGGCGGAGACCATGCCGGTCGGACCCGTGAGTCCCACTTGCACGAGAATGAACGAGGAAATGATCAGCGTCATCAGCGTCATACCGGAAACAGGGTTCGACCCGACGATGGCGATGGCGCGTGCAGCGACGGTGGTGAAGAGGAAGGCGATGACGGCCACGATCAGCAATCCGGTGAAGGCCTGTCCGATATTCCCGGTCACACCCTGCCAGAAGAATACGAAGAGGCTGAGCAGCACGACGACGATCAGCGACACGATGGTGCTCATCGGGATGTCCTTGTCCGTGCGGTCCGCCGCGTCGTTGACGCTGTGTCCCTTCTTGCCGAAGATCTCGGCCGCGGCGAGCTTGAAAGCGCCGCCGATG
>JACZJN010000078.1 GCA_014860565.1 Bacteroidota bacterium
TCGTGGAACACGTATAAAAGAATATTCAGGGAGAAATCCGCGAATTCGTTGAAGTACACCATGTACATATCCTTGCGGGTGTACGGGTGCAAGCGCACGAGTTCGCGGATGCCCTCGCAGAAAGCGTCGATTTTCTCCGGAGGGGTGTCGTACTGCACGCCGAGCTTCGCGGAGATGCGGCGATAGCGTCGCCGTCCCATGTTGTCGACCGCGGAACTGACGAGCCGCGAATTGGGCATGGTGATCTGCGAGTTGTAGAAGGTCCGGATGCGTGTCGACCGGAAGCCCACTTCCTCGACCGTGCCCTCGAGATCCCCGACCTTGACCCAGTCTCCGATTTCGAAAGGCTTGTCGAACATGACAGTGAGTGATCCGAACAGGTTTTCGACCGTGTCTTTTGCCGCGAGCGCGAAGGCGATACCACCGATGCCCAGGCCTGCCAGCAGGCTGGTGATGTCGACATTGAGATTGTCGGCGATGAACAGCAGTCCGAATGCGATCACCAGGATTTTCAGTGCGCGCCGTATCATCGGCACGAGCAGGTCGTCGAATTTCGATTCAGTGCGCTCGGCGAGGCTGGCAAAATATCCGGCGATCAGATCCACGAGTCTGTATGCCGCCCAGACGCCGCTCGCGACGATGACGAACTGGGTGGCGAAAAACAAAATGGTGGCCGCCTGCAGCGGAAGGTCGATCAGACGCAGCATAAGCGACCAGGAAAACGCCATGGCGAAGATGCCAAGGGGCTTGAGCAACTGTCGATCGAGACGGAAATCAGTCTCCGGCTTTCCGCGGCGCATGAAGCGGATGACCCACTTGCTGAAAACGGAAATCACAATGCGTTCGATAAACAGGCCAATGATCAGGATGAGAATGATCATGATCCACTGCCAGTTTTCGAAATACACGCTCCGCCTGCGCAGCGACTCGGGGAGATGGCTGCGGATCAAGTCGGAAAGCGTCTCGGGAGCGATCGACGCTTCCACGCCTTCGACGATCTCGCGTCCGTGAACGAGCTCGAGCAGGGCAGGGAGCGACTCCACGGTTTTTCGCGAAAAATGCCAGAGGCTGTCGCTGCCAAGCGTCAGTGAAATTTCGGCCTCCGCGGAAGGTTTCCGCCAGACGTAGCGCGTCGCATCTATCGTCTCGGGAATTTCTTCCAGGTCTACGAATTCATACCGGTCGAGGAAGGACTTCAAATCGCGTGCCGCCTGCGCTCCGCGCTCTTCCCGGAGTGCCGCGGGGATACCGACGAGATTGATGCACGAAACCGCGCGTTCGAGCGCACTGTCGGCGGCCGCCTGGTCTTCGGTCGAGGAATACGCGACCATGTTGACCAGGTAGCTGCGAAAGACCGCCCGCGGCGAGCGCTGATCGACGGCCGCATCCTGCGCAGGGAGAATGTGCGAGCTGGAAAGAAAAAGGAGGCCGGTGAGAAGCGTCCTCGCCAGAAGTTGAAGATTGAAAATGGAATGAGGAATCTGCGTCCCGTTGCCAGGATTCATGGAAACTCTGATGGCGTGATACATGCGTGGGCCTCAGGGGAGGCAGGTGGGGTGAATATACGGCTTTCGTCCTTGCGAGTACAGGCTAGCGGACGCGGGCCTGCGCGGCTTCCGCTGCGGCCTCGCCGGTGAAATCATGGGCGCCGAGTTGGATGCCTGCTTTCCTGAGAAAATCGTTAGGGGGAATGCCGCCGGCGAACACCCAGACATAGTCATTGGGGATCTCACGTCGCTGACCGTTCACGTCCAGCGTCACCGTTTTCTCGCCGATCTCGACAGGATTCGAATTGAACACGACCTCGAGCAGACGCGCG
Organism: Bacteroidota bacterium; assembly: GCA_014860565.1. Taxonomy (GTDB): domain Bacteria; phylum Bacteroidota; class Ignavibacteria; order SZUA-365; family SZUA-365; genus SZUA-365. The sequence goes on from JACZJN010000078.1 coordinate 1,820, forward strand.
TCCATGCATTCCTTGATGCGCTGCGCATTGCGCTCCTTGATGCGCGCAAAGTCATCCTTGCGATACGAGAGTATCACCTTGTTGCCTTTCTGATGCGCGAGTCCCATCGCCGCTTCCACGGCACTGTCGCCGCCGCCGACGATGAGGATGTGGTTGTTCGTGTAGGCGTCGGCTTCGATGAGGCTGTACATGACCTTGGACTGCTGTTCGCCGGGCACGCCGAGTTTGCGCGGTGTGCCGCGGCGCCCGAGGGCGAGGATGACATGACGGGCGCGGTAGGTTCCCTTGATCGTAGTGACGGTGAATATGCCGTCTTCACCGCGTGTAATGTCGTCCACTTTTTCCTGTGTTCGCACCGAGAGGTTCGATTTCTCGAACACGCTGTTCCAGAATTCGAGAAGGCTTTCCTTGCTGATTTCGAGCGTCTTGAATTTTCCGTGCATGGGGAATTCGACCGGGGAGGTCATCACCAGCTTCTGCCGGGGATACTTCGCGACAGTGCCACCGGGTTCATCCTGCTCGAGCGTGACATAGCTGAGTTTCTTTTCAATCGCACGAAGTGAGGCGCTGATGCCGCCGGGACCTGCACCGACGATGCAGACGTCGTGCACGCCTTCGGGGGTGCTGTTCCCGCCTGCGATGCGACGCTCGATGATATCGATGACATCGCGTCCCTGGTTGACGGCGTTCTTGATCAGAGCCAGTCCGCCGAGTTCGCCGATAATGAACATGCCGGGGACATTCGTTTCGTATTCCTCGGTCAGCTGGGGCATATCGGCGCTGATTCCCGGCTTTGCCATCACGATCTCGATCGCGCCTACGGGACATGCTTCGGCACAAAGACTGTGCCCGATGCACTTGTGTCCGTTGATGATCGCGGCCTTGCCCGCGATGATGCCGAGCACGTCGCCTTCCGGACAGGCGTCGGCGCAGGTGCCGCAGCCGATGCACCGTGCGATGTCGATATGCGGATGCTGTGCCTGTGGACCACCCGAATGCAGATTGCCCCGTTCCGCGGCTTGCCGCGCCTCGCGTTCCCTCCGGCGCACGCGGCGCATGTAGGGAATCGTGGTCAGGAAAACCAGAATGACGAAAACCAGAAAAATGAAAAAGCCTTCCATGCCAAATCCGAGGCCTCTGCTGATATGAGGGACTGAGAACCTGTGTCCGCAAAAAATACTGCCGATTTTCTCCCACAGCAAATTCGATGGAATCCCACCCGCTGATGCGCGAAGAGTCTTGCGGGAATACACAGAATTGGCTACGTTTCAGGAATACGATACCCAATCTCCGAATTATGCACGCCGGCAAGTGAGGGGTAGGTCACGCACATTGTCGCTCATTGATGAAAAGAGCTAATATGTCGCCATTTGTTCATCGCATCTATATCATTACACTCTTCACCCTCGGCCTCGGTATCGCCATGATTGTCGGCTTCGAGGGAGTGCGGTATTACCTGACTTCGCCCGAGGAACGCGGGAATATTATCGCTGATTCTGAGGCGCGGATTTCCGATATCGACGTCGAAATCGAGCTGATGCGCGAGGGACTCGGCAGCATGGGGATGAACGAGAAGGAATTACGTGCCCAGCAAGCCGACTTACGGGCGAAATCGGAATACTGGTCGCATTGGGGCGCCACCGGCCTCTACGGACATGGCCTCGGCATCATCGGCTCACTGATGATGGTGGCAGGTGTCGCACTGTATTCCACTCGCAAACGTATCAAGCGCTTCCGCTTCACCGGGAAGATCAAGCATGTGCTCGAATTCCACATTTTCCTCTGTCTGCTCGGCCCGACGCTCGTGGTTTTCCATTCGACATTCAAGTTCGGCGGCATCGTTTCGGTCAGTCTCTGGAGCATGATCTTCGTCGCTCTGAGTGGAATTTTCGGACGCTACATCTATACGCAGATTCCAAAGACCACGGACGGTGACGAGCTCTCGCTCGACGAACTCGCGAGGGAGAACGAGGTCCTGCGCATGCGTCTTCGCACACAATTCCATCTCGCCCCGGTAACGCTCGACATGATTGATGCGGTCAGCACGCTGCCACCCGCGGGCGGCAATGTCACCGTATTCCGCTCCCTTTCCGCGCTCATTCGCGACGACCTGACGCGTCGCTCGCGCTTTCATGCCGTACGGCAGCGCCTGCTGGCGGAGGAACTCCCCCGTGACCAGGTAGATCATGTTCTTGGGGTCGCAAGAAAAAAAGTTCTGCTGGTCCGAAAAATTGCCTTCTTCGACACGGCGCGGTATCTCTTCCAGTACTGGCATGTGATTCACCTGCCGTTTTCGATCATCATGTTTCTGATTCTGATCGTGCACATCGCCCTGACCGTCTCTCTCGGTTATACCTGGATATTCTGATGCCTTCCCTCCGCTTGCTGTGCATAGGAATGCTGTTTCTGTTCGCCGCCGGACCGATGTCAGCCCAGATCGCCTCCCCCGGGAAGCTGTCGAATGCGCATGCCAAGCTGGAGGGCGTCAACAATTGTTCGCAGTGCCATAATTTCGGGGAGAAGTCGTTCCGAGGGAACTGCCTGAACTGCCATACAGAAATCAGAACGCGGGTAGACTCGCAACAGGGCTATCACTATTTCACACGCAAACTCGAATGTTCGAAATGCCACAAGGAGCATCACGGCAGGAATTTCGAACTCGTGCGCTGGGATCCGACATCGTTCGATCACAAGCAGACCAACTTTGTGCTCGAAGGAAAGCATGGCAGTCTCAAATGCAGGGAGTGCCACACGGCATCCAATATCAAGGCCGCGGATATTCGGCGGAAGGGCAGTTCGGTGCTCAAGCGGACGTATCTCGGTCTCTCGCCTTCCTGCGACAACTGCCACGAAGATGAACATCGCGGCCAGCTGAAGGATTGCGCGTCGTGTCACGGAATGGACGGATGGAAGCAGACGCGCTTTACCCATGACCGCGCGCGCTTCCGTCTCGAAGGGAAGCACGCGCAGGCGGCCTGTGAGAAATGCCACCCCGAAAAGGACGATGCCCAGAAGCGAAATGGCGATACCCGGTATATGCAGTTCAAGGGCATCTCCTTCAACGCCTGCACGGCCTGTCATGAGGACAATCACAAGGGGGCCTTCGGCAAGGAATGCCAGAAATGCCATTCCCCGGTCGGCTGGAAGCAGCTCCGGATCGCGGAGGGCAGCTTCGATCACACAAAGACGCATTTCCCTCTCGAAGGGCGTCATGCGGCCGTCGCCTGCGCGCGCTGTCATACCGGCGGGGATTTCGGAAAATTCAAGAATGTCGACCTGAAGCGCTGCACGGCATGCCACAACGATTACCATGCGGGACAGTTTGCCGATCGGCCGGATAAAGGCGCGTGTGAGGCGTGCCACACCGTTCAGGGATTCACCCCGTCGGGATTCGAATTCGCGCAGCACATCGATACGCGCTTCCCGCTGCGGGGCGCGCATGAGGCCATTCCCTGTGGTCGCTGCCATGTGCATGAGAAGATCGAGGGAAAGGAAACCCTGCGCTTCACGTGGACGGATCTGAGCTGCCAGTCGTGCCACAAGGACCCGCATGCCGGACAATTCGACACGCGCATCGCTCAGCAGGGCTGCTCGGGTTGTCACGACGTGGACAGCTGGCATGTCATGCAGTTCGATCATTCCGGTACCGGATTTCCTCTCACTGGTCTGCACCGGGATCTGCTCTGTGAGAAATGTCACGTGCAGGGAACTGTCGGCGGGAAAGAGGCCGTGATCTTCCGTATTGCCGATACCCGATGCGACGCGTGCCATGAAGACAGGCATCAAGGGCAGTTTGCCGCGGCTGACGGCCGTGTCGACTGTGCGCGCTGCCATGAAACCTACGGCTGGAGGCGTGTTCGCTTCGATCATGCCACCATGTCCCGATTCTCGCTCTCCGGCAGGCATGAAACGGTGCCGTGTGGGCGCTGCCATATCAACGAGTCGCGGGAAGGAAAAACCTTCGTGCGCTATCGACCGCTTGATTTCCATTGCTCGAGCTGCCATACCACCGGCAGATGAACGTCGTAGCAGTTCTGGAGGCGTTATGATTCGATTGCTTCTGTTCGCATATATCCTGATCGGGCCCTTGTCGGCCTTTGCCCAGCAGACCGATTCGCTCGCGGCCAAGGGGCATCGGACATTCGGCATCGACTGCATGGAATGCCATACGACGATATCGTGGCATGCCTTGAAGAAGGAAATCAGCTTCGATCACAAACTCACCGGGTATACGCTCGCCGGCAACCACGCCTCCGTCGCCTGCGGCGCCTGCCATGCCGGCATTCCGTTCGCCGAAATGAAAACGGACTGCGCTTCCTGTCACAAGGACCAGCACAAAGGCGAACTTGGCAATCGCTGCGGTGACTGCCATACTCCCGCGGGCTGGCGTTCGCCGAACGAAGCCGTCGCGCGGCATCAGCTGACGCGTTTCCCGCTCATCGGGTCCCACGCCCTGGCCGACTGCCAATCCTGCCACATCAACCAGGCGGAGCACGAGTACGTCAATACGTCGACCGAGTGCTATGCCTGCCACCAGCGAGACTACGAAGGCGCGCGGCAGCCCAACCACCTCGAAGGAGGTTTCGATCGCAACTGCGCGCTATGTCACGATCCGGGGAGCGGCGGCTGGAAAGGGGAATTCGATCACAACACCACTGCTTTTCCGCTTCGCGGTGCCCACGCGGCCACACCCTGCAACTCGTGTCATGTGCACGGATTTTCACGGTTGCCGACGGACTGCTGGTCCTGCCACGAAAGTGATTACGTTTCCGTACAGTTCCCGAGCCATGTCAACGGACAATTCTCGCACGAATGCGAGTCATGTCATGACGTGACGACATGGCGTCCCGCCAAATTCGACCACAGCCTGACGAATTTCCGGCTCACGGGAGCGCATCAGCGGGCGTTGTGTCAGGCCTGCCATGTCAACGGGCAGTATACGGGCCTGCCGCTGCAGTGCCAGGGTTGTCATGTCGAGGATTACAACCGCACCGCGCAGCCCAACCATCAACTGATCGGCTTTACCCAGCAATGTGAGGATTGCCACAATACCGAAGCCTGGCAGCCCGTCGAGCGCGTGCCCGACAACATCGATCATGACAAGACACGCTTCCCGCTGCTCGGGCGGCATCGTACGGTTGCCTGTATCGATTGCCATGTCGGTCTGCGTTTCACCGGCACGCCACTCGAATGTTATGCCTGTCACGAGCGCGACTACAATGATGCGAAGAATCCGGATCATGCTTCGGGCAATTTCGACCGCAGCTGCCTTACCTGTCATTCGATGGACGGCTGGAAGCCCGCGACCTTCGATCACGCGACGACCAAATTTCCGCTTGAGGGTGCACACGTCGCCGAGCCCTGTCAATCATGCCACATCAACGGCGATTACAAACTCGCGTACGTCGACTGCTGGCAGTGCCATGAAACGGACTACAACAAAACGCTTGAGCCGAATCATGTCAGTGCACAATTCGATCGCGATTGCCTGACCTGTCACAATGTCACCGCCTGGAAACCATCGACATTCGATCATGCGACGACGAAATTTCCGCTCGAGGGTGCACACGTCGCCGAGCCCTGTCAATCATGCCACATCAACGGCGATTACAAACTCGCGTACGTCGACTGCTGGCAGTGCCATGAGACGGATTTCAATCAGACGCTGCAGCCGAATCATGTGAACGCGCAGTTCGCGCACGACTGCACGACGTGCCACAACGTGCAGGCCTGGAAGCCATCGACATTCGATCATGCGACGACGAAATTCCCTCTCGAAGGCGCACAC
>JACZJN010000079.1 GCA_014860565.1 Bacteroidota bacterium
GGCATCGGCCAGGATGGTCTTTCCGGAGCTTCCGTGGCCGATGATGGCGACATTTCTGATTTGATCGGGGGTAAATTCTTTCAAAGGGTCCTCCTTGCATGAAAGCGTATTAAGAACGTAGCCTTACTCCTCGAACAATCCTTTAATTTAGCCGGACGTAGGGTAACTTCCAAACCGACGCCAAAGATGCGATATTCGCCCCGCGCCCAGCGTTCTCAGATGCCTATCACATTGATTTTGCAGTGCATTGTACCTATATTGGGCAGAATTTGGTAAGCCGCATGAATGCAGAAATCCTCTCTATCGGCGACGAACTGCTTATCGGGCAGGTCACCAACACGAATGCCTCGTATCTCGGTGAACAACTCAGTCTGTTGGGAATAACGGTCCGCAGGGTCAGTACTGTCGGCGACCGCATCGATGATCTCCTGGATGCGTTCGCCCGTGCCTGGAACGAGCACGACGTTATTATCACCACCGGTGGACTTGGTCCGACACACGACGACATTACACGTGAAGCGGTCTGCCGTTTCTTCGATACCGGGCTGGTAGAGAACGCCGAAGTGCTGGCGGACATCAAGCGCCTGCTTCTCGAACGCAAGCGGCCTCTCTCTGCGTCGAACCGCGATCAGGCGATGGTCCCGGCAGCGGCCGGCATCATCCGAAACACGAACGGCACCGCACCAGGTTACCACTTCCACCGCGATGGGAAGCATTTGTTCGTAACCCCGGGGGTCCCCTACGAAATGCATGGCATGATGGAATCGTACATCCTGCCACACCTGCGCGAACAGTTCACCCAGGCCCGCGCCTCGCTGACCATACTGACCACGGGGATTGCAGAGTCCACCCTGGCGGACACACTTCAGGGCCTCGAATCGCTGCATCCCTCCTGTTCCGTGGCCTACCTGCCCTCCCCGATCGGCGTCCGCGTACGCCTGACGGCATTGGCGGATGACGAGACCTTCGCACGCGCGCGTCTTGCGGAGCTTCGGACCTTCATCTCCGACCGCGCGGAGGAATACGTTTACGGTGTGGACCGTGAGACCATAGAGCAGAACCTGGGGGAGATGCTCATCTCCCGAAGCGCGACCGTCGCGGTCGCGGAGTCCTGCACGGGCGGACTCGTCACAGACCGCATCACAAACGTGCCGGGGAGTTCCCGCTGGTTCGAACGCGGTGTGGTTTGTTACAGTAACGAATCGAAAACCGCGCTCCTCGGCGTCGATCCGGCGATCATCGCCTCGCACGGCGCGGTAAGCCGCCAGACAGCGGAGGCCATGGCCAACGGCATCAGGCGCACGGCAGGCACGGCATTCGGCCTGTCCACCACTGGAATCGCCGGACCCGACGGAGGCAGTGCCGAAAAGCCCGTCGGCCTCGTATGGATAGGCATCAGCAGTGACGCGGGCTCCTTTGCTTTTGATTTCCATTTCGGTAGCGACCGTGTTCGCACGAAACAACGCGCCGCGCAGGCCGCGCTCGACATACTGCGCCGCGCACTCATGCGGCTCCCCCTTCAACCAACGTCAGCCAGGTCCACGACATGAACATTCTTCAGAACATTCTTGACGAAAGCGGATTCGACCGCATGATCTCGCGCCTCGCACACGAGATTCTCGAACGCAACCAGGGCGTGGAGAATCTCGTGGTCATCGGCCTGCGCACCCGCGGCGAATTCGTCGCTCAGCGTCTCGCGGCGAAACTCGGTCAGATCGAAGGCGGTGCACCGGTGCAGACCGGCGTGCTCGATGTCACTCTGTATCGCGACGATGTGCGTAACCACCTGAAACAACCCGAAGTGCGCGCGACGGACATCACCTTCGATATCAACGACCGGCATGTCATTCTCGTCGACGACGTGCTCTTTACCGGTCGCACCGTGCGCTCCGCGCTCAACGCGCTGCTCGACATCGGGCGGTCACGCACCGTGCAGCTCGTCGTGCTCGTCGATCGCGGACATCGAGAGGTCCCCATCCGCGCGGATTTCATCGGAAAAAACGTCACTACCTCACGCGGTCAGGAAGTGCGTGTGCGTCTGCGTGAAGTGGACGGCATCGACGCCATCGACCTCGTCTCCACAGAAGCGTAATCAACCTCCCAGGAATACGGAGCGTTATGTCATCCCTATCCATCCCGCATCTCCTCGGCCTGGACGGCGTGCCGAAACAGGATCTGGAACTCATTCTGGATTCGACGGACACCTTCCTCGAGATCCTCGACCGGCCGATTAAAAAAGTCCCTACGCTGCAGGGGAAAACCGTCGTCAACCTGTTTTTCGAAAACAGCACGCGTACACGCATTTCCTTCGAACTGGCCGAGCGCCGGCTTTCCGCCGACGTCGTGAATTTCTCGGCCAGCACCAGCAGTGTCAAGAAGGGCGAAACCCTGCTCGACACGGCACGCAATATCGAGGCGATGAAAGTCGACATCGTTGTCATGCGCCACGCCGCCGCTGGTTCCGTCAAGTTCCTCAGCGAACGCTGCACAAGCCGCTTCCTCAACGCGGGCGACGGCGCGCACGAGCATCCCACGCAGGCGCTGCTCGACATGGTCACAATTCGCCAGAAAACCGGGTCGCTCGAAGGACTGAACGTCTGCATCATCGGCGACATCGCGCATTCACGTGTCGCGCGCTCGAATATCTACGGTCTGCTCACCATGGGTGCGAATGTCGCCGTGTGCGGACCTGCGAGTATGATTCCCTTCGATCTCGAACGCATGGGCGTACGCGTATTCACCAACATCGATGACGCATTGCGGTTCAGCGACGTGGTCAACGTGCTCCGCATTCAGCTCGAACGCGACGCCGGCGCGGATTTCCCTTCCATGCGCGAATATCACAATTCCTTCGGCATCACCCGCCGCCGCCTCGACGCGCTGGGCAAGGATATGATCGTCCTGCATCCCGGACCGATCAACCGCGGTGTGGAAATCGAGTCGGAAGTGGCCGACGGACCCTATTCCGTCATTTTGCCGCAGGTCACGAACGGCGTGGCCATTCGTATGGCAGTGTTGTACCTCATCGGAACCAGAGCGGAGTAACTCCATGGCCTCGTACATATTCAAGAATGCCACCATCGTCGATCCGGTGACCGGGCTCGACACTCAGAAAGACCTGCTGGTCGTCGACGGCGTCATCGAACGCATCGGCGAACAGATCTCCGCCCCCGGCGCCGAGAGCATCGCACTCGACGGAAAAACCATCGTTCCGGGCCTCTGCGACATGCATGTGCATTTCCGCGAGCCGGGACAGGAACACAAGGAAGACATCGCGAGCGGCGCCGCCGCCGCGGCTGCAGGCGGCTTCACCGCCGTGGCCTGCATGCCCAACACCGATCCTCCGATCGACAATGCCTCCGTCGTCAGTTTCATCTTCAAAAAAGCCGCGGGACTTGCAGTGGATGTCTATCCCATCGGCACGATCACCAAGGGACGCAAGGGTGAGTCCATCTCCCCCATGATCGAACTCCGGGAAGCCGGCGTGGTCGGCTTCTCCGACGACGGCAGTCCCGTCAACAACACCAAGGTGCTGCGCACGGCGCTGGAATACGCATCGATGCTCGACCTCCCGCTGATTCAGCATGCCGAAGACCCGTATCTGTTTGCCGGCGGTGCGATGAACGAGAGCCTGGTCTCCACCGAACTCGGTC
>JACZJN010000080.1 GCA_014860565.1 Bacteroidota bacterium
GTCGAATAATTGCCATAAGCACCATCGCCACCGGGATATTTCACATCGCCATACGATGAGGCCGCTGTGCCACCCGTACCCCTGGTATTAGTTACATTCTGTGCGACACCTGAACCACCCTTCGCAAGCACGGTCGTTTGACTCTGGAACCAGGAATCTCCTCCATTTGTCCCGGTTGTCCCGCGCGTCCCACCGGCCCCGACCGTCACGGTGTATGAGGAAAATGGTGTTACGGTGAGTGTTTTCCGCGCATAAGCGCCACCCCCGCCACCGCCGGTTGAGCCATCTGGACTCGATTTTGTACCACCGGCCCCGCCTCCTCCGATACAGTGCACCGTTATGCTCGTCACTCCCGGCGGCACGACAAAGGTCCCGCTCGAAGTGAAGGTCTGCGTCTGCCCCTGCATCTCCGTGCTGCACAGCATGAGCATGACGGTCGCGAGAAGCAGGATGGGGAAGCGGCTCATGCCAGAAAGAACAAGCCGTGGCATCATATGATACTCCGTTTTCTATGGCTGTTAAGATGGAACTATTGCTCAACCATGGTCATCGTGACCAGTCGCACTGAAACAATGGATTTTCATATCAGATAATCGTATCCCAAACATACGCGCATGAACCCGCGCTGTCAAGAGTATCCCGGATGGACGAGCGCTCCCGTAAGTTATTGTATTTTATTGCAGTAGACAGCTTCGTAGATGAAAATATACGCTATCTCGGGAGTGCGTGCCATGGTCTCATGTTAAAGTCAGCCGCGCTGCCCGATTCCATTCCGATTCGATGTGGTCAGTCTAATGCGTCATGAAATCATTCCCTATCCTGTTAAGGAATGAGGCCCATGTCCCCTACTGATGAAAGCCGGTGAAAATAATAGAAACTGGAAAAAAAAAGTCCACCGTTAAGGTGGACCCAGGAAAACAAACAATTATCGCATCTTTATTTCGCGATTTCGCGATTTTTTCCTATCCGGCTTTGGCCACGTTTTCCAGCGTCTTGACGACGAGGTTCCAGAACTTCGCGGTGGTCGGGATGTTGAGGCGTTCGTCGGGACTGTGGGCGCCCTGGATGGTCGGACCGAAGGAGATCATGTCCATCTTCGGGAACACTTCGCCGATGAGTCCGCATTCGAGCCCGGCGTGGATGGCCTTGATCTCGGGATCCTTGCCGAAGAGCTCGTTGTGGCTCTGGCGCACGAATTTCAGGGCGCGGGATTCCATGTTGGGCTTCCAGCCGGGATAGCCGTCGCCCATGACGATTTCATAGTTGGCGAGACGGAAGATGGCCTGCACCATTGCGACGAGATCGAATTTCTCGGACTCGACGGAACTGCGCTGGCTGGTGCCGACGATGAGCTTGCCGCCGTCGATGGTGACGGTGGCGAGGTTGGTCGAGGTTTCGACGAGTCCCTCGATGTCGGCGCTCATCTTGATGACGCCGTGCGGGAGGGCCATCAGCAGATCGAGCAGGGTGGCGAACTGTGCGTCGGCCATCACCTGTCCGTTGCCTTCGGTACGCTTCGCAAGCACCTGGAGATCGGGTTCCACGGTCTTGATCTCATTGAGGAAGGTTTCGGTGAAGCCGGCCATCTTCGTCATGATGGCGTCGGTATCGGCTTTCGGCACGTATACGGTCACTTCGGCTTCGCGGGGAATGGCGTTGCGCTTGCTGCCGCCGATCATGCTGGAGAATGCGATGGAGGGATAATCCTTGCGGAGGTCGACGAGAACGCGGGTCAGGAACTTGATGGCGTTGCCGCGGCCGGTCGCGATGTCGAGACCGGAGTGCCCGCCCTTCAAGCCGCTGACCATGATCTCGAGCGCTTCATGCGTCGCGGGAGCGGCGCTCATGTCCATCGTGAGCACGCCGGCGGAATCCATGCCGCCCGCGCAGCCGACGTACAATGCGCCGTCTTCCTCGGAGTCGAGGTTGAGCATGATTTCCGACTGAAGGAAGCCGGGCTTGAGTCCCTTGGCGCCCGTCAAACCGGTTTCTTCGTCGACGGTGAAGATGAATTCCATCGGGGGATGCACGAGATCCTTTGACTCCAGAACCGCGAGTCCGGCGGCGACGCCGATGCCGTTGTCGGCGCCCAGCGTCGTCCCGTTGGCGGTCACCCAATCGCCGTCCACATAGGCCGCGATCGGATCGTTGTCGAAATCGAACTGCGTGTCCTTGTTCTTTTCACAGACCATGTCCACATGTCCCTGGATCAGCACCATCGGCGATTTCTCATATCCGGGAGTGGCGGGCTTGCGCACGACGATGTTGCCGGTCTCGTCCTGAATATATTCGTAGCCGAGATCGGTGATCAGCTGCTTGAGATAGGCCAGGATTTTCTCTTCCTTCTTCGAAGGACGCGGCACCTGCGTCAGGCCGTAAAAATGCTTCCAGAGGATTTTCGGTTCCAGTTCGTTGACGGGCGTAGGCACTATGGTATCTCCTGTTGTGTGAATCGGAGGAATCTGTTCTATCATTATAAGTAACTAAAGATTTTGATGCGGGGCAAGGCATTTGGCGCGCTTCGCGCGCAGCAGTAGGCAGGAAGCAGACAACCTTGGCTATTGGCAATTGGCTTTTGGCCCTATGGAGTTGCCAACGGCCAACTGCCAAAGTGCTCAGCGTCCCGCGGAGCGGGACGCTGAGCTGCCTTGCCTCTCCGCGCGCAAATCGATAAGTTTCCTTTTTACATTCAAAACGACATTCAGGGCTTATGCGTATTCGTCAGTTCGCACTCCTTCTGCTCTTGCTTCTGGCTTCGGTCGGACATCGCGCCGCGGCGCAGGATACGCGCGAGGGCGCGGAATTCAAGCTCGCGGTGCAGCTGTATAACGATGGACTGTTCGCCCAGGCGGAGGACCAGTTCCGCAGCTTCATCGACCGCTTCCCCAGCACCGCCAGTGCCGTGGAGGCGCGGTTCTATCTCGGACTCCTGCAGAAGCGGGCGAAGAAATACGGCGAGGCGAAAAGCACGTTCCAGGATTTCGCGCTGCGGTATCAGGACAATCCCAAGGCGCCGGATGCCTGGTGGAACCTGGGGGAAATCTACGCCGCCGAACATAACTACCCTGAAGCGGGACAGGCGTTCGCAAAACTCAAGGCCTTCCATCCGCGGAGCGCGAAAGCGCCGCAGGCCCTGCTCGCGGCGAGCGGCTATTTCCTCAAGGCGGAGGATTTCGAGAACGCGCGAACAGTGCTCAACGCCATCCTCCTCGAGTATCCCCGTTCCGAGGTCCGCATCGACGCGCAGTTCGCCCTCGGGCAGCTGTATCTCGCGACCGGCGAAGCGGAACGCGCGCTTCGTGAATTTACCCGCCTGCTGACCGAAAACGTATCGGCGGAAATGCGTCCCCGCATTATCGTCGCCATCGGCGAATCCCAGACGCAGCTCGGCAACCGCACCGAAGCCGAGAAGCGCTTCCGCGAAGCGATCAGCACCTATCCGAAAAGCGCCGCCGCCTTCGAGGCGCAGGTGAAGCTGGGGGACATGCTGCGCATGTTCCGCGACTACGCCGGTGCGAAAGCGCAGTATGAAGCCGTCACCGGGAACACGACGGCCCCGGCGGACATGCGGCAGCGAGCATATATCGGACTCGCGGAAACGGCCATGGCGGGCGGCGACGCGCGCACGGCGACGGATTCCTACGCACGGCTGCTCAAGGATTCCGGCAGCGAGAGCGTCGAACCGGAAACCTACCGCAAGGCCGCGGCTGCGGCGAGACGTGCGGGCGACTATTCACAGGCCGAATCCTGGCTCGACCGTCTCTATGCCGATTCGCTCATTGCCTTCGACCGGCGCGTGCTGCTGGTGGACATGGCGGAAACCGCGCGTGAAGGGAAAAACTACACAGCCGCGGTCGGACGCTACCGGCAGTATTTGCAGCGCTATCCCACTGACGCCGGCGCGCCCTTCGCACAGCTGCGCATCGCCGAGATCGAGGAGGAACAGTTCCGCAACTACGCCGCCGCGCTCGAGCAGTACGCCGCGGTGATCGAGCGATACGGACTGACGCGTGTCGCCGATGACGCACAGTTCGGCCGCGCCCGCACGCTGGAACATCAGGAGAAAGTGAAGGAAGCCGCGGAGGCATACCGGCAGGTGCTGCTGCAATATCCCGCGTCGAGCCTGCAGGCCAAGGCGCGCGAACGCGAACGCTTCCTGGCCCAGCTCGCGGGTGGCGACGCGGTAAAAGCAGTCGATCAGCTGGCGGCTGTCATCGCCTCGATGCACGAACAGCCGGGCGGCGCTGATGTGGATCTGCTGCTTGGACGCGTCTATCTCGAAAGCATCCGTGATTTCGTGCGGGCGAAAAAACATTACGAAGCGGCGCTGAGTAAAGGGGCGAGCGGCGACGAAGCCGAGGAAGCCGGGTATGGCGCGGCGCTCGCAACCGTGCGCCTGGCACAGCGAGGAGAAGGCACGGTCGCCGAAGCGGAACAGCGATGCAGCGCGTTTTTCACCGCGCATGCCGGGAGTCCCCGCCGCGACGAACTCGCCTGGGCGCTCTTTCAGCTGAAGTCCTCCTCCGGGATGGCGACGGACATCCTCGACGCCGCCAACGCCTTCCTCGCCCTCAATCCCGCCGCGCATCGCGAGGACGTGCTCGTCGCGTTCGGCGAAGCGATGCTGTCGATGGGACGCGCCGCGGAGGCGGAAAAGGAATTCACCCGCGTTGCGGAAACCGTGGGGAGTTCGCCCGCGGGCGTCGAGGCCTGGTACGGCCGCGCACGCGCGCGCAGCGATCAGCGCAACTTCGACCAGGCGATCGCGGATCTGCTTTCCTACGAGAGCAAGGCGCCCAACGGAATCCATATCGCCGACGCCCTGCTGCTGCATGGACGTCTCCTCGTCCGTATCGGACAGTACGACGAAGCCGTGCGCCGCTTCGACCGCCTGATCACCGATTTCGTGTACAGCGATCTCGCGGATTCCGCGCGCATCGCCGCCATCGGCGCACTCATCGAGGGCGGTTCGGTTCAGCCCGCGCTCGCGCGCTCCGCCCGCTATCTCGAGCGTGTGGAAGAGAATCCCTTCCTCGGCGAACAGGCGGTGCAGGAGTTTCTCTTTGCGCATGCGCAGACATTGGCCCGGGCGCGGGAACGCACCGACGCCAAACGCGCGCTGCTGCGTTACGCCGCCAGCTATCCCGACGGCGCGCATATCGGCGAAGTGTATTACGCCCTCGGACAGATGTACAAGGACGAAGGCAAGATCGATCTCGCCACCGCCTACCTGCAGCAGGCGGGAGGGATGAAGCAGGGTGCGGCAGCGCTGCGCGATGCGGCGGATCTCCTGCTCGAAAGCGGCAAGTACGATCGCGCGATTCCTGTCTACGAGCGACTACAGGAACAGGCCGCGACGCCGATCGAAAAGCAGTACGCGCAATCGCGCATCGTCGTGGCCCGCTACCGCGCGGGCAACCTCGACGACGCGCAGAAGGGCGCCACAACCTTCAAGGGCGCCTGGCCGCAGGCGGAACCGGTATTCGACGAATTCGAACTCGAGCGCGGAAAGTACTTTTTCCGCAAGGGCGATTACCGTCAGGCACGCGACATATTCGACGACGTGGAGGATTCGGACGCGAGGCCGATCAGCGCGATGGCGATGTACTGGGACGCCCGCTGTCTTGAAGCGCAGAGCAAGAATACCGATGCAATCGAAAGCTTCAACGACGTGATCAAGAAGCATCCCGGCAGCGAGGCCGCGCTCGAGTCGATGATGTCTCTCGGACGCATGCAACTGCGTGCGGAGAAATACCAGGACGCCGCCCTGCAGTTCAAGGCCGTGGTGGACCTGGGCGACATTCCGGAAGCGCAGCTCAAGGACGCGCTGAACGGATTGATCCGATGCTATGAAGAACTTACGATGTATGATGTCGCGGTTGAGATGACTCGCCAGTTCATTCAGACCTGGCCGAGCGACCCAACGGTATTCCGCAAACGGGTGAACCTCGGATTCTATTACTACAAGCTTCGCTATTTTGATCAATCGATAACGCATTTCGAGAGCTTGCTTGCCGAAGCACCGCCCGACGACCAGGCTGAAATTCATTACTATATCGGCGAGTGCTACTATTACAAGCAGGATTTTACACAGGCAGCGCTGGAGTTCCTGAAAGTCCCGTTTCTCGTCAATAGCAAGGAAGCGATCATGTGGACCGCACTCGCGTACTCAATGGCGGGGAAATCCTACGAAGCCCTCTCAAAATTTGATCTCGCGCTGGGTATGTACCAGAAGATTCTTGACACTCCAGGCATCGCCGGACATGATCGAGCAGAGGCTGAAAAAGCAATCGACCGCGTGAAAGCACTGGTTAAATAACAGTCCTCCGATCTTTCAGAGGCGGAAGCCATGCAGGGCTTCGAATGGACATTGGAATTGCGTTTCGCGCTTGCGCTGGGACTCGGCTTCCTGGTCGGTCTCGAGCGGGAAAGCTCCGGCGCCGATCGCAAGACGGGCCGCGTGTTCGCCGGCGTACGCACCTACACCATCATCAGCATGTACGGCTTCGCCTGCGCCTGGCTCTACCGCATTGACGTGACGATGGCCCTGCCGGTCGGCATGCTTTCCGTTGCCGCGCTGGCTCTCGTGGGGTATCTCGCGAAACTGCGCGAAGGACGCGTCGGCTGGACGAGTGAAATCGCCGCCCTGCTCACCTTCGTCGTCGGCGTACTCACACTGCTGACGGACATCTGGGTACCGATGACGCTTGGTATCGTCAGCACCATTCTGCTGTCGGAGAAAGGCGACCTCGAAAGTTTCGTCGACCGTCTGAACAAATCCGAATTTCTCGCCGTCCTGAAGTTTCTCGTCGTGACGGCGATCATCCTGCCCGCGCTGCCTGACCAGTCCTACACGAAATTCAATCTCAATCCCACGCATATCTGGCAGATCGTCATCCTGGTTTCCAGCATCGGCTTCGTGGGATATTTCCTCACGAAAAAATTCGGCAGCCGTCTGGGACTCTGGCTCTCGGGACTCCTCGGCGGCATCGTCTCGAGCACCGCTGTGTCCATCGCCGCAGGACGCGTGGCCCAGCGCCATCCCGAACGTTCGTTCGACGCACTTCAGATGTCGCTGCTTGCCAGCAGCGTGATGTATCTCCGCATTCTCGTGCTGGTGTGGGTGCTGAATCCCGTCATCGCGGGTTTGCTGTGGTGGAAGTGTCTGCTGCTCACCGGCATCGGGATCGCATTGACTCTCTGGGGAAGCGGGCGCTCCACGGCCTCGTCCAGCGACGCACATATCTCGACACTGGAGAATCCGTTCGAACTCAAACCCGCCTTCATTTTTGCTGCGGTGTTCGTTCTGCTGACCGTGGCGACCGCCTTCGCGAAGCAGCTGTTCGGCAGCGCGGGGCTCTTCGGCCTTTCGTTCGTCGTCGGTGTGGTGGACATCGATCCGTACATCCTTTCGCTGGTGCACGACAGCGGGCATGGGCCGCTGATCGTCATGGCGGTACTGATCGCGATGATGAGCAACACGCTGGCGAAGGGGAGCTACTTCACCGTACTGGCGCGGGATCGGCGGCGCGACACCATTTGGCGCTACGGATTGTGGGCGCTGCTGCATATCCCGCTGCTATTTCTCTGACAGTGGATGAACTTGCCTTTTGCGGATATTTTTCGGAACATTGCCTCGTAGATATTTTCCGCCGCCGTCGTAACCAGATTCGATTCACCTGAGGAGGTCGCATGAGAACAGGCAAGAACCTGCTCCTGCTGTTCGTGCTGTATCTGACGTGGATGACGGGCGTTCCTGACGGCGCGCAGGCACAGCAAAGGACTCTGGGACCCGTGCTGCGCATATATACCGATCCGTTTCTCTTCGATACCGTGCGCTGCCGCATCCGCCGCTGCGTCCCGCTGACCTTCCACAACATCGGCGACACGGCGTTGGTCGTGCATAACCATGACGTTGTGCGTCGTCCGTTTTTTGTGCGCATCGACACGCCGCTGGTGCTTCAGCCGGGCGAAATGCGCACCTTCGAGCTGTGCTATAATCCATCGCAGTATTCGGTCGACAGCCAGCAGGTCTTCATTCGCGCGGACACGCGACTGCCGCTTTCCATCGCCATGGTGCATGACGTGAGTTCCAGCATGTTTACCGACATGCCCGGTGGAAAGAAGCGCTATCAGGCGGCGCATGACGCAAGCGTGGAATTCATCGGCAATCTTCTCGACACGCTCGGGGTGGAGGATGAAGGGGCCGTGTTCACCTACGACGACAACGAGCATTTCAAGATCGTGCAGACGTGGACGAAAGACACCGCCGCACTGCGCGCCGCGATTCCCAGCATTGTGCTCGGCACGGCGACCTGCACCTACGATGCCGCTTCCCGTGTCATCGACTCCTTGGCCACAAGGGTAAAGAAGCGCATTCTCATCATGGTGACGGACGGGGAAGACAGCGGGCCCACCTGCGGCAGCGCCTCGCCAGAGTTGGTAATCAAGAAGGCGCAGGACCACGAGGTGCGCATCTATGCGATCACGATCGGTAACGTCGACCGCGGTCCGTTGATTCAGATCGCAAAGGCAACGGGCGGGAAGGAATTCAACGCCACGGTGAGCACGGACCTCCTGGCGATCTATCGAGAGATCGCGGTGGACATGAGCAAGAACGTGCAGGTGAGCATTTTCATGAAAGGTGCCGCCGCGGGGCCGAAGATTGAAATCACGCCATCCGCGTGGACGTTCGACAGCGTGCAGGTGGGGGAGACGGCCTGCGAGCCGGTGCTGGTGCGCAACGCCGGGAATGCCTGGCTGCATGCCGATACGGTGCGCAAAATATTCCAGCTGCCGTATTCTCTGCAGGACCTCGCGGTGGATTCCATCGCGCCGTATCAGACCGTGCCCGCACGCGTGTGCTTCACACCGCTGCTGCCTCTGCATTACCTGGTGCCGATGCCGTATTTCCCATCTCCCTGCCAGTTCAATACCGACACCCTCTTTGGTGCCGGCGGCAGCTTCCTCCTGCCGCGCGTGCCGACGAAAAAACCGCTGCTCGAGGTGCGTCCGCCATCATTCGATACGACATTCTGCAAAACGACCGAGTGCACGGCATTGGAATTGTATAACCCTGGCGACACCATCGTGACCGTGCAGTCACTCGATTTCATCCCGCCGCCTTTCACAGGCAGCGAGGCGGTGCCGTTTACCGTGTTGCCGGGCGAGACGAAGTCCATCACGATTTGCTATCGTCCCCCCGACGCGCCGCGTCTCGACACCCTGCATCTCGGCTTCACGGCCGACATGCGCGCGCCGCAGCGCCTCGCGCTGTTCTTCGACGAAAGCGCCTCGATGGGCGCCGCGTTCATGCCCGGCCTGAGCCGTCTGCTTGCCGCCGTGGCGGGCGCGACGGATTTCGCCGACGGCATGGAATTCGGTGACGGTTTTACCGATGCGGTCACCGTCGTCGGTTTCGACACCGCGGGAGTACTGCGCTGGGACGGCACGTATTTCACTCAGAAGGACTCTCTCCGCGCGGCGTTGCCGGATTCAGCGGGCGCGCAGATCTCCTGTCCCTACGACGCCATCGACCATCTGCTCACTGGCTTCGATGGACTTCATACCCCGCCGCAAACCGTTGTTCTCTTCACGGCAGGGGAGAATGGCGGGGCGGCCTGCGGTCCGCTGACCGCGACGGAACTCGCCTCCCACGCCCTCGGCATGGGCGTGCGCATTCATTGCGTGCAGCTGGGCGACGCCGATTCCACCGCGCTCGCGCAGCTCGCCGCGAGCACGGGCGGACGCTACCTGCGTCCACAATCCCTGCTCGACCTCATCCTCGAACTGCGGGATCTGGAAGGTGAATTCTCTCGCAACGTGCGCTTCGAACACACCGCGATCGCGCGGGGCGTGACACCGATCATCCAGGTGGACCGGGATACGATCGATTGCGGGGTGTATTACTCGCGTGATCTGACCCAACCGCGGCTTGGGTATGTCGAGATCAGCAATGTTGGCGACGCTCCGCTGAATCTGATTGAAGGCTCGGGACTCGGACCTCATTTCCGCTCCATCGAAATACAGGTTCCCCACTTCGCAGAACAGCTGCCGGGCGACAGTCTCATCATATTCCCGGGAGAGCATCGCAAATGGGGCGTCACGTTCCTCGGCACCGAAGGGGGCGTCTACACGGATACGTTGCACCTGTTGTACAACGGATGTTTGCCAGCCGCCGATGCATTCTTCGTGCGCGCGAGAATCATTCCCGTGCCGGACTTCGCCTGGGTGTATCCCGGGCCGATGGCGATTCCGAATCAATTGAGGCTCGACACGGTTTCCTGCGGGGGCGAAAGCTGCGAGGATCTCCTGCTGCGAAATATCAGTACCTCGACGAATGAAGTACGGATGACCCGGAGTCCGCTCCCGCCGTTCACTGCCGCATCGCCGGGTCCCTTTACGATCGCTGCCGGCGACGCGTTCGCCCTGAACCTGTGCTATCGTCCGGATCAAGCCGGGGAGGATCAGCAGTGGATACAATTCGAGCACGACGAGAAGCCGCCGCTGAGCACGACCTTCGTTCTCGCCGCTGACCGCTCCACGTTCGAGACGCGTTCGGAGGGAACGGGCTTCTGGTATTTGAATCGCCTTGCCCTGGAAACATACGCGGCAGCGATTCACGGCGACATCCCCGACGACGATGAGACCAGCATCATATCCTTCGATGCAGCGGGGACGGCGATGCGCACCGCATTCACGAACGACGGCAATGCAATCGTTCAGACCTCGGTCGATTCTTCCACCACGGCTCCCGGAGATCTTTCTCTCGCACTGAACGCTGCGATGGATCATTCGGCAGCCGATGCACGGGGAAAGAAAATCGTTCTCGCCGTCGTCAACGACGCGAATCCTCTCAGCGCCTCGGATGCGACGGCGCTGCGGGATCGTGCGATGAGGGAGGATGTCATTCTCGCGATTGCCGCGGTAGGGGAGAATGGCTATGCCGCGCTGGCACCGACCGCAGGAACCGCCGCACGCTTCGATTCCTGCTTCACGCTGGCGGCACTCGAACGATTCATTTACGAGACGACCCGCTCGGCCATCACGACGGTGCGCGACAGCGTGCATCTGACCGGCAGCGCCATCGAGGCGAAGCTGGAGGTCGCGCCGCTCGCGCTGGACTTCGGAATCATCCGTATCGGCGGCGACGACTGCGGGACGGTAACCTTACGCAACACCGGCAACGCATCGCTCACGCTTGTCGATGTCGTGAATCCGGTGGAGCCTTTCCCGACGACCTTCCCGTCCACACTCGGTGCAGGGGAGAGCGCGGACGTCGAACTCTGTTTCTCTTCCACAAAACTCGGACCGCAGTCCGCCGAGGCGCTGTTCATCTATGACGGCTGTGGCCGCGACACCATCCGTGTCGCGATGACGGCCATGGGTTTCGACAGTGTGAGTGTCGGCATTCAGGGCGACTATCGCGGCATGCCGGGACACGTTGTGCGCATCCCCGTGCGGCTGTACGGCAGTGTGCCGGCATCGTATGACGTGCTTGGCTACGACCTGACCCTCACCTATGACAAGACCATGCTGTATCCGCTTGACGTGGAAATCGTCAGCGACGGTACCGCCACGAAGGAGATGCGGGTCACGGGATCCTGGCCGTCGCTCACGCGCGCGTTCGATGACGCGTCGGCTGAAGCCATGGCGACGTACCGTGTCGTCGGTGCGGACGCTTTGAACAGTTCGCAGGGCTCGGCCGTGCTTCTGGCCCCGCCCTTCCTCGTGCTGCACGGAAGAGCGATGGAAACCCCCGTTCGGGTGGTTTCCTTCGGATTTCTCGGAGGAACTCCCGCCGCGGGAATCGTGGTGGAGGGACGCTTCATCGCCGACAGCCTCTGCTTCCAGGAACAGCGGCTCGTCGACGGTTCCGCGCGCTACAACGCGTCGCTCGTGGGCGGCTATCCGAATCCGTTCAACCCCGTCGCGACGATTGCCTATGCACTTCGCGAAGCGGCACCCGTGCAGCTGAGCGTGCATGACGCGCTCGGACGCGTGGTCCGCGTCATCGACGAAGGGTTCCGTGAAGCCGGCCTGCATCGCGCGCAATTCGATGCGAGCGGACTCCCCACCGGCGTGTATTTCTATCGACTCGAATCCGGTGGCGAATTGCTTTCCGGATCATTGCTGTACCTGAAATGAGGCAATCATGAAGACATTTCGAATTCTGCTCGTTTTCTTCATCGCATTGCCTGTTCTGCTGTCCGCTCAGGATGGCGGAGAATCGGATCTGCTGATCGGAATATCTCCCGGCATGGCCATGCGGTGGCAGCAGGGCACGATGCGCACGACAGACGGATACTACGACTGCTGTTCCTTCACCGGTGGCAGCGGCATCGGATTCTCGGCCGGATTCAACGTGCTGATTCCACTCGGCAGCGCGGTCTATCTTCGCGGAGGATTGGGATGGGAAGGAGTGGTGAGCGATTACACCGCGGAGCGGAAGAGCTACCCGATTCTTGGCCAGGGAAACACCGTGGAATATGCCGATCTGCAGAACGATCTCTCGGTCAGTATGTCCGCCGTTCGGGTCGATGCCGGACTGGCCTACATGGTGATCGAACCAGGATTGTTCATTTCCGTTGGACCGTGCGTGACGGTCCCGATGTCGCCGTCATGGAAGCAGACCGAGCAGATGACGGGTCCGGAAGGACTGCTCTACCTGGACGGCAGCAGAAGGAAGGTGCTTATTGATGTGGACATTCCCGGCACGCAGCCGTTTGTCAGCCTGCGCTTCGGCGCGGGAGCGCTGATCCCGGTTTCGTCGACTGTGCATATCATGCCGGAAATGGTGTTCGCCGTTCCGCTCATGGAAATCCAACCCGACTACCGCTGGTCGATGTCGGGGCTGGATCTCTCGCTTGGTCTGATGTTCGGCTTATAGGGGAAGCAGACGTTCCCCACGCTGGAGGTCATCGAGCGACTGGCGTTCCCGCGCCAGATGCCAGCGGCCTTCGTACACCACCGCTTCCGCGGCGAGGGGACGCGAATTGTAATTCGAGCTCATGCTCGACCCGTACGCACCGGCCGAGAGCAGGGCCACGAGATCACCGCGTTCCAGCGAAGGGAGTCCATAGCGCACGGCAAACGTGTCGCTGCTTTCACATACCGGTCCAACAATATCGTACAGCTGCATGTCCGCGTCGCTTTCGCGCAGCGGAATGATGCTGTGACTCGCCTGGTACAGTGCGGGCCTCAGCAGATCGTTCATCCCTGCATCGAGAATGAGGAAGTTGCGGTCTTCGGATGGCTTCACATGCTCCACGGACGCGACCAGCACGCCGGCATTGGCGACGAGGGAACGGCCGGGTTCGGTGATGAGCGTCCAGGTTTCTTCACGCGGTCCGAGTACGTTGGCGAGTACCGCGGCCACCTGTCCCGGCAGCAGCTCTCCGTGATGCGCATCGTAGCGTACGCCAAAGCCACCGCCGATGTCGATGATGTCGGGCGCCCGGTCGAGCATCGGTGTGATGTCGTCGAGCACTTTCAGCAGCACGCGCAGTCCCTGCGCATAGGGTGCGGGAGAAAGAATCTGCGAACCGAGGTGAAAGGCGAGTCCCGCGATGCGGAGTCCGGGCAGCCATGAGGCCTGCGAGGCGAGGGAACGGATATCGGACGGGGAGAGGCCGAATTTGTGCGCCGCTTCGCCTGTAGAAATGTAGGGATGCGTTTCGGTTTCGACGTCGGGATTCAGACGCAGGAGAATGTCGGCGACCATGCCCTGCGCTTCCGCGATTTCAGATATCAGCCGGCATTCGCTGGCGGATTCCACGTTGAACAGGGAGATGCCGGCTGCAAGCCCGTCTTCGATATCCGCGCGTGATTTCCCTACGCCTGTCATGGTGATGCGGCGCGCATCCGCGCCGGCCTTCAGCGCGCGGTGCAGTTCGCCCCGTGAGTTCACGTCGAAGCCGCATCCGGCGTTGGTCAGCGCCTGCAGCAGCGGGAGCGTGGAGTTGGCCTTGACCGCATAGCTTGTCCGATGCGAAAAACTTGCGAAGGCAGCGCGATGCTGCTCGAAACGCGCAAGCACCGCGTCAAGATTGTAGAGATAGAGCGGAGTGCCGGTTTCGCGGATGATATCCACAACGCGGACGCTACCGCAGTGAAGCTCGTGATCCCGATAGGAAAATCCGTCCGCTACGGTCATACAGGGCCTTGCTGCTGGGAGAAAAATCTGCCTGAGGGCGGAGTTGCCGGAGAGAAGATACGCACGCGCAATGCTATTCGAAAATTCCCGGTTCGGAAATGTTCGAGAAGAATTCGTCGTGCAATTCCATGACCGCTTCAGGCACGCGATCCTCGTCGATCACGCATGTGAGATTGATTTCAGACGCGCCGTGGCTGATCATGTCGAGCGGAACGTCGCGCAGGCGGCTGAAGACGCGTGCAGCGATGCCGCGCTCGGAACGCAGGCGTTCTCCGACGATACAGATGATCGCCTTGTTGCGCTGCACGGTGATGTCGCCGTATTCCTTCAGGATGTTCACCAGTCCCTCGAGATCGGGAGAATGCTCGATGCTGAGCGAGATGCTGACTTCCGAGGTGGTGACGAGATCCACCGCCGTTTGATGATCGTTGAAGATGTCGAAGATTTTTTTCATGAAGCCGTAGCTTCCGAGCATGCGCGTCGATGAGATATTGAGAATGCTGATGCCGCGCTTGTAGGAAATCGATTTCACGGCGATGTTGGCCGACGCGATCTGTGCCTTGATCAGCGTGCCGGAAAGCTGCGGCCGGCGCGAGTTCAGAATGTGCACGGGGATATTCTTCTCGATGGCGGGGAGCACGGTGCTCGGATGCAGCACTTTCGCGCCGAAGTATGCGAGCTCGGACGCTTCCTGGAAGGACATCTCCTTGATGCGCAGAGCGCCCGGCACGATTTTCGGATCGGCGGTGAGCATGCCGTCGACGTCGGTCCAGATTTCGATGTCCTCGGCGTTCATGACCGTTCCGATGATGGCCGCGGAATAGTCCGACCCGCCGCGTCCCAGTGTTGTGGTCACGCCGTGTTCGTTGGCGCCGACGAACCCCTGCATCACGGGCACGATGCCTTTTTCGATGCGTGGGCGCACGACGCTGTCGCAGGCTTCGCGCGTTGCGTCGAACAGTGGTTCGGCTTTGCCGAAGCCGCTGCCTGTTACGATGCATTTACGGGAATCGAGAAGTTCCGCACGGAGTTTGTTTTCGCGCAGCGCCTCGGTCAGAATGGCGCTTGACATGCGTTCGCCATACGACATGACGAAGTCGAGCACGCGCGGGGAAAGGTCTCCCGTGATGGAAAT
This sequence comes from Bacteroidota bacterium, assembly GCA_014860565.1. Lineage (GTDB taxonomy): Bacteria > Bacteroidota > Ignavibacteria > SZUA-365 > SZUA-365 > SZUA-365. Next base: position 15,291 of record JACZJN010000080.1, read on the forward strand.
GCCGTAGATAAGGCTGCGCAGTTCCTCATCAAAAATCTTGAATTGCCGGATCAGTATATCCTGTTCGCCGAGTCCCTTGATCAGATCCGCGATGATGCGGTAGTGTCGGTCGATGATCTTGTCGCGCAGCACCGCTTCCGCCTCGAGGCGCTTGCCCTCCGCGGCCAGTTCCGCGCAGCGGATAAGTGCGTTGGTAATCCCGGCCGCGGCCGACAGCACGACAACCGGCTGCCGCTTGATGCGGGACTTGACAATTTCACAGGCATTGGACATGGCGGCCGCGTCTTCAATCGACGTTCCGCCGAATTTCATCACGATCATGGGGGTATGGGATTCTTTGTTCATTGCGCGTTCGCGCGAAAAGATAAAATACGAAAAATTCGGATAGGTGTAGGGCGGATTCATGAATCCGCCCTACGGTTCGATCAATCACCA
>JACZJN010000081.1 GCA_014860565.1 Bacteroidota bacterium
ATGAACATCCTCCTCACCGGCCCTGCCGGACTCATCACCGAATGGCTCGAAGCCTGCAAGGATCACGACTGCGTCGTGTACGCGCGCGGAATGAAGAAGAAGCTCGACGAGAGCGTCAAGGTCGTGCATGCGCTCGACGAAACGCCGCATGTGGATCTGATCATCGATCTGCACGTGCGCGAGTCGAAAAACCGCCGCATCATCCTCACAGACATGCTGGCAGACGTCACTACCAGCGCTCCGATTCTCTGCAATACCGTGGCGACGACGGCGACCGAACTCGTTTCGCGCATCGGTGCGGGAGATCGGGTCATCGGACTCGCGGCGCTGCCCGGCCTCATCGCCTCCGACGTCGTGGAGCTTTCATTCCCCTACGGTGCACGTCACGGGCACCAGGAAATCGTCACGGACTTCTTCGCCAGCATAGGCAAGCGCGTCGAAGTCGTGAGCGACGAAGTCGGCATGGTCACTCCGCGCCTGCTCGCCGTGATGATCAACGAAGCTGTGCTCGTCTGCCAGCAGGATCTCGTCGGCAGCGAAGCGGTCGACGCTCTCCTCGCCGCAGCGATGCAGGATGGCGGTCCCCTCGCGTGGGGACGCCGCATCGGCTGGCGCAATCTCTACACCGTCCTCAGCGCCATGCACGAGGAACTTGGCGGAGAGCGTTACCGCCCGGCCTCGCTGCTCAAGAAAATGGCCCTTGTGGAATAGCGCTTCGCTCCGCGCTATTCCGAGCCCCGAAGGGGCGACCTTCGCAGAACGGGGGGCGCAAGCCCCTCGGGGCACACCGCCACAGCGCAAGCCCCTCGGGGCACACCCCCAAAGCGCAAGCCCCTCGGGGCACACCACCACGGCGCAAGCCCCTCGGAGGAAGTCCACGCGGAGTACAGCACCATGAAGAACCCCGTCCGCAACACCGTCTCCCGCCTCACGGACCTGCCGAACGTGGGTCCTGCGACCGAAGCCGACCTGCATCTGCTCGGCATCGATCATCCGAAAAAGCTGATAGGGAAAAATGCGTACGTACTCTATGACCGGCTCTGTGCCGTGACCGGAGTGCGGCATGATCCGTGCTGCATCGACGTGTTTCTTTCCGTCGTGCATTTCATGGAAGGGGGCGAGGCACTGCCGTGGTGGGAATTCACGAAGGAGAGGAAACTGGCTCTCGACACACGCAACGGATCCGTGGGCTAAGGTGGGATGGGACGTTCGTTGATGGGATCATGCGTTTCTCACTGAAGATCATACTGCTTTCGTACGGAAGATCATGGACTGCGAGCGCCTCGCTGCACTCGGCGCGCAGTACGCGGGGACCGAGCATATCGGGCACCAGGCAACACGTCGCTCCCCGCTTACAGCTTATAGCCTACAGCAGTTGAAATCTCGTGATATAGGATTAACAGCAGGATTTCACCACCAGCACAAGGCTGTCGCTCTTCCGATTCTCTCCCCTTCTCACCCAGTTGCGGTGCCCGGGTTCCTCCTTCACAGCCGGTGCCGGGCGAACAAGGATGATACCGGAGAAATGCCCTGTGCTGGTCTTGTATGTCATTTATCTTTTTCGTATGGTCCAGTTTCATCATTGAAGAAGGAGCGTGCGATGAACGGTATCCTGCCTGCGCAGTCCTGCGAACCGGCCGTGGCAACCAACTGGATCGATTACCAGCGGATGTGTCCTTCCGATCCACGTGACCTGATCGCCTACGCTGTGCTCGACTCCAACGTCGGTCAGTTCGCATTCAGCTCGGATATCATCGAACCCGGGGCATGGACCGACTCACCCCTCGCGATCTCGAACGACCCGATCGTTTCTGCCCTCGAATCAAACAATCAGCTCAAGGTCGCCGATGCCGACCAGTGGAATTTCCTGAACCAGACATGGAACGGCTCTTCGGCTCTGGCGATCCCCGCACGCAAATTTCTTTTCCTGCGTGGAGTGAACGAATGGGACAACCGCATCTACATCGATTTCGGCGGCACGCCCGTGACCGAAGTTCAACTATCGTTGATGATGAATGTCGCGACACGGGGCGACAAGCAAGGAACGGTCCCCGTAATCAAATGGACGGGCTTGGAACTGACTGGCGAGCGGACCTTGAACGTCGTCCTGCGGCAGTTTGGCAGCTTCAGTATCGGTGTGTGGACGTTCGATGGCGCCAATTACGGCATGTACGAGATGATCTGGCAAGTGGTGTCGTAGACGAGGCAGCGACGGTTTCACTTCTGGTGAAAGAGGTACAGAATCCATGGCAGGTCCGAAATGCATCATGCACGATTCCGCATGCGTCCCTGACGAAATGACGCAGGTCGTGGTTCCCGTCGTCGCCGATTCGTGGCGTCATTTCGGGTTGTGGGTACCGCCGATTTATTTGTATGCTCTTCGCAATTCGAATTACATAACAGATCGGCTCGAATATTTTCACCGTTCTGATTTCGTCGATCTCGATGGCACGATCAAGAATCTCAACCGTTTGAAGACCGAGTTTGGATTCAATGCCATCAGCATTGGGGTGGATGATTTCATCGATGTATATTCAGGGACACCGTTTCTGCTCTTCGATGCCTTCATGCATCCGGAGTGCCTCTGGCGTCTCGATGAACTTCTGCTGGGACTGGGAAACGGGTGTCACGTCTGGGCATTGCCCGCGTTGCTTATGTTTCGCCGGTTAACCAACAATGCAAACGTACTTGCCGTCGAAATCGACGAGCCGTTGCTTGGTAGTAAGTCGTTCGAAGAGAAAGGAGTGGAGCAAAGCAACTCTGCTTGGTGCCTCTACGGCTATTTCAACGACGATCCGACAAGGACGCACAGAATCCAGGCGCTCTATAATGAAGTGCATGCGAATGGCGACCGGTTAGTAATCGGCGAGTCTCCGAGGGTCGTCGATTTTGGGGTTTTGGGCATTTTGGGTTCGTGGGCGCATTTTCGCAGGGCAGCGCAATGGGCGGATGGTTACCTCTACAATGGGTATTCGATCGGATGCGCAGCGGGGTCGCCTGCATGCACATTGCCCACCGAAGCATGGAAAATTATGCAGAGCACCTTCGGATCGCATGAACGAAGCATTGGTGTATGGATCGCGAATTCCTGCCATGAATATTATTACGAGCAATCGATATTCGGTGTGCGAGCGGTTTGTCAGAAAGACTATTTCAACACGCTGTTGGCCGCAGCGAGAAGAATACACATAAAGGATGTTTTCCTGTATGGGGGCGATCTCGCCCTGGAAGTGCTGCACACATGTTTGGAAGCGCGGGGGCCATTCCGCGTCCGTGAACCCGAATTGACGGAGCAGGTGGTTCGGGCCATTCTGTCCTGTGGTTTACCCTTCGATCCGTCCAAGTCTGGAGAATATCTCAACCGATGCCCCGTCTTCAGGGAAGCAGTATTGAAAATATTCTGGAGGCGACTCAAACAGTACACACAGGCCGCGCTCCAGGAAAAGATCTTGTATTCAGCGCAGAAACTTGCTCCAACCGGTCGAAAACTGTATTGCACGGAAGCTCCAATGCGGCCATACAAAGGATACTCGGTACTCGATTGTGCGAACTGTACAAAATGGGAGTACACACCACGGAGAGTGCAATTCTGTCCGCCGGATTTATGGTCGGCCCCAACGTCGCCGGCACTGCCAGGTGGTACTACTGGCAGATCTGGCATTCAAACCTCAGCAGCTTCACAAAGATATCAATCACCTTCATCCGGGCAACAGGTGAGCACGAAAACAACTGTCGCGTTCAAGCAATCCGGCGACACCGATCAGCAGGGTGCCGGGACGTCTGGTTCCCACTACGGTGATGAACCCCTTCCGCCTAGTCAGAGACGGTATACGGTCAGGTATTTCATCAGATAGTGAAACGGAAGGAACATGATTCGAACGCCGTGCATGGTTGCAATCCTCCTGCTTTTCTTCTCCATAGGGTGCGAGGAGGAGGTGAAGGATACTACGAATCCGTATCGACCGTATTTCAGTCTGGAGGAAGCGCTGAAAGATTCCGCGACCGCCGAATACCTTATTCTGGAAAAGATCGGAGATTCCCTGTCTCCAGATGTGGGGAGACTTCAAAATTTACGCTCTCTTGGAGTTAGCAGAAGCCAGATTCAGTTTCTGCCAAATGAACTTATTCGACTACAGAAATTAGTCGACGTATCACTTCCGTACAACAGATTAGGAAGTATCCCTCCGGAGTTGTTCGAATTGAAGAATATATACCAAATATTCCTTAATCATAATCGTATTGCGAGCATCCCGGAGGAGATCGCGCGAACTCGGAGCCTTGTCATTCTTGATCTAGGCGAAAACCAATTTACAAGCTTTCCTGATCGACAACTGCATCTTGGTAGTCTAAAGTCATTATACCTGGACAGTAATAGAATTTCAATTATCGATGTCGATTCTCTGGATGCTCCAAATCTGGAACTGCTATCATTAACGGGAAATCCCATACCGGCCTACATGAGGGAGCAACTCCGTCAACGTCTGCCGAACATAGAATTGAGATTCTGATCGTCACCTTCGATCTTCCCTGCAAGGGAGAAAGTCGGGCAGGGGCGAACGACCATTCTTCCGATCCTTTCGCATTCTGTCCTGATTTGTGTTGCATATTTGTTACTCGATTTCCCGTAACTCAAGCATTAGCACCATAACGCAAGATCATGGACTAGCGAGCGGCTTCGCCGCACGCGCTGTAAGCAGTAGGGGTTGATGGCAAAATGAAAGTGCACTGCCTAAAACTCAAATTTCTTTCCGTTGATTCGAAAAGTTTGTTCGTGAACAAGCGTGAGTTTTTTATCCGATTCGAAGTGCACCATCAATCGTTGAGTTTCGAGATTCCACTCCGCCAGGACGAAGTACTTAACGTACGGCAGTGGCAGAAGGATGTCCTCATGCTGGATATCGATCCAACCAAACCCTTTCCGCTCTGGAGATTCATGGACCTGTCGAATGAAATACATCCGCGGTACAAAGGATTCGAGGCGTGTGCGTTTGCGTGGTGTATATCCATGGTATCGACCTATCGCTGCATTGAACCAACCAAGCTGCGTATCGACTTCCTCAAGGCTGGTGAAATGACGGGCACTCCAGAACTTCCGAGCGAACATCGAGTTGCTCCCTTCGACCGATGCCTGCGTAAACGGCTTGCGTGGCACGGCATAGATCGGGACAATCTGTCGCTGCAGCAGAAAACGCGCCACACGCGAGATCGTGCGTTTCCCCGAAGCACTGCCGATGAGCGTCGCAGCATTATCGAGTTTCAGAAAATCGGGTTCCTCATACTCGGCAAAAAACCATGTGCCCGAGGCAATGAACGCATCTGCCGTTTCAGCCGTCACACGCTGAAAGGCCCGTATTTTCGGGCTCAACTTCGCAGAGAAGCTCATGAAACACAACGGCGCACTCTGTCCGGTAAAGGATTTTCTTCCGATAAAATCCGCTTCGATCAACCGGCCGTCCAGACCATGATAAATCGCATGCTCCGGGTAATGCAAATAGGCTGCTGCCCCTTTCCCGCGTCCCTTCGTGCGGGAAGTGCTCAAGTGCATCTCTTTGAGCATGGCACCGATCGTGCGCAACGGAGGCGCCTTTTCCGCAAAGCGCATCGTCCACTCGCGCTCTATCGCGCTGGCACCGGTGAAAAACTCCGCGGGATCCGTACTCAGTTCATCGTGAATTTGACGGATGCGGGTGAGTGTCTCCGCTGTATGCGTTCGCTTCATCCCCTTCGGCCACCCACGATGATCGATGGAACAATCCTGAGTGGCAGACTGGGTCCAGCGAAGAACCGTCCGATTACTGACGCGAAAAAAACACTTGATCCGATGACGGGACCAATGGCGAATATGGAATGCGTCTCGAATTTGTTCACGCAGAGACTGCTGTTTTTTTTCGAAGCCATGGGGGTTCTCGTGTGTCTTGGAATGCGTCAGTTTGAGCTTTTTTTTCATGAAAGGCAACCCGTTTTAGGTAGTGCACTTTCATTCTGCCAATAACCAGTAGGCAGTAAGCATTCGCCCTGAAAGGGTGGAGCATTGCAGCCCAGGGCTTCAGCCCTGGGTTAGCGGCGCGGCTTTAATAAATCCCCTCGCCCTGAAAGGGCGAAACACGAATCTCTCCTCCCGCTCTCTCCCTACTCAGCCAGCCACAGCGCCCGGGATCCCCTCCCGGGCGTTGTGATGATTCTGTGCGCGTTGTAATAGCTCCGTAGAAATGTCATGTAGATAAACTCGATAGAAATGTCAGGTCCCGCCACGTTGGCGGACTTGGAATCGAGTTTACATCATCAAGATTGCCCCAGCCCCAGGGACAGTTGTGATCGGGCTGTCTTGGTGGCTTGGTGCGATCGTAGGTGGGGGAAGCCAGTTTACATGGATTTTTCATGATGATCAAGGGTTGGAAACACGTATCCGCTTGAGTTTTCCGATCTGCCGGTGATGCCAGGGGTGATCCCGGGTGTCCGCCTGTCCCAGCGTGAAGGCGGTTCGCTTCGGTTTGTTGACCGGGGCGGGCGTCCAGGACAGTTCATGCTCGCGCCAGAACAAGTGCAGGGAGCCATCGAGCCAGCGCCGACCCGTCACATACTGCTTGGGGACCGGGCGAAGCGCGTTTTCCGGTAGGAT
>JACZJN010000082.1 GCA_014860565.1 Bacteroidota bacterium
GCCCTGAATGGCATCCCGCCGACTTCAATCAACATTACATCCGGGGATACATCCCCATTCCCGTGACCGATGAAGAACGCTACAACCTCGTCGGCGACACCATCTTCGCGCGGACCCGCGAACTCGGCGCCACGCTGATCAGCTATTACATCCATCCCGACTTTGTCACCGCCACGCCCAATGCCACCCGCCAGGTGAGCGAGCAGGCCCAACCGGCCGCGCATCCCCAGCCGCTCGACATGGCAGTGCTCGATCTCGGCCTCGATACGTACCTGAAGGGAGAACGCATCATGTTTCACCCGGAGATTGAGCCCGATCCATCAAAAGGACTCGATGCGGATTTCAAGCTGACGTGGAACTATGAGCTTGTGAATGATCCAGACTTCAACGAGATCCCATATGAAAATCTGAATCTGTCCGTTCCATTAACCGACCTGGACGCACCATACAATGCCATCCGTATGGCACCTGGCAAAGGCGTGATCGACAGTGTCAAGATCCACCGGAAAGAAGACCTCTCGCTTTTTCGCGACTGGTGGCCGACGGATCCCGATGCGTCGAGAAACCTGCACGACATGTGCAGCGGTTCGGGACTGTATCTGCTTTCAGTGACCGTGAAAGCGGATATCCCGAGCACGATGACCGAATCGGACAATCCCCTCATGTACGTCAAGATCATGACCGTGGATTCGACCAATCAGAATATTCCTGACAGCATTACCTTTATCCTGCGCGAACGGCATTTTTTCAATGCGAGTCATACTCTCATCACTACACCCATCGAAGTATTGCTCGGCGCCTTCGAGCTCCGGCAAACAGGCTTCACACCCGCGGTGACCTTTGCCGTTGAGCGGCCTCTCAGCGGCACGTTTCCCCATCCATGGTTCGACACGACGCTGACACGCTACGAGCGCATACTTGATGTCGACGACCGGGCATCAGCCGACAGCATCGACAATCGGTATCACGGGTTCGACATGCGCATCCATTACGGATCGGGCATCAACACCTTCCTTCTCGACGCGGTCTGCCTCAGTTCGCCGCGTGTCTTCGGCATGCTCAACGCCAACGACGCGGTGTTCAATTCCTCGTTCCCGCATCTGGCACAGACGCGAAGCTCATTCATCCACCGCATCGAACGCTTGCTGCGGGACGACGGCGGCACCGGTGTACTTCCCGGCATGCGTTTTCTCTATGGTCCCGAGCAGGGGAAGCATTCCTCCAACTGGCCGGTTTCCACGCTCGCGCAGAACCTGATCGATTCGATCAGCGAGGGCGCGGTCTCGCTGTACTGCGCCTCTGGTTACAGCGAACCGACCGACGTCTCGAGCGCCTTCAACCGCCGCTTCGTCTCCGGGTTCTATGCCTATCCCGTGAAGATGTCCTTCGCCTCGCATGGCCGTCGTCCGGTGTACCCGGGCATCGATGTCAATGAATATTACGACTCCCTGAACCAGTACGCGATGCGCGGCTTTGTGGAGATGGCACGCATTTACCGCAAGCACACCGAACAGCGTCAGCAGGTCAGCACCATCCATCCATGGATTCCCTTCGTGCAGAACCACACGAATCTCTACCTCGGCAACACCGGAGCCAGTTGGAACGATGGTGACTGGCTTCGTGAACCCACCGCGGCGGAACTCCGCCATCAGTGCAACATCGCCCTGGCCAATGATGCAGACGGCGTGATGTTCTATGCGCTCGTGTCCTCGCCTGGACAGTTTGCAGTAAATCCATGGTGGCCCGAGACACGACAGCAATGGGTAGACGATTCATCTCTCCACGTGCAGACAGGGGGAGACATCGACATGAACGCGGGCACGATGGGGTATATCGATCGCGAACTTGCCCGCCGCCGATGCGACTGGAATGGCGAGAGCAAATGGGACTCCACCGCTGCCTATATCAACGACTTCCTTCGACCGATCGCCGACATCATTCAAGAGGACTTGACCTGGCAGAACTCGAAAATCTGGAGCATTCGCGGGTATCCGGATGCCGGAGAGAATGCGTATGTGAACGAAGTGCTCAGCATGCGGCAGGACGCCACCAGTCCGATTGACGACAAGGATTCAACCTTCGTGATCGTCAGCGAATTCATCCATCGTACAACGAATGAACCATATCTCTTCGTGCTCAACGGCCGCACGCATCCCGAGGGACACCGGCATATCTCGGTCAAACTCAAACCTTCTGAGGACCCTGATTCGGAATGGATGGTTGAAAACGTACAATCCGGAGATATCTGGATCGTGAAACCATCCGACTCGCCCGATACCACCAGTACCGCGAACGGCTTCACCGATTACTTTGCACCGGGTGGGGCCGCTCTGTACCGGCTCACACCCGTATCAACACCGAGGGAACACCTGCCGGAATCACTGCCCGGAAATCTCTATGTCACACCGGGAGCCACGCTTGCACTCAACAGTGCGAACAATCACCTGATTTCATTCGGCAAGGGAATTTTTGTCGAGGGATATTTAAATGCCAGTGGTTCAACATTCGGACCGTCGAACGAACTCTGGTTGGGGATTCACGCCCGGAATGATGGAAACGTCTATCTCCAGGATTGTCAAGTCATCGGATCCTCGGTTGTTGCCGGGTCAGGTGGAAATGTTACGATCATCGACAGCAGAATTGACGATGCGCCCTATGCGCTCTGCAACCTCGGAGGTTCGCTGTACTCCACCCGGACTACCGCGCCAACCTGTTTGTATGGGTACGCGTGGCTCGAGGGCTCGTATTCCGACTTCTGTGAGGACAATGCAACCGCAGCGTACGGCGCGCCGTCCTGGAATATCGGTGTTGATCTGCATGGTTCCGGCTTTGCGCTCCTGAGGAAATGCCGGTTGACGGATTTCGGCCGGGGTATTGTCGCACGAGCAGGAACTGTCGGGACATTCTACGGACGGCTGGGGCGCAATACGATCGATGCCGTTTCCGGGGTGCTGGTGACCGATTCCCTGGGCTGGATTGATTTTGGCGCGAGTACGACTGATGACGGCTCACAGAATTGCTTCCTGCTTCAGGACTATACGAACGGGTTCCATGCATGGGGTGATGGCAGCAAGGGAATCTTCGCGGTCGGAAGCCATTGGGAACCGATGCCGGTGAAATTACAAGGGACGGTGAATGCGGATAGTACACTTCCGAACTGTCCGGCCCCGTTCACCGGAAGCATCGATACTGGATCACTTTCAAAAACCATGACGCCTCCGACGGGTCTCTCATTCAGGAACGGTCTGACGCGGGCAATTTGTGACAGCAATTTCCTGCTTGCTGGACAGTTGATCGGTCAGCGGATGAGTGCGGCAAATCGTGCAACGCTCGATCTTGCGACCGTGTACACGTTGCACCGCGCGTTATTGCAGTTTCCCCAGTTGGAAGAACTGCGCGATACGATTGTTCTGGCATTTCTTCTCCATCCCGATATCCGGTTCAAGCTTGTCGCCGCCGATCTTCTTGCGGATGCCGGACGTTTCTCTGACGCGTTGGATATAATTCAGGCGTACAGTTTTGAAGGAGCAGCCTATCTCAAGAAAGAACAGCTGATTCGCAGTGCACTCTACCGGCCATTCGCATATCGCGGCGGGTATGCAGACGGCCTGCGGGCATTGGATACCCTTGCATCCATAGCCGGAAACGACTCTACATGGCTTCCGTTCTTTGCACTCTATCCGCGGTTGTATAGTGGATTGACGTTGTCAACTCCTGCAAATGCGGTAAGGAAAGCAGAGGAACAATCCTCCTTCTGGGATAGAGTCCTCCCCGCCGGCATCGACGTCTGGCCCAACTA
>JACZJN010000083.1 GCA_014860565.1 Bacteroidota bacterium
CACTGCGCGTGCGACCGCGAGGGGGAAGCGCATGCGCTTTTCGAGCGTGCCGCCCCAGGCATCGTCACGCCGGTTGGAATGCGGGGAGAAGAACTGCTGCAGCAGGTAGGTGTTCGCGCCGTGTATTTCCACGCCGTCGTATCCGGCCGCGATGGCTCTGCGCGTAGCGTCGGCGAAGGCGTCGATGCATGCGAGGATTTCCTCTTCCGTCATCGCGCGGGGAATGTCGGCACCCGGACGTTCGGCCGGGACGGCGCTCGCCGAGAGCGGCGCGTGTCCAAGCAGGGAGGCCGGACACATTCTTCCCCCGTGATGAATCTGCAGCACGGCGAGTGCCCCTTCGTCATGGATGGCATCGGCGGCGGAGCGCAGGGAGGGGAGCATCGCGTCGGAGTGGCAGGACCATTGTCCGTCGAACGCATGTCCCTCCGGCTGTACGTAGCAGGCGGCGGTCATGACGAGTGCCGGACCGCGCGAACGCCGGCGCAGGTATGCAATTTCATCCGGGTGAATCGTGCCGTCCTGATGCGACGACCAGGTGGTCATCGGTGCGACGGTGATACGGTTGGAAAGCGTGAGTCCGCAGCGCAGACGCAGCGGAGTGAAAAGGGCATGTAAGGACATCGGTTACTCAATGATGATGGGAAGTGCTGCGGATGTGCGTGCACGTTTCCGTGCTCGTGCTTGTTTCCGTGCTCGTCTTACGCATCCCCGCGGGCGCGGAACAGCGAGCCGACGGAGAGGTTGCGGGTTACGAGGAAGTAGATACCGAAGACGATGGGGACGAGGTAGTTCACGAAATGCGTGAGCGTGGCGTACGCGACGGCGTCCGCTTCGGTGAAGTTCACAAACTTCATCAGCGCGATGCGTGCGGTAACATGGAAGACGCCGAAGGCTCCCGGGGTGGGCGCGATGGCGTAACCCATGGCGGTGATGGCCCAGATTTCTACCGCGGCGAACAGCGTGGCTTCGGGGTTCGCGCCGCTCGGGAATGCGTTGAACATGATCCAGAGCGGGATCAGATACAGGAAGTAAAGCAGCCCGGTGTGCAGCGTGACCAGCAGGACCTGCCGTGCGGTGCGTATCGCGCCGAAGCCCAGCTGCAGTTTGCGGAACATGTCGAGGACTCCCGCACGGAATGAGGCGAACTTCGTGATGCCCGTGTGTTGCGCGAGCCAGTCCAGCGGACGGCTGGCAGTTTCCGCGACCCAGAGTCCGACCTTGCTCGGCGCGATGAGAATGAACACGATGCCGAGAATGATCGCCATGTAGATGATCGGACGCACGACGGCGGCATTCACACCCACTTCCTCGAAGCCATCGAACAAGTGCTGGTCCACCAGCAGGATCACCGCAATCATGATCAGCAGAGCCACGGTATCGATGAATCGTTCGACGATGATGCTGCCGAGCAGGGAACTGTAGGTCGTGTCCTTTTCTTCCTGCGCGGTGAACCACGGGCGCACCAGTTCGCCGCTGCGCGGGATCAGGTTGTTCATGAAATACCCGATCATCACGCCGGCGAAGAGATTCCCGGTGCGCACGTTCGGATGGATGCGTTCGAGGATGACCTTCCAGCGCACCGCGCGCACGTAATGCGACAGCACGATCGGTACGATGATCAGCAGCGCGTACCAGTAGTTCGCCGTGCGGAAGCTGCGTCCCAGTTCGCTGAAATCCACCTTCCACACCGAGAAATAGATCGAGAAGGCCACGATCAGAAACGTGATCGTGACTTTCAGAATCGAGATGACGCGCTGTTTGTTCATTACTCCCGGGTGCGGATGGGCTGGTGATGATTTTGAAGAATATACGGAAAATTGGGGATATGCCGCTTCCGCTCCCACCGTCATGCCGAGTAGTCGCTGCGTAGCAGCGACGTATCGAGGCACGGTGTGAACGACGCTTCCTCTCTCGATCGGCACCGCCCTTCCGGTGCCGCGACTCGGGAGGAGAAAGGTGTCATTCCCGCTGAGCATGGCAACACCTCGTCATGCCGAGTAGTCGCTGCGAAGCAGCGACGTATCGAGGCACGGGATTTTATTGCTTCCACTTTTTCTTTGCGCACAGCCTTAGAGCATCCATATCTCCCCGAATCAACGCCTCCTTTTTCCGTCTACTCCAACGTTTGATCTGTCGCTCAACGGCGATTGCATCATGGATGCGATCAAAGCGTGAACTCCAAACGAGTGTGACGGGTAAACGAGTGCTTGTATATCCTTTCAGGGTTCCAGATTGGTGCTGTGCAATTCGTCGGTCCAGATTCGTTGTGCACCCTGTGTAATACGAGCCATCGCGACAACGAAGAATATACGTCCAGCTTTCCTGCATGTCGGAACTCCCTTTGACATGAAGATGAATAGAGGATAATGACGGGGCATCTGCTCCAAGTAACAATGCAGTTCGCAATGCCTCGATACGTCCCGCTTCGCGGTCCTACTCGGCATGACGAGATTTTGCAAATTCCATTCCTATTCGCTAAATTTGTAACGATTGGGAGATCAATAACATTCGCACCTGAAACTCGGGAACATTGCCGTACGGCAGAGTAACGCATCCAGACATATCCTCTCGAACGTATTCACCCCGCAATACCATTTCCCCCTATAAACAATCGTCTGAAGGACGTAACAACATGGCAATTGAAGACAAGATCAAGGAACTCCTCCAGAAGCGCGAAGAGGCCCGGATGGGAGGAGGCGAGAAGCGCATCGAGTCGCAGCATGCCAAAGGCAAGCTGACGGCGCGCGAGCGGCTCGACCTCCTGCTGGACGAGGGCAGCTTCGAGGAGTTCGACATGTTTGTCAGCCACCGGTGCATTGATTTCGGCCTCGAGAATGAGGCGTATCTCTCCGACGGTGTCGTCACGGGCTACGGCACGATCGACGGCCGTCTCGTGTACGTGTTTTCGCAGGACTTCACCGTTTTTGGCGGCTCACTCTCCGAAATGTATGCCGCGAAAATCTGCAAGATCATGGACATGGCGATGAAAGCCGGCGCCCCGGTGATCGGGCTCAATGATTCGGGCGGCGCCCGCATCCAGGAAGGTGTCAAGAGTCTTGGTGGATACGCGGAAATTTTCGAAAGAAACATCCTCGCATCCGGCGTGATTCCACAGATATCCGGCGTGTTCGGTCCGTGTGCAGGCGGTGCGGTGTATTCCCCCGCGATCACCGATTTCATTCTCATGACCAAGGAGACGAGCTACATGTTCGTCACCGGTCCGAAAGTGGTCAAGTCCGTGACCAACGAAGACGTCACGACCGAGGAACTCGGCGGCACATCGATCCACACGTCGAAATCCGGCGTGGCGCATTTCGCCTGTGAAAGCGACGAAGAGCAGATCATGATCATCCGCAAGCTCTTCAGCTACCTGCCGCAGAACAACATGGAAGATCCTCCGCGGCTCGAGGCCGGCGATCCTATCGACCGGCTGGAGGACGCGCTCAACTACATCATCCCGGAAAACGCCAACAAGCCGTACGACGTCAAGGACGTGATTCACGCCGTGGTCGACAACGCCGAATTTCTCGAAGTGCATCGGAATTTCGCGCCGAACATCATCGTGGGTTTCGCGCGCTTCAACGGACAGTCGGTCGGCATCGTTGCCAACCAGCCCAGCTATCTGGCGGGTGTGCTCGATATCAGCGCTTCACGCAAGGGTGCGCGCTTTATTCGCTTCTGCGATGCGTTCAATATTCCCATCGTGACGCTGGTCGACGTGCCGGGCTTCCTCCCGGGCACGGCGCAGGAGTACGGCGGCATCATCATTCACGGCGCCAAGCTGCTGTTTGCCTACGGCGAAGCCACGGTGCCGAAAGTGACGATCATTCTCCGCAAGGCCTACGGCGGCGCCTATGATGTCATGGGTTCGAAGCACCTGCGCGGCGACATCAACTACGCCTGGCCGACGGCCGAGATCGCGGTCATGGGTCCCCGCGGCGCGATCGAGGTGCTGTACGGACGGGAGCTTTCGAAAAAAGACGCCGAGGCGCGCGCGCAGTTCATCGCGATGATGGAAGACGAGTACCGCAACAAATTCGCTACACCGTATGTCGCCGCGAAATACGGATACATCGATGACGTCATCGAACCCCGCAACACACGCTTCCGCATCATTCGCGCGCTGCAGAGCTTGAGCACCAAGCGTGACTCGCTGCCGATGAAGAAGCACGGCAACATTCCGCTGTAAGGAGAAGGCATGCAGGAAACACTCGTTCAAACGCCGGCCGTCGTCGACAGCCTTGCGCGGAATATCGTGGATACGCTTGCGCAAGGGAGCCCCGCCGCCGGCTGGAAATACACCGGCATCGAAAGCATCATGCAGGGCGACGGCATCATGATCAGCATCGTGGGAATTATCATCGTATTCTCCGCTCTGACCATAATCACATTGCTTATTCGCGCTCTGAAGGTGCTCTTGAATCCGAAGCAGAAGAAAACCGAAACGGCCGAGGAAAGGCCGGCGACCAACGGGGTCTCCGGGGAAATCGTCGCGGCCATCGCACTCGCGCTGCAGACGCATCTCTTCGAACTGCACGATGAGGAGAGAACCATCATCACGATAAAGAAAATATCGCGCCCCTATTCTCCCTGGAGCTCAAAACTGTACGGTATGACACCCTCTCCGAATAATCAGATAACCAAACGCTGACAGAGGTCACAGGATCATGGATTCCACAAGAACATTCAAAATGAAAATCCACGGGAACGAATATTCCGTGGACATAAAGAAAGTCGGCGAGGGCGCGGCGTCGGTCGAGGTCAACGGCACCATGTACGAAGTGCAGTTCGAGGCCGAACGCAAGGTGTCGAAGACTCCGACGCTGACTCGCACACCCGTCTACACCACCGAGGCCGAACGTCCGAAGACCACCGCGTCGCCGACGGAGAACAAGGGCAAGGTCATCAAGTCGCCGCTTCCGGGCGTTATCCTGGAAATCAAGGTACGCGAAGGCGATGCCGTCAAGGCGGGCGACGTGCTGCTGATCATGGAAGCGATGAAGATGGAGAACAATATCGTCGCTCCCGCCGATGGACGCGTCACCGCCCTCAAAGTGGGCAAAGGTGACAACGTGCTCGAAGGCGATCCCCTTGTCGAGATCGGAGGGTAGGGCGCATGGAAGGGTTTTTCCACTTCCTTTCGTACAGCGGCTTTGCCAATGTCACGATAGGACACATGGTCATGATCGCGGCCGGGTTGTTTTTCATCTACATCGCGATCAAGAAGGATTATGAACCGCTGCTGCTTGTGCCGATCGGCTTCGGCATCCTGATGGGCAACATCCCGTTTCTCGAGAATGTCGGACTGCAGATCGGCATCTATGAGCAGGGAAGCGTTCTCAATTATCTCTATTACGGCGTGGTGAAAGGTATTTACCCGCCGCTGATTTTTCTCGGCATCGGCGCCATGACCGATTTCTCGGCCATGCTTTCGAATCCGAAACTGGTGCTTCTCGGCGCCGCGGCACAGATCGGCATCTTCCTGACGCTCATGGGCGCGCTCGCGCTGGGTTTCAGTCCGCAGGAAGCCGGCGCCATCGGCATCATCGGCGGAGCCGACGGTCCGACCGCCATCTTCATCGCCTCGAAACTCGCGCCGCACCTGATCGGCGCCATTGCGATCGCGGCATATTCGTATATGGGACTCGTGCCCATCATCCAGCCGCCGATCATGAAGCTGCTGACCACGAAGAAGGAACGTCTGATCCGCATGAAGCCGCCGCGCGCGGTGTCGAAGACGGAGAAAATAATGTTCCCCATCGTGGGCTTCATCGCGACGGGATTCATTTCCCCGGGCGCCCTGCCCCTGCTCGGCATGCTCTTCTTCGGCAACGTGCTGAAGGAAAGCGGTGTGACCAAGCGCCTGATGGAAACAGCGAGGAATCCGCTCATCGATATCGTCACCATTCTGCTCGGCGTGACTGTCGGCGCGTCCACCCAGGCCACCACCTTCCTCACGCCGCAGTCGGTGCTGATATTCGTGCTCGGCGCGCTGTCGTTCGCCGTTGCGACGGCGGGCGGCGTGCTCTTCGCCAAGTTCATGAATCTCTTCCTGAAGGAAGGAAACAAGATCAATCCGCTGATCGGCGCCGCCGGCGTTTCGGCAGTGCCCGATTCAGCTCGCGTGGCGCACAACATCGGCCAGCTCTACGACAAGGACAATTATCTGCTCATGCATGCGATGGGACCCAACGTCTCCGGCGTCATCGGTTCCGCCGTCGCGGCCGGTATCTTGATTTCGTTTTTACTTTGACGGTTTGTCGTCCCCACGTATTTGGTCCCCGTAGGGGCGCAGCATGCTGCGCCCCTACAATCCGCAATCGCATCCGCAATCGCATCCCGCGCCCCTACAATCCCCATCCCGTTGCATCGCCTGCTTCCTGCCTCCTGCTTCCTGCCTCCTGCTTCCTGCTTCCTGCCTCCTGCTTCCTGCTTCCCGCTTCCTGCCCCTTGCTTTTCCCTGCCCCAATTCCTATTCTATCTGAAGATTATCCCAATTCAATAGTGATGAGGAGACCTGTCCATGAAGCTCAAGGACATCGTGAAAGCGAAGGGAGCCACCGTATTCAGCATTCATCCCGAGAAGTCGGTCAAGGATGCGATCGACATGCTCGTGCAATACAACATCGGTTCGCTGCTCGTGATCGATGACGCGCGTCCCGTGGGAATATTCACCGAGCGTGATACGCTGCGTGTGGTCGCGGCTTCGGTCGATCGTCTCGCGGAAATCCGCATCGGGGACGTTATGACACGGGAACTGATCATTTCCCAACTGGACGATGACGTCGAGGATGCGCTGACGGTCATGACCGAGAAACGCATCCGTCACCTCCCCATCCTCGCCGAGGATAGCATCGCGGGAATGGTGTCGATCGGCGACCTGGTCAAGTCGCAGCATGACGAAAAGACGGTGACGATCCGCTATCTGAAGGATTACATCACCGGACACGATATGCGTTAGTCAGCGCTTGGCCAGCCAGCCGAGCGGATCCTGTTTGCTGCGGCCGAACCATAACTCGAAATGAAGGCGGGGGCCGGAGACGCTCTCTCCCGATCGGGCGACGACCTGCCCGGCAGTCACTTTTTTGTCCACACGGACGAGCACTTCGGAGAGATGGGCGTAGACGGTGATGAACCCGTCGTCGTGGCTGATGAACAACAGGTTCCCGAAGCCCGGGACGAAATGCACGCCGGTCACTTCACCGTCGGCCACGGTGCGGACCTGCGATCCGGCGGGTACGGCAATGTCGATGCCGAGATTGAGAGAGACAGTGCCGAAACGGGGATTCACATGTTCGCCGAAGGACTCAACCACCGCCCCCTGTGCGACGGGCCATGGGAGTCGCCCACGCAGCTTGCCGAACTTCGTATTCGAGATGGGGACGCTGGGCAGGGGAGCGGGTTCCGCCTTCCCCGACTTTTTCGCCTCCGTTCGCCGTGCGGATTCGAGTTTCTTTCGTTCCCTTTCGATAAGGTCGGCGACGATGCGTTCGATCTTGCGGGCCGCGGCCTGCTTGCGACGGAGCTGGGTTTCGTACGATTCCTTGTCCTGCCGCACCTTGTCGATCAGGCCGCGCTGCGCGGTCACCTTCTGCCGCAGCATCCCTTCCTCGCTGCGCTTCTCCTGTATGGTCTGCTGCTGCAGTCGCAGCTTCTCCTCGAGAATGAGTTTCTGGATTTCAATCTCTTTTTTTCTTTTGCGAATTTCCTGCGCCTGCAGCCGCTGCTTTTCCGAGTAGGCCTTCAGGTATTTCGAACGGATGAACATCTCATTGACGCTTTCAGCAGAAAGCAGCAATTCGGTGTCATGCGTTCGTCCGCGCTTGTACATGCCCACGACGATGCGCGCAAATTCGCGTTTGAGCTTCCGCAGCTCGTTTTCCGCCGTGGCGAGATTGAGCTGCGCGATGGCGATTTCCTTCTGATTTTCCGCGATGTCTTGGGTGAGGCGGGTCACAAGGGAACGGATGAGCGAGGTTTGCCGGTCGTAGTCGTCGAGGCGCTGCAGGGCGCTGCGCTCGCGTTTTTCGCTTTCCTTGATGCGGTCTTCGTATTTCTGAATCTGCGCGCGGAGATTATCCAGCTCTTTCTGTTTGGATTGGACGCTCGTCGATGTTGACGACTTCGCCTTCTTCTTTTTCTGCGCGTGCAGCGATGGCACCGCCCCTCCACCCATGAGCAGAGCGCCGATCAAAACGCAAAGACCGATATGCCGCCGCCAAACGCTCATGCAAGCCTGGAATTCGTCCGCATAGCAAAAACATACGGATTTGACAAAGGAAAACCAATGTGGCGGTGGGAGTTAGCGGGTGTCGCCTCATACGGAGGTTGAGGTGGGGACATTGCTCAGCGCTTCGCGCTTCGCGATATAGGATATAGGACGTAGGATATAGGACATAGGACATAGGACATAGGAGCAAGAAGGTCCTCGTACTTCAAGGACGTCTTCGCTCCTACGTCCTACGTCAGTGAGCAGGACACGCTGTGGTTTCGCAGACCGAGTGGGGTCTCAGAGCGAGATGCGTCGCGCCGACTTCGGGTAGCTGAAGGAAAATGTCACTGGAAGGTCGTTGACAGTCATGCGGTCGAAGGCGATCGAGAGGCTCTCTTCGTCCATCGGACGCGTGATGCTCACGATCTGTGGAAGAGCGATGCCCGATTTTTCGCGGAAATCCCGAAAGAGAATCTCTTCCAGGAGTTCGCCTTCCTCGTTGCGACGGGCGAAGCGCCTGACCGCGAGCGTGCCGAGGTCGACGGTGTATTCGAGCGTCTGTCCCTCCGACTCCCATGTGAGAACATACGCGCCGTCGCTGAGCATTCCCTTGGGAGCGACATCGCCGGGCACGGCACCGAAACCGAGGGTGCCGGTGAGGATTTCGAGGATATCCGCGAACGCGATGGGGAAGCGCAGCACGCGGCGGAGATTCTGCGCCGTCGTGGCTCCTTCCGACACGGTGTTGTTCATCCCGTCATAGAACTGGAAGCTCTGATCCGTGACCAGGCCACGTGCGACCGTGACGCCGAACGGACCGGTGATCTCCAGCTGCAGGCTGTCGGGTTTGAGGACGATCACCTGTATCGAGCCGCCGCCGGAGAATTCTGTCGACTCGACGGAGATTTTTCCATATCCCCGCAGTGCGATCACCTTTTGATTCCGCTGTTCGACCAGACGCATCACTTCGAGCGGATCGACAGGCTTCGTCGTATCGATGGCGGGTGTCCCGGCGCAGCCGGCGAGCAGCGGCAGCAGAACAGAAATGAGTGCGACGGAGCGGAGGGAGGAAAGGCGTTGTGTCATGCGTTGCATATCTGTGGTCGTGGGTGACAGATGGAATGAGAATCTATTCATCGGATGGTCCGAGCATCTGGAGCTTCTCCTGCAGCAGCTGGTTGTCCGGTTCCTGCCGCAGCGCTTCCTTCCAATGCGCGCGGGCTTCGGGCAGGCGATCGAGCGCGCGGTACACTTCGCCCAGATGCTCATGGAGCGAGGCGGAAGGGGTATCGGATGCTTCGCGGAGACGCAGCGCTTCGCGGAGCCATTCAAGGGCATCGTCGTATTTTTGCATGCGGAAGGCGATCCAGCCGCGTGTGTCGCAGTACGCGCTGTTGCCCGGTGCGAAGGCCACCGCCTCGCTGCTGAATAGCAGCGCGCGATCGAGATCCATGTCGCGCTCGGCGAGCGAGAATGCGTAATTGTTGAGCAGAAGATAGTATCGTTCGTCCTTCTCGCGGCGGACTTCGTCGTAGCGGCGGATGACGGCTTCGAACGCGGCATCGGAGCTGTCGTACTGAAGGAGACCGGCGTAGGTTATTGCCAGCGTGGCGAGGATGTCGAGGTTGCCGGGATCGCTGCGGCGCGCCTGTTCAAGTGCTTCCACGGCGCGGTCATCCTTGCCGAGACTGCTCCAGGCATAGCTGAGCAGCGTCCAGGTCTCGGTGCCTGCCGCGCCGCGGTCGATGAGCTGCTGCAGGACTTTGATGGCGTCGGCGGGACGTTGCTGCGTGAGATAGGCGCGGGCGAGGATCATCCCGGCTTCGGTGTTCCCCGGACTCCGCTGCATCACCATTTCGAAATCACGCATGGCCTCGGATACGGAGCCGGTGTTGAACAGCACGGCGCCGCGAAACCACAGCGGCCGCCAATCGGCCGGGAAATCCCGTATCAAGCTGTTGAATACGGTGAGGGCGCGTTCGATGTCGATGCGTTCCTGCAGCGCTCGCTGGAAGTAGAGTTTCCCGATACGGACACGGTCTTCATGCCCGACGGCGGAGTCGGCTGAAAGTGGAAACAGTATGTCGGATGCCTTGTCCCATTTCCCACGGTTCAACTCCATTTCTGCCAGCATCAGCGAGAACATGGGTTTTTCCGGATACACCCGGCGCAGCGTGTCGTATGTCGCCGCCGCCTGGTCAAACATGCGCTGCTGCGCGTAGAGTCCCCCCAGCGCAAGCAGAAGCTGTTCGCCGTTGCCTTCGATGCGGCGCAGCTGCTCCAGCACATAGGTTGCGGAATCGGCCTGCTGCCTTGCGGAATACACTTCGCCCAGCTGCCGCAGCAATGCGGCATCGTCGGGACGTGTTTCCAGTGCATGCACAAGGTGATGCACGGCCGTGATTTCGTCGGGCAATTCACGCGCGACCCGCGCGATGGCGAGATGGATGACGGCGTTGTCGTCAAAGTTCAGCGCGTTCTCGTAAGCGGTGAGCGCTTGGGGGTAGTTCTCCTCACATTCATACATCGCGCCGAGAACAAAATTGTTCAGCGCCATGTCGCTGCGGTAGTCGTCCGTGCGGCCGATTGTCCCCGGTATGCTATTCGAGGAAGTCTGCGCGTGGATGGGAAGGAACAGACCCGGCGTCCATGCCAGGAGGAACACGCATGCTGTATATGCGAATGAGCGTGTTGTCTTTTTCACAGCATGAAATATAGCAGATGAGGCGGGGGCGTACAAGGCAGATGGGAGGGGACGAGGACGAGCACGAGCACGATACCCCATCCCAGGAGGATGAGCCTTCAGGCTCGTCCGGGTTCTCCTCCCGGGGGACGGGGAGGAAATAATATCGGTTGTCCCGGGCTCGTGGCAGGGGGCGGATCGAGCGGGCCCCGCCGGATTTTCAAATGAAATTGCGCACTTGCAGTATTTGCACTTGACTGATATCCGGGAATTCTCTACATTTGATATTCTTGAAGAGTAAAGAAATCGACTTTTCATAAGGAATAGGAATGTACGCGATCGTCAACATCAGCGGAAAGCAGTTCAAGGTAACTACCGCGCAGCAGCTCTACGTGCCCCTCCTCGAGACCGAGGTCGGCGCCAAAGTCCAGTTTTCAGAAGTCATGCTCTACGCGGATGACAATGGTGTGCTTGTTGGCGCGCCCACGGTGGAAACGGCAAAAGTAACCGCGACGGTGCTCGAGCACATGAAAGATGAAAAGGTGCTTGTGTTCAAGAAAAAGCGCCGCAAAGGGTACCGCAAGCTGAATGGCCATCGCCAGCAGCTGACACGCATCGAAATTGAAAGCATCGACAAATAAATTCTGACTGGAGTTTCTCATGGCTCATAAAAAAGGACTTGGCAGCTCCCGCAACGGTCGCGACAGCAACCCCCAGTATCTGGGCGTCAAGCGGTTCGGCGGAGAGAATGTGACGGCAGG
This sequence comes from Bacteroidota bacterium, assembly GCA_014860565.1. GTDB lineage: Bacteria > Bacteroidota > Ignavibacteria > SZUA-365 > SZUA-365 > SZUA-365. Next base: position 11,660 of record JACZJN010000083.1, read on the forward strand.
ATCGATCCTCGTTCGTCAGCGTGGCACGAAGTTCCATCCGGGCAACAACGTCAAGCGCGGCAACGACGATACGCTGTTCTCCCTGATCGACGGCACGGTGATGTTCGAGCGCGTCGGTAAGGACCGCAAGCAGATCAGCGTGTATCCCCAGGGCTGAAGCCTGGTGATCGAACGGATGCGCTGATTTTTCCCCCCTGTTTTGAAGAAGGGATGTCGATCTGACATCCCTTTTTCGTATATTTTTGTTTTCATTCAATTCGCAGGTTTTACACACCACAGATCAGGAGATATTCCGTTATGATGAAACGCTGGTTGATACCGCTGTTCGCCGTCGCGCTGCCGATGCTTGTGCTCCTGCCGGGCTGCAGCGACGACGAATCCACTCCGACCGACCCCAACAAAGGTGCGCATCAGATCGATATCCGCCTGCACGCAGGCGATCAGTTCACGTTTGACCGCTGGGATCTTGACCAGAGCCAGCAGAAGATCGAAAGCACCAAGCGCAAATACGACATCGAATTCAACAAGGGTTTAGGATTGATCGGCCAGTACAATGACTGGTTTTTCCGCATCGGGAAGGATCGCGCGAGCAACGAACGCGATACCCTGTATCTGCGGACCGAATCACGGACCCGCGCCAACGGCACCTCCTATACCAAGGAAGTGATGGCCTATGGCTTCATGTATGAGGCCCTGCAGCAATTCATCGCCCTTGTCATGCCGCTCGGTACCGTCGGCGTTCCGACCATTCCGGCCCAGAACTGGGACGTGATCGCCCGCTACTACGACGAAGACGGCATCGCCATCGATCCCGGCTATGAGTGGACGATCGGTCCGGAAGGCGGCGTGCCCATGAACTTCACCATCAACGGCGCTCAGCTCCCCGTCACTGCAAAGATGACCGGCAAGTTCGAAGCGCGTGAAGAAAAGATCACCGCGAACAACAAGCAGATCAACACCTGGAAGTCCAGCGTCACCGCGCAGTTTACTCTGCTGGGAAGTGTGGAACTCAAGGTGAAGGTCAACATGTGGTTCTCAGACGATCCCAACACTGTCGTGAAAGTTGTGCAGGAAAGCGCACAGACGACCATCCCCATTCTCAACCTGCCGTTCACCGTCGACGGCGATGAGCAGGACCTGGTGTCCTGGATCTAAAACCCCGAAAATCGTTTTCCATGGAAGCTGCCCCTGTCGGGCAGCTTTTTTTTGTAAGTCTTTAAAAAATAGCAGGCTCGGAATGACTCCCGAGCCTGTTCGCCTGATAGTGATGAGTGGTATAGGGGAGGTGGGAGTTTATGCGACAAGACAACGTCGCATATTCTTCAGGTACAGAGCAGTCGTATTTGGGGACAGATATATTCTGTCAGAAGGAAAATGTACAATTTGTATGCCAATATCAACGATTATCGAATATGGCGCAAAATCCCTAATTATCATTTGAGGGAAAATAATAGTGTGCGAATTCCATACGCGGCAGGTGTCGGAATGTGCGGATATCGAGCAGCGGAAAGGAAGGAGAGTGGGGCGAGAGGAACGGGACGGGGTCCACGGCGGGGCCCCATCCCATTGATCAACTACTGTGTTCCATGAAACTACTTGGACGGCTGTTTCGCTGGGCAGGTACTCAGGCCGATGATCGAGTACAGGGGACAGGAGCGCATCGCCGCGGTCGCGAGCGGAATAATGCCGATTAAACCAAGATATCGCACATTACCCTCAAGAATAAACAGCAGCGAAAGGAGGGCGATGCCGAGAACGATGCGAATGACGCGGTCAGTGCTTCCGATATTTATCTTCATGATGTCTCCTGCGATGAACGAGTTTCAGTATCGCTGCAGCGCGGTATGCTGCCACAACGATGTCCGGTCTGTTTTCTTCTCCTAGTCAGATGCAGAAAATCACGCCGGGGTTCCGTGAAATTGTTATATTATTTGTTCCTCGCGTTACCCCGCGTACCCCAGCTTGTTTGACTCTCGGAAGCCCTATCATGAAATTTTTACGTCTTTTCCTCCTCCCGTTCGCCGTGGTGCTTATCCTTCTGTCTTCCACTATGGTTGACGTCGCGTCTGCCGGTCCCGGTGACACGCTTGTCGTGCAGACATTTACCTGGACCTCTCCGCTGATCGGGGGGGCCCGTGAAGGCCGCTTCGACTTCCCGACGGTCGGGAAGGAATGGGAGCGTGTGCTCATGTACTACAAGCTCAAATGCGATCCGTCGCAAAATCCGGCCTGCGGGGAGTGGGACTATCTGACGTACGCAAGACTGTTCGAACACACGGGCTTGTATGATTCGACGCAGGCGACGCATCCGAACTTCATCGTATTCGGTACGACCCCGGATACGCTTGGATACATGACCAGCCCTTCGTGGTCGTTTGTCCCCCGCATCGAAAAACGCGTGGTGTACGACGACACTACCTCTCTGAATGAGACAACCGTCGGTTCGGGCAGCATGGCGCTGGGTATCACGCCGCTTTCCGCTTCCCGCGATTTCCGCACCTATATCATCTGGACGAGCGAGGAATTGGCCGCCGCGGGACTGAAGGCCGAGGCGATCACGGCCATGCGTTTCCAGGTAGGAGACGTCGACGGCGGTCTGCATCGTCTCACCCTGCGCCTGCGCCGCTATACGGGGGATGGCTGGGATAATACGATTCCCCTGCGTGACGTCGGCTTCGCCACGGTTTTCGACGGCGCGATGACGCTCACGCCGAACAGCTGGAACACGATTCACTTTACCGATGCGTTTACCTACTGGTCCGGCGACATCCTCGCGGAACTCAGCGTCGACCGCATCGACGGAACAGGATTTACGGTGATCGGCGACATGACGCAGGACGCGCTCATGTTCACGAGCATGGACGCGGACGAATACCTCCATTTCCAACCGCGAAGCTATGTGGACTGCGGTCCGATGAGCGAGTTGAACGACACGCAGGCATTCACCTTCGAGGCATGGTTCAATCCCGCCTCGCTGCAGAACTGGACCAACATCGTCATGAAATCCGCCGCCAACGAAAACCGCGTGGGCATTCAGTTGAATCCTCCTGACGCGGGGAAAAGCGACGTGTACTGTCTCGTGGGCAACGGGGAGAACTCTTACGGACGCACTAGCAACCGTCCGATCAGCACAAACACCTGGGTGCATGTCGCGATGGTCTACGACGGGACGATCAACACGCAGGATGGCCGTCTGGTGCTGTACCTGAACGGGGAAAAGCAGACTCTGACATTCAACGGAACGGTTCCTGCCTTCACGTCGAGCAACAATGCCACCTTCCAGATCGCATCCAGCGGCGGAAGCTTCTTCGAAGGCGGTATCGACGAAGTGCGGGTATGGTCCGCCGCCTTGACGCAGGAACAGGTTCTGGAACGGATGCAGTCGCGTCTCGCCGCGAGCGACCCGCTCTACGGCAGCGTCATTTCCGCATGGAATTTCGATGAAGGAAGCGGCACGGTCGCCTACGACCTCAAAGGCGCGCATGACGGCCGTCTGCTGTTCCCGCAGCGGAAAGACTGGCGCGGTCAGCGCGCGCGCGGTTTCCTGGCCGCCAACTACCGCCCGAACGTCGTATTCGAACAGGGCAGCTTCACTTCGCATCTCGAGCAGACGCTTGCCGTCGACACGCTGGAGAATCCCGGACTCATGGTCGTGCTGTATGGCGACACCACACGGGCCAACGTTCCCACGGATACGATGTACGTCTGGCCGACGTACAGCACATACACCTTCGACGAAAATGGGCAGGTCGTTTCGTCGACTCCCGTACCCGCCGACGGCTGGCTCTATCGCGAGAATCACTTCTACTACCAGAACCCTTTCGAAATCGTCAATCGCTATGAACTCGGCCGCTTCATCACACCGTATGGAATAGGAATGGACCTCGGCGAAGGCTGGACCTGGGTGTATGACGTGACGGATTTCCTGCCGCTGCTCAAGGACTCTGTCCACCTCTCGGCAGGGAATTTCCAGGAACTGCTCGACATGAAATTCATCTTCATCGAGGGCACACCGCCGCGCGATGTGATGAAGGTGCAGAACCTCTGGCAGGGTACGTACAGCCTGAAGAATTTCGATACGCAGGTGCCCCCCAGGACCATCGATCTCGATCCGGCTGCCTCGATGTTCAAACTCCGCACGACGGTGACCGGACACGACTTCAGCAACGCGACGAACTGCGCTGAATTCTGTCCGAAAATCCATTCCGTCAAGGTCAACGACCAGGAGAAATGGAACTGGCAGATCATCCAGGAATGCTCGACCAATCCGCTGTATCCGCAGGGCGGCACATGGATCTATGCACGCGCGGGCTGGTGTCCGGGCATGGAAGGCAAGACGCAGGAATTCGAGCTGACCCCGTTTATCACCGGCAGTTCGGTGAAGCTGGATTACGAAAGCGACTACGACGAATTCGGGCGCTACGTGATGGATTCGCAACTCATCTCGTACGGCCCGCCGAATCACAAGGTTGATGCCGCCGTCGAGGCGATCATCGCGCCGAGCGGTAACGAACTGTACCGCCGCTTTAATCCTACCTGTGGGCAGCCACGAATCGTCATCCAGAACAGAGGCGAGACGGAGCTGAGCGGCCTCGACATTATCTACGGCCCGCGTGGCGGTTCGAGCAACACCTATCGCTGGACCGGCCGACTGGCGTTCATGGAGAAGGAAACCGTTGATCTCCCCGCGTTTGACTGGGGTGAATGGGGTCCGGACAACGTGTTCGACGTGCGCGTGAGCAACCCCAGCGGCGGAGCGGACGAATACGCCTACAATGACACGCAATTCAGTTCGTTTGCCACCGTGCCGACCTTTGACGACGCGTTGATTTTCCGCTTCCGCACCAACAACGCACCGCAGGAAAACCGCTGGGAACTGCGCGACGCGGATCAGCGACTGATCATGAGCCGCAGCGGATTCTCCGCGAACACGCTGTATATCGATACCCTCGATCTGCTGCCGGGCTGCTACCGGCTGACGTTGTTCGACTCGGGCGAGGACGGCATTTCGTGGTGGGCCAATAACGACGGCACCGGTTACTTCCAGATTCGCATCGTCGACGGCAATATGTGGGAAAGCCTCAATCCGGATTTCGGCAAGATGGCGAGTTATTCCTTCCGCTACTCGAATCTCGTCAGCGTCGGAGACGTTGCGGATGCAGCCGAGGGCTTCGACCTGTATCCGAATCCCGCCACCGATCGCGTGACGCTGCGCTATGAACTGCCTGCTGCAGCAGCGGTCCATTACGAAGTCTACAACCTTCTCGGCGAGCGCGTGCGCGCGGGCGCCGAGCGCGAGTTCCCCCAGGGTATTTATACAGAGGAAATCTCCACCGCCGGACTGCAGCCGGGCAATTATGTTGTCTTCATCGCCGAGGGGGCACAGGTGCTGCGCCGCATGAAACTCAATGTGGTGCGGTAAAGCGGGAGAGGAGCAGAAAGGATGGGAGGTCGGAGCCGGAGATCCGCTGCGGAGCGGGCTGCTGCTCGCGCTGTTTCTGGGGATGGCGCTCTCAGCCTTCGGACAGGAGGGGGCACACGGGAAGACCGCCATGCAGAAATTCCCCGAGGCCGGAGCAGTAAACCGCGATCTCTTTTTTAATCCCGGCGGCAGAATCCTGCTGCCGGGATTTCGCGAATATGATCAGTATGCGCAGGAGCGCAGCGACAGCATCATGGTGCTGAACAGTCTCCGTGTGGACGTTGATATTTCAGGTGACGCGGCGGAGGATCGCTCTGTGCTTTTCGACGCCAGACTTGCCGCATTCAACATGCAGTTCGGTATAGGCGGTGCCGGTGGCGACGTTTCCCTCCCCGCGATGCTGGCGCGCTTTCTTCTGCAGCAGGCGCTGCAATTCGGTTACCAATATGCGCGCGAACGTGTTCGCGCCCAGTCACTCAGTGAGATGGATTACCTTTCTCTGCCCCAGGGTCCGGGCATGATCCGCGACTTCAACGAAGTGGGATTCGAAGCGCGGCTTCGCGGAGAGGCACAGTCGTCAAGAGTGTGGCGCGACTATCTCGAATCCCGGAAAAACAGTATTTCACCGCAAGAATAATGACGCGCGACGACGCGCGTGGCGACTCATCCTTAGAGGGACTTCGACCAGTTGGTGTAGCGCAGTTCGAAGGCGAGTTCTGTTTTGCTTGAGTCCGATGTCAGGGGAGTGAAATGACAGCGTTTGATCAGTTCAAGAGAGCGTTTGTTTTCGGGATGCATGCGTGCGATGACACGATGCACGTGAAGGGTTTCGAAGGAGTAGCGTATCAGGGCACGCAGTACCTCCTGCGCGTAGCCTTGACGTTGGAAATCGCTGCGCAACGTAAGCCCAAGCTCCACGCATTCGGGATCGTCGAGCGGCATATGCACGCCGCAGTCCCCGATCAGCTCGCCGTTCTGCTGCAGAATGATGCCGAACTGATACCAGATGCCCGGCATGCCGGGGGCGAGTCCACGCATATCACGAATGAAGCTCCGCACGTCGCGCTCCCGCGCCGGACGCCACATCTGGTAGCGTACGACATCGGGGTCCGAGCGATAGGCAAACACTGCCGCGCTGTCGGCTGTTTCAAGAGGACGGATAACGGTTCGTTTGGTGGCGAAGCGATTCATGACGGAATTTTCTGAAACACCATTTGTACCTGAATATACTGTATCGTATGTTTGCTCGCCACGCTGCATGCAGCAAATCCGCAACGATTGATAGGGTCACCTTTTCATTCCCCGTTCATCATCTCAATGCATCATGGACCAGAAGGTTCAGCCCTGCATCCAATTTCGCCTCCGATTCGCTGACTCGGGCAAGATACATTCTACAGGAGTTCTCATGATTCGCAGCATTACGATTCGTTTTCTGGCAGTGCTGTTGCTGCTTTCCTGCCAGGGACTTTTTGCGCAAAGCAAGAGCGGGACGGGCTCCGACCCCGAACGCTTCAGCGCCGGGCGGCTCTCGCTCGAAACCCCCGCGGGCAGCAGCCAGTTTCGTCTTTCACCCCGCTACGTCTTGATGCAGTTCATGGATGGCGTCCTCGCCGATATGCAGAAATCGCTGCTGGCCTCGGATGAGGCGTTTGGCAGCGGGGGCGAGCAGTTCATCCTGCGGTCGCCACGCATCGTCATCGCCGCGCTGCGCGAAGGCATCTCCGAGCAGGAGATCGTCGAACTGCTCGACCGCCTTTCACGCAATGCGGATGTGCGGTATGTGAATCCGTTTCTCGAGTACCAGGATGGCGCGTTGCTCGGCATCCAGGACCGTTTCCACGTGAAGCTGCGCAATGCCGCGGATCTTCCGCTGCTCAAGGGAATGGCACGTGATAACGGGGCGGTAGTGCTCGACAGTTATTCGTTCGATCCGCTGGTCTATGTCCTGACCGCGGACAAGCATGCCGCGGGCAACGCCTTTGAGCTCGCGCGGGTGTTTCAGGAAAGCGGCAGCTTCGCATGGGCGGAACCGGATTTCTTCCGTCTGCTGCAGCGTGTGAATACCAATGATCCGTTCGTTTCCTCGCAGTGGGCGCTCAACAACACCGGTACCCCGGCGCAGTACAACGGTATTCCGGGTGCTGACATGGACGTGTTCAATGCGTGGAATATCACGACCGGGTCCGCGGCGGTCAAGGTGGCGATCATCGACGAAGGCGTCGACTTGAATCACCCGGATCTCGTCGTCAATCTGCTTCCCGGTTATGACGCGACCCTGCAGGGAAGCAATGGCGCGCCACAGGGCAACGACGCTCACGGCACGAACTGCGCCGGCATCGTTGCCGCGGTCGGCAACAACAATCTTGGCGTGGCTGGCGTGGCCTACGGCTGCAAAATCGTTCCGGTGCGCATCGCCTATGGCATCGGCAACTACTGGGCGACGAGCGACGCGTGGATCGCGGACGGCATGAACTGGGCCTGGAACCAGGGTGGTGCCGATGTGCTCAGCAATTCCTGGGGCGGTGGCTCGCCGTCCGCCCTGATCAATGGTGCGATCAACAATGCGCTCGCCCTCGGTCGTGGCGGTTTGGGCGCCTCGGTTCTTTTCTCCGCCGGGAACGGCAATGGCTCGGTCATTTATCCCGCCAATTACAATCAGACCATCGCCGTGGCAGCGACGAGCATGTGCGACGAACGGAAGTCGCCTTCCTCCTGCGACGGCGAGTACTGGTGGGGCAGCGATTATGGAACGAACGTCGACATCGCGTCGCCCGGGGTGAAAATCTATTCCACCGACATCAGCGGAGCCGCCGGCTACAGCAGCGGCGATTATTTCGCGACGTTCAACGGGACCTCGAGCGCCTGTCCGAACGCGGCCGGCGTCATGGCCCTGATTTATTCCGTGAATCCGCTGCTCATGCACGCGCAGGCACGCGACATTCTCGAAACGACGACCGAGAAAGTCGGCGGATATCTCTACAGCAGCAACGTGCCCGGACAGCCCAACGGCACCTGGTGCAACGAGCTCGGCTATGGCCGCGTCAACGCATTCAACGCCGTGCTGGCCGCGCAAAATTCGCTCTGTCTGACAGACGTCATTCCTCCCACGATCACCGCTCCGGCGAATCTCGTTCTCTCGACCCTGCCCGGACAATGCGCGATCAGCGCGGCTCTGGTCAGTCTCGGCCAGCCCGTGGTGAACGACAATTGTCCCAACAATCTGTCGATCAGCAACAATGCCCCGGCGACCTTCCCTCGCGGCACGACGACGGTGATTTGGACCGTGGTCGACGGCGGAAACAACATGGCCACGGCATCGCAGACCGTAACCGTTATCGACGTCGAGAATCCGACGGTGCTATCCTGCGCCGCCAATGTGACGGTGGAAGGCAACGCGCAGAATATGGCGCAGATCCCGGATCTCAGAAATCAGATTGTTGCATCCGATAATTGTACTGCTCCAGCCGGACTTGCGATCACTCAGTCGCCCGTTTCCGGGACGGCGGTCGGCGTGGGAGTTCATACGCTTACCTTCACCGTCACCGACGAACAGGGCAATTCGGCGCAATGCATGTCGACATTCACCGTTGCTCCCCGCGTGGAGATTGCTCCTGCCGCTTCGTTTGTCGTGGTATCGGGGGCGTGCAAGGCGCCGGTCGTGGTGTCGCGCAGCGTGGCGATCAACAACAGCGGCGGCAATTACGGAGGCGGACAGATGCAGTGGACGGCGACGACCACGGCAAGCGAAATCACCCTGATCAGCGCCAGCGGCTACGAGGGCGACGACCTGATTTTCTCGGTTGATCCGCGTCGTCTTCCTACCGGGACGCACAATCGCATCATCACCATCACGGCGTGGAACAGCGCAACGAACGCGCCGGGCAGCAATTCTCCGTTTGCACTGACCGTCAGCATTCAGATCGAACCGCTGGGCACCGTTTCGGTGACGCAGCCGGTCGGGACGAACTGGACGGTTTTCACCAACAGCAGTGGTCAGAAAATCGCGGAGGTGAAAAGCAACGCAGGCGGCATCAGCAGCTTCACCGTGAACATGTTTCCCTGCGCACTCCCGCAGGGAATCACCCGCGTCCGCTACGTACGGCGCTATTACACGATGTCGAGTACCGCGGGCAATCCCAACGTGGACGTGCGCCTGTACTACACCAACACGGAAGCACAGCCCCTCGTCAGCCGGCCGTCGGCTCTGACGGTATGGCAGCGACCGCTGAACGTTTATGTGAACCGCGGCGGTACGGCGAACGAATACGAGAACTTCGTTCAGCTCAATGGGCTGAACAATCTCTCGGGTCCGTTCACCATGGCCCACGGCTGGTTCCCGAAAAACGGAAGCGATGCCGGGGACATCATTCCCTCGGTGATCACGCTTGAACAGAATTACCCGAATCCCTTCAATCCGACGACGACCATCCGTTATGCACTTCCCGAGGCCGCCTCGGTGCGTCTCGCCGTGCACGACCTCTTCGGTCGGCAGGTGGCCCTGCTCGTCGACGCGGCCCTCAACGCTGGAACATACGAAGCGGTATTCGATGCGAGCGGACTGCCGAGCGGCACGTATATCTGCACACTCGAGGCAGGTGGAGCCATGCAGCGGCGCAGCATGATGCTGATGAAATAATCCGCGGTTCTTGTCGAAAAAAGGAAGGCCGGCGCCCGAGAGGGGAGTCGGCCTTTTCTACTCAGTTTTATTTGCAGTCAGAAGGTAGAGATCGTCGCGCTCTTCGGCATGCGTAACGGCGTACCCGGCCTCGCGCACGGTTTGCGCAAGGCGGTCGATCGGTGGGAGAACGTCGTGGGCGACCACGCGTCCCGCTTCCCGATGGAGAGCGTTGAGCTGCTCGTGTCCCATCAGGTGCAGGATGCACAATCCGCCCTCCGGACTCAGGCAGCGACGGATTTCCGCGAGTGCGCTTTTCGGATCGTGGAAGTGCGGGTAGACGCTGAAGCAGTGCACGCTGCCGAACATGGCGTTGCGGAAGGGAAGCCGCTGTCCGTCGCCGCGGAGGAAAGTGATGTGATGGTCTTCTCCGTGCCTTTGGCGCGCCAGGCGCAGCATTTCCTGCGCGATTTCCAGTTCGATGATCGACGCGTGCGGCATGCCGTGATTCCGAAGGAATGGGAGAAGAATGCCCGCGCCCCCGCCGATGTCGAGCAGCGGCGCCGCAAGCGGCAGATCGTAATGCGAAAAGATTTCGGCGAGCCGCGCAGTCCGTTCCTCGGTATCGACGATCCATTTCGGCGCCATGGCGTCGAAGAATGACCGGGTTTCATTCATGCGATGCATCCTCAGACCTCCCTGCCTGGAGTCATGGCAAGACGCGGATGCTGTTTTTCTATCAACGCGACCGCGGAAGGAACGGTGAGGAGCGCCAGTGCTACCCCGGGGAGTCCGGCCAAAACCATGCCCGGACCGAGAAGGGGATGCGCGATGCCTGCTGCCGAGCTCACGGCTTCGACGATGAGAAAAAGCAGCAGGCGGTCCAGGACCATCACCGCGGCGACGGCGGACAGCACGGGCCAGCGCCATTTCCTTCGGAACATGGATGCGAGACATGCCGCCGCTGTCAACTCGGCCAGCAGGAGAGGCAGGACGGGCGGCGAAAGCGGCGGCATGCCGGTGAGCATCCATGAAACGAGAGGCGCAAGCACCGCAACCGTGCAGGCCAGGCGGCGTGGCAGCAGCATGCCGGCGGTGAGCACGGGAAGGAACATCGGAAGAAAAGCGGAACCGAGGCCGAGCAAGTGGAACAGTTGCGGGAACAGCACCCCAAGGGCCGTGAACATCGCCGCCAATGGAATGCGGCGCAGATGATCCTCGGAAGTGACCGCGGGGCGCGGCAGCGTGTACTGTGGAGGTTGCAAGTCAATCCTCCAGCACATAGCGGACGCCTGCGAGAATATGTGCCCCGGGAGCGCCGTACCCGGGAAGCACGGCATATCGTCTGTCGAGAACATTGCGCGCCTTGACGTAGAGTTCGACCCAGGGTGTTTGCCAGCTCGCCACCAGATCGAGGACATGGTAATCGGGCATGCGGAGCGTTTCGTTGTCCCCGGCGTACAGTTCGTGCACATATTGCCCGAGAACGGTAACGCGGAATGCGCCTGTCTCCGCAAAGAGCATGTACTTGAATTGCTGTGAAGGATTGAACGCGGTAAGCCCGTCGGGGTCCAGCATGTTCCATGATGCCTGCACGTGCAGGAAGGGAAGAATGCGGTATCGCAGCGTGGCCTCCAATCCCCACTGCTGCGCGTCCAGTGCATTCTGGAAACGGACGGGCGGTGGCGGCAGGGCGTTTGCGACGGTGGTGATCATGTCGGAGGCATGTGTGCGAAAGGCCGCGATGCGCAGCGACGCGCGCGATACCGCCAGCTCGGTTCCCACCTCGTAGCCCGTACTGCGTTCTTCTGTGAGTGCGGGATTCGATGAGGGAAAAAGATAGAGTTCGCGCAGCGTCGGATCGCGGAACCCGCTTTGCATGCTGGCGTACACGCGCCATCCCTGCAGCGGGACGACGCTCACACCCAGGGTTGGAGCGATGGAGGCGTGTCCGAGGCTGTGTGACTGCCAACGAAGGCCGGCACGGAGATGCAGGAAATCCAAAGGGCTGTACATGCCCAGCGCATAGACTCCCCCGGTATTCATCAGATGTTCGACGCCGTCGAGATTTGCCTCGCCTCCGTAGCGAAGAATATCGCCGCCTGCGGCGATGCTTCCGGCCGTTCCCACGCGCCATTGCTGATAGGTAGAGAGGCCGAGGGACTGATCGTCGGAGACGAAGCCGTCGCAGAATTCATGATGTCCCGCGTTGAAATACGCCTGCGTGGATCCGCTCAAAGCGCCGCTCGCGTTCTGAAGTATCAGCTGTCCCATGCCCCGCCGGATCTCCCCGTATGTATCGAGGGCAGCGGATTCAGGGGTGCGCGATGGATCGTCGAACGAGTAGGGCACGTAGCGTCCGCGCAGCGAAAGCTGCCATGTGGGATCGATGCGCCATTCCCACCCGGCCTGCAGACGTGAGCCCTCGAAACCGGTTTGCGGAAGGTGTCCGTCGGAACGGTTGTATCCGGCGGAAATCTGAAAGCCATGCGCACCGTACCGCCGGCTGACCGAGAGCGATGCGCTGTAGGTACCCCAGGTCCCGCCTTCGATCGAGGACCGAACGCTGTTGTTCGCTGCCGTGCGGCTGACGATGTTGATCACCCCGCCGAGAGCGCTGCCGCCGAACACGGTGGAGGCGGGTCCGAGCAGCACGTCGACGCGTTCGATATCGTCCATTCCGTACACGTCGGGCAGCGGGTGTCCGAATATTCCCATGAAGTCGGGGTGGCCGTCGATCATCACCGCAACGCCGGTGTTGGGCTTGCCCCCCATGCCGCGAAGCGAGATCATCCCGGTGCCCGCGGTACCCACGCCGAAACCTCCGACACGCGAAGCTGCGAGATAGGCCGACGGCACCTCCCACTGCACAAGTTCAAGCAGGGAATGATCAGCGTATCGCACAATGTCGGTGCCGGAAATTACCGCAATGGCATTGGTCTCGCGCGCGAGCGGCGATGCATAGCGGTTCGCCACCACGACCACGGAATCGTCCATCTCGTAAAGGGGACACATATCGTCGTGAGGACGCGAGTCGTTCTGCTGTGCGAAAAGAGAAGAGGTGATCAGGAGGGAGAGGAATGCCAGGCGGCAAAGGTGCGGGGACATTGTGCTGACTCAACATAGTGGCACGAAATACAAATACGTGCTACGAATATAACTATGTGCGGAATCGGATACAAGGGAATAACATCCAGAAATTGGTAATTCAAGTCCCGTAAGGCGCGCGCTGGAATTTCGGTGGGGAAACGCCTGGAGGCGGAATCCGTCGTTTCAGCTGTCGGAATGAAAGCGAAGGGATTGCAGTCCTAACGGCGCTTCGAGGCCGTGGGCGGCAAGCAGCGCCGAATCACGCAGAAGAACATGAGCGGGACCGTCGGCGATGATGCTTCTGGAAAGCAGCAGCACGCGATCGCAGGTCTCTGCCACCATGTCGAGATCGTGGGATGCGAGCAGCAGCGTGTATGCGGTATGATCCTGGATCCAGCGGATGAGTCCGCGGCGATGGACGGGATCGAGATTGCTGCTGGGTTCGTCCATCGCCAGGATCGTGGGACGCATCGACAGCACCGAAGCGATAGCGGCGAGGCGTCGTTCCCCGAAACTGAGCAGCAGCGGGTTGCGGTTTTCCGCGCCCTCGAGTCCGACATCGCGCAGTGCGGAGCGCATGCGTTCGAGAACCTCCTCCCGTCGGAGGCCCATCGCGGAAGGACCGAACGCGACATCATCGCCCACGGTAGGAGAAAACAGCTGGTCATCGGGATTCTGGAAAACGAGACCGATACGGAGACGGATTTCGGTCAGCGTATGCTTCGCCAACCGCAGTCCATCCGCGATGATGTCGCCGTCGACAGGCACGAGCCCGATAAGTGCGCGGAGCAGCGTACTCTTCCCGGCGCCGTTGGGACCGATGATGCCGACGCGTTCTCCCTGCCGCACGGAAAACGTGACGCGTGCCAGCGCCTCCGCTCCGCCGGGGTAGCTGCAGTGGAGGTCCCTGCACGATAGAATGGAAGTGGTTTCATCAGAATGAATCGACATCAGAGCGCGACCGTGAGAGTGATGAGGAGAACGGACAAGAGGGTGATAATGGAATCGCTCCGCGTCCATTTCACCCCCGGGGCGAGTGGGACGTGGCCGGTAAAGCCGCGGGCGGTCAGGGCATCGGCCATACGCTCACTGCGGTCGACGGATCTGATCAGAAAGGTGAGGCTGAGGCGCGCTGCAAGCAGGATGCGTCGCGGAAATGGAAGACGGCCCGATCGAGCCCGCACGCCGTCGAGCATACGTCGCGCGTCGCCGGAAAGCAATGCAAGAAAGCGCTCTGTAAGCCATGCGACGGCGATCAAGCCCGCGGGGACGCGCAGGGAGCGCAGTCCTGAAACGACATGCGCCATCGGAACAAGAAGCGAAAAGAGAATCGAGATCGCCGCGATGCTCAGAAGCCGAAACACCATTTCTCCCGCGGCGGTGAGTGCTTCTTGCGAAACGCTGATTCCCGCGAAGCGGAACAGCACATCGCCCCCATTCGTGCTGAGATATACGAGAACGCCAACGCCCAGCGCCATGGGCAGTACCATGCGCACGCGGCGCAGCAGGGGAGTCATGATGCGAGCGAAGGACATCTATATCACGCCGTCGCCAGTCGAGGTGAGATGCAGTCCGCCATGCTTGACGCCTTTGATGGAGATGATGCCGTCCGCGAATTTCTTGATGTCCCTGGCCCGGCCATGGAGCATGATCACTTCAAGGCAGTTGTCATGATCGAGATGGACATGCGTCGTCGAAATGATGGACTTGTGGTGATCGTGCTGCAGTGCATTGAGGGTTTCGGAGATGGCGGTTTTATGGTGATCATAGAGGAGACTGAGAACACCGGCGACCACACGGTCGCTTTCGATATCCTCTTCCACCAGCTCTCTGCGGATCAGATCGCGAATCGCCTCGGAGCGGTTGGGATATTCCTTCCGTTTGATCAGGCGGTCGAACTTTCGGATCAGGTCCTCGGGCAGCGAAACCCCGAATCGAATAAGCTTCATCTTGCTCCTTTCATCAGTAAAGGGGAATGCAAACTAACACGGCAATACGCGTATCTAAAAATAGAGATTTTCGGATTTGCAATTCGCTTTGATTAGCAGTAATATTTCATTCAGATAGTACCCTAAACGACCTTAATATGCGCTAAGGGACCATCCCATTGCTCCATATTTCGTTCTTCCGAATAAAATGACCGGGATGGGGGCTCAACGAAGGACTCACTTTCCAAAACAACATTCTAAGGACTGAAGCCATATGAGACAACGCTTTACCAGTCTGGCTCTGTTCAGTACGGTACTGATGATGACATGCCTGTCCAGTATGGATGCACAGGTCACGTTCACCGTCGGTACGGGGACATCCTCTCAATCGTATCCGGTAAATATGGTCTGGTGGTACAGCCGCTCCGAAGCGGTGTACACATCAGCCGAAATGATTTCCGGAGGTTGGACCGGAGGCCCCGGCACTATTTCGAACGTACGCTGGAACATCGCATCCGTCGCTTCCTACACGCCTCAGACAGGAAGCGTTTTGAGGATTTATCTCGAGAACACGACCCAGACGACGATGACCACTGGAAGCCCCTCCACGAGTGGGACGCTGGTCTGGTCTGGTGCGCACCCGCTGTTCAATGTGGCGGGCTGGTGGAATTTTACACTGACCACGCCATTTGTCTATTCCGGTGGCAACCTCATCGTTCGCGTTGAACGCGATGACAGTAACTATGGCAGTGGTGCGTATTTCTATTATACTTCCACGACAAGCACCACGCATCGTGGCGCTTATCAGGATTACACAGCTCCAACGAGCTTGACTGCCGATTATAATCGTCCGAATATCCAAATCGTTGCGACCGCGAGCGGAGATCCTCCTCCGTTCATCGTCATCAACACGGTGCCCGGCTGCGTTGCCAGCACATCGCCCGGCACGACGATCACCGCGACGATCACGGATAACAACAGTGTCGCCCAGGCAGCCATCTGGTTCCGCAAGAACACGGGCAGCTGGTACAACGCGGCCCCGACCAGCATCGTGGGCAGCGCCTACACATTTGCGATCAGCCACTCGACCCTCGGCGGCCTCGTGAACAGCGATGTCGTCAGCTGGTATATCGGCGCACGCGATAACGCGAACAACGTGGCAACCTCGCCGTTCGGCGGCAGCGGCACGACGCCTCCTGGCTCGACGCCTCCGACGACGTTCAACTCCTACACCGCCGAGACGATTCTGCCTCTGCCGTACACCCAGGGCTTCGATACTCCGGGCCACGGCTGGACGCTGGGCGGGACGAGCTCGACCTGGCGCATCGGCGCG
>JACZJN010000084.1 GCA_014860565.1 Bacteroidota bacterium
GCCGAACTCGTCAACCAGGTCATGCCGGCCGGACACTACACGGTGTCCTTCGACGCATCCGGACTCACCAGCGGCACATACATCTATCGTATGACCGCGGGCGACTTCGTGCAGACGCAGCGCATGACCCTGTCGAAATAAGCATCGCATCGCGCTTCGGCGCGACGTGATCGAAACGCAGCAAGGGCGTCCCGCATTCGCGGGACGCCCTTGTTCGTAGATGGGATGTGTCCGTAACCGGTGACGAATGCGCGGAATCGATCAGGGGCGGGGCAAAACGAGAAAAAAATGATTTTCAGGGATTACAGTGCGAGTGTTGCATTCGAAAAAGCAATTTAATACGTTACTGAAGCAAATATCTTGATCGAGCCCATGAAAAATACACGTGCGGGAAGTATCTCGCGCAACCGCGTTTATATCGGTACAATGGTATGGAATGCAGGGTTTGAATTTGGGCGATGAAAATTGACGACAACGTTTGACGGCTATATTAACTGTCTTTGGTTCATGAGACGAAACTGATTGCACCCGCATTATCGCAGCGCGTCTCACCTGTATTCGGTGGAGATGCTGAAACCCATGCTGCGGTGGGTTAATGGACAAGAAATCACCGTTCTAACCACTAAAAAAAGGAACGAAGCCATATGAGACATCGCTTTACCAGTCTGGCTCTGTTCGTTATGGTACTGATGATGACAGGCCTGTCCTACGTGGACGCACAGGTAACTTTCACCGTCGGTACAGGTACGTCCTCGACAAGCTATCCGGTCAACATGGTTTGGATGCATAGCCGCTCCGAGGCGGTGTACACATCCGCCGAAATGACTTCCGGAGGCTGGACGGGAGGCCCGGGTACCATTTCGAACGTACGCTGGAATATCGCAACCGGAGCTTCCTACACCCCTCAGACGGGAAGCACTCTGAAAATCTATCTCGAGAATACTACTCAGACTACGATGTCCTCCGGTACACCGTCCACGAGCGGAACGCTGGTCTGGTCTGGTGCGCACCCGCTTTTCAACGTGACGGGATGGTGGAATTTCACGCTTTCCACACCATTTGTCTACACGGGTGGTAACCTCATCGTTCGTGTCGAACGCGATGACACCAACTGGGGGAGCGGAGCATATTTCTATTATACGACCACAACCACAACGATGCATCGTGGCGCTTATCAGGATTACACACCTCCCACGAGCTTGACTGCCGATTATAATCGTCCGAACATCCAGTTCGTTGCGACCCAGGGCGGAGATCCTCCTCCGTTCATTGTCATCAACACGGTGCCCGGCTGCGTTGCCAGCACATCGCCCGGCACGACGATCACCACGACGATCACCGATAACAACAGTGTCGCCCAGGCAGCCATCTGGTTCCGCAAGAACACGGGCAGCTGGTACAACGCGGCCCCGACCAGCGTCGTGGGCAGCGCCTATACATTTGCGATCAACCACTCGACCCTCGGCGGCCTCGTGAACAACGATGTCGTCAGCTGGTACATCGGCGCACGCGATAACGCGAACAACGTGGCGACCTCACCCTACGGCGGCAGCGGCACGACTCCTCCTGGCTCGACGCCTCCGACGACGTTCAACTCCTACACCGCCGAGACGATTCTGCCTCTGCCGTACACCCAGGGCTTCGATACTCCGGGCCACGGCTGGACGCTGGGCGGGACGAGCTCGACCTGGCGCATCGGCGCG
>JACZJN010000085.1 GCA_014860565.1 Bacteroidota bacterium
CGCCGAACACCAGTCCCGATTCGTGGCTCATGAACTGGTTGATGGTGAGCGAGATCATGAAGGTGGCGAGGATGACGGCCACGGCGGCGGCGGTGAAGGTGCGGAGTCGGAAGCGTTCGTCGTCGGAGAGTCCGGGAGTGCTGCGGAGCCGGCGCTCGGTGCGCCAGCCGAGGGCGACGTAGGAGAGCCAGGAGCCGAACAGCAGCAGCGCGCCGAGGATGCCGAAATGATTGAGCACCCAGGCGTAGCCGTTGTGCGTCCACGTGGGCTCGATGCTGGTCATCGAGGTGAGCTTCGTGAAATGCACGGTGGTGGAGAGTCCCTTGCCCAGCAGCCAGTTGCCCCCGATGTCCTCAATGATCGTGCGCGCCTCGGCGTCGCGGTTCTTCACCGACACGTCGGTGCGATAGCTGCCGATGGATTCGAAGCGGCTGCTGATCGAGGCCCACATGACGTCGAGCGGCACGACGTCGGAAAGGAACACGGGGTACATCATCGCGAGCAGCACGAGGGCGATGCCGGCGTATTTCAGGGCGCGCTTCCAGAAGACGCGGCCCATCAGCACGCCCATAAAAAAGTATCCGGCCAGCGCGCCCACCCACACGGTGCGGTAGAAGGAAATCACCGTCGCGGTGACGCCGAGGGCGAAGATCGACGACCACAACAGCAGCCAGCCCTTGCCCCGAGCGGAGACCACGGGCGCGGCGGCGAGCACGGCGAGCACGAACACGAGGTAAAACGTCTCGGTCGCGCGGCTGGCGCCCACCTGCCAGAGCCACACGGCCTCGAGCACTTTCTGCTTGTACATGTAGATGTTCTTCAGCGAAAGGGCGGAGAGGGTGAGGAACAGCGCGCCGCCGACGACGTACTGCTTCGCGCGCGTGTCGCATTCATGGGAGATGGGAACGAGCATCAGCACGGTGGACATGATGACCAGCTCCCGCAGCCACACGTAGGGATCGGCGCCGTAGCCGATGGAGAGCGGACCCATCAGCGCCAGCTGCAAAAACAGCACGGCGGAGAGAATGCCCCCGAGCGTCCATCGCAGCGGCTTGCGCGCGATGACGATGCGGTGGAAAAACCACCAGATCAGTCCGCCATAAAAAAGAAAGGTGTGTCCGATTTCCGGGGGAGTGAGGCCGGCCTCGATGTTCCAGAACACCGGGATGAATCCGAGTATGGAGGCGGCGATCCAGGCGACGGGACTCTGAAACACCAGCAGCGCGCCCAGCGCGCCGACGATGACGAGGAAAAGCAGGTACTCGAGATGAAGATAGAACGCGAGGGCCATGAAGGCGGTGACGGAAAACAGGAAGACCGCCGTTTCCCTGCGCGAGAGCGGCGTGTCGTGTCCCTGCGCCGTGTCGGCGCCCGCGATCATGGCGAGCAGGCGGCTCATTCCGCTCCGCGCTTGAATCCCATATTGCGGCGCACGCTGGCCCATTCGTTCGGATATGCCTGCGCGTAGAAGCGGAAGCGTTCGCGCAGCAGCACGAAGGCCATGGCGATGGCCAGCACCGAGAAGCCGGCGGCGAGCACGATGATCGAGCGCTTGGGACGATCCTTCCGCTCGGGCAGCGGGGCGGGATCGAGCGGTACGAGCACGTGCATTTTCTTCTGTTCCTCGATGATCGACTGCTGGTACATCGGGAGCAGGAAGGCCTGCAGCTTGCTGAGAATTTCAATGTCGCGGTAGAGGCGGAGGTAGGTCAGCCCCTCTTCCGGCAGGTCGGTGCCCTTCTGGCCGAGGAGTCCGGTCAGTTCGTTGTCGCCGAGACCCGGCACCTGCCGGCTCAGCTCCTGCACGAGGGCGCGTTGGGCGCGGACCTCCGCGTCGTCGGGACCCAGGTTGCGCTCGAGCATCCCGAGTTTGACTTTCTGCAGGCCGAGCTGCGCGTAGAGTTCGCCCGCGGCGGAAATCGTGGCCTTGGTCTGCTCTTCGAGGGAAAAGATTTTCGTGCGCTTCTGGAAGGCGGCGAACTGGTTCTCCAGCTTGTAGAGGCTGTCGCGGATGCCGAAATACTGCAGCTCGACGAACGCGCGGTTGTCGCGCGCCTCGTTGCTGTTGAGTTCGGTGGAAATTTCGTTGAGATGCGTGAAATACGCGTCGGCGATCGCCGCCGCGCGCTTCGGATCCGTATCCCACACGCTGATCACCACGCGGCCGTCTTCCTCGTACGAGAATTCGGAATTCTCGTCCAGCGCCTTGAGCGTTTTCTCCATCGAGCCGTCGGAGATGTCGTAGACCTTCGTCAGGTCGAATTCCTTCACCAGGGTTTCGCCCATGCGGCGACTTTCGAGAATGGCGATGTAGCTGTAGCCCTCGCCCTCGCCGCCGAGTCCGGCGATGCCGAAGCTCTTGAGCGTCGAAGAGAGTCCGCCCGTCACGCGTTCGAGCAGGCCGGAATTTCCCTGCGGGGGCAAAAAGGATGCATCGCTCCTGTACCAGTTCGGCAGCGTCAGCGCGTACACCAGCGCCACCACCGCCGCGGTCAGGAACGCCGCCGCGAGGAACTTCCAGTGCCGTAGCAGCACGAACACCGAGCGGACAAAGGGGCGGGAGTCGGAGGATGTGGTTTCGGACATAGGTATCGTTTAGGATCGTGGAGGAGCGTATAGGAGCGTTGAGGATCGTATAGGATCGGGGAGGATCGTATAGGATCGTGAATTCAGCGCTGGATCTCGTCTGGAGCGCGCCGCTCCAAGAGACGCGCCACAAGACGCGCCTAGAGCTACCGGGTCACGGAGATGACGAGGCCCGCGATGCCGGCGAGTCCGCCGACGATGGCGGCCGCCACGGCGAGGATGTCGGTGGTCGTGGCCATGCGCACCAGCGGTTCGTGCGGCACGTAGAGCATGTCGCCGGGTTCGATCACGGCGTCGTCGGGATCCATCCACGCGCGGGTGTTGGACTTGATCACCGCGGCGCGGCCTTCGGTGGCGGATTCTCCGAAACCGCCGGCCTTCTCGATGTACCAGGCGAAATCCTTGCCTTCGGTCCACGGAATGAAACCGCTGTTGTTCACCTGTCCGTACACGTACACGGTGCCGGTGTTGCGCGGCACGAGCAGAATGTCGCCGTCCTGCAGCGTCACGTCGGCCGCGGGGTCGTGCTGCACGAAGAGACGGTGGAAATCCACGGCCACCCGGCCTTCGCGCAGACGCGCGGTGATGGCCCAGTACAGCGTGTCTTCGTTCACGAGGCTGCTTTTCTCGAAATTCCTGTCGGTCTCGCGCGCCTGGTCGGGCGCGAAGCCGTCGACGCCGGTCTGCCGGCGGTAGAGTTCGCCGAGTCCGGGCCAGGCACCGGCGGAGAAGCCGCCGGCCATGGTCACCAGCTGCGACAGCGTGGTCATGCCGGGAACGATCGGATATACGCCGGGCGTGCGCAGTTCGCCGTCGGCCACGGCCGCGCCGCCGGAACTCCTCGGCGCCTCGGCGTACACCAGCAGACGGTCGCCGGCTTTGAGCGGCATGTCGTCGGACGCGTTGCGCAGCGACGAGACGTCGAGTCTCATGGGTTCGGCGCCGTCGCGCGCGAGTTCGGCGGAGAGAATGGTTTTCTGCGGATCGAGTCCGAAGCCCATGCGCACGAGGTCGGAGAGACGGTCGCCTTCGATGAATTCGAATACGCCCGGACGCAACACGGCGCCCAGCGCACTGATGGTGGACGCCCCGACTTCGCGATGCGGCACGACGATCACGTCGCCTTCGCGGAGGAAGGGATCGTATTTGCTGTCGCGCGTGGCTTCGTACATGGTGAGATCGGCGCGGCTGACGGAACCGTCGGCGTGCTGCACGACCACGCGACGCAGCGCGCGCGCATCCATTTCCTGCGAGCCGAAATAGCGTCCGCCCAGGCTCTGGCGATAGCTCCTGGAGGTGGAATTCGTTTCGCCCTGCAGCAGCGCCATCGGCGACCGCGCGGCGTCTTTCTTTTCGATGTCCGCCATCTGCAGCGCGGTGGAAACCGGCGTCGCGGCGGTGAGCTGAAGGAGTCCGGGCGATTTCACTTCACCGAGCACGGTGACGATGATCGCGCGCGGCTGCGCGAGGGAAAGCGATCCCTGCACGTCGCCGGTGAATTTCTTTCGTATGGCATCGAACGCGGCGGTTTTCGCATCGGCCAGCGATTTCCCCGCCACCTGCACCGCGCCGACCTTCGGAATCACCAGCGCGCCGTCGGCGGTCACCGGCAGCACGGCTTCGAGATTGACCGGCTGCGTCAGCGCCAGCGCGATCACGTCGCCCGCGCCGCAGTAATAGTGCGCGGGATCGACCGTCCGCGCCACGGGCACGACTTCGCGTGAAAGCAGCGCGGCGTTGGGATCCGCGCCCTTCGTGGATTGCTGGTTCAGCGGATTGAGCGCGTCGAATTGGGCAAATGCAGGGAGGGTGGTGAGAAGGAGGCACGTCACCCCGAGTAGCGACGCCCGAAGGGTGCCTCGATACGGTCGCCTGCGGCGACCTACTCGGCATGACGGATTCTGCACATACGTCACCCCGAGTAGCGACGCCCGAAGGGTGGCGCGTATCGAGGGGTCGTGCCTCGATACGGTCGCCTGCGGCGACCTACTCGGCATGACGGTGTAGCGTGAAAGGGACGTGTTTCGGCACATATTCCTACTTGCTCAATTTTTCCAACAGGATCTTCACAATGCGTTCGGCGGCTTTGCCGTCCCACAATTCAGGAATATTACCACGCTTTGCGCTGCCGTTCAATGCAGCGCGGGATTTTTCCACTGCCAGGGGCACGCTGAGGCCGACGACCTCGTTCGTGCCGACCTCGGCGGTGACGGGACGCTCGGTGCTCTCCCGCAGCGTCACGCAGGGCACCTGCAGCCAGGTGCTCTCTTCCTGAATGCCGCCCGAGTCGGTGAGGATCAGGGCGGCGTTGTCCATGAGCTTGAGAAAATCCAGGTAGCCGATAGGGTCGCAGAGCGTGAGCGACGTGATGGCGTCGAAGCGCTGCTGCAGGCCGAATTCGGCGATACGGTTGCGCGTGCGGGGATGCACGGGGAAGATGAAGCGCGTCTGTTCCTGTATCGCCTCGAAGATGGAGAGAATCTTTTCGAGGTTTTCCTTCACGTCCACATTGCTCGGCCGATGCAGTGTCACCAGGGTGTACGCCTTCGGCAGCAGGTCGAATTCCGCCAGGGCGGGAGAAAGCGCGGCCTTCTCTCTATAATAAGAGAGCGAATCGATCATCACGTGGCCGACGAAGAAAATCTTTTCCTCCGCGACGCCTTCATGGCGCAGGTTGCGCATCCCGGCGTCCTCGGTCACGAACAGGTAGTCGGCGATGACGTCGGTGACCATGCGGTTGATTTCCTCGGGCATGTCGCGGTCGAAGCTGCGGAGTCCGGCTTCCACGTGCGCGACGGGAATGTGCAGCTTCGCGGCGGTGACCGAACAGGCGAGTGTGGAATTCACGTCGCCAACGACGATCACGAGATCGGGCTGGTGCTCGAGGCACACTTTCTCGAACTCCACCATCACACGTGCGGTCTGTTCCGCATGGGAACCCGAGCCCACGCCGAGATAGATATCCGGCTGCGGCAGTTCGAGGTCCTCGAAAAACACCTTCGACATTTTCTCGTCGTAGTGCTGTCCCGTATGGCAGATCAGATGCTGCACGCGATCGGCGTGCGGCAGCAGCGCGCGATGCAGCGGCGCGACTTTCATGAAATTGGGCCGGGCGCCCACGACAGAGATGAAGGTGAGCATGTGAATTCGTGTTTCCTGAGTATGATGCGAACGGTTTCGACCGCATCGGTTGAAGACTTTGGCAATTGGCTATTGGCAAGACGCCAGGATTCTCGTCCTATCTTGCCAACAGCCAATAGCCAACAGCCAAAGTTATTTCTTCCCGTCGCCGAGGACGGTCACATGCGCCTTCTTGCCGCGGACAGCCTTCGTGGCATTGCGCGTATCGATGACCACCTTGCTGTGACGGACGATCATGTCGTAGTCGTAGTCGGAGTGATCGGTGGTGATGACGACGATGTCCATGCTCTCGAGCAGGGCGGGAGTGAGCTTGCGGCTCTTGAGCGTGAGGCCGTTGACCGGCACTTCGGGAACCCACGGATCGTTGTAATGCAGCTTGCGCACGTTGTCTTCGAGCAGCAGTTCCATCACGCGCAGCGCGGGCGAATGCCGCGTGTCGTCGACGTCTTTCTTGAAGGCCACGCCGAGCATGAGAATCTTTGCGTCCTTGATCGAAATCGGCATCATGCTCAGCTGGCGGAAGAGCATGTTCTTGACGTAGAACGGCATGCTCTCGTTGGTCTCGGCCGCGAGGTTGATGAAGTTCGTCTGGAAATCGTATTTCCGCGCGATCCACGACAGGTAATAGGGATCGATGAGAATGCAGTGGCCACCGATGCCCGGACCCGGATAAAACGGCATGAAGCCGAAGGGCTTGGTCTTCGCGGCTTCGATCACTTCCCACATGTTCACGCCTTCCATGCGGTCGCAGAGCTGCGCGAGTTCGTTGACGAGCGCGATGTTGACCGAGCGGAAGATGTTCTCGAGCAGCTTCTCCATCTCGGCGACTTTGGGACCCGACACCGGCACGACTTGCGCGATCACCTGCGCGGTGACGAGCACGGCCATCTTCGTGCAGGCCTTCGTCACGCCGCCGACCACGGTCGGAGTGTTGGCGGTGGTGAACTGCTTGTTGCCCGGATCGATGCGCTCGGGCGAGAATGCGAGGAAGTAGTCCTTGCCCACCTTCAGCTTCGATTTGTCGAGAATCGGCATCACGTAGCCTTCCGTCGTGTTGGGGAAGGTCGTGCTCTTGAGAATGATCACCTGTCCCTTCCGCATGCCGGGAAGAATGCCCCTGGCGGAATCGAGGATGTAGGAGATATCCGGATCTTTTGTTTCGGTAAACGGTGTCGGGACGCAGATGAAGATCACGTCCATCTTCTTCACCGACTTGTAGTGATCCTCGGCCGAGAAGAAGCCGTTCTGCACCGCTGCTTCCAGTAGGGCGTCGTCCACGTCGTCGATGTAGTTTATCCCCTTGTTGATCGAGGCGACCTTCTTCGCATCGACGTCGATGCCGATGGTCTTGAATCCCGCCGCCGCATACTCCACCGCCAGTGGCAGTCCCACATAGCCAAGTCCGATAACGCCGATGGTAGCTTCTTTCGAGGTAATCTTCTGTTCGAGGGTCATAGTCGTAACCGTAAAAGGTAAAGGGTAAAGTCGTTAAAAAGTTAAGAGGTTAAGGAGTAAAGAGGTCAAGACACCCCGCGCGAAGCGCGCTGAATTATCTCGTGTCTTTGTGTCTTCGTGTCTTTGTGTTACCGTTTTCCGTACTGCCGTTCATAATACTCCAGATATTCCCCGCTCATCACCCGTTGCCACCACCGCTCGTTCGCCCGGTACCACGCGATGGTCTCCGCGATACCCTCATCAAACGGAATCATCGCCTTCCACCCCAGCTCGCGTTCGATCTTCGACGAATCGATGGCGTAGCGGCGGTCGTGGGCGGGACGATCTTTTACGTAGGTGATCAGAGACTCGGGCTTGCCGAGCGTGCGGAGGATGAGTTTGACGATTTCGATGTTGGGCCATTCGTTGCTGGAACCGACGTTGTACACTTCGCCCGGCATGCCGCGGGAGAGCACGGCGAGGACGGCAGCCGAATGGTCGCGGGTGTGTATCCAGTCGCGCACGTTCATGCCGTCACCGTAGACGGGGAGCGCCTTGTCGTTCATCGCATTGATGAGCATGAGGGGAATGAGCTTTTCGGGGAACTGCCAGGGACCGTAATTGTTCGAGCAGCGTGTGATGATGGCAGGAAAGCCGAAGGTCTTCGCGTACGCCTGCACGACGAGATCCGACGCAGCCTTGCTGGCGGCGTAGGGGGACGTCGGGTCGATGGGCGACTGTTCGGTGAACGCGCCTTCGGGTCCGAGCGAACCGTACACTTCGTCCGTACTCACATGCACGAAGCGCGCGACGCCGTGGCGCCGGCTTTCCTCGAGCATGACATGGGTGCCGAGCACGTTCGTCTGCGTGAAAATCATCGGACCCAGGATGCTGCGGTCCACATGCGACTCCGCCGCGAAATGCACCACCGCGTCCACCGCGTGATCGGCGAGCGCCTTCCGCACCGCTTCCGCGTCGCAGATGTCGGCCTTGACGAAGGAAAAGCGCGATTCCAGGTTCGCGAGGTTCTCCAGGTTGCCCGCATACGTCAGCGCATCCAGCACCGTCACCCGCACATCCGGATGGCTTTCAATAAAGGAACGAACGAAATTGCTGCCGATAAATCCCGCTCCTCCCGTGACCAGGAGGGATGTCGGCGCAAATATCTTGGAAAGATTCAAGCGAATGACCCGATTGATTCAAATATCACAAGTTACGGAAAGAGGCACAAAGGTGAAAGAGGGCGTGCGAAGCACTCCCTCTTTCACCGCTTGAGGCTCGCTCTGCTCGCCGCTTGAGGTTCGCTTCGCTCACCGGGGGAGGTTCGCTCCGCTCACCGCGTGTTACACCCGGCGAGCGAAGCGAGCCACAACCGGCTCACGCAGTGAGCCTTAGGCGGCTCACGCAGTGAGCCTCAAGCGGTGAGCGCAGCGAACCTCCCCCTTGATGATTTGGTCGGACGGGACTAGATTGTACGCTATCATGATGAGCGCTTACCTCGTTGACACGATATTACCCCTACTCTTACTTGACCTCGCCTGCCGAGGCTGAGCATGCTGTTTAATTCTTACACATTCTTCTTTTTCCTCATTGTCGTCTATCTGCTCTATTGGAAGATCGGTCCGAGGAATCTGAAAGCGCAGAATGTGCTGATTCTGGTGGCCAGCTACGTCTTTTACGGCTGGTGGGATTACCGATTCCTGTCCCTGATTTTCATCTCCTCGCTAGTGGATTTCCTGCTGGGGTTACGGATCCACGGGACCGAAAACCAACGAGCACGCCGATTGTTCTTGACCATGAGTATCGTAGCCAACCTCGGCCTGCTTGGCGTGTTCAAATACTACAATTTCTTTGTGAGCGAGATGCTTTCCTTGCTCACCGGTCTAGGAGTCTCGGCAAATTTTGGTACGATGCAGATCATACTGCCGGTTGGAATAAGTTTCTACACGTTCCAGACCATGAGCTACACGATTGACATCTATCGGAGGCAACTCGAGCCGACCAGGGATCCAATCGCGTTTTTCTCATTTGTCAGTTTCTTCCCTCAGCTCGTGGCTGGACCGATTGAACGGGCAAAAAACCTGCTGCCTCAATTCCAGAAGGAACGTTCGTTCGACTACGATAGCTCCGTGGACGGCCTGAGACAGATACTCTGGGGGTTGTTCAAGAAGGTGGTCATCGCTGATTCTTGTGCTACGTACGCAAATCAGATTTTCGCTGCTCCCGATCAATTCTCTGGCTCTGTATTGTTACTCGGAGTGCTCTATTTCGCGATTCAGATTTATGGAGATTTTTCGGGTTACTCCGATATCGCTATCGGGACTGCAAGGCTCTTCGGGTTTACACTGATGAGAAATTTCGCGTATCCATATTTCTCCCGTGATATCGCGGAGTTCTGGAGGAGATGGCATATCTCGCTCTCGTCATGGTTTCGCGATTACGTCTACATTCCTCTGGGTGGAAACCGCGGAACGGTACGAAGGAGTCTCATCAACATCATCGTGACGTTCACGGTAAGCGGATTGTGGCATGGCGCAAATACGACATTTATCGTATGGGGCTTCCTCAACGGCTTGTATTACATCCCGCTGTTTCTTCGGGGAAAGCAGAAAAAGAACACTGAGATCGCTGGATTCGGCAGGCACTTTCCGTCTCTCCGTGAGGCGATAAGCATGCTTGCTACATTTATCCTTGTGCTTATTGCCTGGGTATTTTTCAGAGCGCCTGATCTATCAGCGGCCATACACTACCTTGGTGTCCTGCTTTCTCCCTCGCTCTTCTCAATCCCGACCACGCAAGTACTCGGGTTGTTCTGGATTGCTGTGCTCATAGCCGTCGAGTGGGTTTCCCGCCATAAGGAGCACCCGTTGCAACGACTGGGTTTCCGTGCAGAACTACGGTGGGGCGCCTATGCTACTTTGGCAGTCCTCGTCGTTTCCAAGCTTTCTGAACCGCAGACATTCATTTACTTCCAGTTCTAGCCATGAAACGATTTGTTATTCGAGCCGCTGGATTTGGATTTTTCCTTCTTGCCATCTTGGTTGCGGGGATCTGGTTGCCGCCAAGCGGTATGAA
This sequence comes from Bacteroidota bacterium, assembly GCA_014860565.1. Lineage (GTDB taxonomy): Bacteria > Bacteroidota > Ignavibacteria > SZUA-365 > SZUA-365 > SZUA-365. The sequence goes on from JACZJN010000085.1 coordinate 10,237, forward strand.
TGATTCCCTGTTGTTTGCATTACCTGACAAGATGGTAAGATTGGAGAAACTGAAAAGTCCGAGGATTGTACTTATCGGTGGCTCAAGTTGCTCGTTTGGATTTGAGTCGAGGATTATCGAAGAGAGGACGGGGCGGCCTGTCGTGAACATGGGGGCGCATGCGGGGCTCGGATTGAAATATTTCATCGACCAGGTGCGAGACAAGATCGCGCGAGATGACATCGTTGTCCTTTCTATTGAGTATGAGCAACTTGCCGATGGTGAAAGCCCGGCATTCTACGGTGGATCCCTCCTCGTGCCAGTAGTGGTAGATATTGACCAGTACGCAGTGAATGATCTGGACGTAAATCAGTGGAAAACCATTCTGAAGAATATCGGCTACTATTCTGCGAACAAAATGGTCGGACATGTCGAGACGCCAATCGCGGCGATTTTCCGGAAACAGGCATTGAAAAAGAGAAAATGGGGACATTACGGGAGGATGTCTTTCAATGAGTACGGTGATGTTCGGAAGGAGCTGATCTCGGTTGGTTTTTCCGTGGAGCCAAGTAAGAGCTGTGACGGCCCACTGTTGAAGCCCGCATTCGAATATCTCATCAGATTCGATCGTTACTTGAAGGATATGGGCGCGCACTTATTGGTAACTTACCCGGCGATGCAGCGATCATCGCTTGTCAAAATCGCCGGATTTGCTTCGGAAGTCGACAGTGCTCTGATCGCAGGCGGGCTCACGATCATTGGTAAGCCTACAATGTTTGGTGTCGAGGATAAAGACCTTTTCAACACTATGTACCACCTCAACGCTAGCGGGCGTGAACGGCATACGTTGCGCTTCGCGACACTGTTACAGAAGCATCTCAAAGCAATTGGTGCAGGTCTGTAGGTGCACTCACCGAGTTGTCAGCGTGGGTGATCTGGTGTGGTGGATGTGAGTCTAATCCAAGAAATGGTAAAGCCGTAGAGGGAACCCAGCTTGGAGTCGTCTGTTCAAACTCGGCATCGGCTCCTCAGACGTGAAAACTCGCGACACCCCTCTGGTGCTACCCGTGGCGACAGGGGGCGCTGTGAGGGATGCTCTTGGATAAGAGACCGTGCCCCGCTATATTTATTCCATGTGAACACTGTCCGTGAACGTATTGCAGGTAAGTTGAATGAATATTTTCGTTTGCGTCAGCCACGTGCCTGACACAACCACCAAGGTCCAGGTCGGGGGTAGTGGAAAAGAGATCGATCCCTCCGGTGTTACCTATATCCTGAATCCGTACGACGAGTATGCGGTCGAGGCGGGACTGCAGCTGAAGGAAGCCCGCGGCGGCGACGTGACGCTCGTGTGCGTGGGACCCGAAGCGGTGAAGGAAACGATCCGCAAGGGACTCGCCATGGGCGCCGACAAGGGCATTCATGTCGTCACCGACGCGCCCCGCGACAGCTTCGGCACCGCGCGCGCCATCACCGATGCGCTCAAGGATCGCGCGGCGGATGCGGTGTTCGTCGGACGCCAGTCCATCGACTATGACGGCTGGCAGATGTGCGGACTCCTCGGTGAAATGCTCGGCATCCCTTCGATTTCCGTGGTGACCAAACTCGACATCGCGGAAGACGGCACCATCAGTGCCGAACGCGATATCGAAGGCGGATCCGAGACCGTGACCACGAAGCTTCCGGCGGTGATTTCCGCGCAGAAAGGACTCAACGACCCGCGCTACCCGAAGCTGCAGGGCATCATGGCCGCCAAGCGCAAGCCGATCGAGGACGTCGCCCCGGCACCCTATGAAAACCGCGTCGAAGTCATCGAAATGACCAAGCCCGCGATCAAGGAAGCCGGCCGCATCGTCGGCGAAGGTCCCGCCGCGGTCAAGGATCTCGTCCGCCTCCTCCACGAGGAAGCAAAGGTTATATAGTCGGTGCATCGTTTTTTCAACACGAAGACACAAAGGCACAAAGACACGAGGCTGAATAGGCCAACCGCCTTCACCTCTTCACACTTTACGATTATCCAGTTACGAAGTCTCACATAGCCCAATACACTCATGACGATATTAGTACTCGCAGAACAACGCGACGGAAAAGTAAAAAAAGCTTCCTATGAGGCCATCAAGGCCGCCTCGGCGGTTGCGACGCAGTTGAACGCCACCGTCACCGCCGTTCTTTTCGGCGCCGATGAAGCGGCGGCGAAGTCGCTTGGCGGCTATGGCGCGGCGAAAACCGTGTTTGTGGCCGACGAACGCCTGCATTTCTACGCCAACAGCGCGTATGTGAAGTCCGTCGCGCAGATCATGGAAAAGGAAGCCGCCGATGTGGTGATGCTGCCGGCGACCTCGCTGGGCAAGGATCTCGCGCCGCGTCTGGCCGTGCGCATCGACGGCGCGCTGGCGCCCGACGTCACCTCCATCGCCGTCGAAGACGGCGCGATCGTGGCGCAGCGACCGGTCTATGCCGGCAAGTCCGTGATCAAAGTGAAAATCAACAGCGCGAAGCAGGTGTTCTCGCTGCGGCCGAATGTTTTCAGCGCGGGCGAGGCCAGCGGCACGGAGGCCGTGGTGGAGAATTTCGCTCCCGCGCTTGACGACGCGGATTTCGTGACGAAAGCCACCGGCACCACCATTGCCTCGGGCAAGATCGACGTGGCCGAGGCCAACGTCATCGTGAGCGGCGGACGCGGACTGCAAGGTCCCGAGCACTGGCCGCTGATCCAGGGACTCGCTGACACCCTCGGCGCCGCCACCGGCGCATCGCGCGCGGTCGTGGACGCCGGCTGGCGTCCCCACGCCGAGCAGGTCGGACAGACCGGCAAGACCGTATCGCCGAACCTCTACGTCGCCTGCGGCATCAGCGGCGCCATCCAGCATCTCGCCGGCATGTCGTCGAGCAAGTGCATCGTCGCCATCAACAAGGACAAAGACGCCCCCATCTTCCAGGTCGCCGACTACGGCATCGTGGGCGACGTGTTCGAGGTCGTCCCGGCCCTCACCGAAGAGCTGAAGAGCTTTTTCGGAAAGTGATGAATTTCGCCCTCCGCGTTCCCCCTCTCTGTCAAGAGAGGGGGACAGGGGGTGAGTTCATGGAGATAAGAAGAATATCGCCCTCTTATTCCCCCTCTCTTCTGATGTGCTGGAGTTGAGGGAAAGAAAGAGATGATTTGTGGGTGAGAATGAACTCACCCCCCAGCCCCCTCTCTTGACAGAGAGGGGGAGCAAGAGTGGTAGTAGTTTGATAGTAGTATGAACAAAATTCGTGTCGACATCCTTGGCCTTTCGACCTCCACCTCGTCGGGAGGGGCGTATGCCCTGATCCTGCGTGAGGTGGAGGGTGCGCGGCGGCTGCCGATCATCATCGGCGCCTTCGAGGCGCAGGCCATCGCGTTGGAGATCGAGGGTATCAAGCCCCCGCGTCCGATGACGCACGATCTGCTCAAGGACGTCATCGACACGCTCGGATACACCATCACCGAAGTCACCATTACCGAATTGCGCGAAGGGACGTTTTACGCGCGGCTCTCCATGGATACCGCGGTGGGCGATGAAGTGGATTCGCGTCCCAGCGACGCCATCGCCCTGGCCGTGCGCTACAACGTGCCGATTTTCGTGAACGAGGAAGTGCTCGCCGAAGCCGGCTTCGTGCCGGAAGGCGAAGACACCGCCGACACTCTCCCTGACACGGACGCCATCGTCGAACCCCGCGAGCGCCAGAAAGCGGAGCTGCAGGAAAAACTCGACGACGCCATAAAACAGGAAGACTACGAAGAAGCCGCGCGTCTGCGCGACGAACTGCTGCGATTGCAAAGCGGCGATTGAAGAAAAAACCACGAAGGCACAAAGACACGAATGAAGAAACACGAAAACTTGAATAAATAGAGACGATGTGAGTCGCTGCTTATTCAACGTATCGTGTTTTTGTGCATAGTGGAGCAGTTTATATCCAATTCATCCCTGAAAATGGGACTGAATTGGCGGAGCATACCTTGTAAGAAAGGGAATAAAAGCTACCGATATGCAGCTGTTCGATGATACGGTTCGGGTCGAGTACATCCGGCGGGTGTTGTGGGATGTGCATACGGATGTGGAGGCAGTCCTGCGTGCGCTGGACGGGCGCGCTCCGGCTCCGGGCACGCTCGATCTCGTGACCGTCTATGCGAAGCTGCTCAAGAGCTATTCCTGGCACACCCTGCTGCGGCTTATCCCGGCCGACCGTTTGAAGGAAGCGCTGGATGACGACGTGCTGCGTCGTCTCTGGCCCGCCAGTCTCAGGACACGATATGAGTACGCACGCGAGTTATTATCAAGACAGTCTGTATCCACTTCAGGATAGATGTCTTGCTGTCCTCGCAGCTCTCGGCACGCCGTTCTACCTGACGGGCGGGACAGCTCTCTCCCGTGAGTACCTGCAGCATCGGTATTCTGACGACCTGGGCTTCTTCGCCTTTGACGAGATTCGATGGATCGAGGTACCCGATCTGGCCGTCTGCGAACGTGATCTGCAGCGAATCGCAGAGGATCTCGCCTTCGGAAGGAAAAATGGGCTTGTCCATTGGCGGGTCATCAGACCCGACGATCGCGAGACCGAATGACCCAGCCCATCCGCAAATGGCGCGTCCTCTACGTCCGTCCCCGCTACGAGAAGAAAGTCGAGCAGCAGCTGCTGGACGCGGCGATAGAGGTCTTCCTCCCCCTGCATGAGACCATTCGGCAGTGGAGCGACCGGAAGAAGAAAGTCGTTCTGCCCCTGTTTCCCGGCTACCTGTTCGTGCATGTCGACGAGAAAGAACGGAACACGACCTTCGAGGTCGCGGGTGTGCTCAAGTACGTGCATTTCAACGGCAAAGTCGCCGAAGTGCGTCCCGGCCTCATCGACAGTCTCCGCATCCTCGTCCACGGTGCTCCCGAAATCGAAACCACCAGCGATCGACTCCCTCTCGGCTCGGAGATCCGCATCAGGTATGGTCCCCTCGCGGGTATGAAAGGGCATTTGGTGGAATACCGGGGCAATCGTAAGGTGGCGGTGGTGATCGAGGCGATCGGACAGACAGTGATGGTCGAGGTGCCGGTGGCGGAGCTCGGGTGAACCGATCCGCCGGCTGTAAGGGCGAACCACTGTCCAGACCATGATTTCGTTTCACAAAGCAGGGATATACCAGCAGTGACGCACATTCGTCTCCATCATCGGTTCGCCCACGTATGAAAAAAGCCCTTATCACAGGCATCACCGGCCAGGACGGCAGCTACCTCGCGGAACTCCTGCTCGAAAAAGGCTACGAAGTCCACGGGATCGTGCGGCGCGTGGCCATCGAAGCTCCGGAACAGCGGCTGGGACGCATACGTCACTTGCAGAAGGACATCCAGCTGCATCCCGCGTCGCTGGAGAGCTACCCGAGTCTGTTCAAAGTTGTGCGCGATGTCGCGCCGGACGAGTGCTACCATCTCGCGGCGCAGAGTTTCGTCAGCTATTCGTTTGAGGACGAGTTCTCGACCTTCAACACGAATATCAACGGCACGCATTATCTGCTGTCCTCCATCAAGGAGAATGCGCCGGAGTGCCGTTTCTACTTTGCGGGTTCCAGCGAGATGTTTGGCAAAGTGCGCGAGACACCGCAGAACGAGGACACCCCGTTTCACCCGCGCAGTGCATACGGTATCACCAAGGTGGCGGGATTCGATCTCACGCGCAATTATCGCGAGGCCTATGGAATAAGAGCCGCGAGTGGAATATTATATAATCATGAATCCCCGCGCCGTGGATATGAATTCGTGACGCGCAAGATCACCAGCACCGTTGCGCGCATCAAACAGGGGAAGGCCTCCGAACTCCGTCTGGGTAATCTCGACGCCAAGCGCGACTGGGGCTACGCAAAGGAATACGTCGAAGCCATGTGGCTCATCCTTCAGCAGGATCAGCCGAAGGATTATGTCATCGCCACCGGAATCACTCACAGTGTGCGTGATTTCGTCCAGAGGGCTTTTGAACATGTAAACCTGAATTACGAAGATTACACGGTCGTGGATCCGCAGTTCTACAGACCTGCGGAAGTTGAACTCCTGTTAGGAGATCCTTCCCGCGCAAAAACGGACTTGGGGTGGGTGCCAGAGACGAGTTTTGCGGAGTTGGTGCAGATGATGGTGGATGCGGATCTTATGGCGATCAGTTAAGGAGTTAAGGGGGGAAGGGGTTAAGAGCGGGTATTCAACTTTCATTTTAGGGAGTAATTATGAAAGAGAAATTTGTCCGGTCTCATCAGCGACTGGAGGCGTGGAACGTATCAATGGATCTCGTTACTGAGTTGTATAGGGCAGTGGCGAAGTTTCCAAAATACGAGCAATACGGTTTGTCTTCGCAGATTCGCAGAGCTGCAGTTTCAGTGCCGGCAAACATCGCTGAGGGAGCTGCGCGTGAGTCCGCGAAAGAATACCTTCGATTTCTTACAATCTCACGCGGTTCTTTGAGCGAACTTGAAACGGAACTCCTGATCGCGAAAAGACTCGAGTATATCGAAGGCGAATCTAAGGTCTTTGAACTTCTGGATAAATCATCCTACCTGCTGAACGGATTGATGAAATACATCAGAAGTCTTATAAGCTAAAGATTATTAACCTCTTAATTCTACTGTGTTATAAAGATATTTC
>JACZJN010000086.1 GCA_014860565.1 Bacteroidota bacterium
ATCCGGACCGGGTCCTCCACCACGTAGCCGACGTGCTCGATGTCCATGCGGTCTCGCCTCTCAGAACGGTGTGCTCGTCCGGCGGCGGATGTAGATCTCGTCGATCGCCGCCCGGTCGGAAAGCGACAGGAGAAAGAGGACCGTCTGCGCCACGTCCTCCGGCTGAAGCAGGATCGAGGGATCGAGGTCGGGACGGGCCTCCCGGACCATGGCCGTGTCGACCCCGCCGGGGAGAATCGCGCTCGTGCGGATGCCGTGTTCCTGCGCCTCGACCGCCAGCGTCTTCGTCAAACCCATGACGGCGTGCTTCGTGGCCGTATACGCCGCCTGGTTCGGGTACCCCTTGAAGCCCACGACGCTCGAGATGTTGATGATGGTGCCGGCCCGCGCGGGGACCATCATCCGCATCGCCTCCTGGCAACAGAGGAACACGCCTCGCAGGTTGACGGCCACGACTCTGTCGAAGTCCGCCACGGCGAAGTCCTTGACGGGGCCGTACAGGCCGATGCCGGCGTTGTTGACCAGAATGTCGATCGACCCGAAACCGGTCTGCACTTCCTCGCAGGCCTTGTCGGCCGCTGCGCTGTCGGTGATGTCCACCGCGAAGGCTTCGAGCTTCTGTCCTCCCGCGCGCATCTCGGCGGCAAACGCCTCGAAATCATCGGGGAATGCGACATCGAATACGGCGACATTCGCCCCTTCTGCAATGAACTGGCGAACGATCGATCGTCCAATACCGCGGGCACCGCCGGTGACGATGGCGTTTTTTCCTGTGAGAAGACTCATGACTTGGTAATCCTTCCTTGGAACAATACGTCCTCGTAATATACGTTATTTCAACAACATAAGCTCTTCATGCGTCCCCACCGCGAGGCAGGAGGCATCCGCGCTGATGCGTTTCATCAGCCCCTGCAGCACATTGCCGGGACCACTTTCAATAAACCGCTCCAAACCGTCGGCGAGCATCTGTTCCATGCTGTTTTGCCACAGCACCGGACTGGTTACCTGCTTGAGCAGGTTTATCCGGATGTCGGCGGCGGCGGTGACAGGCAGGCCCGTGACGTTTGTGTAGACGGGGAAGCGCGCATCGCCGATCGGCGTCGCGTCGAGCACCGCTCCGAGCTCGTCCTGCGCGTACTGCATCAGGGGCGAATGGAAGGCGCCGCTGACGGGCAGCTTTTTCACGAGACGCACGCCCTTGGCTTTCAGAACTTCCATCGCGCGATCCACGCCTTCGATGCTGCCGGATATCACAATCTGTCCGGGAGAATTGAAATTCGCGGCCTGGACGATACCGGCGGAAGCGGCTTCGCGGCAGGCTTCGTCCACGAGGTCGGCCTCGGCGCCGATCACGGCGGCCATCGTGCCGGGGGAACGCGTCCCTGATTCCTGCATGAGTTCGCCGCGCTTTTTGACGAGACGGAGTCCGTCTTCGAACGTGAGCGCGCCGGCGGTGACGAGGGCGCTGTATTCGCCGAGAGAATGTCCGGCCGCGGCGTCGGGTGCGATACCGAGCAGCTCGGCCATGACGACGCTGTGGACGAAAATCGCCGGCTGGGTGTACTTCGTCTGCTTGAGTTCCTCGGCGGGTCCTTCGAAGCAGATCTGCTTCAGATCGGTGCCCATGATTTCGTTCGCGGCGTCGAAGAGCTCGCGGGCGCGATCATGATTGTCGTGGAGATCCTTGCCCATGCCCACATACTGTGAGGCCTGTCCGGGAAAGAGCAATGCGGTTTTCATTTCCTGACCTCGCCTCAGATGGACCACTTGATGAGGGACGCACCCCAGGTGTACCCGGCGCCGAAGCTGGCGAGCACGATGTTGTCACCACGTTTGAGGCGGCCGTCGGCATGGTATTCCGCCAGGCAGCTCGGAATCGTCGCGGCGGTGGTGTTGCCGTAGCGGTCGATGTTCACCATGACGTGGTCCATGTCGAGACCCATGCGGTCGGCGGTGGACTGAATGATGCGCATGTTCGCCTGATGCGGCACCAGCCATGCGATGTCCTCGGACTTCAGGTTGTTGCGCTTCATGATTTCGACGGATACATCGGCCATGCCGACGACGGCGACCTTGAATACCGCTTTCCCGTCCTGCGTGATGTAGTGCATCTTGTTCTGCACGGTCTCCAGGGTGGAAGGCCGCAGGCTGCCGCCCGCTTTCATGTGCAGGGCTTCCATGCCCGAACCGTCCATATAATTGACCCAGTCGATGATGCCGTAGCCCTCTTCCTCGTTCGGTTCGAGCAGCACGGCCGCGCCGCCGTCGCCGAAAAGAATGCAGGTATTGCGGTCTTCCATATCCACGATCGAGGTCATCTTGTCCGCGCCGATCACCAGCACTTTCGTGTACGTGCCGGCCTGGATGAACTGCACCCCCGTGGCGAGTGCGTACAGGAAGCCGGAGCATGCGCCGCTGAGGTCGAACCCCCAGGCGTTTTTCGCGCCGAGCTTGTGCTGCACGAGGGCCGCGGTGCTGGGAAAGAACATGTCGGGGGTCACCGTGGCGATGATGATGCACTCCACTTCTTCAGGACTGATGCCGCGCATGGCCAGGGCCTTGCGCGCTGCTTCGACAGCCAGGTCGGATGTTGCGCCGTTCTCCAGGAAGCGGCGCTCCCGAATGCCGGTCCGGCTCATGATCCATTCTTCCGTGGTGTCGAGATACGATTCGAAGTAGCTGTTGGGTACGACCTTTTCCGGGGCGTAATGCCCGACAGCAGTAATTGCTGCGGTGTTCATGCGATTTGCCATTTCATGTCATGTGGGAGTTTGCTGCGAAGCCATCGCCTCGCGGATAGTTTCGTTGACGCGGCGATCCACCATGTTTTTCGCGGCGAAAATCATGTTCATGATCGCCTTCGGCGATGAACTGCCGTGTCCGATGATGCTGACGCCGTTCACGCCCAGGAGCGGAACGCCGCCGTATTCCTGGTAATCCCAGTCCTTGATCATCTTCTTGATCGTGCCTGCGATAAGACCGACCCAGAGCTTCTTGAAGAGGCCGAGGGCGGCATATTCGTAGAACTTGCTTTTCAACAGGCCGGGGAAGGATTCTGCGAATTTCAAAATAATGTTGCCGGTGAAGCCGTCGCAGACGACGACGTCGGCGGTTCCTTTGAGAATGTCCCGTCCCTCGATATTCCCGATAAAATTGATGGGCGCGGCTTTCAGCAGCGGCCATGCGGCAATGCAGGCGTCATTCCCCTTGCTTTCTTCTTCGCCCACGTTGAGCAGGCCCACTTTCGGACGTTCGCGCCGCAGCATCAGCTCGGTGTAAATGCTGCCCATGATGCCGAATTGCGCAAGGTGCGAGGGCTTCGAATCCACGTTCGCACCAGCGTCGATCAGCAGCACGGGTCCTTTCGCGGAGGGAAGGAAGGTGCCGATCGACGGACGCTCGACGCCGGGAAGGCGGCCGAGAATCAGTGTCGAAAGAGCCATCATCGCGCCGGTGTTGCCCGCGCTGATGAAGCCCTGGACGTCGCCGTCGCGATGCCATTCGAGCGCGCGGTACATCGAGGAGTTTCGTCGGGACTTGAGCGCGACGCTGATGGAATCTTTCATGGCGACGATTTCGTCGGTATGGCGGATGGAGATGTTGGAGGGAATGGGATCGGGCAGGTGCGCGCGTATCGCGTCATCCTGCCCGATGAGAAGAATCTGAAAATCACAGCGCGGATCACGGGCACAGTCCACCGCACCCTGCACAACATTGTGAGGGGCATGATCCCCGCCCATGGCGTCAACAGCAATTGTTACCACGACAGGCGCCTGTAATCCGTACCGCGCACGCGGCTGCGTTTAGACTTTCGGGGTGATGATTGAACGGCCGTTGTAGTACCCGCAGTTCGGGCACACGCGATGCTGCAGCTTGGTCTCGCCGCAGTTGTCGCACTTGCCGGTCGGCATGGCCTGCGCCTTGTAATGCGTACGCCGCTTCGCGGTGCGGGACTTCGAATGACGATGGGTTGGATTAGGCATGGTATTCTCCGAAAACGGTTTCTGTATTCTATTGATCCAATTTCAGCGATTTCAGTTTGTCCCAACGGGGATCTTCTTTTTCCTGCAGGTCGGCGTTGCGCTCTGGCGGAATGGCATCCTTGCAGATTGCGTCGCCGTTTTCATCCTCTCCGCACACGCGTCGCATGGGGATGCAGATCAGGATCGCGTCGCGCACGTCTTCGGAGAGATCGATCACCGGATCGTTGACGTCGATCTGGCGGATTTCCGACTCGTCTTCTCCGCCTTCGGCGGAATTATCATGTGCATACACCACGCGGAAATCCGTATCGACCGGGATGGTCACCGGTTCGAGGCAGCGATCGCAGGGAGACACCGCCGCGGTTTGCACGTAGACATGCAGCGCCGCCTGATGATGCGTCTTGTCCAGATCGATGCGCACGGCCACTTCCTGCTGGAATTCCGCGGGCAGATCGATCTCCACGGGATCGACGGTGAAGAGCAGTTCATGTACGCCGTCGCCGAGGCCCGCGAGCCGAACAGGAATATGTTTTTGCTTCGAATTCATGTCCGGACCTTCCAAGTCATACAATTTAGGGAAAATATTTTCCGTAGGCAAGTGATGTCGGGCCTCTGGTAGTTGCGCGTCCGAAGGTTTTTCCTTATCTTTCCATGCTCAAAAATGGTGAGCGTAGCTCAGTTGGTAGAGCATCAGATTGTGGCTCTGAGGGTCGCGGGTTCAAGCCCCGTCGCTCACCCCCTCCAAAAAGACGGTCCCGCCGAACAGCGGGACCGTCTTTACATATTTCGCGAGACGCCATTGTAGGGGCGCAGCATGCTGCGCCCCTACATGTATCGGGTTGTTGTCAGTATTTCGCCTGCCGTGCCTTCGCGGCGGCATCCCATTTCGGGACCTCAGTCGCGAGGAAATCCTTCTTCTCCGTATTGAACTTCTCCATGTCGAGGCCGATATAGGCCTGCGCCTTGGCCTTCGTGGAAATGTCGGGGATAGGAATTTCATCGGTGTACCCGTGCTTCGCGAGCACACGCACAAGAAGCGTGCGGGCCTGTTCGGCTTTCTCGATCGAAGCGCCCAGCGTGCGCGCGGCTTCGACCGGGGAGTGGAAGCCGAGGCTGTTGGCGGCGGCAACCCAGTCCCAGCGCCACTGCGACTGGCGGATCAGCTTGAGTACGGGTGCCATTTCCGTTTCGGTCGCGCCTTTGTCCCAGGCAAACTTCGCCTCGATGTGCGCTTTGGCCAGACCGCTCTCCGCACGCATGCGCAGTTCCTCGATCTTGTCCTGACGCTCGTAGACGTCGCGGACGAGATTCGCCTCGCTCTCGCGATGACAGACCTGACAGGATGCGGCGACGTCCTGCAGCGGGGACATGATCTTGTGGTTCGTGAATTTCACCCCACCTTCACTGCGATACGGCATGTGGCAGTCGGCGCAGGAAACACCGCGCTTGGCATGAATGCCGGTCATGAACAGCTCGTAGTCGGGATGCTGGGCTTTGAGGATAGGCGTGCGGCTGAGCGCGTGCACGAAATCGGTGTGCGGGGAAACTTCATCGTAGTAGCGTTCCATGTCGTCAGCCGAGTAGCCCTTGTCCCATGGGAATGTGAGGTATTTTTCTTCCTTGCCCTTGAAATAGTATTCGACGTGACACTGTGCGCAGACCAGCGAACGCATCTCCTGATGCGTGGCCTGGTTGATGTCCCTGCCCTGGCGCTGGAAGGCCTCGATGAGCGCGGGACGTGTGATGCGCAGGTTCATGGTTTTCGGATCGTGGCAGTCCTGGCAGCCGATGTTGTTGACGATCTCGTCTCCGAGATTCATCCACTTGTCCTTGTAGAACGCCCCCACGCCCTTCTCGTTCATCACGCGCGGCACGTCGGTGCTCTTGCAACTCCAGCAGGTGCCCGGTTGCGGAACGCCGGTGCGAAGCGTGTTGCGGATGTCTTCGACGGCGTGGTAATGTCCGCGTCCTTGGTTGTAGTCGCGCGAAAACGCGTAGCCTGCCCAGAGAATCACGAGATTCGGATATTTTTCCAGGTAATCGATCTTCGCGTTGCCGCCGTGCTTGCTGAGAAAATCTCCGTCGGCGGTGGATTTGTACGTTTCGTATTCACGAGGATAGTTCTCTCCCCATACCTCGTTGCGCGGTTCCCAGTCGGGAATGGCTTTCGCCTGAACGATAAGTTCGGTCTCTCCGCGGCGCTCGACGATGGAGGCGCCCAGAAGGCCGATGAGAAAAACCACGACGATGGTACCGAGAAAAATGGTCCATCCCAGCCAGGGCTTTTCCTGCACGATGTCCATGATGCGACGTTTCATTTTCAGTTGCTCCTTAAGTGCGTTGTTATTTTCTGTCGGATGATTCGAGGTATTTGCGCAGCCATTCGGGAGCGATGGGCCCGAGACGGGGAACGCGCGCATAGGGAGTGGACGCGAGGCTGTTGACGCGTCCGTGCGGCACCTCGCGGTGGCATTGCCAGCAGAGCAGGCCTTCGCCCGCACGGGCGTTCATTGCGGTGAGACTGCCGGACGAAACCTCGTGCACCAGGTCGCTGTGGCAGCGGATGCAGTTTTCCTGCACCACCGCCACGCCGGCGTCCTTGATCTGGATGACCTGCGGCTCCATGCGCAGGGTGAACATCGTCGCGTGCCGCAGGCCGTCGCTGGCCTTGAAGGCGTAGGTGCGGATGATATTGTCATGCGGTACGTGGCAATCGTTGCACGTGGTCGCCCGGCCGTGGCTGCCCCGCTCCCAGGTCGCGTATTGCGGCACCATCACATGGCAGTTCACGCAGGCGCGTGGGTCGTTCGAGAGGTACGAAACGGCGTTCGAAATATAGAGCACGAACATGCCGAGACCTCCGAGCACGCCCAGCACCAGGAACACGGGCAGACGCCATTCGGGCGGGGGAATGAAATAGTGAATGATACGTTTCATGATTTCTCTTGTTTACTGAAACGGTCAGGTCAGAAATAGACGGTGGTCATCAGGTAGACCCAGTTTGTGGCGTCGAGCTCCGTGTCGATCGCGTTCGATTTTTTGTCGGAGGCGGTGCCAAAGTCCGCGCATCCACCGGACGAGCCTGAAGGCTCATCCTCCAGGGACCTCATCGGGTGGCGGAATTGCCCGCGGACATCTCCTCTGTCGGGGCGCTGCCCTGGTTGTGCTGGTAGATCGGATTGTTGATATCCTTGATCCTGCGGGAGTATTCCGCTTCGCCGACGTTGTTGTGCCAGTTGCCGGAAAGCATGGCGATGCCGGTCACAAGGAGGAATATCCCGACGACCGCCGCGGCGACCCACGAGGGTTTGAAGACGAAGCGGGACTTCCGCGATGCCTTCATCTGCAGCGTATCGCGCACCGGACACGCTTCCACACAGGCCATGCACGACGTGCATTCGTCGGACATGACGACGTTCAGCCGGTCCACCGCGATGCGGTTGGGACACACCTTCGCGCATTTCGCGCAGTCGATGCAGCTGTCCGCGTTGCGGGTGATGCGGAAGGGACTGAGCAATCCGGTCAGCCCCAACAGCGCGCCGTAAGGACAGAGGTAGCGGCACCAGAAATTCCTGATGACGAGTGAGAGTCCGACAAGGATGGCCAGTACGATGATCGAGAACTGGGAGATGTGCCGGAAAAACAGGAACATCTTCACGTCCGCAACCCTGTTGTAGGGACTGCTGAGAAACTGCTCGAGCGAATGGGCGTCCATGCCGAAAAACACGACATAGAAAAGAAATCCCAGAAGCAGGTATTTGATGGAACGGAGCGGGTAATCGAGCCAGCGCCAGACCTTGAAATTGCGACCGAAGATTTTCTTCCCGAATTCCCCGATGTTCTCCGACAGCGTGCCGACGGGACAAAGCCAGCTGCAGAAGGATTTCTTGACCAGCAACGACATCGCGATGATGGCGAAGAGAATGAACAGTCCCGCCGGATGCACCGGATGAATGCTTCCGCTGAGGAAGAAGTAATAGAGACTCATCAATGCCGAGATGGGGAGGAACCCTTCTACCCCCGGGGGGCGACTCATGGCCATGCCCCCGCTCCCTTCGTGCCACGAAACCCAGAGAGTGAACTCCACGCCTATCCAGAGACAGAGGACAATGAACGCGAACTGTATCCAGAACCGGAGCTGCTGTCCGTTGCCCGACGGTCGCCAGGTCTTGAGGTGCGTAATCATTTTCATCGTAGATAGTCGAGTCTATTATCGATAATTCAGATAAAAAAAGTCAGGATACTTTCATGTACTCGTTGATGACGTCGGTGATTTTCTCGCGGGAGATGGGGAGGAGATCGGCCAGACTGTCGACCGAGAGCATTTCCCGAATGGTGTCGCGCACCTCGCCCCAGCGATCGTGCACCGGACAGGGCTTGCCGGTGCCGCAGCCCGGGAATCCGAGGACGCAGTTTTCGAAGAAATCAAGTCCGTCGATCGCCTCGACCACGTCAATGAGATGAATCATTTCCGGCGCCCGCTGCAGTGTGAATCCACCGTGCACGCCTTTGAAGGATGCCAGCACGCCTTTCTCGCTCAGCGACTGCAGGATCTTTGCAAGGAAATGCACGGGAATCGACAGCTCGGAAGCGATTTCCTTGATGCCGACACGCCGGTCAGGCTGCGTCGCGATATAGAGCGTCGCCTGAATCCCGTATTCGCAAGCTTTGGAGAAAATGATGGACATGATCCTAACATCGAGTTATTTATCGATGTTAAGCTACGGAGTTTTTTTCCTTCATGCAAACGGGATTTTTCCCGTCGCTGCAGGGGGAGAAGTATCGTTGATTCCGCCCGTTATCGTACGACGATGTCTTCCTTCAACTCTTCATCCACCATAATATTTTTTTTCTCTCTTCGCCAAAGTCTATATTTCAGCGCCTTTCACATCGGATATCATTCTCATGCATACCATCCCCGCTTTCCTGCAGTCGGCTCTCCCTGCCGCACTGGATATCTCCCTCGCCGTCCTGTTCCAGAAGGGCGCCATAAGTTTGCTGGTCGGAGCCCTGGTCGGCATCGAGCGCGAACGCTCGGCGGAGGATCATCAGAAGCTCTTCGCCGGCATCCGCACCTTTCCGCTGATCGCATTGCTCGGCTTTCTTTCCGGACTCCTCGGCACCGCCGTCGCCCCCTGGGTGCTCGGTGTCTTCGCCGCGGGCTTCATGGGGATGGTCGTGGTGTCGTACTTCCTCGAAGCGCGGACGGGATTCCACGGAGCGACGAGCGAGGTCGCCGCGATCATGGTGTTCGTTCTCGGGGTGCTCATCCACCATGAATTCTATATCGTCGCCATCGCGACGAGCGTGGTGCTCACCCTTTTCCTGTCCCTGAAGGCGCCGCTGCAGCAGCTGATTGCGCACGTGCAGGCGGAGGACATCTATGCCACGCTGAAATTCGCGATCATCACGGCGATCATTCTGCCGATTCTTCCGAATACGACGTTCGGTCCCCTCGACGTGCTCAACCCCCGCCAGATCTGGTACATGGTGGTGCTGATCGCCGGCATCAGCTTCGCCGGGTATGTGATGGTGAAGGTGCTTGGTTCGAAAAAAGGACTCACGCTGACGGGGATGATGGGGGGACTGGTCTCCAGTACCGCGGTGACGCTCTCGTTTTCGCAGAAAAGCCGCACGGCGCCGGAGCTGGGGAAGACCTTTGCATCGGCCATCGTGCTCGCCTGCTCGATCATGTTTCCCCGCATCCTGATCGAGATCGCCGTTGTCAACCGCTCCCTTCTCGCGTTCATCTGGCCGTTCATCGCCATCCTCACGGTGAGCGGCGTCGGTGCGAGCATGCTGCTGCTCTTCGGGAAAAAGAAAGACAGCAACACCGAGGTCGAACTTCAGAATCCCTTCGAACTCATGTCGGCGATCAAGTTCGGTCTTATTTTCGCCCTTATCATTTTCGCGTCGAAAGCGGCGCAGATCTATCTGGGAGACGGCGGCGTGTATCTCGCGGCGGGATTAGCGGGTCTGACCGATGTTGACGCGATCACGCTGTCGATGGCCAACCTGTCGAAAACCACGTTGAGTGAAAGTACGGCCGCGGTCGCCATTCTGATCGCGGTGGTGATGAATACCATCGTCAAGGCCAGCATCGCATTCTCTCTCGGCGCCGCGGCCTTGCGCCGCTACACCCTTCCGGGATTCGGGCTGGTGCTCGTCACGGGTTTGGTGCTCATCGGCTGGCTGTTAATATGACTCCCCGCTTATTGTTATGATTCCCCGCGTATTGTTATGATTCCCCGCGTATTGTAGGGGCGCAGCATGCTGCGCCCCTACAATACCTACAATACCTACAATACCTACAATACCTACAAATACCTACAACCCCTACCGCCCTTGCGGGATCGCGTGAAGAGCGAATGTTATCGCAACAAAGCGCGGAGCATGCGTTTGCGCGTGTCGGGAGAATTGAATGCGGCCCAGGCGTCGGAGAAGCCACGCATCAGATCGTGCTTGCGTGATTCGCGTTCGGCGAGATAGGTCAGGAGGGGAGCAGGATTGAGACGTTCGTTCAAGGGACGCGAGGACTGCCGCGCGTCGAGTCCGCTCACGAAATCCGTTATCATGTCGCTGGCGGCCTGTCCGTCCTGCAGCTCTCCGAGATAATCCTGCAATGCGATCACCTGCCGGATGGCCTTGCGTCCACCCGGGCCGAGCAGTTCGGCGAAGCATTCCATCGTATAGCGGAGTTTCTTGCTCTGAATACGCAGCCGATGCAGCAGATCGATCGAGGCCATCGCGAGTTCGTCTTCGAATGCAAGGACGTCGGTATACCGTTCGAGTATCAGTACGGGAGCAATGTGCGCGATGCGGCGCGGCACGCCCGCCACGACCTCGATATCCGCGACGGCGCCGCTCCCCGCCGTATCGACGAATGTGCGGAATGCATCGCGGAATTCCCGATAGCCGCTGCTTTCAAGATGCGCGCGAAGAGCGGTGTAATGGAGCATGCGTTCTTCTTCCCATGCGCGAAGCAGCGGGGCGAAAGACGCGGCGTCTTCGGAGGAAAGCTGGTTCGAATAGCCGCGCATGTTTTCCAGCAGTACGTCGAGGTCGCGGACGTATCCAAGCGCACGAGAGAGCTGCTTGAGCGGCTTGCGGAATTTCCGCTTCGCCTTGTCGGTGAAAGCGCTGTCGAAGATCTCGAACCCGGAACGCAGCCGACGGGTCGCCACCCGCATCTTGTGTACTACCTCGGAGTGGGTGTCCATCTCCGGATGCGCCTCCTGCACGAGCATCTCCTCGAAATACATGCGCAGTACCTTGCGTGCCGCCTCGGCAAAAGAGTCGTCGGGCTGCAGGCCGGGACCGGATTTCTCTTTCCCCTGCCCGGGGTCCTTCCCGGTCGTGTTCTCATGCGAGGCGAACATGTCCATGCCGTCGCGCTCGAATGCTTTTCGCCAGAAGCGGGTACGGCTGGCGGAGAGCCCCGCTTCGGTCGCGATCTCCGCGGTCTCACGTCCGTCTGCATACGCGAGGATGATGGCGATGCGCCGGTGCAGATCCTCATCCTTCTCCGTCCCGAGGCGTTCGACGAGTTCGCGTCGCTGATCGTCGCTCAATTGCAGGACATGGGCTTTGCCGGCGTCGGTTGACTTGCGCCGTATAATCTTTGGTGCGAAGCCAGGAGTGAACATGTCCATTCCGTATTTTTCGTAAACCCCTCGCCAATAGCGTGTTCGGCTTTCGGAAAGTCCCGTCTCCCCCGCAATATCACGAGTTTCGACACCGTCCGCATACGCAAGCACGATGCGTGCATTACGGCGGCGTTCGTCGTCGGTCGCGGCATTCTCAATGAGGGAATGAAGCTGTGCGCGCTGCTGCTGGTCAAGCGGTATCGTCATGGTACCCTGTTATCCTGGCATGTGGTTCTACCATCACACATGATTAGCGAATTCCCGTCAGGAAGTCAACCCGGATGTGTTAGGATTGTGTTAACATGAAATATTTCTCATGCCACACCGTTTGTCCGGTACGGACATTCGTCCGGACGAGGCCGACGAGGCCCGTTTGCGTATCGATGGACTCCCCCTTCCAAGGGAACGGCGTGCTGCCGTGGCGTTCCACTTCGGCGAATAGAGGGGCTGCGGCGGCCATTGTGCAGGCGCGGTTCTTTCGATAGATTATATGATTGCTCGAACGAGCGCTTCTGTCGTTTCCGAATGAAAGAAGGAGATTTTGTGAAACCACTTGTGTATGTCATGCTTGCCATTGCCTTGACCGGGGGCGTCCTCAACGCGGCGCCGGGTGGGGACGGGGTGTTCCCCTACCCCTGGGAAACCCACACGCTCGAAAACGGACTGCGGGTCGTCATGATCCCGATGTCCAGTGGCGGACTCATGTCCTACTACAGCGTTGTCCGCACCGGATCGCGCGACGAATACGAAGCGGGAAAAACAGGCTTCGCGCATTTTTTCGAACACATGATGTTCCGCGGCACGAAAAACTATCCCGCATCCGTCTACGACCGCATGGTGACCGAAATGGGTGCCGACGCCAACGCGTACACCACCGACGACCTCACCGCCTACCATCTTTCGTTCGCCTCGCAGGATCTCGAGACGGTGATCAAACTCGAAAGCGATCGTTTCCAGCATCTCGATTACGCCGAGGCTCCTTTTCAGACCGAATCGGGCGCCGTATACGGCGAGTACAGAAAAAATCGGACAAGCCCCTGGGAAGTACTGATCGAAGCGTTGCAGGAAACCGCTTTCACGAAGCATACCTACGGACACACCACGATGGGCTACGAGGCCGACATCAAGGCGATGCCGACGATGTATGCGTACAGCAAGGAATTCTTCAGCCGCTACTACCGGCCCGAGAACGTCGTGCTGCTGCTCGCCGGGGATTTCGATGCGAAAAAGACGCTCGATATGATCCGCAAATACTACGGCGGATGGCAGAAAGGCTATGTCGCGCCGGCCGTACCGGTCGAACCCGCGCAGACCGCGGAACGAAAGATCTCGGTCAGCTACGACGGCAAGACGCTGCCGTTGCTCGTGGTCGCCTACAAGGGCGAAGCCCTCGACCCGTCCAACCGCCTCATGGTCGCCGGGTCGATGCTCGATGACCTGCTTTTCGGAGAGACCAGCGAAATCTATAAGAAGCTGGTACTGCAGGAACAGAAGGTGCAGTTCATCAGTGCCGACTTCGACTTCAACCGCGATCCCGGACTCTGGGCGATCTACGCCATGGTAAAGGACGCGAAGGACCTCCCCTACGTGCAGGCGGAAATCGACCGCACGGTGGAGACGTTCCGCACAACGCAGGTGGACGCCAAAAAACTGGCGAACGTGAAGAAAAGACTTAAATACTCCTTTCTCATGAATCTCGACACGCCCGACAAGGTGGCGGGCCGTCTCGCGCGCCTGGTCGCCATCACCGGCGGCATCGATGTCGTCAACCAGCTGTACGCGGCCTACGACGCTGTCACGGCTGCGGATATACAGAACGCGGTCGCGACGTACCTGACGCCCGCGCGCCGCACGATTGCCACGCTGAAGGGGAGGGACTGATCATGAAACGACGCATCATTACTTCCTTTCTCACCATTCTTCCGGTTGTTCTGCTCATGAGCGCTTGCAGTGTCCCCTCGTCCGAAAACGTGGTCCTTCTTCCCGTGAAGGATGATCCCACGATTTCCTTCACGGTCTGGTTCAAGGTGGGCTCGCAATGCGATCCGCAGGGCAAGGAAGGCCTGGCCACGCTCACGGCCAATCTCATGACCGAGGGAGGCACCGAAACCCGCAACTACGAAGAAATCATGGAGGCCCTCTACCCGATGGCGGCCGGCTACGGCGCGAACGTCGACAAGGAGATGACCGTGATTCGCGGACGCGTTCACAAAGACAATATCGAGGAATACTACGGCCTGTTCACCGATGCGATTCTGCATCCGGGGTTCAAGGACGAGGATTTCCAGCGCATCAAGACCGACATGCGCAATGGCATAGAGAAATCGCTTCGCTACTCGAACGATGAGGAACTCGGGAAAGCAGCGTTCTACGACTTCGTCTATGCAGGCACGCGATACGGACACCTCGATCAGGGTTCGCTCAGCAGTCTCGACGCGATCACGCTCGACGATGTCCGCGCTTTCTACAAGCAGTGGTATACGCGCGAGAATTTCGTGATCGGACTCGGCGGCGGATACGACGCGGCGATCGTCAGCCGTCTCGAAACCGATCTGAAAACCCTCGCCGAGGGCGCGCCGCAGCAGCCGGATCCGCCTGCGGTGGCCCCGATCAATGGGCTCGAAATGACGATCGTTGAAAAAGAATGCGATGCGACCGCAATCAGCTTCGGTTTCCCGATTCCGGTGCTCCGCGGCGATGAGGATTTCTGGGCGCTCGCGCTGTTCAACTCCTGGTTCGGCGAACATCGGAACTCGTCGTCGCATCTCTACCAGGTGATCCGCGAAGCGCGCGGCATGAACTACGGCGATTATTCCTACATCGAGATTTTCCCCAATGGCGGTCGTCGGCAGATGCCGGAGGCAAACAACGCCCGGCATCAGCAGCTGTTCGAGGTATGGCTTCGTCCCGTGCAGCACGTGCATCGGCATTTCGCCCTGCGCGCGGCAATGCGGGAACTGCAGCATGTGATTGAAAACGGCATGACGCAGGAGCAGTTCGACCTGTCGAAAAAATTCCTCGACAAATACGCGCTGCAATACGCGACCACGACCTCGGAACGTCTCGGCTATGCCATCGACAGCAAATTCTATGGTATCCACGGCGACTACATCGACCTGTTCCGCCGCAGGATCGGCGACCTCACGCTTGAGAAGGTCAACGATGCAATCCGTCGGAACCTGCAGTTCAAGAACATAAAGTTCGGCATCGTAACCAGCGGCGCGGAAGCCTTCAAGGCGGAGCTGGTCGCCAATACGCCCAGTCCCGTCATCTATGACACACCCAAACCGGACGAAGTGCTCGAAGAGGATAAGGCCATCGAAACCTGGCCGTTGCCGTTCACGGCGGAGAACATCCGCATCGTGCCCGTCGAGGATATGTTCCGGTAACGATCACAACCCCGTTTGATCCCATAATCGTAGGGCGGATTCACGAATCCGCCCTA
>JACZJN010000087.1 GCA_014860565.1 Bacteroidota bacterium
CAGGGCGGATGGAGTGACGGGTTTTACGTACAGCGTGGAACGTGGTGCAACCTGGGTACGATTCTGTCGTACGTGACATGGAGCTTTTCTAACCTGGAGACCCCATGAACGACAAGAATTATTCCATGACCTCGCAGAGCATCGTCGGCATCGTCGTCCTGCTTCTCGGCGTGGTTCTGACACTCGGCAATTTCGACATCATTAATTCCTCATCTGTCCTCCGCTTTTGGCCAGTACTGCTGGTCGTATTCGGGGCGATCAAGGCCATGCAGCCCGGACGCAGCGGTGGACGGCTTTTTGGCATCATCGTCGCCGGCATTGGTATTCTGATGCTGCTCGACCGGATGGATATCATCTGGTTCGAATTCTGGGATCTCTGGCCGCTGATCCTGATCCTTGTCGGCGGATCGCTGATGCTCAAGTCGGGGCGTCGCCACAAGGTCGAGAAGGGCGAAAGTTCTTCGGAATATGTCTCCGGCATGGCGATTCTCGGCGGCATCGAACAGCGCAACAGTTCGCTCTATTTCAAGGGCGGTTCGGTCAGCGCCATCATGGGCGGACATGAGATCGATCTCCGAAACGCCGATATCCCGGAGAACGGCGAGGCCGTTCTCGAGGTGTTCGCCCTCATGGGAGGCATCGAACTGAAAGTGCCGGAAGACTGGCTGGTTGTGCTCGAGGGCTCGGCTTTTCTGGGCGGATTCGAAAGCAAGGCACGTGGCGGCAACGGCAGGAAGAAATTCATCATTCGCGGACAGGCCGTACTCGGTGGTGTGGAAGTGCGCAATTAACCGGGCACTTTTTTACCGTTGTCTGGTGTTATTTCCGTTATGGTATGACTTGAATCGACTGCGGCGATGCCGTATGTTCACTTCACAACCGACCGTTACTATCAATTGTCCATATCATCCATTTCACGGAGGATCACATGGCTTTCAAGCTTCCCGAGCTGCCGTTCCCGAAGGACTCGCTCAATCCCTTTCTCAGCGCAGAAACGTTTGATTACCATCACGGCAAACATCACGCCGCGTACGTCAACAATGCCAACAATCTCATCAAGGACACGCCGTATGACGATATGGCCCTTGAAGACGTGATTCGTAAGGCAGCAACGGAGGGTGCCACGGGACTCTTCAACAATTCGGCGCAGATCTGGAATCATTCCTTTTTCTGGAACTGCATGTCGCCCAACGGCGGCGGTGCACCTACGGGGAAAATCGGTGAACTGATCACCCGTGATTTCGGCGGCGTCGACGCATTCAAGGAGCAGTTCACCAAGGCCGCGGTGACACTGTTCGGTTCGGGCTGGGCCTGGCTCGTCCTCAACGCCGAAGGCAAGCTCGAAATGCTTCAGCTTTCGAACGCCGACACGCCGGTGATACACAACAAGACAGCCCTTCTGACTATCGATGTCTGGGAGCACGCCTATTACATCGACTATCGCAATGCCCGTCCGAAATTCGTCGAAGGCTTCTGGGATGTCGTGAACTGGGATAACGCGAACTCGCTGCTCTGAGGTTGTACGGTTGTCACTTTGGCTATTGGCAATTGGCCATTGGCAAGAGTAAAACGAAGACCGATGCTGTTCGACGGTATCGGTCTTCGTTTTACGAGTAGCCAACGGCTAAAAGCTAACAGCCAAAGTGCGCGGAGCGCTAGAGCTTCAGCCTATAGGCGGCGCCGGCGCCGAAGAAGACATCCGGACGATAGATCGAGGTCAGACGGGGAGAGGCGGAAGAGGCATCAGGGTTACCCAGGCCAAAGCCCGTCCAGGCATCGATCTTGAAATCGTCGTTGACCGTGAATACCAGTCCGGCATCGGCGCTGTGAAGGACCGGGGAGTGCCGATGCGCCTCGAAACCGTATTCCATGAACAGATCCATTTTATCGTCAAGATCGAATGCGAGCATGACCGAGCCGTAACCGAGCGGATTGGGCGTCCATCCATCCCATGACAGTCCGACGCAATAACCGAGGTAGAGATCCTTCGCCAGCGAGTGCGAAAAACTGAGCGCCAGATCCGGCGCGGGCTGCGAGATGTCATAAATCGATGAGGCCGTGGAGGGCAGGGCAAGCGATCCGATAAACGCAGACTGGGGAATCCACCCGTTCTCCTTCGTCAGTGTCGTCTTGAGTCCGACGCTGAGCACATCGACGCCTGAATTTCGATCCTCCTCAATCGGCTGCCCGCTTCCCCCGTCAAAATAATTCGGATCATACCGCCACGACATCCGCATATATTTCGTCGCAAGGCGAACCTCGACGTGTTCGGTAACCCCGACGCGCAGCATCATCGCGGGCAGCTGCCAGCTGGTGCTTCGGTACACTTCGCCACCGGACAGCGATCCGTCGGTGGCTTCCGGAGTGAATCCCGCCCGCTGCATCAGCACACCCGCTTCAAAATGAACGTATCCGGGAGAGGCAACCTCCGTGCTCCAGGTCTGTCCCGGACGCTCAGGAACGAATATCTCCTGCTGGGCGAATGACGTCACGGGCAGCGCCATCACCACGAACAGGGCCAGGACGACGACGAAAGCGGGAAGCCTGAAAGGATGGGAACTCAGAAGCTCTCCAGGAATTGCGCGAAATGAAAATCTATCTGAGCGGTCGCGACGTGACATGCGTTCTCCGAATCGGTGTAATCTTATAATATGAGTTTCCGCATCGTCAGGTGCAAGAGCCGATCGGCGCTCACGGCGATTCCTGACATCTCGCTTGCGGGCAGGCGCGCACTGTTACCGCAAAGTAGAAATGTCCACCCTATACGCACGATAGAAATGTCCGCGTTTTGGGTGAAAGAGACAAACATTTTGTGGGCCCGTTGAATGATTGTTGATGCGCGTGCCTGCTTTCGTGTCAACCACACGCGCA
>JACZJN010000088.1 GCA_014860565.1 Bacteroidota bacterium
CCCCGCTGCAGCTGCAGATCACGTATCTTCTGCAGTCGCTGGTCGTCATCATCGTGACGGGATTGACCGTGCTTCTGCTTTCAAGGTTGCTGCCTTTCAGCATCGGCGGGCGATATTTCCAAAGCTCGGAAATCTACTTCCTTGCCGTCATCGCAAATCTCGTTTTTTTCCATACCCTTGCCTGGCACATCGTGGAGGAAACGCGCACCCGCATCGTGCTCGGCACCGCATTCACGACACTGGTCACATCCGCCCTCATGTATGGCGTGTACTATCTCTACGCCGTGGCGGGACAATAGAAAATAGAAGGAGTATTCCCATGATCGTCACCACCACCCCGAGCATCGAAGGAAAGTCCATCCACGAATACAAAGGCATTGTCACCGGGGAAGCCATTCTCGGTGCCAATATTTTCAAGGATATTTTCGCGGGCATCCGCGATATCGTCGGCGGACGCTCGGCGACCTACGAAAACGAATTGCGCAACGCGAAGGATATCGCCCTGCGGGAAATGGAGGAGCGCGCCGTCGAACTCGGCGCCAATGCCATCGTCGGCGTGGATCTTGATTACGAAAATCTGGGTGCGTCGGGAGGCATGCTCATGGTCACGGCCAGCGGTACGGCCGTCATCGTACGCTAACCGCGCACTGGACACAGAACGATGAAGCAAAGCGCCGAAGGCGGCTCAATGATACTGCGCGCGAAGGAGGCCGGCGACACTTTCATCCATGCGATCGGCGCGGCGCAGTTCCTCGAAGCGGGCGATGAGTTCCGAGGGACGCGCACGGCGTTTTTCCCCGTCACGAATATCGTAGACGATCTGTCCGTGATGCATCATGATCAAACGCTCGCCGAAGAGCACCGCGTGCTGCATCGAATGGGTGACCATCAACACGGTCAGCCCGCGCTCGGCAACAATGCGGCCGGTGAGATTCAGGACAAGATCCGCGCTGCGGGGATCCAGCGCGGCGGTGTGTTCGTCCAGAAGCAGCAGTCGCGGCTTACGCCAAGTCGCCATGAGCATGGTCAGCGCCTGACGCTGTCCGCCGGAGAGTGATGACATCGACTGCGTGAGCCGATCCTCCAGTCCGATACCGATACCCGCGACGCGCTCACGGATCTCTTCCCGCAGCTGCCGGGTCAACGCCGGCTTGAACGTGAATCCACGGCCACAGCAGTATGCCAGAGCCAGATTTTCCATCACGGTCATATCGGCGATCGTGCCCTGGAAGGGATTCTGGAAAACGCGTCCGATCGTCGCCGCACGACGATGTTCCGGCATGGAAAGCAGTTTTTTTCCGCCGACCGTAATGTTTCCGGTATCCGGCGTATCGGAACCCGCGATGATGTTCATCAGGGTTGATTTTCCAGATCCGTTCGAGCCGACGATGACGACGAAGGAACCGCGTTCGCAGCGGAGCGAAACATCGTTCAGCGCGTAGACGGTCTCTCCCCCGCTGCCGTTATAGGTCTTTGTGATATGAGCCAGTTCGAGCATTATTATTCCGGATGAGTCACGGCGATGGCA
Source organism: Bacteroidota bacterium (assembly GCA_014860565.1). Classification (GTDB taxonomy): domain Bacteria; phylum Bacteroidota; class Ignavibacteria; order SZUA-365; family SZUA-365; genus SZUA-365. The sequence goes on from JACZJN010000088.1 coordinate 1,529, forward strand.
GGCGTTCGCAGTTTTTTCAGTAAGCGGGGAAAAACGAGCGCCAGGGTGACGAAAATCGCGGTGACGAGCCTCACGTCCGAGCTGAAGATGGAAATAAATGAAAGCATGGCGATGAGTACACGATAGATCAGCGCGCCGATCAGTGCGCCGGCGAATCTCCATACGAATGTTTTGCGGCCGAAGAACGCGTCCCCGAGCATCACACAGGCAAGGCCGGTGACAATCATGCCCACGCCGTCGGTGATGCTGACCATGGCGAGTTCCTGTGAAAGCAGGGCACCCGAGAGCGCTGCCAGGCCGTTGGAAATCGCGAGCGCGACCACAAGCAGCAGCGGCACATCCGCGCCGAGCGCGCGCATCGCGGCTTCATTGCTTCCGGCACCGCGGACGGCAAGACCGATTCGGGTGCGGAAAAAAAGCAGGAGCGCGCCGCCGAGCAGGAGCGCCATCGCGCCATAGTACAAAAGCGACATCACGCTGCGGGGAAAAAATTTCATGCCGAAGAGGAAGTGCGCTCCGGTGTCACCGAAAACGGCGATGGCGCCCGATTCCGCGTAGGTCAGCATGGTGATTTCCGCATCATAAAGATGCGCGGATTTCCCGAGCACATAGAAGTTCAGGCTGTAGAGCGCGGTCATGATGAGGATGCCGGCGAGGATGCGCTGAATACCGAAACGCGTGATAAGGAGGCCCGTGCAGGCGCCGGCCATCGCGCCCGCAATTGCTGCCAGCACGGTCGCCGTCACCGGTTCGAGTCCCATGATGATCAACTGCGCCGCGACGACACCACCCAGCGCATATGTTCCGTCGACGGAGATATCGGTGAAGCGCAGAAGGCGGTAGCTGATATGTACCCCCAGCGCGAGCGGCACGAGGATGAATCCGAGGGAAAGCCCCCCAATGATCATGGTCAGCATGCGCCGCCTCCCTCACCCGCCGTGCGGTCGGTCAGCGCCATCAGCGGATGCACCCACATCGAGCCGCGCACGAATTCGCTTTCCGTGCTGCGCATCGGGTTGCGGTCGTCGTACATGAGATGAAGCACGGAGTGCACCGTCCCGAAGTCGAAGAGCGTGCGAATGAAACTCTGCGCGTCTATTTCTCCGTCGGGCAGCGGCTTGTGCGAAAACACCGCGGCATGCGCATGGCCATAACACGTGGGTGCGGGATCGAGCGGCCGAAGCAGCGGAGCAGGCTGATGGGAAACGAGTCCGCAGATCACGGCGATGCTCCTCTCATGCGAAGGTTCGGTGGTAAAGGAAAATTGTTCGCGTGCATCGTGTACGGTAAAAGTATCCGCATCCTGCGTCGGAGAACGCTTGCGCTGCGCACCAATCAGCGATGCGCTTTCCGCTATTATGAGCACGGCCGCAGCTGGTGTGGCCGCTTCTTGCAGGGCAAGCAGCGCGAGACTGGAAAACGGAATGCCGCGATACTGCTCAGCGGCCTCGAAATTCAGCTGCTTGTTGAACTCCGCATCGACGGCGATACCGGAGAACACGGAGATGACGGGAACGAATACGCCATCCTCGATCATGTAATCGGGATGATTGCGTTCGTCGGTCGGGACACAGACGGTAATACCGGCGGCGGCGAGGTACTCACCAAAGGGAGGGTCGGCGTCACCCGCCGTATCACCGAAAACGCCGATCCCGAATCCCATGCGCGTGGAGGGATAACGGACCTGAGGGTACGTTTTTCCCTCCGCCGAATCCTCCGCCGCATATTCGGTCACGACGCCGGGGTCGGCCGCCTTCATCGGAACGATGGTGTACATGCCGGTGTGATCGGGCAGCGGTGTGGCGGGGATGACGGCATCGACCGGACCACCACCCATGGCCGCGGTCAGCAGATGTGTCAGGCCGGAAAGATCGAAAATGCTCCGCACCTTTTCCGATGGATTCAGGAACTGCAGTCTTCCCTTGATTGCCTTCATCTGCTTCAGATAAATGAGCAGTACGCGCAATCCCGCCGAACTGATAAAACTCACCTCGGAGAGATCCAGGCTGATTTCCCGCGCGCCCTCGCTTACACACGATTCAAGTTCTCTGCTCAGCGCGTCCGACCAATACGCATCCATCTTGCCGGATACGTGTACGGTGACCGCGCGACCTGCGCCGCTCCGCCGTATTTCCATTTACTTATCCGATCGCAATACTTCGTCCGCCTGGTCAATGATATCCGCGGGGATGGGAACGCCCGCCTTGTTTGCCGCGTCCATGTTGATGATCAGATCGAATTTGTCGATACGCCCGAAGGGAATATCGAGCGGCCGCTGTCCCTTGATGATGCGTGCCGCATAGGAGGCCGCGGTGCGCGCACCACGGATATAATCAGGAGCCACGACCATTACCGCGCCCTGCTTCGCCTGCTCGTTGACGAACGAGAACACCGGCACCTTGTTTTCGTTCGCCACCTTCATGATTGTCGGGAATGTGGCACTGGTAAGGTTGTCTTCGATCTGTACGATCGCATCGACACCCATGTCGCAGAGTTCCTGTGTCGCCTGCTTGATGGATGCTTTCGACTGCACGCCGACCAATTCCACCTCGAGTCCCGCACGCTGACCCGCGGTGAGCAGCTCGTTTTTGTAAAACGTGGAGTTGAGCTCGGCAGTGGCGTGCAGGGTCCCGATCCGGTGAACATTGGGGATGCATGCCTTGATGTAGCGCAGCATCCGGTCGAATGTTGTATACGTGTAGACACCCGTGAGATAAGGGAGATGCGTGCTGTCGCCCGAGCCGACGGAAGAAATCACAAAGGGATTGGCAACCACCATGAAGACGAGAGGGATACCCGCTCCACGCTTCACCGCCGCGTGCAGTGTCGGTGTTTGCAGTGATACCAGCATGTCGGTGCCGTCGACCGAGACGGCGTCGAGCATCGTCAGCACGGTGGGAATATCCCCTTGAGCGTTGCGCGATACGATTTCGAAATCGATCCCTTCACGAAGTCCTGCGTCAGCCAGGCCGGAACGGAATCCTTTCTCCGCATCTTCGGTCTGGCGCATTTCCTCGTACTTGATCATGGTCAATTTCCAGCGCTTGTGCTGCGTTTCCTCTCCGTCACCCGATTTCTGACAGGCCCAGAAAACCCCTGCCATGAGCACGGATGCGAAGAGCACGGCGAGCTGTCTCACCGAAGGAATTGTAAACCGTAGCATACGACCTCCTCAATCTGCGATATGTCAAATACTTTTAGGATCTCGTTTCGTAAATCGGGGAAGGCACATCCGATGGACGCCACCGTAAATCGGGGAAGGCACGTCCGAGGGACGCCACCGTCAATCGGACAGCCCTTTATAGGACAGCGCCATCGCCGTAATATCGTCAGACTGCTTCGCGCTGCCGACGAATGCCTGTACGTCTGCCATCACATTCTGCACCAGATGCCGGACATCCCTGTCCTTCACGCCGCGAAGCAGGATTTCCAGCCTGTCCTCCGAATATTCCTCACGTTCGCGATTGAACGCTTCCATGATGCCATCGGTACTGAAAAAGAGTGCATCGCCGCGATCGAGCGCGATGTGGCGCTCTTCGTAGCGGCTCTGCACGTCGACGCCCAACACGGCGCCCCGTGCGCGCGGCACCTGCCGTACATCATCTCCTGCAAGCAGGTACGGCATGAAGTGCCCGGCAGACGCGTAACGGAAAATGCCGTCCCGATAGTCAAGCACTCCGTAAAAGAGCGACACGAACATGGATGAAATATTTTCCGCGCTCAGATGCAGATTGACGGCGCCGAGACAGGTTGCCGGGCTCGATTCACGTGAAGCTTCCGCCTTGAGCAGCGCCCTCGTCGCGGACATGATCAGTGCGGCGGGCACGCCCTTGCCTGCGACGTCGGCGATGGCGATTCCCAACTCATGCTTGTTCAACAGGAAATAGTCATAGAAATCGCCGCCGACCTGCAGAGCCGGACGCATCTCCGCATACAGGTCGAATTCATTGCGATCAGGAAACGCCGGGAAAGTTTTGGGTATGATCGCCTGCTGAATGCGGCTGGCGACTTCGAGTTCGCGGTTCACCCGTTCCAACTCCTCCCGGTTCACTTCCGCCTTGCGCAGATCGCGGACCACGAGGATGGTTTTTTCAATCGTGATTTCGAGGTCCTCGAAATCGATCGGCTTGGTGACGAAGTCAAAGGCGCCGCGGTTCATTGCGGTGCGGATATTCCCCATGTCGCCATACGCGGATACGATGACCGTCTTGAGATCCGGCCGCCCTCGATCGCGCATGTTGGCGAGAAAGGTCAGACCGTCCATGACGGGCATGTTGATATCGCTGAGTATGACGTCTATTCTCTCTCCGTTGTCGACAAAATCGAGCGCCTCCTTGCCATTCGCAGCGAATGAGAACCGGTACGCGCCATCGCGTATTTTCTGCCGAAACCGCTGCCGAATGAGAAGCTCAAGATCCGATTCATCGTCGACCACGAGAATATGTACTGGATTCCCGTCGTCTTTCATATATATGTGCCGTTTAATTGCGTGAAGAGAAACATACGACTGCGAATATGAAAATCAAAACTGTGATCGGCCGAATTCGCAATAATCACGCAGTTGACGTTCCACGCCAGAAGAGCAGTCCCGCGAGCAGACCGCTGCCGATAAGCAGCGAGAAAATGGGTGGAACACCGTACGCGGAAGGGAGAAGTCCACCCAGCAGTGCGACGCCGGCGACCGAAAGCGCGTAGGGAAGCTGCGTGCGCACGTGATCAATATGATCGCAGGCGGAGGCCATGGAACTGAGAATCGTCGTATCGGAAATCGGGGAACAATGGTCGCCGAAGACCGCACCTGCGAGCACCGAAGCGATGGTGCCGAGCGTTATGACATAGGCGGGATCCGCCGCCAGTCCGGCATCCTGACCGAGCACGATCGAGAGGGGGATGACAATCGGCATCATGATGCCCATCGTGCCCCAGCTGGTACCTGTAGCGAAACTGATGACCGCCGCGACGATGAACGTGGCGGCCGGCAGCCACTGCGGCGGAAGATTTCCCTTGAGAATCTGGACAAGATAGTCCGCTGTATGCAATTCGGCGGTAATCTGCCCGATGCTCCAGGCGAGGGTGAGAATGAGCATCGCGAGCAGCATCGACTTGAGGCCGTTGAACCAGGCATCCATCGCCTGGATAATGCCGAGGATGCGCTGTCCCACCGCGAGGGCGATCGCCACGACGCAGCTGAGCAGCGAGGCCCAGAGCAGCGCTTTGTAGGAATTGGCCTGTCCGATGACGTTGCCGATGCCGAAATCCGTCCCGCCCGCTTCTACGATCGCCTGCGTCCCGGTGTACCAGAGTCCCACGAGCGCGCCCGCCACCACCACGAAAATCGGAATCGCGGCATTCCACCAGCGCGGCTGTACGCCCTCGTCGGGCATGACGGCGGAGGAATCGGTGAGATCCGTCGCCAGCTGTGCTCCGTCGCGATAGAGCTTGCCCGTGCGGCGCGCGCGCAGTTCCGCGGTGGCCATCGGGCCGAAATCCCTTCCGCTGAACGCGATCATCGCACCGAACACCAGCGTCAGTATCGGATAGAAACTGTAGGGCAGCATGTCGAGGAAAACCGCATAGGCGTTGTGGCCGACGTAGCCCACGCTTTTCATCGCAGCGTCAATGAGTCCCACCTCGTACCCGATCCATGTGCTGATGAAAAGCACGGCGGTGACCGGCGCCGCGGTGGCATCGACGAGGAAGGCAAGCTTTTCCCGCGACACGTTCAGCCGATCGGTGATGGGACGCATGGTGTTGCCGACGATGAGGGAATTCGCGTAATCGTCGAAAAAGATCACGAAGCCCAGCAGCCAGGTCGCCGCCTGCACTCCGCGAGGAGATCGCGCGATACGTGTCAGCTTTTCGGCGATGCCGAGCGTGCCCCCGCTTTTCGAGATGACGCCGACCATTCCTCCAAAGAGCATGGAGAACGCGATGATGGACATGTGGTCGGTATTCGCAAGCGCGTTGATGATGTAATGATCGAGCACGCGCAGGAAGCCGCCGAACGGATCATAGTCGAAGACGAACACCGCGCCCAGCCACACGCCCGCGAACAGCGAGACAATCACCTGCCGCAGCAGCAGCGCGAGGAGAATCGCAAGCAGCGGCGGGAGTATGCTGAGGAGTCCCGGGATTACGCGCACGGTGGCAGAGCCGGTGGAGATGCTCATGTGCGGAGACCGGGCGATCTCCTCCGGCCGCACGCGCAGCATGGAGGCGTGGATGAACGCCGAGCCCGTCTTCGAACACAACGCACCTTTCGTCTTGAATCGTCCCGCGACCATGACCGGGTTTTCATCCTTCGGAAGCGACACGCCCTTGATCGTCAGCGGACCCGACACGGACGTATCCACCACGCCGTGTTCGTCCAGCGCCGTCACCTCGAGCGTGAAACCGACATCGGCCAGCAGAAGCGCGTGGACGGTGATCTGAAGCGGAAGGCGGATGGGCGGCCTCGTGCGCTCCTCCAGCCGCAAGGGCTGTCCGGATGCGGCGGAAAACAGACAGAACAGTCCGATTACAAGGAAAGGCATTGTTTTTCCGCGCAGGGAGAACCGCATCGCATCAGTGATTTGTGGAACAGCGTGCAAAATCGTCCTCCCCGCCCTTTCATGCAAATCCCATCTCCCTTTCCCCCGCCATTTCTTAACCTCGCACCTTCTTCCCCCTCTTCTTTTGTTCCCGCTGTTTCCCTTCGACTTTTTGACCTTTTGACCTTTTGACCTCTTCGCCATTCCCACTAGATTGAAGGGAAAACCACAACGAGGCTCGATCGACCATGGCTTTGACTTCATCCAACGGACTCCCTCTCGGCACGATGATGCCGGCATTCGAACTGCCCGGAACGGACGGAAGGGAATACTCCCCCGATTCCTTCGCCGAGGCGGAAATTCTCGTCGTCGTCTTCACCTGCAACCACTGTCCCTACGCCATCGCAAGCGAGGACCCACTGATAGCGCTGCAGCACGATTACGCCGCCCGCGGCGTGCAGTTCGTCCTGATCAATCCCAACGACACCGACCGCTATCCCGAGGATTCGTTTCCGAACATGGTTCTGCGTGCGAAGGAGAAGAACTTCCCCTTCCCCTACCTCTACGATGAGACACAGGAAGTGGCACACGCATACAACGCCGCCTGCACCCCCGACATTTTCGTTTTCGACAGTAATCGCGTGCTGCGCTACAACGGGCGCATCAACGACAACTGGCAGGAACCGGAGAAGGTGACGCGCCACGAACTGCGCATGGCCCTCGACGACCTTCTGGCGGGACGCGAGATCGGCTTCGCCCCCGTTCCTTCGATCGGCTGTTCCATCAAGTGGAAATGATTTCTCTGGAGAGTGCGCTCGCCATGGCGACTGCCATCGTGGCGCCGAGCAAGCGTTTCTGTCGTAATTTCGAGTAGAAATCGAAGCGCGGATTTCCCGCTCCGATTGTCGCGAATTCCTCGATCGGCTGTTGTCCGTCCACGGTCACCCCCTGTCCGTCGTAATTATTGTGTGGTTTCATTATCCGTATCGAGCATCCGCCTCCCGCCACGCTGCAGACGGATCATCCACACAAGCAGGATGACGGGTGGCAGCCACATGAACACAAGAGCGAGGCCCCAGACGTCACCGGTCAAGACGCTATACAGACCGAAGCATCCCAGTCCCGCCGCTGCCAGGAGAAGCAGCGTCAGGAGGACGATGCCTATTTTCATTGCTTCGAGCCGAATCCGCGCTTTCAGGGGAGATTCCCCGCGGGCCTGGAACAGCTGCATACGTTCCCGCTCAGTCCGCAGGCGGGCAATTGACCGCAGCAGGGGAAAGCTGCGATACTGAGATACATTCCCCAGGATCCGAGACGATCGCCGAAGAACGTACCCGACGCGCTGATACAGATCCCGAGCAGAAACGCCGCGAAAAGAACCCAGGGAGGGAGTGTCACGACAAGCGAGGACGCGAGGACCGACAGTCCCGCCAACGCCGCGGTTACGCAACTATCGGATGCGTTCATCGTAATATCGGGTCGGGCGGTTTCTCCTGTTTCAGGACACCGCGAATAAAATCATTCCCTCTCATTTCAGACCGGACATCATGAAATCCCGCATTCTCCGCCCGCTATTCATTCTTCCCATTCTTACCCTGCTCGTCGTCGCCTGCGACAACGGCATCGACCCCAGCAGCGAAATCTCCACCGTTCCCTACGACCTGTCTGATTTCTCCGGCATCACCGCGGAAAACGGCTGCCTGCTGACGCTGGTCGCCGATACGGCGTGGAGCGTTGAGGTGACGACGAACGAGAATTTTGTCCAATATCTGCAGGTGTTCGTGCGCGACGATGCGCTCACGATCCGGCTGGATCCCAATCGCTCGTACGACGGAAACAAGGTCTTCCGGGCCACGGTGCACATGCCGCAGCTGCGGGCTCTGGTACTCTCCGCCGGGAGCCACGCCGATCTGGGGACAGGATTCAGGAGTACGCTTGCGTTCGCCGGCGTTTTCTCGGCGGGAAGCAGCGCCCGCGGTGAAATGGAAACAGGCGACTTCTCCATCGTGCTTTCCGCTGGTTCGGAGATCATACTCGCCGGCGGCGGAATCAATGCCTCCATCGTCGCTTCCGCCGGCAGTCACGCCGACTTCGGGAATTGCACCATGAACAGCGGCAGCGTCACCGCATCAGGTGGAAGCACCGTCACGGTCAACGTGCTCGGAGTCCTCAACATCGACGCCTCGGGCGGTTCGGAGGTGTTTTACCGAGGCAATCCCACGCTCGGCAGCGTCAACTCCTCAGGCGGAAGTACTGTCAAGCGTATTCCGTAATCAAGCGGAAATAACGGCGATCAGGGAACGTCGATCGTCCGTCGCATGCGTTCCGCGCCGTCGCGCAGAATCAGCATCCAGGTGAAAATGGCGATTGCCGGCACCATGAATGCCGTGAGCAGCAAGCCGATCCAGACGCCCTCGAACCATCCGAACACCCCGAACGCCCCCATCATGCTCGCAAGGAAAATCATGAGGAGGAGGTAGACCTTCCCGGTTTTCGTTGCGCTGACGCGCAGCAGCGCCTTGAAGTGTGAATCCCCGGCTTTTTCGAACACCTTCGCCGCCGCCTGTTCCGCGAGCGCCGCGGGGAGCGTCCTCCGCATGAACGTGCGAAACAGCACCAGAACGGTTCCCGTCAGTCCAACCGCGGCCGCCGAGATCCCCGGCCAGAATACGGCGGAGAGACTCCCTTGTCCTGAAGGGAGCACCGCGTCGGCGAGGATGAAAAAAACCGGCATCATTGCCCCTGAGATAATTCCCTGCCAGAACGGATTGATGGTCTTGCTCAGAATCATGACGATTCCCCATACGATTCCGCATCCGAACGTAGTGAGCATAAACAGCAGCGGAACAGGCTGAAGGAAACAGGAAGCCGCGAGACTGGTCACGGTGACCGCGAGCAGGCCGAGAACAATACGGCGCAGCTTCGCGACCCGTTTTTCAAACACAGCATCGGGAATTTCTGAATGAGGTTCTGAGGAAGGAAACGGCTCCGTTGTCACGCCTGCACCGGAT
>JACZJN010000089.1 GCA_014860565.1 Bacteroidota bacterium
CAGTGCGCGTGTGGTTGACACGAAAGCAGGCACGCGCATCAACAATCATTCAACGGGCCCACAAAATGTTTGTCTCTTTCACCCAAAACGCGGACATTTCTATCGTGCGTATAGGGTGGACATTTCTACTTTGCGGTAACACCGTTTTGTTTGTTCCGTGGGCGTGGCCTGCCGCCGTTTCAATTTCTCACTCCAACCTTCCATCCAGTTGCTTGGCCGTCCGCGCGGTGAGTGTCTGCATTTGACGGATGGCGATGGCGTAGAGGCGTTTGGTACGGTCGCTCTGCGGGAGTTCCATGTGGATGATGTCGGCGTTCATGTTCTCCAGGTTGGCGAGGACGAGCAGTTGTTCCAGTGTGGCGTGGTCGCGCATGTTGCCGTCCTTGTCGTGGTTCGCTTCGCGCCATTCGCGGGCGGTCTGGCCGAAGAGAACGGGTGAGCTTGTAGCTGTTCAGACCGGACAGACTTCTCATTTTGGCGAATTCGCCGGAATTAAAATCCGGGTTGGGGACCGTCTCCCGGGTGACCTCTGTGCCCAGGACAAAGAAACAGATCCCCGCGCGCGGTCGTGGCTCACAACCGCGGCCAGCGCAACTTTCCCTTCGTCCTCTGTTTGAAGTGCGACACGATAGCTTCACGGTCGGCTACCTCAACACCAAACCACGCTTCGACTGTCGTTCCGGCCAACGCCGCCCGCCGCGTAAGCTCTTCGACGTATTCATCCGAAAAGAGGTCGTACAGGATGTATTCCGATTCTTCGGTGGCGAGCGACCCGAGGTAAATGTAGCCGTCGTAATTGTCGAGGTACTGGCCGACATCATTGTCGTAGCTGATCTCGTAGATCCCATCAAATGGCTCCCGGCCGAACGGACTGTCCGCCAGATCGAACGCCACCGATGTGTACCCCGCTCGTTTGAAGGCGCGATCAAAGAGGCCATGCCGAACATATCCGTGGACAGTTCCATCGTTGCTGATGATGGGACCGTGCTGGAAAATGGAGAACACCTGCCCCGGCAGCCGCTCCGCGAGCTGCGCTGCTGCTGGAGGCAGGGACTCGGACCGAGGTCTGCCACTGGCGATCCCGGGAACGGGAGCCGTCGTCGCGTGAGCGATCCCGACGATGAACAGGTAGTTTCGGTTGCCGTCCTGACGCACCATCGTATCGTAGATGATGTCAGCCATTTCTTCGTTTCGGTCCGGGGCGCGCTCGAAAAATTGCTTCATCTCCTCCTCGGAAGAGAACGATCGAAAGGGGCGGGGGATGTCAACAGCGACCACCTTGATCTTCCGTGATGCCGGTAGCGTCTCGTTAAGCTTCCACACCTCTATGAGGAACTCGAACATGCCTCGGTCCCACCAGCCGTTGATCTGCACGTCCCGGAATACGTCGAGCAACAATTCGCGGTCCGCGTTCGCCCCGGCGTAGAAACGGTCCAGCGCGTCCTGCTTGTCCGACGACAACTCCATGAATATGGTGCCCACACGCAGTGCGAACGCCGGGGCCACGACGACCCGCTTCATCAGGTCCCACGACGCCTTCCGCCGATGGACTTCACCGTAAATGACGAGCCGATGTCGTCCGAGTGCATCGAGCAGGTACGATTCTGGCGGCTGCCCGTGCGTCTCGAGGTAGGAGACGAACGCGGCTGAGTCGGATGGCGCCGCCCTCAGTTCACGGATTCTGTCGATACGGCTCGCGAACCACGGGGCTTTTTCTCTGAACCTCTTCCGGGCATCCTCGAGGTCGTTCCCCAGATCCTCACCGGCACTCAACCACTTCCCGTCCTCGTGAATCATGTAGGTGATGATGACGAGGGGGCCGTCCTGATAGTCCGTAAGCACTGCGGCGACGGAATCTCTGTAGAGGACGACTTCCCTGATATGGGTGCCGAGAATAGACGTCCTTTTTTCGGGTTCGACTTGGACGTCGGGTGCATCGTCTTCGGGGAAATACGCTCTGTTCCGGTACGTATTCACCGAACGAAGTAGACTCTGACTCCCCTTCGCCATCAGATGCTTGAAGGTGACGAACGAACGGAGAGGAGAGCTCAGGTCGTACCGGTCGGGGAAATCCCTGACGCGCTTGTTCACCTCGACGACCTGCACGTCGTCCGCAACGTTCTGTGCGTGTAGAGAAGTGCTGAAAGTGATCAGGATGAACGCCGCAATAAAAGCTCGTCTAGACATCGTCATCTTAGTTGGAACTTGGACAAATGATTACTTCCGAGCGCGGTATGACACCCTGGCGTTAAGCTGCGGGCGGTTCTGCCGCGGTTCGCGGCTCTGCACGAACCGTGACAGAGCCGGCTGTCAGCTTGAACGGCTTGTTAGGCACGACCACGCTCCTGCCGAATAACCTTGATGCGGTTCACATGGTGTTCAAGGTGTTGAGTTTGCATCGTAACCACAGCCTCGACTGAGAGTCGTACGATCTCGCCGTCGAGCTTACGAACAGCGACAGATCTGTTCCACCCATCCGGTATAGTTTCCAGTAGCTGCGACACGTGGGCTCTGCTCGCCTTGAGCAGCGCCAGCGATACATCAATGGATCGGGACCCGTACGACCAACGTTCGGCCCATACCTCTTGCGGTTGGCACCAATACCACTCCAGCGTGAATTCCCCCGGTGTGTCGCCCAGTGCCGCTTTGATGCCGACTTTCCACAGATCGTCGCCGTCTACGATATGATGCACGATCTGCCGGATGGTCCAGCCATTGGTCGACGGATCGGCGTCGAGTTCTTCATCGTGAATGCCAGAGACCGTACGCTCGAGAAGTGCTGGCCCTTCTAAATACCGGGTGATCAATGTTTCTTGAGAATCGGCCGGATTCATGCTGGCTCCTAATCGAAACTCAACTGGCTGAACTGTGCCTAACAATAATTAGACGTATCCGCGTAACACAACTGCGCGTGCGTTACTGTCCGTATATCACGAATGCATATTCCAACATTCGTATGTGTCAAGCCGTTTATTTTCATTCTCTTAATCGCGTGTATTTGGTTTCGTCTTTCGTGTTATAGGGATCAGGACAGCCACATCATCACAGGCCATCCACCGGGCTGCGCACACCCACGAGGCCACGGTTGAGAACATGTGTGGAGATCATCATCGTCGTGACATCTTTGTGACCCGGAAGTTCCTGGTCGGTCCTGATATCGGAACCGCTCCCCGCGCAATTGCGTGGCGAAGGGATGCCGGAATGTACGGCAGGTCGCGACGGCGTGGGATGAATTGCTTCATCCTCGAACTGCTGGTGCGAAACAAGAATGGCGAACACGAATGTCCCCGGGGTCGACGGAACAATCTTGGATTTAAGGCCGCAATATCCGGAATCCTCTCGTCTTTGTCAAGAGATTTTCTCCCGTTTTGTTTGTTCAGCGGGCATGCCCGCACTCGGGGGCTGCGCCGCGAGCTTCTCCGCCCCCGCCATTGAGTCCTTCAGCTTGAACATTTCCCCGCCGCCCTCAGGACTGTGGGTCGAACCCGAAGACGCGTAGCTCCTGGTCACAACGGCAAACCTTCGCGATGCGCGCGGCCGAAAGTGTATTCTCAGCCGCGCGGTTGTTGCGTCGGCTGGAGCGACTGGTCGGACGACATCCTTTCAATTTTCTTCTGGATAAACCAACAGAACCAGCCATTATACTTTTCCTGCAGCTCCGGCTTCATCCAGTCCTTGCCGGTAATGGTACCCCGACAGTGCGTACTCCCGCACTTGCATTCCACGACATAGTCCAGGTCATCCGTGGTAGCCCAATCGTGCGTCAGTTCTTCGCCGGGCGAGATATCTCTCATTGCGACAAATACAATCTGCCCTTGAATAGCGATATTGGGATCGCAGCAATGGTTGATGTAAAGCATACAACCTTCCCGTTCCTCCCGTCGCGCTGGAGCGATGAATAGTTCTTCCGTGACCTGGATCTCCGCCGATCCTATTTCTCTTTCAAGGGCTGACCATTGCTGCGCATGCAGAATGTATCCGCCCTTGATGGCCACAATCTCTCCTGCCTCGATGGCTTGTTTTGCAAACAATCCTTTCCCGTGAATCGGGCTGTTGCGCACTTCCGTCTTTGGAGAATGAAAACTCAGGTTCATCAGGATCTTGTCGTCCAACGCCGTGTTTGCCTCACCCGCACGCAGAATCTTTTCCATTTTTCGCCCTTTCGCCAATTCATCCACCAAGGTATTCAGATATCTCCGCTGTGAATCGCGCGGTTACCCAGCCCGTCTTTCCTACCACCGAGGAAACCAGCGCGGGTTAATTCGCGCATCTATGAATCCTGGTCGCTCACCCTTCCGAGCACGCGACAGATTGCCAGACTCACCCATTGTCTCGTCTCTCTTGTCTTGGCATTGTTCACTTCCTTGCCGTTCACATACGTCGCATTCCATAGACCATCTTCCTCTTGATGGTCAACAAGCCAATCAAGTGCCTCTTCCATTTGCTCGTCCCTTGAGGGGTCGATGAGCGAAATGGAATCGAGTGCTGCGACAAGGTTGTTCCACCAGAAAGGATATTGAAACCTCACCCAATAGCTTGCTGCTTGGTACGACGTGTACCTATCCGGCCGAAAGAACCTCGACTTCAACAGCTTCGCCGCCATCCTGGCCGCCTCTGACTTGCTATACCTGCCATGCGCGGCGAAGGCTCGCAGGACCATCCCTGTCCAATTATGGGAAAATGGTTTTGACCGATCAGGCTCGACGGGTTCCGCATACTCACTTGTCAGTCTGTACATCGTTTCCCTGTCGAAATCGTGAGTAATGATCGGCACCGACCAACCCATATCATTCTGGCGCATTGACAGAAGCCACTGGAATCCCTTCTCCATGCGCAGGTCGTCTTCATAACCGGCCTTGATGAGCAGCGACAAAATCGCACCTGTATAGTAGATGGCGTACTGATTGGCAATAAAGCCGCGGATGTCTCCATCCTCCGTCTGGCATGAGAAGAGAAACTCGGCTGCCCTCCCGGTAGATGGATCCTCTCGATTGAACCCATACTTCTCTACCAGGAACCTGAACTGCTTCCATGTCTCAATCAAGTTGTAGTTGATATCCTTGTGTTTCTTCTTACTGACAGAACGATCCCACGAACCATCCGGCTGCTGTTTCTTGAGAGTCTTTTGGGCCTCGGGGAGTTGCCACAGGCGATGAATGGGACCTACCTCCTCATCCAAGAGATCCCGTCTCACAAAGTACTGTAGCGCCTCATCTCCAGAGGAAAGAAGCGCGGGTATGGGATCGAACCTCAGTTGTCGCCGCCAGCTATCCATAGTCCTATCACCTTGTGCGCATGCGGGCTAACAATTCCCGACCTTGAATGCGTTCTGCGTGCACGATGTCGGCGCCAACCGCTCGCACGATGCAAGGCGGCATCTCCCGCCGTTCCTTGTCCGCCTCGACCACAGCCACCACGAGAGGAACAGCAGCGCAAGATCCAGATGGTCACCCAGACTCGGCATCATCGTCGATCTGACATTTTTGTCGCCCCGTCGCCGACGAGTCCCACGCCGTGTTTGCCTAACCCGCACGCAGAATCTTTTCCATTTTTCGACCTTTCGCCAATTCATCGACCAACTTATCCAGATATCTGACCTGCTGCGTTAGCGGGTTCTCGATCTCCTCGACCCGATAGCCGCAGATGACCCCGGTGATGAGATGCGCATTGGGGTTGAGGGTGGCCTGCTGAAAGAATTGTTCAAACGTCGCCTTTTCTTCGATCTGTTTTTGCAGCATCGCTTCATCGTACCCGGTGAGCCACTGAATCACTTGATGTAATTCATCCGTTGATCGACCTTTCTTCTCGACTTTTGCAACGTAGTGCGGGTACACCGACGCGAAGGTCATTTTCGCAATTCGTTCATCGTGATGGCTTGTGCTTTTCATATCTCATTTCTCCATATCTGTCGGTCATGTCATTTTATTCCAGCTTTGGGACGTAGACTCCGCCAACCACGTACTCCGGATACTCTCCGGCAGAGGCTCCTCCGCGGTGACGGTGAACGGCTGGACCAGCACTTGAAGACCCAACTGCTCTGGAATGGCGCGGCTGTCGTAGTACCCGGTGACGGCGGTTATCCCGTCTGCCCCGATGTCAATCACGTCGACGCCCGGGACTGAAATCGCTTGACCGGTCGCCGGCCGTCTTGTAACCACAGAAGCCGCAAGCACCGATGTTGTCGGCATTGGTTTCCACGATTTCGTAATCGGTCATGTTGTGGCTCGGATTGGTGGCGGAACAATGAGTAAGCGTATCCACCAGACACGACGACACGTTCGTTTCCGTCCTTGGAACGCGAACATTTTTTCCATCCGCTTGTGCGAAACAGGAACGGCAGTCACGGACGCTCCCCGAGCCGATGGAGCAGTCCTGGATTCAAGGCCGCAATTTCCTGATTCATTCCGTGTTTGTCAAGAGATGATTGTCCCGTTTTGTTTGTCCCGCGGGCATGCCCGTACGCATCGGCATCACCCCGTTTTCGCTCTGCTCCCGGAATGCGGGGACCTCCTCGGCGCTTCAGTCGGCCTCGCTGGCATTCGTGGTCACCACGGTTCCGGACGTGATGGCGTAGGACTCCGCCAACCAGTTGCTCCAGATACTCTCCGGCAGCGGCTCCTCCGCGGTGAATCGCGCGGTGACCCAGCCCGTCTTTCCGACCTCGAATCGCGCGGGGTGCTGTCCCGCGAGCTTCTCCGCCTCCGACATGGAGGCCTTCAGCTTGAAGATTGCCTTGAAACCCAGACCCTTCGGCCCGGGACCAATGAACAGGAAGCTTCCCTTCCCGACCTTGAATGCGCTCTGTGTGCACGATGCCCCCTCGGATACGCCGGGGAAGCTCAAGGCCTTTCGGCGAATTGCTTCCGTGGGGTCCTTTCGATCGGTCATGGCCGCTCCTGTCTTTATTGTCCGCCCGCACTTTCCGCGCAATTCAAATTTCAATCTAACACAACGGAGACACAATGAACGACAACGAGCCCGACGTGAAATTCGTCGACCTCTACGACGACGATGGCAGGCAGTACAAGCGCGACGAGATCGACATGCTGCCCTGCTGCCAGTCATGCGTCCGTGGGGCGTCAGAAGGCTTCACGGGCGTCCCGTGCCAGCTGTCATGGCTGGACCAAATGCTGACACCGGAGGACGAACGCGAGCCATTCAGCTGCAACGCGTACGAGAACGAAGGCCTGCAAGAGCGCGTCGGATTTCGCTGTCAAGCATAGTTCTGCCCGCAAGAGAAAGCCAGTAAAATCGATTCATCTCACGAACGCGAGACCGTCAATAACAGATGAGACGAAACGGTTCCTCATAGATTAACCGTCTATAAGTCGGACGAAATGAGCACACGGAGGATAACGTATTTCGGCGATAATATATTATTATCGACGACTGTCATGTGAAATTGAGAAATAACAGGCACTTGGTATACAGATAGGGAGTAAAACACCTGCTATTTTTTTACCAGGGAATGAATTCCTCTTGCGTCTGCTGAAGCGGTTTTTTAACAAGAGTCCTGCTCGGATTTGCAGATTCCGCGGCACAATTGATCTACAATAATCTTGACAATTCAATGGATAGTGTAGATATTGGGATTAAGTTGCTCGGCTTGAGATCGGCATATCTTTTGTACAACGACGCGATTGCGCGTGACACACTGCGAAAATATGCGTTTGAGCCGTTCGATCCTGGAGTCTCTGTAGATTTTATCATGAGCACTGCAGTGACAAACCTTGTGATGGCTGAAGTTCTGCTTGATAATGTAGAAGGTGCAGTTCAAACTATGGACAGTGTTATCTATCGAGAGGTCCCAGACCGCATGCGAGTCCATTATCTCGCAAAGAAGGCCGAATTGCTCATGAAAAGCACTGGGGACTCATCATACATTGCTACCATCGACAGTTTACTGTACCTGTATCCTACTGACAATGCGGTACTTAACTCGAAGTACATAGTTACCGGCGATGCATCCTATACCACGTGGTACTCTAAACGAATCGGGCAAGATTCCAGAAACGTCATTCCTAACACTATCGCAATCACTGCGTACCCGTCGCCTGCATCGGCTGTTCAGACTATCACAATCACAAACCTCAAAGTCATATCAAATGTTGCTATTTACGATTATTTAGGTCGAAAGGTAGACAAATCACGTTACGACTATAGCGTGGCGGGTGACAATATTTACTTTTCGTACAATATCAGCAGCGGTATATATCTTCTGGTAATAACGACTCCGGATCATAGATACAGCAACAAGTTCGTTATTAATACAATTGGAAGCCTATCTAGATGAATGGATCAACGAGCCATTTCAGTTTTCTCCGTTCCATTCGTGAGCACCACTGCATTGAAAATGCATTTAGCATACTTATTTGCATCATTTGTGTGTTCGGCATTGCTGCACCTCCAAGCGAGGCGCAGCAATGCTACATACAGACCGAAGATCTTGCGTATGGCAGCTGGTTCGTTCGCGCCGTTTCAGACTCGACATGCCTTGGTCATTATTTTGATAAAATCTGTTATGCTAACTACAAGACTCAAGAGATCTATTTCATCTTTAAAAGTGCTGATTTCTTTGGCCTCGAAAGCCCGTTACAAGAAAAAGTTTACGATATATTGATGTTCGATTCGCTTCTCGTTGTAAATTGGGAAAACGGGTTAGTTTTCAGAATACTTAGGGTAAACGCTGATTCGCAGATCACCGAAATTCCATCAATACTCGACCACATGCCACTATTGAAATTCGATTTCTTATCTCGGGGGCAATATTTTGATTTAAGGAAACTCCGGAAGGTTAATGACAGTATTTTATTGGTGACTAATCGCGAGACACTTTACAGCTTTAATTTGGCTGGCAATAACGTTCGTTGCATTGATTCACTTCCACTCCATGATCCTGTACTAGGCGGCGATCGCTTTGACGCACGAGGTGACACTTTAGTGATTCTTGCCATTCCAGAAAGTCACGCAGTGTTTTATCATATCACTTTCGATGGTTTCTTTCGAAACCTTGGAGTACAAAACATCGACCATGAACTATTTTATAGGGCAAAGGTCTATTATGGCCATGGTAACATTTATTTGCAAAACAGCAATCTACACGTATTGACTAGAACCGACTCTGGGTTCACATATAGGGAAGGTCCGCACTATAGTTCCCCTTTAGATCTTCTTATTCTACCTAATACTGTTGCGCAACTTGACATGTCAAATTGGGAACGAATCGACATTTACACTCCTGAACTTGATACAATTTGCAGTATGCCAGAGGCCACCTCGCTTACCGTGCTTTTCGTTTCTAACTACGGTGACAAAATTTTTATCGCACGTTCTAATGGAATACATACTTTCATCCCAGATACGACAACCTTATTCATCGGGACAGAAGGCGATGTCAATGAAACTGTTACCCTTTGGCCCAACCCATCTACAGATGGAATTTTTAACGTCTCAAGCAACGAGGCAATCTCTCGGGTTGTCGTGACGGACATGCTGGGTCGCATCGTCCATACGGCCTCTGGCCCTTTCATGAATACTGCAACCCTCGCGCCTACCGGACTAACTCGAGGTACATATTTCGTATCCGTGCAGTTGGGACGTTCTATTGTCAGAAAGAGACTCACGGTCGCCTCATATTGACACCGCTCTACGCCTCGTCATTCGGTCAGGCCCTGTAATAACTCTGCAGAAATTTCAGTGAGACTCAAATTAAGGCTCCTCACAAGAATTTGTGATGTAATTCGGGCATTTCCAGCCATTCCACTCGGATCGATCGCGGACGAACACATCCAGCAGCTGATTCATTCCGTTCCAACAGGCCAAGTGCAGTTTGAACTGCTCAGGCGTGGCTATTGGTAACAGTTGTGGCAGGAGGAGATTCATCATTCAGTCCTAACGCTCGGCATCAGCGGAGGTGCGCAGTGACGTCCGCTGCATGCGAAGGTTGGGCCGCACCCTGCTCGGTCATGAGTCGGTAATGCTTCGCGGTGCTGACATGGGTCAGATCCGCCACCTCGGTCGGTTGCGCTCGCTTTATCCAGCGACACTCGCAGCACGGGTCAATGTTCATGGTTTCAACGACCTCAAGTAAGGTACCACCGCCTCGCTCCAGTACGGTTCCTCGGTTCCCCAGAACAGGTAGTCGAGGTGCAGCGGGTCGCGGGCGTAGGCGGCCAGTTCCTCCGGCAGCGACTCGCCGGGCATGAAGTTCGCGTAGATCAGCAGGTCGGACTTCCTGAACGCCGCGCGCGCGGACCGCATCAAGTCGCGCATCGCCTCGTAGTACGCCGCCGGCGTGTACCCTTCCGGAGGTTCGCCGGCGGAGTCGAAGCCGATCGAGGTCTCAGCGAAGTTGATCCCTGCGATCTTCCCGTCGAACTCGGCGGCCAACGCCTGGAAGAGCGCGGCCAATCGCGCCCGCACCGCCGGATCCCAACGCCGCGGTACCCAGGCGTCGAAGGCGACGCGACTCTGGTCGTTGTCAGGATGAAAGTACTGTGCGGCGACTCCGCCGTGGAATTCGGGTTGAGCGAGCAAGTAGTCGGGGACATTGGGGCGCGCCTCGACGAACGAGACGTCCTGGAGTTGGATAAAAAGGCGTTTGCCCCGCCGCTCAAGGACGGCGAGGTCGTGGCGGATCGCCGACAAGTCGTAGTCGCCCCGCCGCGGTTCGAGCTCGGTCCAGCGGTACTTGAGCTGGGCGCCGACCAGCGCGGCGGTTTCGACAAATGCCTCCTCCGTGGCGATTCTCGCGGATACCCAGCCCGTCTTTCCTACCACCGAGGAAACCAGCGCGGGACATCCTGCTTGTATTGCTGGTATGTGGTTCCGAACCGCCGTTCGAGGCCCTTCTCCTCGATCAATGGAATAGAGAGAAAATTCCCGATGACGAAGATGGTCGAACGTTGCGCGTAACCGGCTGCTACAAGCGGCGGAGCGGAGCGGCACCGCAGTCGGCAGACCGAGTTGACGCGATTGTCAGACGTGTGTTCGTTCCATACCATCCTGGATTGCAGCCTTCAGAATATCCAGGTTAATATTCTTGAGCGCCTTGAACTTGATGCAATACCCTGTGATGCTCGCCTTTCCGATCGCGGGCGCGTACTTTTCCTGCAGATAGTTCTTATCGTTCATTCCCATGATGTACACCGACAGACCCGCTGAATTCGCACTGATACCTATCCGATAAAATTCTTTGGTTTTCCCATCGGCGTATTTTTTGCTCAGCGTGCCATACCCGATGTTTGGGTTGGATACAACTTTGCCGCTCTCGTCCTTGCCGTCGAGAAACCAAAGTTTGCAACCTGGGTTCATCTCCAGAATAGCGCCGTGGAGTCTCCGCATGTCTGTTTGTTTGGGCTCTGGTATCGATTCGAGATAGCGATCGATCGGATCATCTACTGCCATTGCATGCCTCCGGGGAAATTGGTCATCAGCCTACCGCCGCGCCGAGCCGCGGCGGTAAGGCATCAGCGTGCCGATGTGCCCGCTGGGCATCAGACCCTTGAGGCGAATCGGCCCCAGGCCGAGCAGTCGCTTCGCCATGAACTCTCGAGCGCGCAGGAGCGAAACCCGCTTCCAGGTCCACAGGGGCAGGCGCGGACGCTACGGGGCGTTGCCAGGCGGGGCAGCACGCAGGCGACGCCTTGGTCTGCTATGCGTCATCGTATGCTTTTTCCAGCGCCGCCACGTCGAGCTTGACCATCTTCAGCATCGCGTCCATCACCGCCTGTACCTTCTTCTGGTTTATGTCGCTGATGAGTTCCATGAAACGTCTCGGGACGATCTGCCAGGTGACGCCGAACGGATCGGTGATCCAACCGCACTGCGAAGGGGTTGCGCCGGCGCCGATCAGTTTGTTCCAGTACTCGTCGACTTCTTCCTGGTTTTCGCAGTCGACAAAGAGCGAGAACCCTTCGGAGAATGTGAAGTACGGACCGCCATTGTACCCCATGAAGGACTGACCACCGATGACGAATTCGGCGGAAGTGATCGGGCCGTCCTCGCCGGTACGAGCGATGTTCCTGATCTCTGAGTCCGGGAATGTGGCGGTGTAAAACGCCATGGCAGCTTCGAGCTGGTCATTGAACATCAGGAAAGGTGTCACTTTGTTCATTTGTATGTCTCCTTTGTTATTAATCTCCGTGGTACGCTCGAATTTCGTCGCGCCGCGATGCGCGCGACCGACCGCCTGCCGCTCGCCTTCGGGCACGACCATCGCAGCGCTGGGAAAATGGCCGAAACCTTCGATGACCACCGACATTGATTCCTCTCAGGAAGACGACAAGTGCCATGACAGACGGCCTCAATAGTCCGTTTTCAGCAGGCGGGGATCGAAGTGAAACTGCCGGGCCTCTCCGATCGTGATTTCGGGAAAAGCGGGATGCCGCGGATTGAGAAGGAAAACCCTCTCGATGGGAACGACCGCGCTGGGTACCGCCAGCACGACCGAGGATGCATCGGCGATCCATTGCGTTCCCAGAGCGCGGGTCGAGAGAGGGGCGGGATCGTCCGACCAATCCGGCGGCAGCTCCGCCTGCGACAGTTGCCGGCACAACGTTTCGTCGAAGCTGACCGGTATGCTCTGATACTTCTGAAGGATGTTCGGACCCGGAAGGTGGACGAGCATTTCCAACGCGGCCAATGCAAGCGATCCGGCGGTGTACACAACGGGAGTACCGCGTTCATTCCATCGACCGGGATACTGGCTTGCGCCCTGTCCGTCGAATGCCGTTTGAAGATGGCGTGACTGAACGATCCTCCATGCGGTGATCATCACGAAAAGACTCCGTGCTCCAGTCTGCCGAGGATATCCTCGACCTCGCGCGCACCGGGTTCGGTCTCGGTATAATCGAGCGGCGCGTGTCCGTGCAGCGTTCGCAGCGGTTCATTGAACCAGCGTCTCGCCGTGTCGATGTCGCCGAATACCTCGACGGCGATGTCAAAAAGCGCGGAGATTCGGAATACGCGTTCGGATTCATCCGGCTGGAGCACGCCCTCGCGTTTTCGCCGCGCGAAGGTTCGCGGCGCGATACCGGCAGCCGCCGTCAGGCGCTGCGGAGAAAGGTCCATGGCCTCGCACAAATGCTCGAATTCCTCGATCGTCAGTCCCGCTTTCAGCCGGTCGATGACCGCGGCCGTGTTGCGTAGCTTCAGACCGAGGGATTTCCCCCGTGATTTTCGGTGCTTCGGATTCGCTGTGGACATGCGTTTCTCCTGATCATGCCAAAGTGCAGAGTAAAGTACGCCATTTGGCATTCCGTGTCAACCCATTTTCCGATCGTCGCGCAGCCTGCGAGCGGTCCGGTTGATCGAATTGTCAGGCGGCATGGAGAGTCTTGATCCCTGCCACTTCCGCTTTCATCTCTTTTGAGGCATCCCACAGGTCTACAGCCCGTTGGGCGTTGAGCCAGAACTCGGGCGAATTTCCAAACAGCTTCCCCAAGCGGAGCGCCATCTCCGGACTCACGGCCCGTCGCTCACGAATCAATTCGTATACCGTTTGCCGCGACACACCCAGTGCATCGGCCAAACCTGATGGTGTCAAACCGTAGTCGGACAGAAAGTCCTCTCGTAGCATCCCTCGCAGCCGCCGTCACTCGCTTTGGCTCTGCTCCCAGAAGGCGGTGAATTCCTCGGCGGTCGCGGCGGCCTGGCGGTGAATGCCGGCCAGGGTCTCGGCGAAGGGACGCGCTGCGCGCCAGAACGAGGGCGCTCCGAGCGCGGATATGATGGAAGCCGCCGGGTCGATGTCTGAAGGGAGCGGGGAAGCAAGCGCATCGGACCTGCTCCAGAATTGTTCGGGGTCGGCGGGGAGCGGGGGACCCTGCTGCCGCGGCGGGGCCTCCGCGACGCGGCGCACGGCGGCGGTCTGGAGTTGCGAAAGCAGCTGCGCGCGATCCATGCCCCGCAGGCGCAGGAGCAGGAACGGATCGTCGTCGAAGGCCTCGGCGAGGAGATAATACACGGCGGCTATGTGCTTGCAGGGATTCGACCAGTCGGGACAGCTGCAGTCCGTAATCAGATCGCTGTCGGTGCGCGGAAAAAGCGACAACCCCTTTTCCGCCACGATGGCGTCGAGCGCTTCGGGCATCTCGCCGCGCAGCAAGGCCGCGACTTCGATCGGCATCCTGCGGAGACGACGGACGATGCCCTGCCATTCCTCGGCGGTGAACGCGCGAAGACGGATGCTGACCTTGTACGGCGTGCGCCTTGTCCCCTGCACGCGCGCGCGTACCTCGCCCGCGCCGATGACCAGGTCGGCCACCTGTCCGCCGCGTGCGTAGGATTTCCCGCGTCCCAGACGCGCACCGATGTTGAAGGACTCGAGCGTCCGCACCCATTTGCGTCCCCACCAGGTGCCGCCGAAGCCGCCGCGCTGCGATTTCGCGCGAATACCGCCCTGTACCGGGAGCGGCTCGGCGGGCGTGTAATGCCACCAGGGATCGTCGTAGTATTTGCTCATCGCGCTCGTCCTTGTCCGATGATCAATGCGCTGCTTTCCGCCGTGGACATGTCAATCCTCCGCGGCCGTGGCGTCCTCGCCCAGGCGGACGAGTTCGAGGAAATTCCGATCCGTCATCTCCGTCAACCACTGCTCCCCGCTCCCCACGACGCTGTCCGCGAGTTCACGCTTTCGTTCGAGTAGTTCGTCGATGCGCTCCTCGAGCGTGCCCGCGACGATGAAGGTGTGCACCTGCACGTTTTTCTTCTGTCCGATGCGGAAGGCGCGGTCGGTCGCCTGGTTTTCCACGGCGGGATTCCACCAACGATCGTAATGCACGACGTGATTGGCGCGGGTGAGCGTGAGTCCGGTCCCCCCCGCCTTCACCGAGAGGATGAATACCGTGGGCGCGGCGGCGTCGGACTGGAAACGCTCGACCATCGCGTCCCGCCGTTTGCGCGGCACCCCGCCGTGAATGAAGAATACCTCCTCGGTGAAATGTTCCTGCAGCGCCTGCTGGAGCAGCAGTCCCATCTCCATGTACTGGGTGAAGACGAGGACGTGCTCGCCGCGCCGGCGGATATCCGCGACGATTTCCATGAGCCGCCGGAGTTTCCCCGAACGATGCCGCCACTCGGAGCCATCGCCGAGGAACTGCGCGGGATGGTTGCAGATCTGTTTGAGACGGAGGAGTGTGGCGAGAATCAGTCCCCGGCGCTGCATTCCTTCCTTCTCTCCGATGCCGGCGGCGAGATTGCGCACCACCGCTTCATACAGCGTGGCCTGTTCCTTCGTGAGGGGGCAGTACTCCTTCTGCACGATCTTGTCCGGTAAATCGGATATAATGGTCTTGTCCGTTTTTTCCCGTCGCAGCACGAAAGGCGCGGTGATGCGGCGCAGCTGTGCTGCGGCGCCGCCGTCTCCCCATCGTTGAATCGGAATCTGATAACGGTCGCGGAATGCGGTATGGTTGCCGAGGAAACCGGGGTTGAGGAATTCCATCAATGCCCACAGGTCGCCCACGCTGTTCTCGACCGGCGTGCCGGTCAGAGCAAACCGGTAATCCGCCGTGAGACCGCGTGCCGCGCGGGACTGTTTCGTCTCATGGTTTTTGATATTCTGCGCCTCGTCGAGAATCACTCCCGCCCAGGAAATACGTCGCAGATGCTCCACGTCACGGTGCAGCAGGCCGTAACTCGACACCACCATGTGGCTGCGCTTTGCTTCGCTGACGAAGGACTTCTCGCGATGACGCTCGGGTCCGTGATGTACCATCACCTTCAATGCGGGCGTGAAACGCGCGGCCTCGCGCACCCAGTTGCTCACGACGGTGGTGGGACAGATCAGCAGCACCGGACGTCGTTCGCCCGCCGCGCGATCGCGTTCGATCATGGCGAGGGCCTGCACGGTTTTTCCGAGTCCCATGTCGTCGGCGAGACAGGCGCCGAAACCCCATTGCCGCAGAAAAGCGAGCCAGGAATATCCCCGGAGCTGATAGGGCCGCAGCGTGCCGTTGAAACGCTTCGGCGCGTCGAGCATCTCGAGCCGCTCGCTCCCCGACAGCTTCGCGGCAAGGTCGGCGATCCACCCCTCCAGCGTGGCGCCGGCGACCGGGAGTCCGTCGATCGTGCGTCCGCTGCCGAGCGACAGCTGCAGCGCCTCGCGCGCGGTGATGCGTGACGTCGCGTGTTTCTCCATGAGCGCGATGGCGGAGCGGAGTTCATCCTGGTCGATATGCGTCCATTGTCCTCGCAACAGCACCAGCTGCGATTTCATATCCGCGAGCGCAAGGAGTTCCTCGATTCCCACGCGTTCGTCGCCGATGGAGGCGGAGATATTGTAATCCAGCAGCGCGTCGAGGGAGAACGCAGACGGGGCGTCCGTTTCCGGGGCCGTGACCTGCGCGCGCAGCGCCACCCGTCGCCGCGCCCCCTGTCGGCTCCACCACCTCGGATAGAAGATTTCGAAGCCGGACTGCTCGAGCAGCACGGCGTACTCGCGGAGGAAGGCGATGACGTCGTTTCCCTCGAGCGGCATGCCGGTGGGACGCGCGCCCCGGAGACTCGTCTTCAGCGCGGGATACACCGCCGCGGCCTGCGCCGGCGCGATCAGCAGGAATTCGGTGAGCTGGGGTCCGAACGACTGCAGACGCTGCGCGGCCTTGCTCCGCGAACGCCAGACCTGGGACAGCGAGAGGAGCAGACTCGGATCGTCGCGGGGTCGTACCAGGAATTCCAGATACCATTCTCCGTTATCCTGTGCTTCCCCATCAGGTTCCCGCAAACGCAGACCGAAGACGAACGGCGACATGGTGGAGAGTTCCAGCGGCCGTTTCCAGCGGTCGAGTTCCGCGGCGAATGCCGCGATCTCGCGTTCGGTCGTCCAGCGCACGACCGCGTCCTTCGCCGTCAGCGCCTCGATCCATGCGTCGTGAAGCGTCGGAAGCTGCTTCCGCTTCCGGGAAGCGGGTTCCTCGTTGATCTCCAACGGATCGCGCAGGAGCGCATCGACGATTGCATCGAGCAGTCTGTCGAGCAGCAATCCCGGCGAAATCATCGGCGCCTCCGCTTCGGGAAGCGCCAGGCAGCGAACGACCGCCGGCATGGGCTTCTCCAGCGCGAGCCGCCGGGTGCGGTCCGTTGCATCGATCACCGGCCGCCACCGCGCTGTCCATTCGGCATTTTCCTGCACGAGGCAGGGGAGGACCCGCCGGCGCCGGACGAGTTCCATGCCGAAGCGCAGCAGCTGCATCGCCCAGTGCAGGGATTCCCCGATGAGCATGCCGGGCGGCCGCTGATCCGGGTTCATCGCCATGGTGGCGAACTGGAGGAATTCCTCGAACGGCATGCGACGCGCTATGACGGGGACGGGAAGCAGGGTGGGAACGCCGGTGAGGGATGTTCGCGAGCCGAGCAGCGGCGATGAAGGCAGCACCGTACGGCCGGCTGCGGGAAGCCAGGCCGTGCATTTCATGCAATCCCGTCGCGTCGTTTCCGTTCCGGCCAGCAGGTCGTCCAGAGCTTCGGCCAGCGGTTTCATTGCCGTGGGAAATCCATGCTCCCGCAGCACGATTTCCTTTCCGGCGGCGTCGAGCGTGGTTCTTCTTCCCTGTTCAATCCAGAAGTACGGTTGTCCGTCATGGACGGAGAAGTGCAATGCGATCATGCTCGGAATCTACGAAAAAATTCCTCTCGACCACCCACGCGGACACGGTTGCCGACAAGCAAATGGACAAACGGTGTGTGGTAATACCCGATTCCGA
Organism: Bacteroidota bacterium; assembly: GCA_014860565.1. Taxonomy (GTDB): domain Bacteria; phylum Bacteroidota; class Ignavibacteria; order SZUA-365; family SZUA-365; genus SZUA-365. The sequence goes on from JACZJN010000089.1 coordinate 17,706, forward strand.
ATGCTGCTACGTGCAACACATTTCCGCGGACGAAGGCGGTAGTACGCCGCGGGAGCCGACTTTCATTTCATCGCATTTTCCGATAGATTTCGAAATGGCTTACTCGGAAAAACAAAGAATCTTCACGGTCATCTCGGGACTCGAACGTGAGATTCGTGATCTCGGCGTGGAAACGCTTTCGGTGTTCGGATCGACGGTCCGCGACGAACTGCGTCCGGACAGCGATATTGATGTGCTCGTCCGTTTCCGCAGTGGCGCGAAGAACTACACGCGCTTCCTCGCGCTTCTCGACCTGCTCGAACGCCACCTGGGACGGCCGATCGAGCTCGTTACCACCGAGGCGCTCTCACCGTTCATCGGTCCCCACATCCTCACAGAGGCACAGGATGTCATTCGAGCCGCTTGAGTATCTCCGTCACATTCTGATCGAGGCAGACTATCTCCGCGCAGCATGCTCGGATACGACCCTGGGGGATTTTGTCACGGACGAGACACTCCAACGCGCTGCCGTTCGGAGCCTTGAGATCATAGGCGAAGCAGCGAAGCAGGTGCCGGAGGATTTCCGCTCCCAACATCCTGATGTTGAGTGGCGGTCAATGGCCGGGATGCGGGACCGGCTTATTCACGCATATTTTGGTATCGACTACGAACTCGTTTGGGATGTCATTCAGAATAGTATACCGCAATTGCGAGCCCAGGTACTGCGGATCCTGAACATGTGAGCACTTCCTGACATCCGCCGTGCCTCGATACGGTCGCTTTGCGAACAGTCAAGCGCCCCCCATTCATTTTCCGGGCCCGGTCTCATGTGAAATCGAAAAGAAAATGTCATTCAGACCCGGAAGGTTTCGCGCCTGGGCAAGCCGGTACTGATCCGGCAGTCGTACGATGTGCAGCACGTCGAGCTTGACCATCTTCAGCATCGCGTCCATCACCGCCTCTACCTTCTCCTGGTTTTTGTCGCTGATGAACTCCATCCACAACGACGAATTCGGCGGAAGTGACTGGACCGTGCATTTCATGCAATCCCGTCGCCTCGTTTCCGTCCCGGCCAGCACAACGTCCAACGCTTCTGCCAGCGGTTTCATTGTCGTGGGAAAACCATGCTCCCCGTGTCAGCAGACTGCCTCGCCTTCGCGGTTCCGCATCGATCGCGTTGAAAATGCGAGATGTGTTGCGGCAAGCGCACCGACGACCAGAATCCAGTCTATCGTCACACCAAGCCGGCCAGCACCGAATGCACCATAGAATAAACCCACCGCGCTCAGGACGAAACACCAGGCCCGGGACTGTCAGTAGATCCTGTCGAATGACTTGCCGTTGAAGCGACACACGCTGCCGTCGCCCAAGCCGAACCACAGGGCGTTCCTCTTGTCCCGGTAGATGGTCCACACCATGCGGCTGGTCAGCCCGTCCTCCATCGTGAAGTTCGTCAGCGACGCACCATTGAAGCGCCACGCGCCGTTGTCGCGTGTTCCGAACCAGATGTTGCCGGCAGCGTCTTCCCCGATCGCGAATATCCGGCCGAGAGAGCCGGACGCCGCTACTCCGTGCGGCAGGGGGAAGGCCAGATACGAAAGCGACCGGCCGTCATATCGATACGCACCCTGTCCAGCGGAGCCCGCACGCCTTCCTGGTGGCTTCCAAACCAGAAGCGCCCAATTGGCATGCATTCTTCTCGTTCCTTTCATTATTTCCTTCGTCTGCATGACAATAAATAATGGCGGTGTATTCCTCGGTGGTCCAGGCGGCAGATCCATCGGATGTCCGGGTTACGCGAAAGTGATCGCCACGGCTCCGGATTTCTTCCCTCCCTCCACCAGCCGATGCGCGTCGGCGGCCCCGGACATCGGGAAGCGCTCGGCGACGACGGTTTTGAGTTGTCCCTGTTCGATCAGGTCACGGACGGCGAGAAGGTCTTCGCGGCTGCCAGGGGCGAGGGTGCAGAGAACTTTCGGACCACCGAAGAGCGCGGTGCGAAGCATGAGAAGGAGGTGTTTCGTCTTGAAACTTACGTAGAGGATGCGGCCATCCTTTTTGAGTTCGCGCTTCGCCTGGGAATACGGAAGGCGTCCGCGGATGTCGACGATGAGGTCGTACTCTTCGCCGCGCTGCGTGAAGTCTTCCCTTTTATAGTCGATCACGGTGTCGGCGCCGAGCGCGTGGACGTAATCCATCCGCCCTGCCCCGCAGACGCCGGTGACTTCCGCGCCGAAGTGCTTCGCGATCTGCACGGCCGCGGAACCGATGCCGCCGCTGGCGCCGTTGACGAGGACCTTCTGGCCCGGACGGATTTGCGCCTTCCGGAGAAAGTGCAACGCCATCATCGCTCCGTACGGTGCGACGGCCGCCTGTTCGAAGTTCATGGTAGTGGGCATCGTTGCGATGGGGCCGTTTTCCGGCATGCTGAGCAACTCCGCATATGCACCCATCTTCTGTCCGAGATAGCCGAACACCCGGTCTCCCTTGCGGAAGGCCGTCACATCTTTCCCGACGGATTCCACTTCTCCCGAGAATTCGCTTCCCAGAATCCCGTTCCTCGGCTTGCCGAGTCCGAAGTACAATTTCGCCATCACCCAGAACAGCATGGGCATGTTGAAGGCGCGGGGCGTCACCGCCGCGAAATTCCGTCCTGCGAGGTCGCCGTAGTTCACGGATGTCGCATGCACCCGCACGAGAACGTCCTTGTCCCCGGGCACCGGCGTTGCAATTTCCCTTACCTGCAGGACATCGGGTGATCCGTACGTGTCGTATACAATTGCCTTCATTCCGGTCGCCTCCATTTCCTCTTCTGATTGTTCATGGCTGTTGTTGACAGATTTCCGTATACGGGAACACTCCCTCCAGGTTGCAGGTAGAATCGCCCGCGCGGTTGATTGCCGCCGAGCATTTCCCTATAATAGCCGCTGTATATCTGATTATTCCCGGGGGGCATGCCGGGACAGTAATTGCGGCGTGCTCGATTTCTCTTCATTCAGCAAGGAGACAGGTCCATGAAGACACCGGCATACTTTATTCTTTTCCTTGCATCCCTCCTGTTCGCGGGGCAATGCGTCGCGCAGCAACAGGTCGACGTCGTCATCCTGAAGAACGGCTCGAAAATCGTCGGCACCATCGTCGAACAGGTGCCGAACAAGCAGGTGAAAATCCGCACACGCGACGGCAGCGAGTTCGTCTACACCTTCGATGAGATCGAGATGATCCGGAAGGAAGACGCGGAGGAATATTCCTACGAATTGATTCGGGACTTCAAGTACACACCGTACACCGAACTCGGAGTGAGTGTCGGGACTCCCGCCGGACTCAATTTCATGGTAGGCCACTGGTTCGGAATCGTCGGTACGCGGCTGTCGGGAATGTATCTGGGTTCCACGATCTCGGGCATCCAGGCCAACATCGGGTTCAAGCTGTCCGACAACAGCAACCGCAGCCATGTGCTTGCCGCGGTGTTTGGCACTTCGCACCTGGTTGAGGACGAGGGCTCGTTCTTTGAGAGAGAGCGCAACTGGACCTACATCGGCGCCGCGTACAATCTGAACCTCAGCGGCTTCCACCTCGAGGCGGGGCTGACGGTCGGAGACGGCAATTTCAGCTCTCCGCAGATCATCCTGCAGCTCGGGTACATGTACCGCTTCCTGGGGGATTGATATGACCCGGGAATACCAGGACGGACCGAAGTTCCCGTCACGACGCTTCCGCGTACGGGTCCATCCATCGCGACCGTCACGACTTGCGCTTCTTGCCGTCACGATACTTCTTCTCGCCGGCGCTGTGCGTGGTCAGGATGATCCCTCGCTCCGCACCCCGCAGGGCAATCCCCCGAGCCGCTTCATGCGCATCGTGAAAAGCGAGGACGGCACCTCGGGGTCGCTTGATCTCGCGATTGTGCGGTATGGACGAGCGGGTCACCCTCCCTCCGATCCGACGGTGGACCTCATTTCCGTGGTCCATATGGCCGATGGGAATTTCTATCAAAAGATCAACGAGATGCTTCCGTCGTACGACGTCGTCCTCTACGAATTCGTCGCACCGGATTCCACGGCCAATCCCGACGCGATATCGCGGGAAGACGAATCCGACGGGCACCGTGCCTATCGGGCGGTGGAAGAATTGATGGGGTTCGCGGATCAGCTTGACTGTATCGATTACAATCAGCCGAACATGCTGCACGCGGATCTGACGCAAGACTCCCTTCGCCGTCTTCTGGAGGAGCAGGGGGAGAAATTCCCCGAATTTGAAGCGCTGACATCGGCCGTATCCGCGATGCAAGAGGCGGGCGTTGAGATGGACGCGCGCACACGTTGCAAAATACGCCGTCTCGCAGCAGCCAAACTCATGAAGACGAAAAGCGACAGCGAACTCTTCCGGGAGATCGCCATCCTTCCGCGGAATGCTCACGCACTGCGTATCCTGGGTGCGCAGCTTCGCGCGGGGAAGAAGAAAATCGCAATCATCTACGGTGCGGCGCATATGCCCGATCTGCAGGAGCATCTCTCGACCGACTTCCACATGCAGCCGCTCAAGCGCCGCTGGCTCCGGGCGTGGGATCTGTGTGCGATGGGCGAATGACGCTCCCCGACTTTTCCTGCCCCATCCACGCCGTACGGCGACCTCCATTGTGATGACGATCTTCACCGAGGCTTGATTCGAAGGTATCACTTCACAGCCAGGACCTCTTCCCGTAAAATCTTCCTCGCTTTTTCCGGCTCTTCGAACAGGGGACTGTGCGCGGACTGTTCGAATGTATAGAATTTTTTCCTCGGCGCTCTCAGCTTCTCGAAATACGATTTTGCCTCCGTGTAGGAGACGGTATAATCGTATATGCCGTGAAAGAAATAGACGGGAAGAGAAAGCTCCGGCACTTCTTGCGTCAGATCCGTATGGAGCATTGTATTCCATAGCGAGCTGACGCCCGAGTGGGATTTGCCGCGCCACAGATTGATCTTTTCACGCAGCGTGTACTCCCGGAAGGTCAATGATGGGAGAAATATTCCTTTGATTACAGAGTGCATATCACGGGTTGTGCCGATCCCAAGGCTATGCATGGCTTCGTCCCGCACCGCAAGGTATGTCTTCGATGTGCCGCCTGTCATGGTTACCGGGGCCGCTTCGAGCGTTCGCACCATATCCTGATTTCCGTTCTCGCGAAACTGCCGAAGCATATAGTCATACGCCAGCATTTCGGACTTGAGTTGCCGCGACATCTGTGCCACGCCGATGTACGCCGCGTATTTTTCCGGAGCCTGCGCCGCTACCTGTATTCCGATGAAGGTCCCGCCTGAATGTCCCATCAGGTATATCTTGTCCTGACCGAAACGCTGACGCAGATAATCGGTGACCCTCAGCACATCGGCTATCATCTGTTCCCGCGTCATCGATTCCGGCGGAATGTCGGAGCTGTAGGACATTCCCGAACCGCGCTGTTCCCACCAGACGACGGTGAAGAGGTCTTCGAGACCGGTCGGGTATTGCCGCGTAAGGTAGTACTCGGGCAGACCACCATGAAGGTAGAGCAATACAGGATGCGTTGAATCCCTGCTCTTGATGAACATCCCCTGCTTCACGCCGTTGACGTCGATGAAGGTTTTTTCCGAGATGCTGGCCGGCAGGGAATTTCCGTTCTCATCCGTGAAGGGGGCTGGTGTTCCCGGGCTCAACAGCAGCAGAGTACCAATGAGAGTGACCAGACAGATCACCATGAGAGAAAAGATGATCAACACCATGCGCCTCGCTCTCCGTGCGAATGAAACATGATTGAGAACTCCAGTTTTGGCTCTCTGCATTGAACGTCGTCCCTTATGAATGGACATCGGTGGGAAAATGCGGAGGCTTCCTCCGTACTGATGCGTGCACTCGGGGTTATCAGGCAACCGACAGAACGGCGGACCAGCTGAAGGGTATTTTGGGACCCTGATGCGCTGTAAATCCAACGCGTTCTGCGAGAGCGACCGTGGCCTGGAACTCTGTTTTCGAAACGTGGAACAACCTCGGTTCGATAAGCAGGAACGTGCCATCCGCATTTAGGAGGCTTTTCAGGTCGCTGAAAAAGGCCTTCTTGTCCGGTACTTCATGCACCATGTAGAAGGCGAGGATCAGATCCACAGGTTCGTCGACGTTGATCCTGTCCCGGGCACATTGCACCAACCGTATCCTGCGTTCAAGCTGCGTTCCTCTGATCTTATCCCTGAGCTTCGCCAACATGCCATCCTGCAGATCCGCTGAAATGACGCGCCCGTTCTCGCCGACCATTCTCGCCATTTCGACCGAGAAGAATCCCGGGCCGCATCCCACGTCCAGCACCGTCATCCCTTCACGCACGAAGGGCGCGAGTATCTTCCGCGGATTCTGCAGCCATCGTCTGATCCTGCCATCGAGTGAATCCGCCAATTCGACCGGGCATACCCGGTTCCTGTCATCGCCCATGAAGACACCTCTTTTTCAACGATTTGCCTTCGAGTCTCGGGATATCGCGCGCCCCCCTCCGACGTCACGGTGCGTAGGATATCCCCTCCCCCGTGCGTCGGACGTGACGCGGTTCTCATGCGCCCCGGGATGGTCGCAAGGGCATAAAGACACCGAATAAGGTTGCAATCTCTGAATAATTCGCATCGCGCACAAGGACGACGTATATGTTCCAACGCGCATGCTTTTTTCCAGAGTATCGTCGATGAGTTCAATCGATCGAGTCGCCCGTTCCAGCCATCGGATTACACCCTCAGCCGTCCCCGGAAGCCCCGGGCGGCGTAATAGGATTCGGCGCCGTTGTGATAGACGAAGACATGGTCGTAACGGCGATCGCAGAAAATCGCGCCGCCGCGCTTCCGGATTTCGTCCGGCGTCGCGATCCAGCTCGAGGTTTTCAGGTCGAACTCTCCAAGTTGCTGCAGTTCCCGGTACTGCTGCTCGGTGAGAATCTCGATGCCGATCGCGGCGGCCATTTCGACCGCGCTGCCGCCGGGCTTGTTGGCCTTGCGCGCATCCAGGGCCGCGCGGTCGTAGCAGAGGCTGCGGCGACCAGCGGGACTCTCTGGCGCGCAATCGCAGAAAACATACTCCCCGGTCTTTTTATCATGCCCGATCACGTCCGGTTCGCCGCCGGTGCGCTCCATCTCAGCGAGCACCTGCAGTTTCGCCGGACTGCTTTCCAACCTCGCCTGCACGGCCTTCCAGTCGATCCCCGCATGACGGGGCATGTTCTTCTCGAAGCGCTGGCGGAGGGTCGTGATCAATTCTTCACGTGACGCTGCGTTCATAGCATTCTCCTGACGTCCTTACAAACCTGTATGTACGACCGCTGCCGTACGTTTTTCCCACTCCTGCGTATTCACTCCCTTCACCAGCAGCCACAGGCAGAGCGAAAGCTCGGCGACCAGGGCGATGATGTAGATCGGAGATATAAGTGACACATATTCCGGGAAGAGAAAGCGCGTATATCCCCCGATGAGATAGGTAAGGCCCGCTGCCCCGATCAACATACCAAGTATCCTCGGGAAATACCCGGACCTGGCAATCAGGTAGCCGAGGATGAGGCAATGCACGGCGAATGCCAGCAGCCCCAGATCGTATCCATAGCTGTGAAGCTCGAGAAACAGGGAGGACAACGCCTGAACCTGTTCTGCACCAAACGCCGATTGGTACTCCGTACCGTTGAGGATCAGGAGAGGGGCATGGTAGTTCAGCAGGTTGAATGCGAGGACAGCCGCCTGCGTCAGTCGGAAAAACATCGCGACCAGCGCGAGCGTCCTGTTGACCGGCCTGAGCAGGATGTAGAACAACACCGCCAGGGCGATGTCGCTGAGAAACATGATTGAGTCGGCAAGGAAGCCGATGCGATAGAGTCCCTCCGACGCCAGGAGATTGCCCGCAGTGACGGCAGCATCGTTTGGTACAATCAGACGGGATCTGATAAAAACTTCGGCGAAGATGCCGAACACAATGATGATCAGGTACAGAATCCCTGCGATTCTTGCATTCAGGATCGGTGATCGTGTGATAGTACGGTCTGTCATTTGTTCATCCTTTCTCGCTTTCTATTCCGACGACTCGTAGGCCTTCTTGATCCAGGCCATCAGTTCCGCGTCGACTTCCTTCACGTCACCGAGCCTGATCTTGTAGTTGCACATCTGTCCCGGCGGCAGTTCGATCAGGCGGTCCGTCGCCGCGACGCCTTTCATGTTCAGTCCGACCTCCACCTGTGTCTTCGTGGCCGGACCGATCATCGCGAACTGCTTCTTTCTGCGATAGCTGACGTAGGTCTTTTTCGGAGCTTCCTCGAAGTTCCCGAATTTTCTGATGCCTGCAAGGAGTTTGTCGTGGATCGGTCGCAGCGCAGCCTTCGGTCCGGTATAAAGGCCATCGAGCACCTCCTCCGGCGCGGAGGGGCCGTCGGCAGCCGCTTCGTCGGCGTTCCGCGCGAGATGAACCACGAGGTTCGCGTCGCCATGGCCCATTCCCAGCGTTGTTTTCAACAATGCGACCATTTCCCCGTGTTTCGTAAGGCCGCTGTTTCGGACCAGCGTCTTCAGCTCGTCGATCGGCTTCCCGGTTCGGGTTTCGATGTTGGCCAATTGGGTTGCAAGTGCTTTATCCATATCCGGCATGTTTTCTCCTTCAAATCAATGGGAGGATGTGGTTTCGTTCAAGATCCTCTGACCGTAACCGAATCTTATATCCCGTTTCACACGACGCAACGTGATCGTATTCCTGCGTGTCACGGCGTTCTTTGGTGCGATATCACACGTGCTGATCGAACATGATCGGATTGCCGTCGGGATCGGCGAGAATGATGTATCCGGGGCCGGTGCCTTCAGGATCCGTACGCGTCTCGATCGGGACACCCGCCGCGTCGAGCGCCTTCTGTATCTCGCGAACGTCGGTGAAGGATTCGAGCGTCTGTGCGTTCTGGTCCCAGCCCGGATTGAAGGTCAGCATGTTGCGTTCGAACATGCCCTGAAACAGCCCGATCACCACCGGACCGTTTTTCAGAACAAGCCATCCCTGGGACTGGTCGCCGCCCTTGAAGGTAAAACCCAGTTTTTCGTAGAAGGCGATCGATGCCGCGAGGTCTTTCACCGTGAGACTGACGGAAAACGCACCGAGCTGCATGTATGACTCCTATTCGTTGATGTTTCGGATTAGAGCATTTCATCGTCGACGTAGCGCTGCCAGACGTCGAGATACAGTTCGCGGAACGGTACCCACGTATCGTGTTCCGCCCGGGGATCGTTGAGCCGAACGATATTCATCGAAATCTGCAGATTCTTCAGCGCGGTGTCGAACTGTCCCTTCGTACAGCCGAATTCCTCCATCGCCATCCGCCGGAGCGCCGTTGTGTCCCAGGGCTGCTCCTCGATAAGGGCGTTGACCTGCTGCGCCAGGCGGTTGAGCTTCCGCACGGGCGTGTACGCCTTCGGGAAGTGCGTCTCGGTCATGTATTCCATGTCCATGAGCACGGCCAGTCCGCCCTTGATTTTCCCGTAGTAGATCTCGTCCGGGAATTCCGCGGGCAGACGGGTCTTCCACGTCCACACCGCGCTGATTTTCTCTCCCCACCCCGCTTCCCCCGGCTGTTTTTCCGGAAGATCGACATTCTCCCACAGGGAGGTATGCTCCGTCTTCTCGCTGGCGAAGACGGTGCAGACTTTCACTTTTTTCACGAAATGACGCGCTTGCGAAATGGTCTTTATCATGATGCGCTCTCCCGCGCGGGCAGGCGGTAGCTGAACTCGTAGAAGTGCCTGCCCTCTTCGATGGTGATGGTGAACTCGCCTTCGAGTCCGGTCAATTCCCCGGTACCGGAGTCCGGTACCACGGTGACAACGAGGGATGGCACGCCGCGATTCATCGAGCCGGTGTGCTGCAGAATGAAGCTGCCTCGTTTTCCATCCAGGACGCCGCTGACCTGTTCAATGGCGACATAGCCTGCGGACCCTTTCGTCGCAGTCATCGCGCTGAGCATTTGTCCCGCGGTGACGGCTTCGAGATCGCCGGAAATCCTTTTGTCGATGGACAGCCGTCCGAGCTTCGCTTCCGGGTCGGCGCCCTCGAACTCCAGCGGCTTCAGTGTAACGATGAATTCCCCTCGAGCCGTATGCATCATGTGCAGACCTCACGATTGTATGTATTCCACGGCTATTGAGATGATTGCCGTGAATTCCGCCTTCTTTCTCGTCTTCTGTCAAGTGATACCGTACCCCTGGCCGAACTGGCGGTTGTGCTGGATGTCGCGACCGGGTACGAAACCATTAATATCCGGAGTTTCCGAGTACTCCGCAAGACAGGAACGCCCGACCGCCCTATTACTATCCCTGTCCGAGGGAGAAGCCTACTCCCGCGCACCGCGCGCTTTCACAGCGGCGGGAGTTTCATCCACTGCTGTAACTTTCCGCGCCCCCGTGGGTTTGATTCGGATACGGTTCCCCGAATCATCGCAGCATCCCTCGATGAGAGCGCCCATTCTGCTTCTGATCGCCATTCTCCTCTGCCCATCCTTCGTCCCGCAGGCCGCGGCACAGCAGCGGACACTCCGCGTAACCATCACCAGCGACAATGCCTACATGTTCGGGTTCGGCGACGTGAACGCCATCGACCCGGCGACGGTGGCTGGCGCGATATTCAGCCGCGCAATGTCGGATGTCCGGCGACGGCCGGGTCACGACGACGCTGCGGCGGGTGATGAGGTGACCGAGTGCGGGCGGGGGGGGACGACATCCACATACGCGCCGGTCCTCGAGAACATTACGGTGCGGCGTTTCCAGAGCAGGCTGAGGGCCAGCAGGACGAGGATATACGAATCATAGGGATCCGCTTCGGGAAACACCGGATTCATCAGCATGAAGTGAAATGCGGCCGAAAGCAGGATGCTTCCGTTCGAATCGTTGAACAGCGCCGTCGCGATAACGCTGATCGCGAGGCAGCCCACGAGAAAGGGAGCGAAGGCCCAGTCGCTCTGCTGCATTCCACCCAGCAGAAAGACTGGGAGATGCCAGAAACCCCAGATCCCCCCGAGGATCAGCCCTCCCCATACGGGCGCGAATCTTTGCTGAAGCAGTGGTAGGGCGAAACCACGCCAGCCGAACTCCTCGACAGGACCCTTAATGACAGAAAGAAGCGTCGCGGTCCCAAGTGCCTGCAATGTGTCAAAGGGCAGCAGGTCTCCTGACAGACCGCCCTTCAGGGCGGCACCCACATAGAACACCGCGGGGATCCCGACAAGCAGGAACGCATACCACCACGGGGAGCAGCGCCAGAGAAGCACACGAGAAAAAAAACGTCTCAGGCCGTACGCACGGCCGTACCGGGCAACGAGCACCACGGCAGCGATGGCCGGAGAATAGACACAGAGGTAGAAAAGCGGGTGTTGACCGGTCAGGTTCCCGAACAACGCAGTCGCGAATTCCGGCAGGAAAATGAACAGTGCGAGAATACCCCAGGCCAGTCCGAAGGAAATAAGGAGAAATGGTGTCAGCGCCCCGAAAGAAACCGTATTCCGGGCAATCGGCGGAATCGACTCGTTCATCGCAGTGTGGAGGTGAGTGGTTGAACATCATAATTCATGGCGCCCGATATACGAAGAACGTCGCTAAATGATTCATCCTACTGGCATCGCTCCGCGATCCGGCCATCAATGAGTGAGGTTCATCGATTGAACAGAAGGAACATTCCCTGGTAGAGGGCGAACGCGACGAAGCCGATCAGGATAGCAGGTGCTGTTTTGATTCGCTGGGCATCCTTGACCCCGCGGATCAATAGAAACAGCATCAGAATTCCATAGATCGCGTAGAGTGTCAGGAGAATCGCACGCCAGATGGTGGGAGAATTCAGGGCCATCTCGTACCATCGGAGGTCCAGCAGGCCGATTGCCCCGAGGGAGGAGTCCGGTAGATCGTGCAGCAAGGCCGCCAACGACGCGGCGAGCAGACCGAACCCGAAGACGGCAAGCGTGTCTTCGAAAGACCCCCTCCCACCAATCAACTTCGACAGAAGATGCGCGACCCCCGCAGCCAGGACCCATCCCGCGAGCATGCTCGGTGCCAGCCAGAAACGGTTGTAGAAATAGTAGACTTCCTTCGGAACCGCGAGCCATGGGGTGAAGCTCGACGGCGCACCGCCGCCGTGCCAGAGAAAGACATACACGAGAGTATACAGCAGGGCATTCAATCCGATTGCGGCCAGCCCGAGCCGGAGCCCGCGGTCATCGGCCAGCAATGCCTCGAAGGTGCGTCCGGGACGGATGAACGTGCCCAGCAGATAGGATCCGAAAGAACGGGGAGCGCTGTTTGAAACATTGCCCATGGTGAATCCTCGGTGATCGTGCTTTCGCTGATGATGGTATCTCGTGATCAGTTCGTTCTGCCAGCCATCCGTGCCAGGAGCCGGCCAGCCCGGAACAATAGCGGCAGGGAGGCGACGACAATGGCGGCAAATGGAAGTGTGACGAGCCAGAAGGTCCCTGTGTCGAAATACCCGTTCTTGTATCCGTATTGGAGGTCGTACAGGGTCACCGGTAATAGCAGCAGCAAGCCGGTCATCAGACCGGGGCAATAGCGCCGGAGCGCGATTGTTACCCCGACATGAGGGAAAAACACGTTGATGAGCATACCGAAGTTGAACGCGAAAAACAGATAGCAGGGGATGCTCTGTTTCCCTTGCTCGAAGAACAGCACGGTGATGGCCAGCGCACCCAGCGTGAGGACAATCAGCGCGAAGATGAACTCGAAGCTTCCGACTGGCTTTTGAAACTTTCCGGCTGTCTTCGAGAATGCCGGAAGCCAGATCGCCTCCTCGAGATTGTGGATCGTGAAGGCAATCGGGAAGAGCCAAAAAAACCAGGGGATGGATGTGTCCATCGAAAAAAAAAGTGCAATATATAATCGCCCGGGTTACCGGTGCAAGAGGGCAGGTACGGGGACTAACAGGCGCTACTCAGGTGACGTTTGTACCACGCGTGCAGCGCGGGTGCATTCTTTGCCATGAAGAATATTCCGTCGATGCCGGTGACGCGCTTCATGTAAACCTCCGTTCTGTCGAGTTTGGGGAATGACGGTTGTCTTCTTTCCGGACGATATCCACCGAAATCTCCACGGCCGGAACCGTCCCCCGGTTCTCGAGCCAGTGGAGGGTGTTCCTATTCTCGGGCCAGCCCACTCCCGGTCCGTAATCCGTCGCGACGCCGTCGCGATGGTCCGTGATCGTCCCTCCTGCCTACCCGCGCTTCGGCCGATACATGTGCGTCGAGTGACCGAAGTAGGCCTCGGCGGCTTCCATGACAGTCTCCGACAGCGTCGGGTGGGGATGGATGGAGAGGGCGAGGTCCTTGACCGTGGCGGCCATCTCGATGGCGAGCACGCCCTCGGCGATGAGTTCGCCGGCGCCGGGACCCGCGATACCGATGCCCAGCACGCGCTGCGTCTCGGGATCGGCGATGATCTTGGTGACGCCGTCGTAGCGATCAAGGGTCGTGGCGCGGCCGGAGGCGGCCCAGGGGAAACGCGCGACCTCGACCTTGCGTCCCTGTTCCTTCGCCTCGGTTTCGGTGAGTCCCGCCCAGGCGATCTCGGGATCGGTGAAGACAACGGCGGGAATGGCCCAGGGCTCGAAGGCGGCTTTCTTGCCGTCGATGGCGTCCACCGCCACGCGTGCTTCATGCGAGGCCTTGTGCGCGAGCATCGGATCGCCGGTGATGTCGCCGATGGCGAAAATGTGTTCCTCGCTCGTGCGCCGCTGGGGATCGACGACGACGAAACCGCGGTCGCTCACGGCCACGCGGGTGTTTTCGAGTCCGAAGCCCTGCGTGTTGGGTTTGCGTCCGACCGACACCAGCGCCTTGTCGAAGATCATCGTCTGCTCGCCCTCGGCGTTCTGCACCGTGACCTTCAGGCCGTTTTTCTGTTCCTTGACCTCCATCACCTTCGTGTTGAGCAGGATGGCTTCGAATTCGCCCTCGAGCCGCTTCTTCAGGTGATTGACCATGTCACGGTCGGCGCCGGGGAGGAGTCCGCCGGTCATTTCCACCACGGTGACTTTCGATCCCAGCGCGGCATACACCGTGGCCATCTCGAGCCCGATATACCCGCCGCCGATGACAAGCAGCTTCGCGGGAACGTCCGCCAGCGCGAGGGCGCCGGTGGAATCCATTACGCGGGTGGAGTTGTCGGGGAGTCCGGGAATCATCGCCGGACGCGAACCCGTCGCAAGAATGGCATTGCGGAATTTCAGTTCCGTTTTTCCTCCATCGACGAGGTCGACGTCGAGCGTCGTGCTGTCGCGGAACGTGGCCCAGCCGTGGAGATAAGTGATCTTGCGGGCTTTGGAGAGCTGGCCGAGTCCGCCGGTGAGCTTGCCGACGACGTCGTCCTTGAACGCCCGCAGCTTGTCGATGTCGATCTTCGGTTCGCCGAAGGTCACGCCCCATGCGGACGCATGCCGCGCTTCGTTGATGAGCTTCGCCACGTGCAGCAGTGCTTTCGAGGGAATGCAGCCGCGGTACAGGCAGACGCCGCCGGGATTCTTTTCCGTATCGACCAGCGTCACGTTCATCCCGAGGTCTGCCGCGTAAAACGCCGCCGCGTAGCCCCCGGGCCCTCCGCCTATGACGACCAGGTCTGTTGAGTGTGTATCTGACATGTATGTGCTCCGGTGTTTCTAGTATTCAGTGGTTAGGACAACTTTGGCTGTTGGCTGTTGGCTGTTGGCAAGACAGACAAACTTCACCTGCAGCGAAAGCCCCTCTTGCCAATAGCCAATAGCCAAAGTGCGCGGAGCGTCAGCGACGCGCAGTCGCGCTACCCTTCCAACGCCAGGAGCAAAGGCTCCTCGAGCGCCTCCGCGATCCAACGGACGAAGCGCGCCGCGTCGGCGCCGTCGATGATGCGATGGTCGTAGGTGAGGGAAAGCGGAAGCATCATGCGGGGTTGGAACGCGCCGTCGATGTAGACAGGTTCGATCGCACTGCGGGACATTCCGAGGATGGCGACTTCGGGCGAATTGATGATCGGTGTGAATGCCGTGCCGCCGATGCCGCCGAGATTCGTGATGGTGAAGCTGGCGCCCTGCATGTCGTCGGGCATGATCTTCTTCGCCCGGGCTTTCTCGGCGAGGTCCTGCATCTCTTTCGAGATTTCGATGATGTTCTTCTTATCCACGTCGCGCACGACCGGGACGAGCAGTCCGCGCTCGGTATCGACGGCGACGCCGAGATGCACGTACTTCTTGACGATGATCTCGCCGCTTTCCATGTCGATCGAGGCGTTGAACTGCGGGAACTTCCGCAGCGCCGCCGCGGCGACTTTCATCGCGATGGCGGTGACGGTGAGCTTCACCCCCGCCCGTTCAGCCTTTTTCGCATACGCCTTCCGCAGCTCTTCGAGACGGGTGACGTCGGCCTTGTCATGATGCGTGACGGTGGGAATGGCGCCGGAGATTTCCATCTGCCCGGCGGTCATGCGCCGCACCTTGCTCATGGGTTCGCGCGTCACCTCGCCCCAGACCGAGAAGTCCGTAAGCTTGGGACGCGGAGCGCCTGCCATGACGACCGTTCCGGCTGCACCGGTGGCAGGACCACCTGCCGCAAGGACAGACTTGACATATTTCTTGACGTCCTCCTCGGAGATGCGTCCGCCCGGACCGCTGCCCGGCACCTGGGTCACGTCCACGCCGAGTTCGCGGGCGAACATCCGCACGCTGGGCGCGGCGGGCACGGGCACGCCTTCGCGGGGACCCGGCACGGGCGGCGGCGGGGCCATGGCGTTCTGGGGGACCGTACGGCGTGCGGAGGCTGCGGGGACCGCGGACGTCTGGGGCTCGCTGTCCCGGGGCTCACGCCCCGGGTTCTGCGAAGGCCGCCCCTCCGGGGCTGAGGCCTGGGACTCACGTCCCAGGGATGGCGAAGGCCGCCCCTCCAGGGCTCCAGCTTCTTCCGTCCCTGCCGCTCCTTCCGTCCCTGCCGCTCCTTCCGCTCCTTCCGCTCCTCCCGTCCCTGCCGCTCCTTCCGCTCCTTTCGCTCCTGCCGCTTCCTCCACGATGAAGATTACGGATCCGACTTTCGCCGGCTTCCCTTCTTCGGCTTTAATGGCTGCAATTTTTCCGGCGACGGGAGAGGGGACGTCGAAGGACGCCTTGTCGGTCTCGAGTTCCAGCAGCGGCTGGTCGACGGTGACCGTGTCGCCGACGGAGACCAGCACCTTGACAACGTCACCCGCGGTTATGTTCTCACCAAGTTCGGGCAGTTTTACTTCGGTAGGCATGTGCGTCCTTTTTTAAGAAATCATCGGATTCGATTTGTCGGGGTCGATACCAAGGTCTTTGATCGCCTGGGCGACGACCTTCGCGTCAAGCATTTCCTTGTTGCGCAGATGCGAAAGCACGCCGAGCGTGATGAAGCGGGCGTCGACTTCGAAAAAGTCGCGCAGCTGCGCGCGTCCTTCGCTCCGGCCGAAGCCGTCGGTGCCGAGGGAGATGAGTCCGCCCGGGGTCCAGCGACAGATGGTGTCCGGCAGGGCCTTGACGTAATCCGTCGCGGCGACGATAGCACCCTTGGCGTTCGCCAACTGCTCGGTGACATACGGCACCCGCGGGGTTTCCGTCGGATGCATACGGTTCCAGCGCTCGACCTCGAGTCCGTCGTTATGCAGCTGCTTGTACGAAGTCGCGCTCCACACGTTGGTGGCCACGCCGTATTTCTCCTCGAGAATCTCGCGCGCCTTCAACGCCTCGTTGAGGATGCTGCCGTTGGCCATGATGTCGGCGTGCAGCGTGGCTTTCTTCATCTCGGTCGGCCGATAGAGATACAGCCCCTTGAGAATGCCTTCCTTCACATGCGCGCCTTCGGGTATCGGCGGCTGGGCGTAATTCTCGTTGAGCACGGTGATGTAGTAGAAAATGTTTTCCTGCTCTTCGTACATGCGCCGCATTCCGTCACGGAGAATGACCGCGACTTCGTAGGCGAAGGCCGGGTCGTAGGTGACCAGATTCGGCACGGGATACGCCAGCAGGTGGCTGTTGCCGTCCTGATGCTGCAGTCCCTCACCAGCCAGCGTCGTGCGTCCGGCCGTGCCGCCGATCAGGAAGCCCCGCGTCTGCATGTCGGCCGCGGCCCACACGAGATCGCCGATGCGCTGGAGACCGAACATCGAATAGTAGATGAAAAACGGAATCATCGGAATGCCGTGCGTGGCGTAGGCCGTGCCGGCGGCGATGAAGCTGGACATCGAACCCGCCTCGGTGATACCCTCTTCGAGGATTTGTCCGTTAACCGCTTCCTTGTAATAGAGCAGCGAGGCGGAGTCCACCGGGTCGTAGAGCTGGCCGACATGCGAGTAGATGCCGATCTGGCGGAACAGCGCCTCCATGCCGAATGTGCGGGCCTCGTCGGGCACGATGGGCACGACGTACTTGCCGAGTTCCTTGTCCTTGAGCAGCAGCGAGAGCATGCGCACGAAGGCCATTGTGGTTGACACCTCGCGATCGTCGGTGCCGTCGTAGAATTC
This sequence comes from Bacteroidota bacterium, assembly GCA_014860565.1. GTDB lineage: Bacteria > Bacteroidota > Ignavibacteria > SZUA-365 > SZUA-365 > SZUA-365. The sequence continues at coordinate 35,192 of JACZJN010000089.1, forward strand.
CTGGAACAGCGCCTCGTCGGGCGTCTTGTGCTTCATGACATTCGTATTGCGTGCCGGGACCGATCCGCCCAGCGCCTTGCGACGCTCCTTGAGGTAGGTGATTTCCTGGCTGCTGTCGTCGGGCTTGTAAAAGGGCGCATCGGCGACGTCTTCGTCCGAGATCGGAATGTTGAAGCGCGTGCGGAACTCCTTCAGCTCCTCTTCGTTCATTTTCTTCTGCTGATGCGTGATGTTCTTGCCCTCGCCGGCTTCGCCGAGTCCGTAGCCCTTGATGGTGCGGGCAAGAATGACCGTCGGAGCATCCTTCGTCTCCACCGCCGCCTTGTACGCGGCATGGATTTTCTCTGGATCGTGTCCCCCCAGGCGCAGGCGGCGCAGGCGTTCGTCGCTGTAGTGTTCCACCATCTTCAGCAGACGCGGATCGCTGCCAAAGAAATGCTCGCGGATGTAGGCGCCGGATTCCACGGCGTATTTCTGGCGGTCGCCGTCGGTGACCTCGCCCATGCGTTTGACCAGCACGCCGTCGTGGTCCTTTTCGAGCAGGGCGTCCCAGTCCGATCCCCAGATCACCTTGATAACATTCCATCCCGCACCGCGGAAATTGCGCTCGAGTTCCTGGATGATGTTGCCGTTGCCGCGGACGGGACCGTCGAGCCGCTGCAGGTTGGCGTTGATCACGAAAATGAGATTATCCAATTTCGCACGGGCGGCGAGGGAGATCGCGCCGAGCGCTTCGGGTTCGTCGGTTTCGCCGTCGCCTAGGAAGGCCCACACCTTTTCGCCGCGATCGGGCTTGAGGCCGCGGTCTTCGAGGTAGCGGTTGAAGCGCGCCTGGTAGATGGCCATGATGGGACCGAGTCCCATCGACACCGTCGGGAACTCCCAGAAGCCCGGCATCAGCCAGGGATGCGGGTAGGAAGAAAGTCCGCCGCCCGGGGCCAGCTCCTGCCGGAAATTCTGCAGCTTCTCTTCGCTGAGGCGTCCTTCGAGAAACGCGCGGGCGTAGATGCCCGGTGCCGCGTGTCCCTGGAAATAGATCTGGTCGCCGCTGAAGCCGTCTTCCCCGCGGGCCTTGAAAAAGTGATTGAATGCGATTTCATAGATCGTCGCCGCCGAGGCGTAGGTGGAGATGTGGCCGCCGATGCCCGGTTCATTGCGGTTGGCGCGCACGACCATGGCCATGGCATTCCAGCGAACGAGGCTCTTGATGCGGCGCTCCAGCGTGCGGCTGCCCGGGTAGGACGGTTGCTCGTCGGCGGGAATGGAGTTGATGTACGGCGTGTTCGCGGAGAACGGCATGCGCACGCCGTTTTTGTATGCGTAAAGCTGGAGATCCTGCAGCAGGCGCTGTACGCGTTCCTGCCCGCCATTGTCGAGGACATAGTCCAGCGAAGCGATCCACTCTTCGGTTTCGATCGCTTCGAGTGCTTTTTTCTCTTGTTCGGTCATGTCGATAATGCCTTGTGATGAATCATTTGGCTGCGTAACGGCTATCGTAGTGATAACAATCGTGAGGGACGCAAAGTTCTCCGGGGAAAGCACCCGTCTCCTTCCCGCTGCGCTCATCGCAGGACGCAGGAGGCAGGAGGCAGTATGCGGTGCTACTACCAATGACATGTTCACAGAACGGTCATGTGGGTTTGTGACGTGCGCTTCACGCTCGTTGAGATCTCGGTATGACGGGGTGTAACTGGTGTTTGCGATGTGCGCGTGCGCACATACTGGTCTCGGAATGACGGAGTGTCCCGGATCCCTGGCGCAGCAATTTCTGCGATATCCTCTGTTCTTGAAATCATCGCTTTATCCTGGAATATTCGGCGCACAAGATCGAGTTTTCAAGGAAAAAATGCACTTCTGGGGACTATTGTCAAGAAAAACATCCCTGCATTGCTCCATACAAGCCGATTCCCTACTTTTCGTAATATGACAATACAGTCTCATTTTAGAGATTCATACGATCGCTGCCATGGGGTGCAGCGGAAGGAAGTCGGGAAAGCCTGAGAATCAGATCCATCCCAAAGTTGGAGAGCACATGCGTTACATTTCCCTGCTCATCGTCGTGTTGACCGTCATTGCCGCAACGGAAATCCGGGCCCAGGATGAAATCGGGTCCGTGCTTACATTCTCGCTCGGTGCGCGGGGGCTTGCGCTGGGGCAGGCAGCGGTGGCGACGGCGGAGGGACCATCCGCCCTGCTCACGAATTCCGCTGCCATCGGCGGGTATTCCGGCTACGGCGCGACGATCGGCTACGGCTCCTCTTTGCCGACGACCACGGATGAATCGACGCTGCAGGGCGCCGTCGCAGGTACGCTCCTGCCGGGCACGCTCTCATTGGGGGCAAGCTATATCAAGAGCAATCTCGACGGGATGGGATGGTACCTGCGGAACTCGCTGGCACGGATTCACGCCGCGTACCGGCCCATGGAAAACCTCAGCGTCGGGGTGTCGCTGAATTCATACAGGTACGAGGCCTCGTACGTACGCCGCGACGAGGGAAACAACGTTCTCGGCACCATAGACGATGACGTCACGGCCTTCGATTTCGGGCTTTCGGCACGGTATGAACTCCGCTCCGTCGCATTCGGCGACGACGCCCTCCAAATCGGATTGGATATCGAGAACCTGATCGACACAAAGGTCAAGCTGGAACACAGGATCGAGTTCCCGGCGGAGGTGGAAGTCCGCAAGCCGCAGTACCTCCGCTTCGGCGCAGCCTGGTCGATACCGCTGGCTCCGAACGAAGGCGGTTCCCTGAATCCGACGCTCATCGTCGGAAGTGGTATCACCGCGGCTCGCGACTACTTCCTTTACAAGGATACGACATCCTACCCGCTGTATCCGGGCGTAACCCTTGCTCTCCGACTGTGGGATATGGTAACCGTTTCCTGGAATCGTGAAGAGGAAACGAACGCGTTCTCGGCAATCCCGTCCTACCCGATGCAGCGGCTGGGCATCATGGCGGATCTTCCGATCGGCGAATGGCTCAAGCTGTCGTACCCTGTCATGCTGAGCGTGGACTACTGCTACTGGACGGAGCTGGGCGATACCAGCATCATATCCTCCCTTCGGCGCAATGACGACTGGAATCGCAACGTGCTGGCGGTCGGCATCTCCGTCCTTCGCTGATATCAGATCCTGCACCGACCGCCCGGTCTCGCAATACTCCCCGCAGGAGTGACTCAGATCACGGACGGACTGCGCGCGATGCTCAGGACTCCGCAGCGTACTGCCTGCTGCTTACAGCGCGCGCGAAGCGCGCCTACATCAGCCCCTCATCCGGGTACCGTTCATAGGGAATGGGGTCCTCCGCACCGGCGCGGCGGAAGCCGCGAAGGCGGAGGACGCAGGATTCACAGACGCCGCAGGCGCGGTCTTCGTTTTTATAGCAGCTCCAGGAGAGATGCAACGGCGCGCCGAGGGCGAGTCCCTGGCGGATGATTTCGTCCTTGCCGAGGTGGATCAGCGGTGTGTGGATGCGCAGCGGCTGCTCGTATTTCGTCCCTGTCTCGATCACGCGCTGGAAGGCGTCGTAGAAGCTTTCGCGGCAGTCCGGGTAGCCGGACGAATCCTCTTCCACCGCGCCTATGAACAGCGCGCCAGCCCCGATGACCTCGGCCCAGCTCACGGCGATCGACATCATGTTGGCGTTACGGAAAGGGACGTAGGTGTTGGGAATGCCGTGCGACTCGCGCTCGGCGTCATGCACCTCGAGATGACGGTCGGTCAGCGACGAGCCCCCGATGCGCGCGAGATGTTCGATGGAAATCACCAGGCGGTGGTCGTCGGGAACGCGATAGAAATCGGCGATGTCGTGGAAGGCGCGGAACTCCCGTTCCTGCGTGCGCTGTCCGTAATTGATGTGCAGCAGGGCGAGTTCATATTCCCGCGCGGCCATGGCGACGGTCACGCAGGAGTCCATTCCGCCGGATGCGAGTACTACTGCTTTCATTCCATCGGTTGGGCGTATTCCGCCTCGATGAGTGAGTGAATGCCCCCGCGGGTGTTGAATTCCCCGGCGACTTTCATGTACCGCGGCTTGCATACCGCCACGAGGTCGTCGAGAATCTCGTTGACGCAGCTCTCGAAAAAGATGCCCTTGTTGCGGAATTCGAGGTAGTAGTACTTGAGCGACTTCAGCTCGATGCAGAGTTCGTCGGGAATGTAGTATACCGTGATCGTCGCGAAATCCGGCAGTCCCGTCACAGGACACACGCTCGTGAATTCTGGGTTGACGTGCGTGATTTCGTAATCCCGATTGGGGTATTTGTTGGGGAAGGTCTCGATTGTTGCCATTATTAATCCGGTGCAATATTACTGAACACGTTGCTGTTTGCTGACTGCGTGAGCGCCTTCGGCGCGGCTGAGCGCCTTCGGCGCGGCTGAGCGCCTTCGGCGCGGCTGAGCGCCTTCGGCGCGGCT
>JACZJN010000090.1 GCA_014860565.1 Bacteroidota bacterium
TCGTTGCGAATACCGGCGGCGGCATGAATGGCGTGACTGGTGGTTCCACGCCCGGGTATGAAGCCTCGGGTGGCGGGACGGGCCATCCCTTCGGAACATCCGGTACGGGCTGCGGCGACGGGGCCGGATGCAATCCTCCCGGCGGCTTCGGCGGCGGCAGCGGACAACAGCAAACCCAGGCCGGCGGCGCCGGCGGGTATGCCACTGCTGGTGGATCATCCAGAAACGGGAACGGGGGACAGATACACGGAAATGAATTTATCATTCCCTTCGCGGGCGGTTCGGGTGGAGCCAGCGGAAATCCGCAGTTGGCGTTTTCATGTTCCGGCGACGGCGGCGGCGGCGGCGGGGCCCTGCGCATATTTGGCCGGCAGCTCGACGGCTACCTGTTCAGTTCCATCGGTGCTGGAGGTACGAACGGGGCAAGCGGTGACGGTGGATCGGGGTCGGGCGGTGCGGTGCTGCTCGAAAGCAAACTCCCATCAGGGGTCTGGAAAATAAGGGCTGAGGGCGGCGTGGGGACGGGACCCCGCGGTGGGGGCGGACGTATTCGCATGGATGGTCCGATCGGGTGGTACAGCGGTGGATTGCCCGCGGAAGAAAGCATGGCCTACGGTCCGTCAACCGACACAACGATGTTTGTGAGACGGAGCTTCACCATTACCGGTACAGGTGATGGTGCCGAAATCCGCCTTTTCCTGAAATCGGATCGTATGCCCTGGACCGACCTCGGCACGGTCGTCGGGTATACCACAAACTGGAGTTTCGATATAGATCTTCCCGCCCTGGACAACGTCTACTATCTCGTGGCCCTGCAGGAGATCAGCAATCCCGGCTCGGACGACTTCAGCGCGCGTCCGCTGTATGTGATGTCGCAGTCCGCTGCAAACGTCCTTATCTCTCGAACCGTGCCAGAGATTCTTGCGGATGCAAGCAGGCAGCTTTCCGGAATCCGTTGCGAGGATGTCTCGTTTGACACCACGACCGTTTCGAATGTCGGAGACGGCGTCCTGATCATCACCGATGCGGGCTTCGTCCCCGGTGGAAACGGGTATGTACTGATCGAGCCGACGGTGTTTCCACTTTCCATCGACCCGGGTGATTCCGTGCGCATTATCACGCGTTTTACCCGGCAGCCGGGACAGCGCGGTGAGATCGTGGACACACTCTTTATCACGAGCAACAGTCCTGCGGCAAGTCCACTCTCGATTCTTTATCGCATCGACGTTGATGTCGCAGAGATGACGCCGTCGGTTTCGGATATCGTTTTTCCGGATGTGATCATCTGTGAGTCCCCTTCCTCGGATGCATTTTTCGATCTGACAAATACCGGCACAATACCATTAACCCTTCCGCAGCCAGTCATCGACAATCCTGCCTTCTCCCTCGTCTCGCCCGCTCCCGGCCTCTGGCCGCTCACGCTTCAGCCCGGGGCGACACTCCCCATTCAGATGCGAGTAACGCATACGATGGCTGGCAATCTCAGCGGAACAATGCGCATCGAAGCAGACAACGATGGATGCAACGCGCTGCGTGTTCTCCCACTCTCGGGCGCATCGTCAGATGTATCGATATTTGTCTCCGATATTCCTTTGTTTCCTGCGCTCCTCTGTTCGGGGGAGGTCGCGGACACGATGTTCCTGATCCGTAATGATGGTGACCTGCCATTCGTCGTTACGGAGATTACCCCTTCAGATCCGACGTTCATCGTGCTTTCTCCGGCGGTGCCATTTCCGCTCGCACCCGGAGCGCAGCAGCTCGTACGAATCCGTTTCGCACCCGACGCCCCGGGAGTATTCAACGAAAACGTTCATATCGCTATTGATCGCTGCGCATTGCAGGTCGACAGACCAGTCGTCGGCCAGCGCGACAGCGTCGGTGTTCGGCTGTCCGCAGTGGAATTTGGACTGCAGCGCGCGGAATTCCTTCCCGTGATGCAGAGGACGACCGTGACGAACACCGGAAGTGTGCCGGTGACCATCGCATCGGCGACCGCGATTCCGCCCTTCCGCGTTGTCAGCGGCATTCCCGTCAATCTTCCGCCCGGCGCCAGCGTGGATTTGATGGTACAATTCGATGATCCGGGGGTGGACGGTGAACATGCCGAATCGCTGCAGCTGCAGCTTCTGCCTTCCTGTTACGAAACAGCGCTCGCGGTGCATGGCATTCGCGGTACTGCCAGTGTCGATCTCGTCGTCGATACGTTGAGCGCGGAGCCCGGACAAATCATCGACGTCCCGATATACCTGCGCAATGCCAGGAACATGCCGCTGTTCGGCGCCACCGCCATCAGCGCGCGACTCCGGTATCGAAACAGCCTTCTGGTCCCGGTCGGGGCAGATCAGGGGACGATCGTCGGTGAGGAACGCGTCCTTGATCTGACGATTCCTCTGCTCGTGGACGCGAATGACGTCGCGCTTCGCATTCCGATGATGGTAACGCTCGGAGATGCCGAGGCAACCGATCTGCTCCTGACCGATGTAGTCGCGATCGGAGGTGATCTCTCGACCAATGTCATACAGGGTCGATTCACACTGTTGGGCATTTGTCGAGACGGCGGGACGCGGCTCTTCGATGGCGGCAGCGCGGTTCAACTCAAACAGAATCGACCCAACCCGTTCAATCCCGGTACCGAACTCGAATTCGTGCTTATCGAACGCGGGCATACCGTACTACAGGTCTACGACGCAATGGGACGACGAGTACGCACCTTGGTTGACGAATTCCTCGAACCTGGATCGTACGTCCGTTCTTTCGATGGCCGCGACCTTCCTTCGGGTGTATACATTACCGTGCTGCGGACACCGACGGTGCTCAAGCAGCGTCGCATGCTACTGATGAAGTGATGTCCCGTGTGCTCTACGCAATCGATCGTGTGATATTTTACATCGATGCGGAGATGGCAAAAGTGGAGTGGGGAGCATTTCCGGTCAGGTCCGGGCAGAAAAAGAACGGGAGGGGAGAGGAAGGTGTCTTGTTTCCCTGCGCGCGATTCGCGAAATTAGTAGATGTCGCTCGAGTGGCGGAATTGGCAGACGCGCTGGACTCAAAATCCAGTGGGCTTTAAAACCCGTGCCGGTTCGACCCCGGCCTCGAGTACAGAAAGAGGCTGTCCCAGATATTCTTTTCCTCATGCGAGTCATGCTTCAATGAACTGAGCATGACATGAACAGCAGCATGAAAGAAGGAAATCCGGGACAGCCTTTTTTCTCAGTACATTTGAGTGTTACTTCGCCCACCGCACCGCAACGGTACCAAGGCCGCTTTGAAGATCAAGAGAAACGCGCCGAGAGCTCTTATCATAATCCGGGGTCATGTACAGCTCGTCATTCTTCCGTATGAATCGGTACATTTTCCTGGAACTGAACCAGTTGTCGTCAGTCATCGCTTTTGCCCCGACGCCTTCCGGCAGCACGATGGTAAGGGAGCCTACACCGACATCGGTAATTATTCTGGCATTATCGGGAAGTTCTCCAGTACAATCGAGATGGTACTCGCCTAGACCTCCTTCGAAATCGAGCACCTGGAAACGGAGGTTCCCAATGTGTTCCGCGCGAAGCGATCCTACGCCCGCGGAAAGCCCGACCCGGCCAATCACCTCCCGATTGGGTTTATCCATCTTCAGCCGGACCGATCCCGCTCCGGCATCGAGATTGAATTCGCGGACATGGAGATCGGTCAGATCGATCAAAGCTTTTCCCGCGCCGAGTGTGACATCAAATCGGATGGGTACTCGGTCGCTGATCGTAAGATACCAGGTGCGGGAATTCTTTCCCTTCAGCAGGCAGGCGAGAGCATTCATGTCATCGGCGCCTTCCGTACCAAGGTCCACGGTCAAATACCCGATGCCGTCCTCGACGTGATATTCGATATCCACGTCGGCATCATCGCCTTCATTGTTTTTCCTTTTTTCCCTGAGTGTCAGAAGTTCGTCGCCGCTGCCGTGTTTCAGGTAAAGGGTCCCGAATCCACCGTTTATTTCCGCGACCACTTCGCGTGCTTCGCCAAGCGCCACCTGTTTTACTATTGGTGTCTGCGCGGTAACCATGCCGCCAACAGAAAGAAGCACGAACGTCAGCAAGGCATATTTTATCGATGTCATGTTGTTTCTCCTGAACCCATAGAGCGTGTTTTACGAAAAAAAACGGGTTCTGTTTCAGATCAACAGGGGTTATACGTTGACTTGCAGGTGCTCGTTTCGTAAGTTCCAATAATTACACGTTTAGGTGCATGTTACCTCAACTGAAACTTGACGCAGTCGCCGTTGCGGAGCTGCTTACCGGATTTATAGCTCAGGAGATCGGCAAGATCGGATTGTCACGCGCCGTTATCGGATTGTCCGGCGGTGTGGATTCCGCGCTTTCCGCCGCGCTTTCCGTCCGCGCACTTGGTGCGGAAAATGTGCACTGCGTCATGATGCCGTATAGCGGTAGCAGTCCTGACAGCATAGCGCACGCTGAACTGCTGATCTCGCAGCTTGGGGTCCGCAGTGAACGAGTGGATATCACGCCCCTGGTGGATCCGCTGATCGCCTTGGAGCCAGAGATGGACCGGGTGCGCCGCGGCAACATCATGGCACGCGCACGGATGATCGTACTTTACGACCGTTCTTCGCGCGAGCGCGCTCTGGTCGTAGGCACGGGCAACAAAACCGAAATGATGCTGGGGTACAGCACTCTATTCGGCGATTCAGCATGCGCGATCAATCCTCTCGGTGACCTGTACAAAACACAGGTGTGGCAGCTTTCCGAATACCTTGATATACCTGATGTAATCATCAGGAAAGCTCCCAGTGCGGATCTCTGGGCAGGTCAGACGGATGAAGCAGAACTTGGTTTTACGTACGAACGCATTGACGAACTTCTCGTCCAGATGGTCGACGAGCGACAGACCGACACACAACTGGCCGCGCGCGGATTTGATGCAGCGTTCATTTCATCCATTCGCAATCTGATACGCCGAAACCAGTTCAAGCGCATGCCCCCTGTTATCGCCAAGGTGGGCTTTCGAACAGTCAATGCGGATTTTCGATATCCCAGAGATTGGGGTGTGTAAATCCTGATATTCCAGTCCGGCGCCGCGGGTGTCCGGGGTTGTTTTCTCCATCCTTACACAACTGTGGACAGCACCATGTTCGAACGGAACATCGA
>JACZJN010000091.1 GCA_014860565.1 Bacteroidota bacterium
CCACGGAACTGATTGATGGTTCTTCCCACTTGATCCATTGTATCCCCTTGGATCAGCAGATCCAGTTCCCATGTGAATGGCTGCGGGCCTTCCTTCTGCAGGTAAATGCGCAACGCGCCTCGGAACTCCGGCGGGTATTCCCCTGGGGGGGCGTTTTCTATCGCAGTGACCAGATCCATCCTTCCATCGCGGTTGAAATCCGCCGAGGCGATGCCCGCGCTGCCTCCGCGCACGATATACGCTTCCTGATGGTTGAAGGGATCGCCGCCAAGAAAGATAAAAGTTGTATCCGCGCGCGATGACACGGCGAGATCGTCGTAACCATCCCCGTTGATATCCCCCAACGGCGCCGAATACCAACCGAAATACCAGATATCGGTCCGGATCACATTGTCCCAGAGCTGCACATGCCAGCCCGGGTTGTTGGCGGTCTTCGCGAACTCCTGCTGCGCACGCGCGGCCGCCGGGATCAGCAGCAGCAGTAACACGAAACGCACCAGCCACACTGCGGCACGCCTCCCGGGCGGCGCCTTGCTTCGAAACCGGTTCTTCATGTGAACCTCCAATGATGTTGAACATATGACACAGCCCGGCATGATGCCGGTGATATTCAGGTCATGATATCCGCGATCCGTTCGGGTCAGGCGCGTCCTCCTCCGGCCCCGGTTGATTGTTTCGGCAATCATAGCTGTTTCCGATGGCAATGTCAAGTACTGCCGATTGCCTTTCTCCCCCGCATGGTCGTATCTTCCGATGAACCGCTCCCGCATGCCCACCAACCACGGTTTTCCACCATGAGTCTTGCAGTGACATTCGCCACCGTCCCGGAGATGTTTCTCAATCTCACGGACAAGTACATGCATGATACGCGTCCGCTCTTTCTGCGAAAGATGGACGGTGCGTATCGTCCTCTTCTCTATAGTGAAATCCGCGAACAGGTCGCATGCCTGCATCACGGACTCGCGCAGCTCGGCATCGCCCGGGGCGACCGCGTGGGATTGCTGGCGGAGAACCGTCCCGAGTGGGTGGTGACCGATCAGGCGGTGCTGTTCCATGGGGCGATGGATGTTCCGATCTTTCCGTCGCAGACGGCCTCACAGATCGAGTACATCCTCAACGACGCGGGCGTTTCGATCATGTTCGTGTCCAACCGTTTCCAGCTTGCCAAGGTGCAGAAGATCCGTAAAAACGTGAAGACGCTCAGGTATGTCATCATGATGAGCGACATCGATGATCTTCCGCCCGATGTGCTGCGCTACAGCGTGGTGCTGGAATCGGGTCGCGCGGCGCATGCCGCTCAGCCGAACGCCCTGCGTGAGGCGTCGATCAAAATCAAACCCGAAGACCTCTGCACCATTATCTATACGTCGGGTACCACGGGAAATCCGAAGGGCGTGATGCTCACGCACAACAACTTCGTATCGAATGTCACATCCTCCGCGCAGGTGCTGCCCATCAGCGATACGGATCTCCTGCTCTCGTTCCTGCCGCTTTGCCATGTGTTCGAGCGCATGGCGGGGTATTACACGGCGATGTCCTGCGGCGCCTCGACCGCCTTCGCCGAGAGTATCGAGACGGTGGCCGAAAACATGGTCGAGGTCAAGCCCACCATCGTGATCGCGGTGCCGCGTCTGTTCGAGCGGATCTACAATCGGATCGCGCGGATGGTGGAAAAGGACTCCGGGGTAAAAAAGAAGATTTTCTATTCGGCCGTAGCCACGGGACGAAAATACGTGCAGGCACAGAAACACAAGGGCGCGGGGCTGCTGCTGCGCACACAGCACGGACTGGCCGACAAGCTGGTGTTCTCCAAGCTGAAAGCACGGACAGGCGGACGCATCCGCTACTTCGTTTCCGGCGGCGCCGCTCTGCCGCGTGAACTCGGCGAGTTTTTCGAGGCGGTGGGACTGCTGATCATCGAGGGCTACGGATTGACGGAAAGTTCGCCGGTTATCGCTGCGAACCGTCTTGACAATCACCGTTTCGGTTCGGTGGGGCCACCAATTCCCGGCGTGGAAGTGAAGATCGCCGAGGACGGGGAAATACTCACACGCGGTCCCCACGTCATGAAGGGGTATTACAACAACAAGAAGGCCACGGACGAGGCGATCGACAGCGAGGGCTGGCTTCACACCGGCGACATCGGCACGATGGACGAGCACGGCATGCTTTACATCACCGACCGCAAGAAGCATCTCTTCGTCAGCTCCGGGGGAAAGAACATCGCACCGCAGCCGATAGAAAGTCTGTTCGCCGGAGTCGAATACATCGATCAGTTCGTCCTCATCGGCGACAAGCGCATGTTCCTCACCGCATTGATCGTCCCCGATTTCGACGCGCTCAAGGAATACGCCGATGCCCACGGCATCCCGTACAGCGACAAGGCAGAGCTGGTGAAAAACGCCGAAATCAACAAGTTGATCGAGAAGACCATCCAGTCCGCCCAGAAAGACCTCGCCAATTTCGAGAAAGTCCGCCGCTTCACCCTGCTCGACCAGGCATTCTCCATCGAAAACGAGCAGATGACGCCCAGCATGAAGCTCCGCCGCAAGGCCATCGAAGAGCGCTACGGCGATCTGATCGATTCGATGTACCGGACATGAGGCGCCTTCGGCGCCGCAGGAGGCAGTAAGCAGGAGGCAGGAAGCGCACGTCATCCCGAGTAGCGATGCCCGTAGGGCAGCGCGTATCGAGGGAGCGTGTGCCGTTCTCCCGGTGCCTCGATACGGTCGCTTCGCGACCTACTCGGCATGTCGAGAGCGAAATCCTCCTTTCCTGCATCCTGCGCGCGGCAAGGCCGCGCTCTCCCGTTGGTGATCTACGGACTTTTTCCTACATTGCCTTACTTAACGGTAACAACTTTCGTTACGAGACATGATCGAAAGCTACATCCCCATATTCCTTATCATCGGCGTGGCGGCGATTTTCGGCGTCGTGTCGGCCAATATGTCGTGGCTGCTGGGTCCCCAGCGTCCCTATCGCGAGAAACAGAGCACGTACGAGAGCGGTGTCGACCCCGTAAGCACGGCGCATTACCGCTTCTCGGTCAAGTACTACATGGTCGCGCTTTCCTTCATCATCTTCGACATCGAAGTGGTGTTCATGTATCCCTGGGCCGTGCGCTTCCGGGAACTCGGATGGCCGGGCTTTGTGGTGATGCTCGTGTTCGTCATCGTGCTGGCCGTCGGCTTCATCTATGAATTGAAGAAAGGAGCCCTGCAATGGGATTAGAATCCGCTCTTGGTGAGGGGTATCTCACCACACAGCTCGACGCGCTCGTCGGCTGGGCGCGGAAGAATTCGCTCTGGCCTATGCCAATGGGACTTTCCTGCTGCGCCATCGAACTGATGTCCGCCGGCGATCCGCGGCATGACATTTCCCGCTTCGGCATGGAAGTCATGCGATTCTCGCCCCGGCAGTCCGACGTCATGATCGTTGCAGGTACCGTCACATACAAGATGGCGCACGTGGTGCGCAAGATCTACGACCAGATGGCCGAACCCCGCTGGGTGATCGCCATGGGCGCCTGCGCATCCTCGGGCGGCATGTTCCGCAGCTACTCGGTCGTGCAGGGCATCGACCAGTTCCTGCCCGTCGACGTGTTCACCGCCGGCTGTCCGCCGCGTCCCGAAAATCTATTCAACGCGCTGATCAAGCTGCAGGAGATCGTGCAGCAGTCCAGCGTGCTCGACTACCGCAACAGCAACGAACCGATCATCGTCTCATAACCCGCTCCTGCCGTCCGACTTCGTGACGGCGGTGCGCATGACTGCACGAACTCCATGAACAACGTATTGCAACAGACTGTCGACTCCCTTCGCGCGCGCTTCGGCGACGCGGTGGAAGAGGTGCGCGAGTTCCGCGACGACGTGATCGTCGTTGTCGGCCGCTCCGCGATCGTCGATGTGGCCACCTGGCTGCGCGACAATGAAACCTGCCCCTTCCCGCTGTGCGAGGATGTGTTCGGCATCGATGCCTGGACGCGGAAACAGCGTTTCGAGGTGAACTACCATTTCTTCTCCCTCACATGCAAGCAGCGCATCCATCTGAAGGTGCGCGTCGAGGAGAACGATCCCTCCGTGCCGTCCATCACCGGCGTCTATCCGGGTGCGGGCTGGTACGAGCGCGAAACGTTCGACATGTACGGGATCACCTTCCCCGGGCACCGCGATCTGCGGCGTTCCTACATGCCGGAGGACTTCGAGTATCACCCGCTGCGCAAGGATTACCCTCTCATGGGCATTCCGGGCGCACTGCCGCTGCCGAAGCGAGGTTAACCTATGAGCGACAAGACGAAAAGCACACAAGATTATTTCGACGCCCCCATTCTCACCGATCAACTGCCGCCAAAGGAAAAGCGCACCAAGCTGCTGCAGGCGCTGCTCGACATGGATCCCGATCTGTCGTTCGACGATCCGCTCGAAAATGACATGATCCTCAACATGGGTCCGTCGCACCCGGCGACCCACGGCGTGCTGCGCATCCTCCTCCGCCTCGACGGTGAAACCATCGTCAGCGCAATGCCCGAACTGGGCTATCTGCACCGCGGATACGAGAAGATCGCGGAGAACGAAACCTACCACGAATTCATCACGCACACCGACCGCCTCGACTACTTGCAGCCGGTGCACAACAACGTCGGCTACATCCTCGCGGTGGAAAAACTGCTCGGCATCGAAGCGCCGCCGCGCGCGCAGTACATCCGCACGCTGCTGGCGGAACTCGCGCGCATTTCCTCGCATCTCGTCGGTTTCGGCGTCATGGCAATGGATGTCGGCGCGATGACCCTGCTGCTCTGGTGCTTCCGCGAGCGCGAGAAAATCCATGACATCTTCGACCTGGTTGTTGGCGCGCGCTTCACGACCAGCTTCACGCGCATCGGCGGCATCGCGCAGGACATCACCGACGAAGGACTCGCGGCCATCCGCGCCTTCACCGACCAGTTCCTCGCACGCCTCGACGAAGGCGAGCGTCTGCTCAACCGCAACCGCATTTTCTTCGATCGCTGCCGCAACGTGGGCGTGATTTCTGCGGAGGATGCGCTGGCTATCGGACTCACAGGTCCGAATCTTCGCGGCTCCGGCATTCCGCTCGATCTGCGCCGCGACAACCCGTATCTCATCTACGATCAGCTCGATTTCGACGTGATCACCGAGAACGAGGGCGATTCGCTCGCGCGGTATTTCGTGCGGCTGCGCGAAATGAAGGAAAGCGTGAAGATGGTGTACCAGTGCCTGGAGAAGTTGCCCGTGGGACCCGTGCACGCGCATGAGCCGAAGAAAGTGCTGCCCCGCAAGGAACGCATCTACACGCGCATGGAAGAACTGATTCATGATTTCATGATCGTCAACCACGGCGTCAATCCGCCGTCTGGCGAAGTGTATCACGCTATCGAATCGTCGAAGGGACAACTGGGTTTCCACATCGTCAGCCGCGGCGAGGGACATCCCTGGCGGTTGAAGATCCGTTCCCCGTCATTCTGCAATCTGCAGGCGTTGCCCATGCTGTTGAAGGGACACCTGCTTTCCGATATCCTCGCCGTCCTCGGCAGCCTCGATCCCGTCATGGGCGAGGCCGATAAATAATCACCGTAACGCAAGCCGATGTTTACCGAAGAAGAACTCCAGAAAGTCCAAGAGATCAGGTCCCACTACCCGACGAATCTCGCCGCGGTGATGGGCGTGCTGCACATGTACCAGGACAAGGCCGGCATCGTCGACGAGAAGGGCGTCGCCTACGTGGCGAAGCTTATCGACGTCCCGGAAGAACATGTGCTCGGCGTGGCCACGTTTTACGAAATGTATCATCAGCACCCGACAGGGAAGTACAAGCTGCAGGTCTGTACCAACGTCTCGTGCATGCTCTGCAATTCCGACATGGTGCTCAAGACCATCAAGGACAGGATCGGCATCGGCATCGGCGAGATGACCGACGACGGGCTGTTCTCGGTGCACGAAGTCGAGTGTCTCGGCTCCTGCGGCACCGCCCCCGTGCTTTCGCTCAACAAACAGTATCACGAAAACCTGACTCCCGAAAAGATCAACGAACTCATCGACACGATGAAGGCGAAGGGCTGAGGGCCCCTCTCCACATCCGATCAGCATCCGCCGAATCAGAGTAGCAACCATGATCGATTACCAGCCCGTCATTCTCCCCAATATTCCCGACCTGCACAAGATCGACGTGTACGAACAGCACGGCGGCTACGCACAGATCCGCAAGGCACTGGGCATGAAGCCCACCGACGTCATCGACATCGTCAAGGCCTCGGGCCTGCGCGGCCGCGGCGGCGCGGCGTTCCCCACCGGCCTGAAATGGTCGTTCATGCCGCAGCAGGGCGACAAGCCCAGCTACCTCTGCGTCAACGGCGACGAATCCGAACCCGGGTCGTTCAAGGACCGCCAGATCTTCGAGTTCAATCCGCACCTGATGATCGAAGGCATCCTGATCGCGGGCTACGCCCTGCGCATCAAGGCCGCCTACATCTATATTCGTGGCGAGTACGAGACCTGGGTGCGGATGGTGGAGAAAGCCGTGGCCGACGCCTACGCGAAAGGCTACGCGGGCGAGAGGATGAAAGAGACCTTCGGCACCGATTATTCGGTCGAGATCTACGTGCATCGCGGTGCGGGTGCGTATATCTGCGGCGAGGAGAGTTCGCTGATGAACTCCATCGAGGGGAAGCGTCCCTATCCGCGCGTCAAGCCGCCGTTTCCCGCGCAGGTGGGATTGTGGGACTGTCCGACCACGATCAACAACGTCGAGACCATCGCCAACGTCCCGGTCATCCTCGAGAAGGGGGCGGACTGGTTCAAATCCATCGGCGCCGAGAAGCATCCCGGACCGATTCTCTACGGCATTTCCGGACATGTCAACAAGCCCGGCGTGTACGAGCTGCCGACAGGCATGCTGCTTACCGAGTTGATTTTCGATGTGGCCGGCGGCGTGCCGGGCGGAAAGAAAATCAAGATGGTGATCCCGGGCGGATCGTCCATGCCCCCGCTGCGCGGCGACGCGCTCGAAGGCATCCGCATGGACGCCGACTCGCTGAAGGCCGCCGGTTCCGCCATCGGCACCGCGGGCATCATGGTGATGGACGAAGACACCGACCTCACGCGCATCCTCACGCGCATCACGCACTTCTACAAAGTCGAATCCTGCGGTCAGTGCACACCCTGCCGCGAAGGCACCGGCTGGATGCTCAAGGTACTCAACCGCATGCTCGCGGGTGAGGGCGAATCAAAGGACCTCGACCTCCTGCATTCCGTCGCCGGCAACATCGAGGGCAACACCGTCTGCGCGCTCGGCGATGCCGCCGCCTGGCCGGTGAAATTCGCCATCGAACGCTTCCGCGACGAATTCGAGGCGGAGTTGCGGCAGGAGCTTCCTCGAACCATTGTACCAACGGTAACCTGAATTCCCTTCCCGGCGTTACAGGAACAAATATCGAATCCGCTTGAATGTGGGTTCGTCCTTCCCCGGTAGGTTTCAGGCAAGATGTCCGTTTTAATTTGAGCTTGACCTGAAACGTGGCGAGCGTCTCCGTTCCCATGCATACCGTGACAGTGCGATTCCCTGACCACCCCTTTCGCATGAACGCGGCGCCAGCTATATTTGCTTGCCGTCTCGGAGCAAACGGCCCGGTTAGCGGCGCGATCTTTCATCACAGATCATTCATGAAAACCCTGTCTGTTGTCTTCCTCTTTTTGTTGTGCGCCGTCGCCGTGCGTGCGCAGGACGTCCCCGCCGCTGTGGAAACGGCATTCAACCAACGGTTTGCGAAAGCAGAAAGCATCGTCTGGGACGAGCTGGAAGAAGGCGAGTATACCGCGACGTTTATTCTCAAGGGTATCGAGATGAGCGCGCGCTTCGACGCGGCCGGTCAGTGGATGTCGTCGACCTTCTACCTCGAAGACACCGACGTTCCCTCCGCCGTGCAGAAAGCCGTTGCGAAGCAGTTTCCCGAATACGACATGTACGATGTCGTACGTATCGAAAATCCCGACGGCAAATACTACGAAATGACGCTCGAGAGCGAGGAAGATGCGCTCGTCGTGCAGGTCGGCGAGACGGGCAAGATCCTGAAGAAAGAACCCATTGCGATCGATATGGATTAGCACTCTCCTTGCACTATCAAGGAAAACGCCGTCCCGCGCTGTTTGCGGGACGGCGTTGTTTTATATCAGAGATAAAACTCCAGAATGAATCTGTCGATTCCCTTCGGGGGGCGCGTTATTTCACCAGGATCATCTTCTTCATGATACTGCCGCCTTCGGTGAGTAGCGTGCTCACGTACACACCGGCGGGAAGATCGCTGGCGTTGAACACCGCGCGATGGGTCCCGGCGTCGAACACGCCTTCGGCGGGAACAGCGACAATTTCCCCATGCATGTTCGCGACGCTCACGCGACACCACATCCGCCGCGGCAGTGTGAAGGGAATGAACGTGGAGGGATTGAAGGGATTCGGATAATTCTGATGCAGAACGGGCGTTGATGCCGAGGCAAGCGGGGCAACGGCGCTCGTACCGCTTTCCACCGCCAGTGCCTTGATGCAGAAGTTCGCCGTGTGCGCGGGCCAGGGCACGTCCTCCCATTCGTACAGATCGGACCACATGCCGTTCACGCGATACATGCTCTCACCCGGGTGGGAGACGGACGGCACGATCGCCGCCCCCTGCAGAACGCCGAGTAGCACATCCACCGACGAAGTGCGGTCGAAAGCGTGTCCGCCGGCCGACAGCGTCACCGCGACGTAGAACGTATCGCCCGCCTGCACGTCGACGGGAGCGGGGAGATCGAATGTGTGGAGTCCGCGGAGTTCCGCGCTCCCGGTCACGCTGCCATGCGCCTCGAACAGCTCGGTGCCGTTGAAATGCCGGTACAGTGTTGCTGTGTAGTCCACCGCATCCGCCGCGGTGTAGAAGCTCACGGCGGAAATGCGCTGCGCACCGTCGGCGACGAAGCGGTTGAAGGCTTCGGACACGCCCGTGCGTGTCGCGCGCCAGCCGTGGTAATCGTGTGTGTAGATCTGGTCGTAGCGGAGGGGTTCGACGTCGCGGAAAGAGACCGCACCCATCTCACGGTGCCGGCAGGAGGTTTTATCGTAAAACGAAATCCAGAAGTATCCCTGTTCACCCCAGCCGGTTCCCCAGCTGTTCTTCACCAGCCATGCGCCGGGGAGCGGGGCCTGTGTCTGTTTTTCGTTGTCCCAGCCGATGATGGCGACGGCGTGGTTCGGGTCGTTCGTGTCCGTGGGAGGTTGATAGTGCACCGTGCCGTCCATGAAATTCGCGGCATAGCACATCGCCGTTCCCACGACGCCGTCTTCCATCACAGCGCGCTTGATGCGGTCGATGCCGTTGAGCTGATCGTCCATGGTCATCCAGAGAATTTCCCGCGCGTAGTAGCGGTGGTACCCGGGCAGCAGGCGTTCGGGCGCCGTGTCGAAGGACTGTCCGTCGATCTCGCGCACCGCACCCTCGCCGCGCGACATGTATGCCGCGGTGACGAGATAGTCGCCACCGTAATGCACGTCGAGTCCCTCGGTGCTTCCCGTGGCGTCGTCGTTGTTGAACTTGTTGAAGCCGTTCCACCAGTCGAGGTGGTATTCCGCCAGGTTCGGTTCCCCGACTTCCCCTGCGCGTTCCCACGCGCCCGTCATCAGAAGATTGCCCTCCGCGGCGGACCAGGCGCCGTGCGTCCAGCAGGTCCCGCCGCTCTGCGACTTCACCGGGGAGACATAATCCTCCCCGTTCACTTCACGCAGATCAAAGCGGGAGGGAAGGGGCGATTGTGCGACGAGCGCTGTCGTGGTCAGTAAGAGGAGGGAGAGGAGGAATGGGAGGCGCATTTTATGATCTCCGGTTGCGGATGCAAACACGTGGGTAATATAGCACGAATCGATCTCGATATCGAGATCGAGTTCGAGCCCGAGATCGAGTTCGAGCCCGAGATCGAGTTCGAGCCCGAGATCGAGTTCGAGCCCGAGATCGAGTTCGAGCCCGAGATCGAGTTCGAGCCCGAGATCGAGATCGAGTTCGAGTTCGAGATCGAGTTCGAGTCCGAGATCGAGTTCGAGTCCGAGATCGAGTTCGAGCCCGAGATCGAGATCGTTGAGCGCGTCCGGGCCGTGAAGGTCGTTCAATGATCGGCGATCGCCGCCTATGTCCAACAGCCAACAGCCAAAGTCGCCGCTGAAGGCGGCAATCATTGCAAATCCCCCCGCCGTTTCTTACCATGAAATGAACTTCAGAGGCAAAGCAGCACATGCTCCCACAGGAAATCATACGAAAACGGCGCGACGGGGAAGAACTGGGCAGGGATGAACTCGAGCAGTTCTTCCGGGCGTACCTTGACGATATGGTGACCGATTACCAGATGTCGGCTTTCCTCATGGCGTCGTACTACTCGCCGCTGACGATGGATGAAACGCTGGCGATCACCGACATCTTTATCCGCTCCGGGAGCCGGCTCGATCTTGCGGCGGTGTCGGGAGTGAAGGTGGACAAACACTCGACCGGCGGCGTGGGCGACAAGACGTCGCTCTTGCTGGTACCGATCGTAGCGGCCGCGGGAGTGCGCGTGCCGATGATTTCAGGACGCGGACTCGGCCATACCGGCGGCACGCTCGACAAGCTCGAAAGCATCCCCGGCTTCCGGGTGCGGCTCTCACCGATGGAAATACTGCATCTGCTCGGCGAGACAGGGATGGTCATGGCAGGACAAAGCGATGATATCGTGCCGCTCGATCGCCGTATCTACGCCTTGCGCGACGTGACGTCGACGGTGGAAATCCTTCCCCTGATCGCGGCCAGTATCATGAGCAAAAAAGTGGCAGGGGGGGCGGATGCCCTGGTGCTCGATATCAAAACCGGCAGCGGCGCCTTCATGCGCGAACGCGTGCAGGCAGAAGAACTCGCCCTTCTTCTCGCCGGCGTGGGGAGCCATTTCAACCTGCCGACGGTGGGCTTGATCACGGATATGAACGAACCGCTCGGACTTGCCGTCGGCAACTGGCTCGAGGTCGTCGAGGTGATCGACTGCCTGCAGGGACGCGAAACGCCGGACCTGATGGAAGTCACCTATGCGCTCGCAGGACTGATGATCCACCTCGGCCGAAAGGCCCAGAGCGTGACCGAAGGCATCGCCGTCGCCCGTGACGTCGTGCGGCGCGGACTTGCCTTCGAACAATTCATGCGGCTTGTGCGCGGCCAGGGAGGTGATACCTCGGTGGTGGAGGAAACCCTGCGTTACCGCAACGCCTCGGCCATCGTCGAAGTGACCGCACCGCGCTCCGGATTCGTTCGCGCGATCGACGCGCGCAAGCTGGGGATGCTGGCCGGGGAACTCGGAGCGGGCCGACGGAAGGTGACCGATACCGTGGATCCCACCGCGGGCATCGTTCTGGCGAAAAAATGCGGCGATCGGGTGGAAGAGGAGGAAGTGCTCTGCAGACTGTACAGTTCTACCGTCCCCGAGCTGGTTTCGTATCGTGCAGCCGCCATCCGGACCTTCACGATAAGCGACGCGGAATTCCCTCGCACAGGGAAGATTTTTTCGTATTTTGACTCTGATACCATCGTTCCCTGGGGCGACACTGCCTCTCCC
The DNA here is from genome assembly GCA_014860565.1 of Bacteroidota bacterium. GTDB lineage: Bacteria > Bacteroidota > Ignavibacteria > SZUA-365 > SZUA-365 > SZUA-365. Next base: position 11,610 of record JACZJN010000091.1, read on the forward strand.
TTCTGACAACTTGCAGTCCCCGGAAACGGGTGACGCGGGCAACATGGTATTTCCTTCAGCGGAGTTTGTTGTCTTCAGCCTGAAATGCATATGAAGCGATTGCTTCCCTTCATCATAGCTGCCGGATTTCTCCTGTTCCATCAGGCATTTGCCCAGCCATGGAACGAGATTCGCATTCTTCACGTCGACACGCAGAATTTTCCCACCGTGCACGTGAAGGTGCGCGCATTCTGTTCCGGCCAGCCCAGCAACAATATCAACCCGATCAACGTGCGCATCTTCGAAAACGGCGTGCAGCGATCGATGATGAATCTGAGCTGTCCCACACAGACCGTCCCTGTGTCCGTGGCCCTCGCGCTCGACCGCAGCGGTTCGGTGGCGGGTACGAGCATCTACCGTATCAAGACGGGCGCGTGGCGTTTCGTGGAACTGTTCCAATCCCACAGCACCGGGGATGACGAAGGCGCGATCTTCAGCTTCGGTGACGACGTCACCAAACACGTGGGCATGACCACGAATCTGAACGCCCTGTTCAACGCGATCGACAAGATCTATCCCTTCGGCGTCACGACGATGTTCGACGCCGTGGTGGAGGCCCTGCATGAGGTCGCGAACAACGGCACGAACCCGGTGAAAGCCGTGGTGGTGTTCTCCGACGGCGATGACAACAACAGCTTCGCTTCGCTGCAGGATGTGATCGCACTCGCGAATCAGCTGTCGATTCCCATCCACGCGATCGGTGTTTCGTACGAGGAGACGCAACCCGGCCTCGAGAACATGAGGAAACTCGCGGATTCGACCGGTGGGAAATTCATCGTGGTCGAACATCCGGACGACATTATCCCCGCATTTGACGCGATGGTGTCGATTGTTTCCGGGGGCGCGAACGACTGCGACATGCAGTACCTCTCCAATTGTCCCGATGGGTCGTGGCGCGAACTGACGGTGATCGCGGAAGCCTGCGGACTCGCGGACACGATGCATGTGCGTTTTCGTGCGCCGCTCGATCCGAATCTTCCGGCGTTCAAGGTGTCGTTCGATTCCACGTTCGCATATGAAAATGGCGACCTGTATCTCCCGGTGACCGTCGAAGCCGAAGGGGGCGGCGGTATGGTCGACAACATCAAGTTCAAGGTGCTCGAGCGTCCCCCTCTGCAATTCAGAGAGATCATCACGCGGGGGTTCCTCGGGGAATCGATGCAGGTGCTGCACTCTCGCGTCGGCGATACGCTGTTCGTCGAGGCCGTCGGACCCGTTTTCATCAGCGGCCCGTCAACCCTGCTGCAAATCCGCTACACCACGCCGCCCATCAGCCGCGACACGACGTTCATCTATCCGGTGTTCTTTCTCGAGAAGCGGACGCAGGACTGCATGCAGCTCAAGGTGCGGAACACCTATCTTGAGATTCTCAAGCGACCGGCGCTGGAAATCTATTGCGACGATACACTCTATGTGGACTGGGACGAGCAGACGGGCGACTTTTTCAATGACGAGGTGACGGTCAGTGTTCACGTTCGGAACAACGGCGCGTTTCCTGTTGAAAATACACTGATCCGGCTGCGGGTTCCCGATGGCATGGTACTCCTTTCGCCCAGTGACAGCATCATGCTGCCGGTCAATCCACTCATGCCCGACATAACCGCCTCGGTTGAATTCAAGCTTCGGGTGCTGCCGAACGCGCAGGCCAGGACCTATCAGCTTTGTGTTGAAGTACGGCCTGACAGCGGCGTTGTGACCACTTGTTGCCATACGGTCGTCGTCGAGCAGGCCCGCACGATACTCGAGGCGGACTGCGAGATGATCTCGCGTATCGAATGGAGTGACAGCCTCAACAGTTTCGTGCCCGACCGTTTCCCCGTGACGGTGCATGTAACGAACCGGAGCGAACTGCGCGCGGAGAATATCTCGGCATGGATCCATGTGCCGCCCGGTTTCGTCGTCGACAGCCTCACGCCGGTCAATACATTCGTCAATCCGGCCCGCCTGGGACGGAACGATACCGGCTCCGTCACCTGGTGGGTGCGTCCCCTCGAACGCCCGACATCCGACCTTGTCCGTTTTTGCGTGAAGGTCGCGGCGGGTCTCGATACAGCCGTCTGCTGTCAGGATGTGTTTATCACGGCGTCGCCTGTGCGCGTTCTCATGCGCTGTGCCGATACACGTGTGATGGTATATGACGATGGCACCGGAATGTACGATCCTGATCGCTTTCTGATTGCCACCACGGTCGTCAACGTCTCCAACCTGGTGATGTCGAACACGCGCGGGCACATTCAGCTTCCACCGTTCCTCTCCGTGGAGGCCGGTGATTTCCTTTCGAAGGATTTCCCGAACAGTGCGGTGATCCCGCCCGGAGACAGCGCGACGATAAAATGGGTAGTCAGGGCCAACGGCTATCCAAAACTTCCGGCGGATATCTGCGTGAGCGTCACGGCCGAGAATTTCCCGGGCGCGCAATGTTGCACTCCGCTCGATATCGAAATGGTGAACGCGATTCCGGGATTGCAGTGTTCGCTCAGCGGACCCGATACCGTCCTTTATATCAGCAACGGCTACGTTCCCAACCCGATCGTGCTCAACCTCACGGTGCGCAATACGGGGAACACGCCGGCGAAGAAATTGTACGCAGCGCTACTGCAGGGCGAGGACCTTTCCATCGACCCGAGCGACCAGGCGCTGAAGTTGATCACCGACTCCCTTGCGTTCGGCGACAGTATCAGCACGACATTTCGTGTGCGCATTCTCGACCGCCCCGTCGCGCGGTACGATACCATCCGCATCACCACGTATGCGGAGAATGGCGGCGCCGTGGTATGCTGGCTGCCGGTATATGTGGAGGCGGTCCGGGGCCCCATACTCGAATTAGCCTGTAACGGACCCGATACTCTTGTATTCTCCGACCAGCTCAACCGCTACCAGCCCGATCCCTTCATGATTCAGCTGACAGCGCGGAATATCGGGACCGCACAGGCGGATTCTGTCGTTGCGGAATTTCTTCCCCCGCCCGATATCATTCTCGCCACGGGAGAAACAGCCGCGAAGCTGCTGACTCCTCCGTCGCTGGGAGTCGGACAATACGGCGATGCGTCCTGGATGCTGCGCGCCGTACCGCGCGATATCGCGCGCGTCGACACTATTTTCGTTCAGGTGAAATCGAAGGGGAAAACGCTGCAGCAAACCGCGCCCTGCGCGATCCCCGTCTATATCCCCGCTGCGCGGAAACCCGAATTGGAGCTGACCTGCTTCCTGGTGCAGAATGCCGGGGAAGGTGATACAGTGATCGTGGCCGCGGGCATCGTCAACAACGGCAGCGCGGCCGCATACGACGTCACAGTGCGCGTACAATTCCCCAGCAAGCTGCAGCTGGATCCGTCCACTCAGCCTCTGTTGCAGCGCGTTGATGTGATTCAGCCCGGTGAGGCGCTGCGCCTGTTCCCCTGGAGGTTCACGGTGCAGCGTGGCGCGAAGCTCGACAGCGTGGACGTATGCTTCACTGCCGAGGCAAATTTCGTTCCGCCGCAAACCTGCTGCACGAGCGTACTGATTCCCCCGGCCGACGCCGCGGCCTTCGACTATTCATGTACGCTTTCGCCCGATACGGCTCGTGTGGATGCCGCGAGTGGTGAATACGGTGGGGTGCTGTTCCGCAGCACGCTGAGCAATCCGACGAGCGTCGCGCTCGATTCCGTGCGCTGCACCATCGTTCTTCCCGCGGGCATCATTCTGGCAACGGGAGAACGGGAAGTCAAAATCGTGCGAAACCTGCTTCCCGGTATTCCCCAGAGCGTGGAGTGGCGTTTGACCGTTGTGCGCGATACCTCATCGGTGTACCGCGAACGCAGCATCCGGGTCGACCTTGTCGGTGCGGGCGCCGTCGAGCGATGCAGCCGAACGATCATCCTGGAGCCGCCTCCGCGGCTTCCCGCTGATTTTATCATCGCCTGTTCCGCGCCCGATACGATCGTGTATCAGCGTGAGCTCAACGAATACACGCCCGCACCCTTCCTGATCAGGGCCGCGATCACGAACACCGGTTCCACCACCCTCACGAACGTGCGCGGGACGCTCACGCTCGCTGCAGAGCTGGCGCTGGAGTCCGGCGAGGCCGTGACCAAATCGCTTGGCGTGGACCTGGGACCCGGACAGCAGGCTACACTGGCCTGGAACTGCCGGGGCATCCCGCAGTCCGGGACCGTCACCGCGGTATCGCGCATCCGCGTCGAAGCCGACGAGGCCAATGCGCGCAGCTGCGATGCTGTGACGGTGATGCTGCGTCCGCCGACGAACGATTCTCTTGCCGCTGACATCGCCTGCCTTGCGCCGGATACGATCCGCTACTATGGTCGCAGTATCGGTTGGCGTCCCTCGCCCTTCACGTTCTCGGTGCGGCTTACCAATACCGGAAGTCTCGTACTCAACGGACTGCGCGGAACACTGCTCCTGCCCGAGGGCTTCACACTCGAGGAGGGCGAGCAGGGCATCAAGCAGTTCCCGTCCGACATTATTCCCGGCGAGACCGTGGCCGTCAACTGGACCGTGCGGGTGCTCTCTTCCGGTTCCGTGAACCCGTGTTTCGAGGCGCTTGTCACGATCCCGGGGCTCGGTACCATCGCCTGCACGCAATGTGTGTATGTCGAACCGCCGTTCGACAACATTCAGCTGAGCATACCGGACGACAACGTCGGAATGATGGGACAGACCGTTTCCGTGCCGATCGATCTGCTCAACCAGCTTGCCTTGCCGATGAAGGATTTCACCCTGACAATCGGATATGATCCGCAGCTTGTCGCGATCGACGAGATCGACCAGATCGGGACGCTCACGCGCGCCTGGCCCGCGCCGGCAATATCGCATCCCGCAGCCGACCGGGTTCAGCTCCACTTCAGCGGCGACACGCCTCTGCTGACCAGCGGCGTGCTGGCGTTCCTGCGATGCCGCCTGCTGTCGCTCGCAGGGCGTGACGGAAGCTTCGGCGTGTTCCAGAGCCGATTGGCCTTCATTCCCGCTGAATTGATATTCGAAGCAGGGATTGCGGCCATCACCATCGACGGACAGATTTTCACCTCAGGCAGCTGCGTGGTGCCGCTCGACGCCACTGACGCGCTGCAGCTGAGCAACAGGCCCAATCCGTTCAACCCGCTCACCGTGGTCAGCTGGAGCATCCCTGCCTCGCTCGACGGGGAAGATGGCACGCTGCTGGTACTCGATCTGCACGGGCGCGAGGTTGCGCGTCTGCATGAAGGCACTCTGCGCGCCGGTGCGCATCAGACGGTGTTCGATGCCAGCGCCCTGCCCAGCGGCATGTACCTGTACCGCCTGCAGGCAGGCAACCGGTCGCTGACGCGAAAAATGATGTTTGCGAAGTAAGACGTCCTCTCCCTTCGCCGTTCCCGCCACCACTCCGAAAAAGGATCGCCGAATACACTTTTCCTCACTACTTGCACCCGGGGAGAGGACAGCGGCGGTCGGTGGTGGGGGAATGGTATTTTTACGAAAGGTTGGATTTCCATGCACGTCGTTTCTCCTGAACTCAACGAATACATGCTCGGACTTCTGCCCGCACGCGACGCAGTGCGGAAGGAACTCGAGGAATATGCGCGAGAAAGAAATTTTCCCATCGTCGGTCCGCTGGTCGGGAATTTTTTCGCACAGATCGCCGCGCTTATCGGGGCAAGGCGGATCATGGAACTCGGATCCGGCTTCGGGTATTCGGCGCTGTGGTTCGCCGACGCCCTCCCGGAAGGCGGGGAGATCATCTGCACCGACGGAGACGGCGCAAACCGGGAACGCGCGGAAGAAGCATTCCGCCGCGCGGGCGTGGCGGACCGCATCCGATTCCACACCGGCGACGCACTCACGCTGTTTGCCGGCATCGAAGGGGATTTCGACCTGATATTCTGCGATATCGACAAACACGGCTATCCCGACGCATTCCACGCGGCCTGGCCGAGGCTGCGTCCCGGCGGCGTCCTGCTCTTCGACAATGCGTTATGGTCGGGGCGCATGCTCGAAGGAGACGAAAGTCCCGATACCCGCGGAGTGGTCGAACTCAACCGCCTCGCTTTCTCAACGCCGCAATGCCGCGCCAGTCTCGTACCCATCCGGGACGGACTGCTTCTCTGCACGCATCAATCCGGATAACCACAATGCCGCACGTTCGTGTCAAGGGCACCGACATCGAGTATCGCGTTCTGAAAACGCGCCTCAACCGCTATATCCGTTTGACCGTTTCGGGGAAGGACGGCGTGCGCGTTTCCGCGCCCTGGGGTGTTCCCGAGCGGGATCTGCATGCCATGGTACGCGAAAAGGGAGCATGGATTCTTGATCGGCTCGAACATTTCCGACAGCTCGAGTTGCAGCAGCCGCGCTGGACCTTCTCCGACGGGCAGCGCGTGCTGATCATGGGAGAATGGCGCACGCTGCGGATCATCAGTTGGGAATGGAACGCTGGGAAAGTGGCGCTCGAAGGCGGGGAGGTGATCATCCGGGTGCCGTTCCGTTTCCTGCGCGATGAAAAAGTACTGTCGCAGCTTTTTTACAAGTGGATCCGTCGCTGGGCCGAACAGGAGCTGCGCCGGCGCGTCGGTCTTTTCTCCGGACAGATGAAGCTTGCGCCTGCCCGGATCACCGTGCGCGCGCAGCGGAGCAAGTGGGGAAGCTGCAACGCGGAAGGGAACATCAACCTCAACATGCGCCTCATGCTCGCGCCGCCCGAAGTCATCGATTACGTCGTCATCCACGAACTCGCGCATCTGCGTGAACTCAACCACTCGAAGCGCTTCTGGGCGCTTGTCGAGCAGCACTGTCCCGATTCGCGTACACAGAAAAACTGGCTGCGCGAACATACTTGGCTGCTCGAAATGTCGTAAGGCTGCCGGAGCGGTTCGGCTGTCGCCATCATCCTGCCCGTGCTGTCGTGCCTTGTGGTGTACCGCATTCCGGGGTGAATCGCACGAAAAAAAATCGTAATTTCAATAATCGACTGAATCAAACGTTCGCGGACCGCATCACACCATGAGTACCGAAGAAGAAACGCAAATCATCGAGAAGGCGAAGCAGGGCGACCCCCGCGCCATCAGTAAACTGGTGGATGAGTACGCTCCGGTGATCTTCCGTTTTTCCTATTCGATATGCCGCAACCAGGATCGCGCTGAGCATGCCACCCAGGAGACCTTCCTGAGCATTCTCAAGAAGCTCGATCAGTTTGACAACCGTTCGAAATTCTCGACCTGGTTGTACACGATCGTCTCGAATCATTGCCTGATGCTGGCGCGCAGCGAGAAAACGAGGCGTACGGTTTCCCTCGACGACGAGGAGAATACCATCCCGGAGATCCCCATCGACCACTGGCAGCACGACCCGGGGGCGGCAGTCGAAAGTGCGGATCTCAAAGAGCATCTCGACGCGGCGATCGACAAACTGGCCCCGGACTACAAAGTGATTTTCGTGCTGCGCGACATCGAAGGTCTGTCGACGGAGGAAGTCGCGAACATCACCAACCTGAGCATTCCCGCGGTGAAATCACGACTGCATCGGGCACGGGCCTTCCTGCGCAATGAACTGTCACCGATTTTCAGCGAGCAAGAATCATGAGCGAGCAGATACAGCACTTCCATTCCTGCCAGGAAGTCATGGATTACATTTGCGCCCAATTCGGCGACGATGAAAGCTCCGCACGCTGCCGCGAACTCCAGCAGCACCTCTCCAAATGTCCCGACTGCAGCAGCTACTGCGATTCCATTGAAAAGATGATCGGGCTTTACCGGGCCACCTCTCCCTGCTTCACCGAAGAAGCGCGCCGCACGCTGCTCGAGTCACTCGGCATCTCCGAGCGAGACTGAATCGTCCCCCCCTTTCCCTGCATCACACTGGTATCGATCGAGGTTCGCTGAACCGTTCGACGCGAAGCGTCCAGCGCCGCATTGGCTCGACAACGCAGTGCCTGCGCAGAAATTATTTCACATCGATTATAAAAGGATACAGCATCATGCAGCTCGATTATACGAAGACCACCACCAAGCCGTTTGACGAAGTCGTGCAGGCGGTAGAGGAAGCGGCGATGAAGCGCAGCTTCCGTACGCTCCATATCCATAACGTGCAGGCAACGCTGGCGGACAAGGGGTTTGAAATTCCCCACTACAGCATCATCGAGGTCTGCAACGCCGGTTTTGCCTACAAAGCCATCAGCGCATATTCTCCCATCGGAATGATGCTGCCCTGCCGCATCGTGGTGTTCGAGGAAGCCGGTGTGAACAAGGTGATGCTCATGAAACCGACTCTTATGTCTGAAATCATGCCGGAAGCCGAACTGGGGTCGCTGCCGCTGGATGTCGAGGAAATTCTCAAGCAGGTCGTCGACGAGGTCACCGCGTGATCGTCGTCTCCGTCATCGGAGCCGTCGTCGGCGGAGGGCTCGGCTGGTTGATCAGCAAGAACCTCAGCCGCTTCACGGGTACCTGTCCGATCATGTGCAACTCAAAAATCGCCGTGCCGTATTTCGCCTTTCTCGGAATGCTGATCGCGGCACAATACCTGGGATAGAAATCATGTCCGTACCCGCTCGCGTGGTCGTGTTCTCCACGCCCACCTGTCCGCATTGCGTCAACGTCAAGCGCTACCTGAAGGAAAAGGGCATCCGTTTCAAGGATGTGGATGTCAGCCGCGATTCCCATGCCGCCAGTGAAATGGTACGCAAAACGGGGCAGCAGGGTGTTCCGCAACTGTGGATAAATAACCGTCCCGTGGTCGGTTTCGACCGCGCCAAAATCGATTCTTTACTCAACCTGAAATAGTACTGGAGTACATCAATGAACATCCAACCCATTGACGATCGCTTGCTCATCGAACGTGTGGAGCAGGGGGAGGAGAAGGTCGGCAGCATCATCATTCCCGACACCGCCAAGGAAAAGCCCCAGATGGGCGTCGTTTCCGCGGTCGGAACCGATGAAACCATGCAGGAAACCTTCAAGGTCGGCGACACCGTCCTCTTCGCGAAATTCGCCGGCGACGAACTCAAACACGACGGCAGGGAATACCTCATCCTCTCCCGTTCCGACGTTCTCGCGATCCTGCGGTAACGCCTTCCCCTTTGATCATCCACATGTGCGATCACATATGTGCGGCATATTGCCTGGGTGATAATTTCATTCGAAAGGGGTATCACGGGATACCCCGTGAAAAGAGGGCCTTCGGGCCCTTCTTTTTTTGGGGCCGAATGCACGCCTAAACCGCACAGAAACAAGTACCTGGGACAGGCATTTCGAAGACTGACAGCGGGGAGGACCAAGGGAGGGGAAACTCCGATAAACCTTGAAAACAGCCCATTTTCGCAAATTATTTCTGCTTCCAGGGAACGCAAACAGTCGAGCAGGGGTTGCTGAAATAAAAGAAAAAATCGCAGAAATATTTTAAACGCTATTGACAGAAATTCGGACATGTCTTAGCTTGTTTTGATTCACGTTGTGAGTATTTCTTTTTCGGCATCACAAAAGGTCCTGAGCTTCCATGAACAATTGTGACGACCTCTCCTCATGTTCTCCGAGAAGTATACTTGGTCTACATAAAACCTACCGGTCAACTCTTCTCGTTCTGACCGCGGTGTTTCTGTTTTCCGGGTGCAACGCGTTTGTCCATGACGGCACGCCCCCGGAGTGGACCGATCCGGCTGGGACGCAGCAGGACGTCGCGACAATCGCCGCCGGAAGCGGCGGGCCGGGTGCCGCGGTGTTCAACGGCAAATGCGCCGTGTGTCATCAGATGACGGGCAAGGGCATTCCGAACGTGTATCCGCCTCTTGCAGGTTCCGCGATCGCGACCGGCGACCCCGTGCTGCCGATCCGCATCGTGCTGCACGGGTTCAACGGGCCCATCGAACGCGGCGGAAACAAATTCAATGGCGTCATGCAGCCGTGGCAGAACGACCTCACCGATCAACAGATCGCCGATGTGCTGACCTTCGTCCGCTCCAGTTGGGGCAACGCGGCGGAGGCCGTGACCGCCGATCAGGTGAAGGAGCAGCGCACCGCCACTAAAGGCAAAATTGGCGCCTATACTGAAGAAGAACTCAAATCGTCTCTGTGACCACGGACAATCAGCGATGAACCCGAACCGAGAAAACGTGAATCCGTACGCACCGAACGCATCCGAACCGAGGCACGATCACAATGCTTGACTGGCTTCCTGAAAACGTCTCCGTATTTGGCGAAGGAGTGGATCACCTCTTTACACTGATCTACTACATCTCCGTAGCCATATTCATTCTCGTCAACGTTATCTACGTTGCCTTCATCATCCGCTACCGGCGGAAGCGCAAGGGCGACCGTGCCTACTACTACCACGGCAATAACCTGCTCGAGTTTTCGTGGACGGCACTGCCGTTCGTGCTCTTCCTCTTTCTCGCCTTCTACAGCGACGGTATCTGGGAAAGCATCAAGTACTCGGACAAGACACCGAATCCGGATCTCGTCGTGGAAGTGATGGGACAGACGTACATGTGGCACTTCCGCTATCCGGGCTCCGACGGCATCTTCGGCCGACGGGAAGCCCGGTTCATGGGAACCACCAATCCCTTCGGCATCGACCCGGACGACCCGAACGGGAAGGACGATTACACGACGATTAATAATCTGACCATTCCAGTGAATAAGACCGTACTCGTCCACCTTTCGTCCATGGACGTGATTCACAGCTTCTTCCTCCCCAACATGCGCGTCAAGCAGGACGCCGTGCCGGGACAGTGGGTGGACGTCTGGTTCAACAGCGTCAAGACCGGGAAATATGAAATCGCCTGCGCCGAACTCTGCGGCAGCGGGCATTATCTGATGCGCGCCGTGCTTGAAGTGAAATCGCAGAGTGCATTCGACGGCTGGTTAGACGAACAGTACGGCGGTCTCCTGGCCGCGCTCAACGCACCCTCCGCAGTTCCGGCCACGGCGCCGGCCGCGCAGGATCAGTCCGCCCCCGCGGCGTCCCCAACTCATTAAGGTATCCCTGACTCATGGAAGCAGTACTGAGCACTGAAAAGCATGCACTCGCGGGAGGACACGCGCACAGCGAGTCCTTCATCCGCCATTACATCTTTTCCACCGATCACAAGATGATCGCCAAGCAGTTCATGTTCACCGCGATCTTCTTCCTGTTCATCGGCGGCGCGTTCGCGCTGTTCATCCGCTGGCAGCTCGCGTATCCCGGACAGCCCATTCCCCTCATCGGGAAGTTGCTGCCCTCGACCTGGGTAAACGGCCAAGGCGCGGTCACCGCGGAATGGTACACGCAGCTGCTGACGATGCACGGTACGATCATGATTTTCGCCGTGATCATTCCGCTGCTCGTCGGGACCTTCGGAAACTTCGCCATCCCGCTGATGATCGGCGCTGACGACATGGCGTTTCCCTTTCTCAACATGGTCTCATTCTGGCTGTTCCCGCTCGCCGGCATCATCATGATGAGCGGCTTCTTCATGGAGGGCGGCATGGCCGCCGCCGGGTGGACCAGCTATCCACCGCTCAGCGCCATCGCATCCACCGGACAGACGCTCTGGATCGTCGCGCTGTTTCTCATCGGTTTCTCGTCCATTCTCGGTGGGGTGAATTATATCACCACAATCCTCAACATGCGTGCGCCGGGAATGAAGATGTTTGACATGCCGATGACCGTCTGGGCCGTGTTCATCACCGCCATCATCATTACCATCGGAACGCCGGTGCTTGCATCCGCGCTCTCGATGCTGTTCATGGATAATTTCCTCAGCACGAGCTTTTTCATGCCCGCGCATCTGACCGTCGCAACGCGCGATATGTCGCGTACCGCGGGCGGGGGACAGCCACTGCTCTGGCAGCATCTGTTCTGGTTCTATTCGCATCCCGCGGTCTACATCATGATTCTCCCCGGCATGGGTGTGGTATCCGACGTCCTGGCGACCTTCTCGCGCAAGCCGCTCTATGGCTACAAGGCAATGGTGTTCGCGATCATCGCAATCGCGTTCCTCGGCATCATCGTGTGGGGACATCACATGTTCCAGTCCGGCATGAATCCCTTGCTCGGCACGACCTTCATGGTTTCAACCATGGTCATCGCCGTCCCTTCGGCCATCAAGACGTTCAACTGGCTGGGCACCATGTGGCGCGGGAAAATGGAGTTCGTCACCCCGATGCTCAACGCCGTCGCCTTCGTTTCGATGTTCGTCATCGGCGGACTCAGCGGCATCTTCATGGCGTCGACGCCGGTGGATGTGTTCATCCACGACACCTACTTCATCGTCGGCCACATCCACTACGTGCTTTTCGGCGGCAGTCTGTTCGCGATCTTCGCGGGACTCCACTACTGGTTCCCCAAGATGAGCGGACGCATGTACAACGAGCGCCTCGGCAAGCTCCATTTCTGGATTACCTTCATCAGCTTCAACTGCACGTTTTTCCCGATGCACATTCTCGGGATCGGCGGCATGATGCGCCGCATCTACGATCCGACAGTGTACGATTTCCTCAAGCCCTTCCAACCGATGAACGAGTTCATCACCATCAGCGCCATCGTCCTCGGTTTCGCGCAGTTCATTCTCGTCTACAACCTGCTGCACAGCTGGTTCTACGGCAAGAAGGCGAAGCGCAATCCCTGGCGTGCGAACACGCTGGAATGGCAGGCGCCGTCACCGCCGCCGCACGGAAATTTCGACACGGAGCTCCGCGTGTATCGCGGTCCGTATGAATATTCATCTCCCGATTCCGTGCAGGATTATCTGCCGCAGACCGTCTCGCCGGAGGAACTGCAGGAGCAGAACGAACGCCATCGGCAGAGACTCGCACAACAGGAACACGCACAACCCGTCGCGTAGGTAAACGATATGACACAGTTCCCGACAGGCACTCCTTCAACAACCGCCCAGCGCTGGCTCCATCGCATCGCCATCGTGCTTGCGGTGGGCACCGTATTGCTCATCGCAAAAGGTGGCCTGGTGCACAGCGCAGGCGCCGGACTTTCGGTACCCGACTGGCCCACGACCTATGGTGAAAACATGTTCACCTTCCCGGTGGAAAAATGGACGGGAGGCATCGTTTACGAACACGGTCATCGCCTGCTCGCCTCTGGCATCGGCATGCTGATGATCGTCGTCGCGGTGATGGTGTGGATGGTGGACCGCCGTCGCTGGCTGCGCTGGCTGAGCATCGCCGCGCTCGGAGCGGTGATCGTGCAGGGCGTACTCGGGGGGATAACGGTGTTGATGCAGCTGCCGACCGCCGTCTCTGTCAGTCATGCGATGCTCGCACAGTCCTTTATGATCGCGACCATGCTCATCGCAGCCGCCACGGCGCGGGGCTGGAAGCAGACGAAGCTGCCCGCGCCGGTCAGCGCGGACAGGGGACTGCAGAAGCTGCTGCTGGCGACCGTCGTCTTCACCTTCGTGCAGATTCTTCTCGGCGCCATTACGCGCCATACCTACAGCGGTCCGGCTATCATCGACTTTCCGCTCAACAACGGGAAGGTGATTCCTGACTTCGTGAATTTCGGTGTCGCCATCCAGTTCGCCCACCGCGTGGGTGCGATGATTCTCTCGGTACTGATCTTCGTGCAGGGCATCCGCATCCTGCGCAACAGGGAACTCGCGGTACTGCGCACACCCGCGCTGCTGGCGATGATCATGGTGACGGTGCAGTTCCTTCTCGGCGCGACGGTGATCTGGACGCGCGAGGCCATCGTACCGAATACGCTCCATGTCATGGGCGGCGCAATGACATTCGCCGTCGTCTTTCTCACGTACGCACGCAGCGTGCATTTCTATCGATTTTCCGCTTCGCGTGAAAGCGCCGAGCACATTCAATTCCAGGGCATCAAGGCATGAACAACACGAAAGGCGATATCCTGACGGCACAGGGCGGTGCGCTGACGCGGCGCGACACGCTCTCCGCATACTACGAGCTTACCAAGCCCGGCATCACGCTGATGGTTGTCATCAGCACCGCGGCGGGATTCTATCTCGCCCTGCCGAGGGACTTTCTCACGCTGGAGTATGCGCTGTTGTTCGTCCTGACCGTCGTGGGAACCGCGCTCGTCTCCGCTGGAAGCTGTGTGCTGAACCATGTGATGGAGCATGATCATGACCGGGAGATGAAGAGGACGATGTTTCGTCCCATTCCCGCGGGCAAGATCAGCTACACCTCCGCGCTCGTGTACGGTATCGGACTCGCTGCCGCCGGACTCGCCCTGCTGCTCTGGGCCCAGCCTCTCACCGCGGCGCTGGCGGCATTGACCGTCGTGCTCTACCTCGGCGTCTATACGCCGATGAAACGCAAGACGCAGTTGGCGACGTTGATCGGAGGCATCCCCGGCGCGTTACCGCCGCTCGGCGGGTATGCGACGATTTCGGGAGAAATCAGCATTGAGGCCTTCGTGCTCTTCATGATTCTGTTTCTCTGGCAGATGCCGCATTTCCTTTCGCTCGCGTGGATGTATCGCAAGGATTACGAACGCGGCGGCTTTCCGATGCTGACCGTACTCGACGGTTCGGGAATGGTCGTGGCGCGGCACATCATCAGCTACACGCTGATGCTGCTGCTTTTCAGCCTGATGCTGACGGTGCTTTCGGTCACCGGCGTCGTCTACTTCACCGGGGCGCTTCTTCTCGGTGCGGCGTTTGTCGCCATGGGGGTTCGCTTTTTCATCGATCGTTCGAACACCAATGCCCGGACAGTCCTTCTTTCCTCGTATTTCTATCTGCTCGCATTGATCACCCTGATGTTCATCGACAAGGCCTGACGCATGTCTACTCTCGCTACCACACAGCCACGATTCACTACCGGCATCTATCACGGCAAGCTCGGGATGTGGGTGTTCCTCGCATCCGAGATCATGTTTTTCTCCGGCTTCTTCGGCGCGTTCATCGTGCTTCGCAACCTCAACATCGAGGTATTCACCGCCAGCGCGCATATGCTCGACAAGACCGTCGCCACGATAAACACCGCCGTGCTGATCACCAGCAGCCTGACAATGGCGCTCGCGCATCTTGCGCTTGAGCGGGGCGAGCAGTCGAAGTTCCGCCTCTTCCTGTTCATCACCATTCTCTGCGCGTTCGGCTTCCTCGGCATCAAGAGCTACGAATACGCCACGAAGTTCGGCCACCACATCTACCCGTGGACGAACACGTTCTTCGCGACCTATTTCACGATGACCGGTTTTCATGCGCTGCATGTGATCGGGGGAATCATCCCGATGATCTGGATGCTCGGTAAATCGCTGGTGAAAGGCTATCCGCAGGAAATGCATCATCGCGTCGAGGTGCTCGGACTCTACTGGCACTTCGTCGATCTCGTCTGGATTTTCCTCTTCCCGACGCTGTATCTGATTTTCTAGGACTGAAAGGAGAACACCATGACTTCCGGAATGAGCTTTCAGGAAATACAGAAATCGTACTTCAAGGTGTTTATTGCGCTTCTCGTTCTCACCGCGCTCACCGTTGCAGTCACGACCATCCACTTCGGCGACGTCGCAAACATCGTGATCGGCGTATTCATCGCCCTTGCGAAAGCGGGACTGGTGGCATACATCTTCATGCATCTGAAATTCGACAACAAGCGCCTGCGCTATTTCGTCGGAGTTCCCGTCTTCTTTTTTGTCACCCTCGTTCTCACGCTTACAATGCTGGGTCTCTGATATTCACATGCTGACCATCGACAACATATCGCACACATACCACCGTCGGAAAGGCGCGGCGACACGGGCCCTTGATGGCGTCTCTTTCGATGCCGCGCACGGCGAGGTCACGGCGGTGATAGGACCCAATGGAAGCGGGAAATCCACGTTGTTCCGTCTGGTCACCGGTGCGCTTCATCTGCAGCAGGGCGGCATTCAGCTCGACGGTCAGCATCCGGGCAGCGCCCGACTCGGAGTTGTGTTTCAGTCGCCGGCGCTTGATCGTCAGCTCACGGTGTTCGAGAATCTCTACCATCACGCGCTGCTCTACGGACGCCGCCTGAAGAAAGCCCAGCTGCCGGCGGAGCTGCTCGACGTGCTGGAACTCAATGGTCGGCTGGATAGCAAAGTCGACGAACTCTCGGGCGGATTCCAGCGGCGTGTCGAACTTGCGAAGGCATTGCTCACCGAACCGGAATTACTGGTGCTCGACGAACCCTTCACGGGGCTGGACATCAATGCACGGGATGCATTTTTCTCCGTACTCCAGCATGTCACCGCTGCGCGTGGATTGACAACGCTGCTCGTGACGCACGAACTCTCCGTCGCCACGCGCTGCGACCGCGTCGTTCTGTTCGAGGAGGGGACCGTGATCGCCAACGAACGTCCGGGCGCCCTGCTCTCCGACTTCGGCCGCATGGTGGTCGTCATAAGGGGTGAGGATCTCGACACGCTCGCCGCACGCATTGCCGCATCGAGCGACATCGTTTCCCTCCGTATTGCAGACGATGCACTTCTGCTGAAAAACACGACACTGCAGGATGTGCTCATGATCGTGGACGAGCGCGACAGCCGTATTCACGACATCGAAGCGCGGCGTCCGACCCTCGAAGATTATTTTATCGCCCGCACCGGGCACGCACTGCAGGACGCGGTCGGGGAGCTGGAGGCAGCATGACGGCGATTCTGCTTCCGACATACAGTCTCTGGATTCGCGATCTCAAGCATTTCATTCGTCAGCGCAGCCGCGTCATCGGGGCCGTCGGACAGCCATTTGTCATCTGGATCTTTCTCAGCGCGGGTTTCAAGAACAGCGTGAACGCGGGCGGTGCGGATTACGGAGCATATCTGTTTCCCGGCATCATCATGCTCATCGCACTGTTCGCCGCCATTTTTTCGACGATCTCCGTGATCGAAGATCGGAAAAGTGGCTTCCTGCAGGGAGTGCTTACCTCGCCGGCGCCACGCGCGTCGATCGTGTGGAGCAAGATGCTTGCAGGCACGACGATCGCGCTGCTGCAATCGGTGGTGTTCATGGTGCTGCTGCCGTTCACCGGACTCTCCCTCAGCTGGGAAGGAATCGGACTCAGCATTCTTATTCTCGCCGGCACGGGAATGACGCTCACGGGACTCGGGTTCCTGATATCCTGGAGCATGTCGTCCACGCAGGGATTTCACGCAATCATGAATCTGCTGCTCATTCCGATGTGGATTCTGTCCGGTGCGTTCTTTCCCCCCGAGGGAACGGCATCCTGGCTTGGCGTCATCATTCATCTGAATCCGCTTTACTACATCACCACGCTGTTTCAGAAAGCCTTTTTCGCGGGCAGCGGCGTGAGCGTCGCAGGTGGTCCATCCGTCGCCGTTTCGATTGCGGTGTTCGCCGCACTGTTTCTTCTGTTGTTCATTACCTCGCTGAGGCTCGTACGCAAATCATGAAGAAAGGCACGTTCGTCATCCCTGTTCTGATATTCGCGTTTCTTGCAGTCGCAGGTGGCTGTCAGTCGAAACGAGGCGGCGGCAGCGTCACATCCCTTCCGGAGATCAAGCCCGCCCCCGCGTTCTCCTTTACGAACTTCGACGGACGCACGGTGACCAACGCCGATTTCAAGGGCAAAGTGTACATCGCATACTTTTTCTTTACCTCCTGCGGCGGTCCCTGTCCGGTCATGAATTCGAAAGCGAACGTGCTGCAGGCCGAATACGCGGATGAAGACGATTTCCGCATCGCGGGTTTTTCCGTCGATCCCGAGACGGACACGGTCGAGCGTCTGACCAAGTACGCCGAGCGCTATTCCGCCAAGCCGGGGAAGTGGTCGATGATGCGCAACGACAGGGAAGTCGTCGCCGCGCTCGCCTCGAAAGGTTTCATGATGGGCGACGCGAGTGTGCCCGCGCTGCACAGCACGCGCTTCGCGCTCGTAGATCGCCACGGTATGATCCGCGGCTATTATGACGGCATGGATGATGCGAAAGTCGAAGAATTGCGCGCCGCCATCGATTATCTCCTCGAGGAGAAGTCATGAGCGTGAGCGATCTGCCGACACTCAATGCGTTCCTGAACGGACTCGCTTCGGTGTTCCTGATCACGGGCTTCGTATTCATCCGTCGAAAGATGATTCCCCAGCATCGCGCGATGATGCTCGCGGCGTTTGTTACGTCCGGACTGTTCCTGATTTCCTATCTCACCTATCATTTCAGCGCGCATCTGATTACGCGCTTCCAGGGTGAGGGGCTGGCGCGGACCGTGTACTTCGCGATCCTGATATCGCATTCCGCGCTGGCGGTGGCCGTGCCGCCCATGGCGATCATCACGCTTTTCCGCGGCCTGAAAATGAACGTCGAAAAGCACCGCGCGCTCGCGCGCTGGACGCTGCCCATCTGGCTGTACGTGTCCGTCACCGGGGTCGCGGTCTATTTCATGCTCTATCACATTTATGCGTGAGGCACAATGAAAAAGCGATGGATCACATATGCTGTTTTCGCTGCCGCCCTGCTGCTGCTGCCGGAATTGCTGTCGGCCTGTCCGAACTGCAAGGAGGCGTACATGAGCGACGGACAGACGCCCGTGTCCTCGGGTTTCAACACAAGCATTTATTTCATGATGGCGATGCCGTTTCTGGTATTCGGCGGTTTCACGCTTCGGCTCTGGCTGGCGCATAAGCGTCAGAAGGCCGAGGGCTCCCAGGTATAATCAACGCATTACAACGATCGACAGACAGCATGTTTACTGCATCTCAGGATAGAACAATCAAACGGAGCATCGTCAGCATCCTCATACTGGCTGCGATCGGCGCGGGATCGTTTTACTTTCTGCGTCACCCGAGCGTGATGGACGTCGGCTATCGTCCGCAGCAGCCGGTACCGTTTGACCACAGCGTGCATGCGGGCAACCTCGGTATTTCCTGTGTGTACTGTCACACCAGCGTCGAAACCTCGCCGCACTCCACGGTGCCGCCGACACAGACCTGCATGAACTGCCATGTCTCCGTCAAGCGCGACAGCCCGCGTCTGCAGCTCGTGCGAGAGAGCTATGAAAACAATACACCGATTCAGTGGGTGCGGGTACACCGCCTGCCCGACTATGCATTCTTCAATCACAGCCGCCACATCACCGCGGGTATCGACTGTGCGTCGTGCCACGGGGAGGTGGAAAAGCAGGGCGTGATCGTGCAGAAGAAACCGCTCACCATGGGCTGGTGCCTCGACTGCCACCGCAACCCCGACGAATACGTCATACGTACGCGTCCCATCACTGGAGTCGACGTGGATCCCGCCGTCCTGAGCCGACCGCTCAGAAAGGGACCGCAGAACTGCTCGACCTGTCACCATTGATCCGCTGATCGTCATGAATTACGGACACGAAGTCACTCACACTGCGAAACACCTGTATGTCTGATACGGATACATCAACAAAAACGTACTGGAAAAGCTTCAGAGAACTGGGCAAAGACCCGGAAGTGCTGGAGCAGCTCAAGCACGAATTTCCTGCCGATTACGACGAGCCCACTACCGACGCTTCGTCGATAACACGGCGCACTTTTCTCGGACTGATGGCCGCTTCCGCCGCACTCGCGGCCACGAGCTGCCGCCGACCCGAGCAGCAGATTGTGCCGTACGTCAAGAAGCCGGAGTATCTCACACCCGGCATCGCCGATCAATTCGCCACGGCATTCACGCATCAGAATTTTGCGTCTGGTCTGCTTGTGCGCTCCCGTGAAGGGCGGCCGGTGAAGATCGAAGGGAACGATCTGTGCTCGATAAGCGCGGGCAAGGCAATGCCTCTTACGCAGGCGTCGCTGCTTTCGCTCTATGACCCCGAACGCATGCTGCGTCCCACGGTCAATAACAGCGATTCGACCCCGCTCAACGCGATGCGCCGCATGGCCGACGCCATCCGCGAAGTGACGGCGAAGGGGAAGAGCGTGCGTATTCTTGTCGACGAACATGCGTCGCCCTCGCGTGCGCGGCTGTACGGCGAACTCGAACAGATGCTTCCGAACACGCGCGTCGTCACCTGGCCCGCGATTGTGGCCGGGGGCGCCGCCGAAGCCAACCGCCAACTGCTCGGCATCGACGCTGTGTTGGTGCCGGATCTTTCGCGTGCCGATGTGATTCTCGGTATCGAGTCCGATTTCCTCGGATCGGATCCGGAATCGCTTTACCACATCAGGAATTTCGCGAAGCGCCGCAAGCCCGAAACCGGATCGCCCGATATGAGCCGCTTCTATTCGGCGGAGGCGACGATGACCATGACGGGCTCGAACGCCGATACGCGCATCCGCATCAAGCCGGTGGAGATCGATGAGTTCCTGCTGGCGCTGCTCAATGAGATCGTCATCGTTCAAGGCCGCGGCGGGCTTGACGCATCGATCGTCTCACAGCTCACGGGCAGGGCAAACAGCCGCTTCCCCGCGATCAAGCGTATCGCTGCGGACCTTGCGGCGAAGCCTTCAGTGGTCATGGTCGGACGTCACCTGCCCGTGCACACGCATGCGCTCGGCGTGCTGCTCAACAAGGCACTCGGTTCCATCGGTGAGGGACGCATCATCGACCCGCGTCACGCACTGCCGTTCAGCGGCGCCAAGAATGCCGGCATCGAGTCCCTGAAACAGGAACTGGAAAGCGGCAGCGTGGGTGTCGTCATTTTTGCAGATGTCAATCCCGCCTATGCGCTTCCAGCCGATACGTTCCGTTCGATTGTTTCGCGCGTGCTTTATCGCTTCTCGCTCTCGCAATACGCCGACGAGACCTCGAAAGTCTGCTCCATCTTTGTCCCCGTCAACCACTTCCTCGAAACCTGGAGCGATGTGCGCATGCTCGATGGTTCCGAAGGAGTCGTACAGCCATTGATCGCGCCGCTCAACGACGGACAGCCCTCGCTTGCCGATACGCTCATGGGCATCGCGCACGCTTTCGACGAAACGTTCTTCGCAACCACCCCGACCTTCTATAACTACGTGCAGAAGCGATGGCGTGAAGAACGCTATCCAGCGAGCGGTCGTCCTTCCTTCGACGGCTTCTGGAACGACGTGCTTCGCAGCGGCCGCACCGATGCGGCTCCTGTCTCCCGTACCGTGAACTGGAGCGGCAGTGCGGCGGCGTCTCTTCTGCGCAAGGCCGCGACCGCTGCCTCGGCGCAGCCGACGGGGATGATGCTCGGGGTGCTGCCGAGCAACACGCTGTATGACGGACGCTACGCGAACCTCGGTTGGTTGATGGAATTGCCCGACCCGGTGACAAAGGTGACCTGGGACAATGTGGCGATCATGAGTAGAACCACTGCCGTGCGACTCGGCGTTGAAACCGGCGGCATGCTCAACGTGAAGACAAAGGCGGGCACGGTGAAGCTGCCTGCGTTCATTCAACCGGGCGTCGCCGACGACACGGTCTTTACCCAGACAGGTTTCGGCCGCACGGAAGGGGGACGCGTTTCCGCGGATAAAGGCGTGAATGCCTTCGCGCTTCTGCACAGCACCGACACCATCGGGTACCTCCCTGTGACGATTGAAGCCACCGGGGAGAAATACGCGGTGGCCACGACGCAGGATCACCATTCGCTTTCCGGCGATGAACTGTACGACATCGATCGCAGCGAAATCGTGAAGGAAGGCACTCTCGCTGCGTTTCTGAAGGATCCCGCATCGCTGTACGCGAAGGATCTCCCGCTGTACGGAACCGAGAAGAATACCGACCGACCGATCAGCATCACGACGCCGCACGATTACAGCAAGGGACATCGGTGGGGCATGACCATCGACACCTCCGCATGCGTTGGCTGCAATGCCTGCGTGATCGCCTGCGTGTCGGAAAACAATATTCCCGTCGTGGGCAAGGATCAGGTGCTGCGCGGACGCGAAATGCACTGGATTCGCATCGACCGCTATTACGTAGGGCCTGATGAAAGTCCGGAAACCCTGCTGCAGCCCATGCTCTGCCAGCATTGCGAAAAGGCGCCATGCGAGAACGTGTGCCCCGTCGCGGCCACGAC
Organism: Bacteroidota bacterium; assembly: GCA_014860565.1. GTDB lineage: Bacteria > Bacteroidota > Ignavibacteria > SZUA-365 > SZUA-365 > SZUA-365. The sequence continues at coordinate 33,502 of JACZJN010000091.1, forward strand.
GCACAGTCCCGAAGGACTCAACGAAATGACCTACAACCGCTGCGTGGGTACGCGGTACTGTTCGAACAACTGTCCCTACAAGGTGCGCCGCTTCAATTATCTCAATTACCACAAGGACGAGCGCGAGCCGGTGAACATGGTGTTCAATCCCGACGTCACTGTCCGGATGCGTGGTATCATGGAGAAATGCACCTTCTGCGTGCATCGCATCAACGAAGCGAAATACCACGCCAAGAACGAGGGGCGCGACATGCTGCGTGACGGAGAAGTCGTGACCGCATGTCAGCAGGCCTGTCCGGCCGACGCCATCGTGTTCGGCAACACCAACGACCCCGACAGCGCGGTGTCAAAGCACCGCACTTCGGATCGCGGATATCACGTGCTGCGCGAGCTCAATGTTCTTCCCTCGATCACCTACAAGGCCAAGATCCGCAATACGAACGGAGGAAACGCATGAGGACTGTGACTGACAAGCATCGTCAGGACAGCTGGAATATCGAAGGCGGCGGTACGCTGGCGGTCGATCCGAAAGAGCTGCGCGAACCGCTGGTCGAAGGCAAACCCGTCGCGGCCGACGTCACCGAAACCGTATCGCGGGTCGTCGAAAGCAAACCCACAAAACTGTGGTACGGCACCGTAACCGTCACCAGCGCAGTTGCAGGCTGGGGCATTCTCACCATTCTCTACACCGTGTTCACCGGCATCGGCGTGTGGGGCAACAACCAGCCCGTCGGTTGGGCCTGGGACATCACAAACTTCGTGTTCTGGATCGGTATCGGCCACGCCGGCACGCTCATCTCTGCCATCCTCTTTCTCTTCCGGCAGAAATGGCGCACAGCCATCAACCGCGCCGCCGAGGCGATGACGATATTCGCGGTTATCTGCGCCTTGATCTTCCCGATCATTCATACCGGTCGTCCGTGGGTCGCCGTGTACTGGCTGCTGCCGTTGCCGAATCAGATGCAGATGTGGGTGAACTTCCGTTCGCCGCTGTTATGGGACGTCTTCGCCGTCTCCACCTACTTCGCCGTTTCCGCGATGTTCTGGTTCGTCGGCCTCGTCCCCGATTTCGCCACGCTGCGCAACCGAGCGAAGAACAAGATTGCCAAGATGGCGTTCACCTTTTTCAGCATGGGATGGACCGGCGCCAACCGCCACTGGCACCGCTACGAAAAGGCATACCTGATCATGGCCGGCATTTCCACGCCGCTGGTGCTGTCCGTGCATACGATCGTGTCGTTCGATTTTGCCGTGTCGGTGATTCCCGGATGGCACACGACGATCTTTCCGCCGTACTTCGTGGCCGGTGCGATTTTCTCCGGCTTCGGCATGGTGCTGACGCTGATGATTCTCGCGCGCAAGCTGCTGAATCTCGAGCAGTTCATCACGATCAAGCACATCGAAAACATGAGCAAAGTGCTGATGGCGACCGGACTCATGGTGGGCTACGCCTACGGCATCGAGTTTTTCATCGCCTGGTACAGCGGCAATCCCTACGAGCGCTTCGTGTTCATCAACCGCGCGTTCGGTCCCTACAGTTGGGCCTACTGGACCATGGTCAGCTGCAATGTCTTCATCCCGCAGCTGTTCTGGTTCCGGGGCATCCGCCGCAACCTGCTGATCACCTGGATCATCTCGATCTTTGTGAATATCGGGATGTGGTTCGAGCGCTTCGTGATCATCGTCACGTCGCTGCATCGCGACTTCCTGCCGTCGAGCTGGGGCATGTTCACGCCGACCTGGGTCGACGTCTCCATTTTCGCAGGTACGGTGGGACTGTTCCTGACCCTGTTCCTTGTCTTCGCGAAATATCTCCCCGTGCTGGCAATCTCCGAGGTGAAGGGCATCCTTCCCGGAGCGCAGCCGAAGCACGGGCATCATTGAGGAGGTATGTGAGAAATGAAGAAAACGGCCGGAATCTCCGGAATATTCCAGGATCCTGATCGCGTGCTCGCGGCCGCCGCGGAAATACGCCGCGCGGGCTACCAGCGCTTCGATTTCCACACCCCGTATCCGCTGCATGGTCTCGATCAGGCCATGGGCATCAAGCGCACGGTGCTGCCGTGGATCTCGCTCGGGGCCGGGGTGATCGGCGCTGCTGCCGCGCTGCATCTGCAGTGGTGGACGGGCGCGGTGGATTATCCACTGGTGATCGGCGGTAAACCCTTTTTCGCTTTCGAACCGTCCATTCCCATCACTTTCGAACTGACGGTGCTGCTGACGGCCATCGCGACGGTGGTGGGGATGTTTGCCCTCAACGGACTTCCAAAATGGTTCTCGAAATGGCAGAACGATCCGCATTTCCTGCGCTCAATGGACGACGCCTTCGTCGTCACGGTCGACGCGGAGGATCCCCTCTATCATGCGGAAAAGACCCGCAGCCTGCTCGAATCCCTTGGTGCTGAACACGTACGAATCGTGGATTATGATGAAGAATAAACGCGCCCTCTATTTCACGCTGGCCGCGGCCGGCATCGTCGTCGTCGTGCTTTTTGTCATGTGGGCCGGAAACGATTTCCAGGCGCTGCGTTCGACGGAACCGCCGATTCAGATACGCTACGACATGCAGTATCAGACCAAGGTCGGCGCGCAGCAGACCAGTACGTTTTTCGCGGACCGGAAGTCCATGCGCGACCACGTTCCCGGCACGGTGCCGCGTCATGGCAGCATGTATCCATACACGACATTCCAGGAAGCGGAAGCCGAGCTGACAAACCCTGTGGCGGGGAACACCTCGGTTCTTGCCCGCGGGAAAAACCGCTTCAACGCATTCTGCTCCCCCTGCCACTCAGTGACGGGACAGGACACCACGGAGGTCGTGCGCAAGGGATTGCAGAAGCCGCCCAACCTCGCCGGTGCCAACGCGAAGAGCTATTCCGACGCACATATTTTTCACGTGATCAGCGCGGGACAGAATATCATGCCGGGCTATGCCGACAAGCTCAAGCCCGAGGATCGCTGGGCCATCGTCAATTACGTGCGCGAGCTGCAGAAGGCGCCGCTGAAATACGCGGATGCCTCCGTTCCTTCCGCCGCCGCCGCGGATACCGCATCAACCGCCAAAGTGAACACGGGAAAATAGGATGAACACCAGTACGACATTACTTGCGGAAACCACGTTCGTCAAGCGCCTGCAGATGATCGGCGCCGCCACGGCGGTGGTCGGAATCGTGCTCAGCATCATCGGCGCGATGACGGATATGCACCGCTTTCTGTTCGATTACCTGACCGCCTTCGTATTCTGGGGCGGCATCGGCGTGACCAGTGTGTTTTTCAGTATGCTGCAGTTTCTGACGCGTTCGGGATGGAGCACGGCGGTCCGTCGCATTCCCGAGCTCACCGGCGGCTTTACGCTGCTGCTCGCGGTGCTGCTGCTGCCGATCGTCTTCGGTGTCGGCGACCTCTACCATCACTGGGTACATCCCGAGCCCGGCGACGTTGTGCTGGCGGGAAAGCAGGCTTGGCTCAACGTGCCGTTCTTCATCACGCGCCTTTTCGTGTACGTGGGCATCTGGGTGCTGATGTATTTCGTCATCGTCGGAAATTCATTTCGGCAGGACAAGCGCAATGACATCGTGCCCACGCGCCGCAACTGGATGCTCAGCGCCCCGCTCACGATTTTCTATGGTGTGACGATCACTTTCGCAGCATTCGATCTGCTGATGTCGCTGTATCCGCACTGGTTCAGCACCATCTTCGGCGTGTACTACTTCTCTGCCTCGCTCGTCGGGACGTTGGCCGTGATCACGATCATCGCGGTATTTCTCGTAAAAGCGGGTCTGCTTACGGATTGGCTGACATCCGACCGTATGCACGACCTCGGCAAGCTGCTGTTCGCCTTCAACGTTTTCTGGGCCTACATCGCTTTCTCGCAGTACATCCTGATCTGGTACGCGGATCTTCCGGAGGAGACGATCTTTTTCGCCCATCGTTTCGCGCATGGGTGGGGAGTCGTGTCGCTGCTGCTTCTGGTGATTCACTTCATCGTGCCCCTGATGCTGCTGCTGTCCGAGGATGCCAAGCGCAATCTCAACACGCTGCTCACCGGTGCGTTCATTCTCCTCTTCGCGCATCTGCTGGACATGTTCTGGCTGGTCATGCCGAACTACAGTCACGACACGGTCACCATCGGATGGATGGAATTCGCTCCCGTGATCGCACTCGGCGGCATCTTCATGCTCATGACCGCGGTGCAATTCCGTCGGCACCATGCCATCCCGATCAACGATCCCTTCCTCCCCGAAGCGCAGTAAGAAGCTTTCGGACACAAAGACACGAAGAAAGGCACGAAGCTTATTTTTGATGTCGCTCCCGATTGGAGGGGGGTGCGATGTCGAAAATAGCCTTCGTGTTTTTCTTTGTATCCTGGTGTTTTTGTGGTTTATGAACTATTCGGGCGGGGGAGGGGTTAGGTAGGATCACGCAATCGCAACGCATTGAAAGGATCGGCATGGCTCGGAAACACACCGGGACCCGGATGATAGAACGGTTTTTATCACTCGTGGAGAAGGTCGGCAACGCGCTGCCGCATCCGGCGACGCTGTTCGCGGGTTTCGCCGTGCTGGTCATCCTGCTGTCGTGGGTGTTCGCCCAGTTCGATCTCGCGGTGACGCATCCGGGAACGGGGGAGACGGTCCGTCCGGTGAACCTGCTGTCGATCGACGGGCTGCATCGCATTCTCATGACCATGGTCACGAACTTCACCAGCTTCGCCCCGCTCGGCACGGTGTTTGTTTCCATGCTGGGTATCGGCATCGCCGAAAGCAGCGGACTGATCGGCACGGCTCTGCGCCGCCTCGTCCTGGCAGCGCCGCGGCGGCTGCTCACGTTCGTCATCGTTCTTTCCGGTATTCTCAGCAACACGGCCAGCGAGGTGGGGTATGTTCTTCTCGTCCCGCTCGGCGGGGTGATATTCCAGGCCGTCGGCCGCCATCCCATCGCGGGCATGGCCGCCGCCTTTGCCGGCGTGTCCGGCGGCTACTCCGCCAACCTGCTCCTGGGCACCATCGATCCACTCCTGGCCGGACTCTCGCAGGAGGCCGCGCATATCATCGCGCCGGGGTACGAGGTCAGCGCCGCCGCGAATTACTATTTCCTTTTCGTCTCGACCTTCGTCATCGCCGTTGCCGGCACCTGGGTGACGGAGAAGATCGTCGCGCCCCGGTTGGGCGATTACACCGGCGACGTCGAGGCGGAAGAACTGCGTCCGCTTTCCGGCGACGAGAAGCGCGGCCTCCGTTTCGCCCTCTGGGCCGGCCTGGCTTCTGCAGCCGTCATCGCCGCGGGCCTGGTCCCGGAACACGGGTTTCTCCGCAGCACGGACGGCGGCGTGCTCAACTCGCCGTTCCTCAAGGGTATCGTGGCGTTCATCTTCCTCGGCGCCGTGGTGCTCGCCGTCGCCTACGGCATCGGGGCGCGCACCATCCGCAGTGACGGCGACGTGGTCAAGGGCATGGGCAAGTCCATCGAGACGCTCGGGATCTACACGGTGCTGGTGTTCTTCGCCGCGCAGTTCGTGGCGTATTTCAACTGGACGAATCTCGGGCTGATCTTCGCCATCGAGGGCGCGGACCTGCTGCGCAGCTCGGGACTCGGTCCGATACCGCTCATGATCGCTTTTGTCCTGGTGACCGCCCTCATCAACCTGGTGATGGGCAGCGCATCGGCGAAGTGGGCCATCATGGCGCCGGTGTTCATCCCGATGTTCATGCTGCTCGGGTATTCCCCCGAACTCGTCCAGGCCAGCTATCGCGTTGGCGACAGCGTGACCAACATCATCTCCCCCATGATGTCGTACTTCGCGTTGATCGTCGCCTTCGTCGCCAAATACGATCCCAGGGCAGGCATCGGCACGGTCATCGCCACCATGCTCCCGTATTCCGTGGTGTTCGGCATCCTCTGGACCATCATGCTCGTCGCCTGGTTCCTGCTCGGCCTCCCCGTCGGACCCGGCGCAGGCCTCTACTACGAGGGCTGAAGGAAAGCCGCCAAGACCCGGAACACGAAGAAATACACGAAGGACTTATAGGAAAAGAGAAACGCCCTGCAAAAATGCCGGGCGTTTCTCTTTATTACACTATCCTCGTGCTGTTTCTTTGTGGCTTTGCGCCTCCGTGGTTTTTTACTACTCCACGATGACCATCAGGCGCGAGGCGCTCTGCATGCCCTGAGTGAGAGTGAGCGAATAGACGCCGGCGGGGAGGCCGTTGCTGTCGAAACGGACACTGTGCGTGCCGGCAGGGTAGTAGCCGGCTGCGACTTCTCGCACGAGGCGTCCGAGCATGTCGTACACGCGGAGGGCGACAGGCGCACTGTTCCGGGATGCGACACTGAATCGGAGGGTGCCGGGTTCTCCGCTCCGCAGCGGATTCGGATACCCTGATGCGAGAGCCAGGCCGCTTGCCGCGGCGGAGAGTTCATCCACATCATTGACGGCAACACAGGGCAGTTCCTTCAGAAGAGTCGCCATGTTGAGCTTGAGTATATCGCGGTCGATGCGGTAGGGACGCAATCCGATATACATCATGTGGCCGCTTTCGCCTTCCTCGAACATCGCGGGTTTCGCCCAGATGCCGAGTCCGCGCGGCTGCGCGAAGGACTGCGTTTCGGTGAACAGCAGTTGATTCTCGGGACGCAGGAGTGTCGTGCTGATCGTGTTCACCAGATTCTGGTCGCCGGTAAACGTCATGTCGAGAAGCGACGCCATGTTGGCCTTGCAGTCCTGCGCAGAAGTGTAGTTCCCTGCCCAGGTGATGCCGAGGAACTGGCGAAAATCTTCGTTGATAAAGGAAGTGCCCATGCGCGTAACGAGCAGGACGTTGCCGCCTGCCTTCAGGTATTCCATCATCGAAGTGTTACTCCACACGCTCTCGTCGCCGTTGTATGCGTTGCCGAGCCACACGATGGTGCAGTACTGTCCGAGCACGCTCGCTGGTATCGCACCGTTGCCGATGGGATCCGGCACACCGGCGGGATAATTGCCCGTGCCCTGCGGGAAGATGTCCCACAGCGTGTAGGGCAGTCCGCCGCTGAAGACACTGTCGGCGAATGCAGCTTCAAGATCCGCGGTGTACGCTGCTTCCCCCCAGTCCACGCCATTGACGACAAGAATGCCCTTGTCGAACGTGGGGTTCTTCACCTTCTCCGACACGCGCTTGAGAATCCAGTTGTCGGGATCGATCTGCACGGATTGTGGTTTGGATGCAAAGCTGTACGTCCACTGCTGCGCTGCCTGATCGTTCCACACCGTAAGGGTGGTGTCGCCACCGTCGGCAAAGCGGATGAAAACAGGAACAGGCATGGTGAAGAGTTGACGCGTTCCCTGGTATAGCTGCTCGAGATTCAAGGTGAAATCATAGCCGCTGCCGTTATCCGCGGCGTCCCAGTCCACCTGGTAGGTCGGAAAATATTCGCCATAAATCCATTCCTGGAAGAACCAGTCCAGGCTCGCGCCGTATTCGGCTTCCATGAATCCCTGGAATTCCTCGGTGGTGACGCTGCGGTAGGTGGAGAGGTCCTCGCCGCCGAGATATTTGCGTACGGCCGGGAAGAACTTGTCGTCTCCCATGACGCCGCGCAGCATATGCACGACCCAGGATCCCTTGTTGTAGCTCAGTGAACCGCTGAAAATCAGGTTGGGATTATTCTCGGGGTCGTGGACAAAGATGGTGCCCGGACCGAAATACATCGTCGTCGCCATCGTCGCCTTGAGCGCTTCGAGGCCGCCCTGCGATTCATAGAACAGCGCTTCGCCGTATGTCGCCCAGCCTTCGTTGAGCCATATGTGCTCGAAGGTCGCGCACGTGACCTTGTCTCCGAACCACTGATGCATCAATTCATGCACCACGACGCCGGTGCCGTAGAAACCCATCGACGTGACGGTCTGATGTTCCATCGCGCCGCCCCACTCGTACTCGGCCATGCCGTACTTCTCCTTGATGAAAGGGTACGGAATGAAAAGATCGGAGTAGACGCGCAATCCTTCAAGCGCGTCCATTTCATTCGGTGTCATGTTGGCCGCGGACATGCCGTACCACCAGCTTCCGAACGGCATGTCATATCCGCCGTAGGAGAAGGTGCGTTCGCGGAAATTGTACTCAGCCGCTGCGACCATCACCAGGTAGGTGACGATCGGGTAGCGCGTCTTCCAGGTCACGGTATGCGTGCCGTCGCCGTTGTCCACGTCGCTTTCCTTGAGACCGTTGCCGACCGGGAATACGTTTTCTACGGTCGTGTAGACCATGTCGACCGAATCGGCCTTGTCCGCCGGATCGTCCTTGCAAGGCCACCAGTTGCGCGCGTCATAGGGCTCGGCCTGCGATGCGATGCTGAGGATCTGTTTGCCGAGTTCCACGTTGTTGACGCTGGTCACGTCAATGGCGCTGCCGGAGTAGGGGAAGGAATAGTAGGTCGTGACGTCGAGCATGTCCCCCTTCTGCAGGGAAAACGGAAGCGTGACCGCGAGCACATCGCCGCTGCGATTGAGTGCGGACGCGTCGATCTTGCTGCCACGCACCACCACGCTGTCGAGTCGTGCGGTGGTTCCCAGATTGTATTCGAGCATGTTGAGTCCGTCGACAAGACTCGTGAGTCCCATCACCACATTGCCGCCAAAGCGCGCGACGGGATCGTACGGGAGGTTCACATCGAGGCGATAATAATGCACGTCGTACTGTTCGGCGGCGGCGGAAACATGTTCCGCCCGTTTTGCCAGCATGGAGTATCGGCGCAGCTCTATTTCGTGTATGGACTGATGTTCGGCGTCCTGTGCCCACGCGGACACCGCAGGCAGGAGCATCGCGAGAACGATAACGGTTCGGAACAGCTTCATGGTAATCTCCGATGAGGGCGAAAGTATATCCATGCAATCTATTGTGATGTTTGATGCCGAACAATGGGAAAAGGCGCAGAGGCACAGAGGCACAGAGGGAACGGAGTCCGGCAGAGGAGGATGAGCCTTCAGGCTCGTCCGCGTGCGAACAGAATGGAGGATGGGCCTTCAGGCTCGTCAGTACTGTCGAGGAAGGAAAATATTCGGGCAAAGGGGTTGTGTATTTTTATGGGGCGCCCTATCTTTATTTATACCAAATCTAATTAACTGAAGTTTGGTTTACGGAGCATCTCATGACACGATCCATTCTCATTTTTTCAGTCTTTCTCTTCGCGGCCGTTTTCGCAGTGGGAACTGCATACGGACAGGACTCGGGCACCAATATCGGCGGGTACGGCGAAATTCATTACAACGAACCGGAAGGCAGCGGCAAGGGCGTGCTGGATTTCCACCGTTTCGTACTCTACGTCAATCATCAGTTCGATGACTGGGTGAGCTTCACTTCGGAACTCGAGGTCGAACACACCTTCGTCGGCCCTGAAGAAAATTCCGGTGAACTTTCACTCGAACAGGCGTTTATCGAATTGCGTCCTTCCGACGCCATAGGTGTTCGCGCCGGCATCCTCCTGGTGCCTGTGTCGCTGATCAACGCGTATCACGAACCTCCGACCTTCCACGGCGTCGAGCGTCCGAATTATCATCGCAACCTGATTCCGACGACCTGGCGCGAAGCGGGTGTGGGGATATTCGGTTCTCCCGTTCATGATCTCAACTATCAGGTCTACGTGATGAGCAGTCTTACGGCGGAAGGTCTTTCCGGTTCGAGCGGACTTCGCGGTGCCCGCCAGAAGGGGATTCTGTCCTCCACTGCGGACATTGCGGTGACAGGACGCATAGAGTATCTGCCGCTCCTCGGACTTTCCGTCGGCGGGTCGTTTTTCACAGGTGCGACGACCGGGGGAAACGCCTCCCTCGGCGACGGTACCGTGACCCTTCTGTCCGGCGACGTGCGATACGGTATCGGCAACCTGGCCCTGCGCGGCGAGGCGGCGATGATCAGCATCGCCGATGCGGATAAACTCAACGCGGCGTTCGACAAGGGTGTCGCCGACAATCTCAACGGCTGGTACATCGAAGCCGCGTACAATATCCTCCCGCACCTGACGGCGGAGACCGAACAGCAGATGTACCTCTTCGGCCGCTACGAAAGGTATAACACGCAGGCGAAGGTGACCGGATTCACCGCGAACGATGCCTACGACCGCACGGAAATAACCGCGGGCATCACTTACAAACCCGTACCGGATGTCGCCTTCAAAATCGACTACCAGCTGTTCGACGATGCGCGCGACGCGGATGCGAAGGGCCAGTTCAACGCCGGCGTCGGGTATGCGTTTTTCTAAAAACATCGCAGCAATTTTTCTTCTGTGTGCCGGGACCGTCTTCGGGCAGTCCCGGCAGCAGCTTGAAGACCTTGCCGTCAGTCTGTACGGACCGGGCAGTGCGATTCGAGAGATCGAACTCTCACTCTCTGCCTCGGATCTCGGGAAGCTGAACGAATCCAACGGCGCGATGCATCCCTGGGAGAAAGTGCGGGTCTATCCCATCACGAAAGCGGGGAAGTCCCTGGGCGCGATACTGGTGGATAATGTGAAGGGGAAGGCGCGTCCCATCACCTATGCCGCGGCCTTCGACGGGAAAGGCGACATCCTCGCACTTGAGATCCTTGCCTATCGCGAGTCGCATGGCGGAGAAGTTCAGTCCGAGGCGTTCCGGAAGCAGTTCGAGGGCAAGAGGCATGGTGATGCCATCGCGGTGGGACGCGACATCCGCAACATCAGCGGCGCCACCATCAGCAGCCGGTCAGTCACCAAAGGCGCGCATGCGCTCGCAACGCTTCACCATTATCTGCAGGCACAAGGAAAGCTCGAATAATCAGGAATGGAATGAATCCGATAACCGCTTCACGCACCACGTTCCCCACCGTACGCGACTTGCCGCGTCCCCTGCGTCATCTTCTCGCGGCGTTCCTGATCACCGGGATGATCGGCTTCACCCTTGGCGCGTTCTTCGTCGATCATACGACGGGTACGGCGCCTTCCGGAATCGCCGAACGCTTTCGCGGCAGTGAAGGCATCGGCGTTGATCTCGAACAGATGCCGGCGGAGCGCGAAATCCAGTACGAGAAGTCCCCGAGCGAAATGCTCAACGTCACGCACACGCATATCCTCGCCCTGTCGATGCTCTTCCTGCTCACCGGGGGCATTTTCTCCCTCGCCACCGGCATTCCTCCCCGTCTCAAAGCCTTCCTCATCATCGAACCTTTCGTCAGTCTCATCGTCACCTTCGGCGGCATGTGGCTCGTGCGTTATCACCATCCCGGATGGGGATATGTGATCGCCGCAAGTGGGCTGCTGATGGCCGGCTGCTATTACGTGATGGTATGCGTTGGGGTGTACCAGTTGATGAGGCGATAGAGGAGTAAGGGAGAGGAGGACGGGGAGTACACGGAGAATGCGTTTACCGCAGAGGCGCACAGAGGCGCACGGAGGGTTTTGGGAAATCGCTTTGAGTTTTACCCGGGGTAAATTCTCTGATGCAAGTCAGCAATGATCCGAAGACGGATGACCCCCGCAGAGGGAAAAATCCTCTGTGCGCCTCCCACGCCTCCGCGGTGAAATCCTCTCCGTGGCCTCCCTACCCTCCTCTCCCTTTCTACTACAATCCCTACTTGCGCGGCCTTATTTAATATCATATATTGCATGATATACCTTACTAATTAAGGTCTCCGATGCTCGATGAATTAGATATTCTTGTCCTTGATGCCCTGCAGAAGAATGGCCGTGTGAAGCGGAACGAGCTGGCAGAGCTGGTGGGATTGTCGCTTCCGGCGACGAGCGACCGTTTGCGCAAGCTTGAAGAGCGCGGGTATATCCGTGGATACGCGGCGATTCTGGATCCGGCGCAGTTCGGGAAGGACATCACGGCCTTCGTGCAGGTCTCTGTCGACACCTCGCTGCATTACGATAATTTCCTCAAGCACGTGCAGCAGAGTCCGGAAATTCTCGAATGTCACGCCATCACCGGAGAGGGCTCGCATCTTCTGAAAATCCGCACCGACAACACCGCCGCACTCGAGCATGTCCTTTCCCAGATACAGTCGTGGAAGGAAGTGCAGCGCACGCGGACAAGCATTGTGCTCTCGACGACGAAAGAAACGCTGAACATCAATCTCAAACCATCATCCACCCAATCATAGAGGAACACACGCCATGAGCGACGCGCGCAAGGACGCTATTCGCAAGGTTTTCGAGACGATCAAGGACAACGACGTCACGATGATCGATTTCAAATTCATGGACTTCCCCGGCCAGTGGCAGCACTTTTCGGTGCCCAAGCATCAGCTGAGCGAAGACAGCTTCGCCGAGGGCTTCGGCTTCGACGGCTCGAGCCTTCGCGGCTTCAAGGCCATTCATGAAAGCGACATGGTCATCATCCCCGATCCCGCGACGGCGATGATAGATCCGTTCGTGAAGGAACCCACGCTCAGCCTCATCTGCGACATCTACGAGCCGCTGACGATGGAGAAATACGAACGCTGTCCGCGCAACATCGCGCAGAAAGCCGAGCAGTACCTGCAGTCCACCGGATTGGCCGACACCGCGTTCTTCGGTCCCGAAGCCGAGTTCTTCATCTTCGACGACGTGCGCTACTCCAGCGGCGAGAATCATTCGTATTATGAAGTCGATTCCATCGAAGGTGGCTGGAACACCGGCCGCGACGAAGGTCCCAACCTCGGATACAAGCCGCGTTACAAGGAAGGCTATTTCCCCGTTCCCCCCACGGATCACTTCAACGACCTGCGCAATGAAATGGTGCGGGTTCTGATGGAATGCGGACTCGAGGTCGAAACACAGCATCACGAAGTCGCCTCCGGCGGACAGTCCGAAATCGACCTGCGCTTCGCGCCGCTGCTCAAGGCCGCGGACGATCTTCTGCTTTTCAAGTACATCATCAAGAACGTCGCCCATCGCAACAACCGTACGGCGACCTTCATGCCTAAGCCGATTTTCGGCGACAACGGGTCAGGCATGCACGTGCACATGAGCCTGTGGAAAGAAGGCAAGCCGCTGTTTTATGGTGACCGTTACGCCGGTCTGAGCGAGATGGGACTGCACTTCATCGGCGGTCTTCTCAAGCACGCGCCCGCCCTCTGCGCCATCACCAATCCCACGACCAACAGCTACAAGCGCCTGGTGCCCGGGTTCGAGGCGCCGGTGAATCTCGCGTACTCGCAGCGCAACCGTTCCGCTTCCGTTCGCATCCCGATGTATTCGTCCTCGCCCAAAGCCAAGCGCGTCGAATTCCGTACGCCCGATCCCAGCACGAATCCGTACCTCGCCTTCTCGGCGCTGCTCATGGCCGGACTCGACGGCGTCATCAACCGTATCGATCCGGGCGAACCACTGGACAAGGACATCTACGACATGGCCCCCGAGGAACTGAAGAATGTGCCGTCCACTCCGGCCACGCTCGAAGAAGCCCTGATGGCGCTCGAACGCGACCACGACTTCCTGCTCAAGGGCGGCGTCTTCACCGAGAGCGTCATCCAGACCTGGATTGACTACAAGATGAACCGCGAAGCCAGGCAGATCGCCCTGCGTCCGCATCCCTTCGAATTCGGCCTGTACTTTGACGTGTAGCTTGCGGTGGATCGCCGCAAGCGGCGCTTCGCGCCGCGATATAGGATATAGGATGTAAGACATAGGATTGCTCAAGGGAGCGGGACAAGTATCGATACCGCTGTAGGGGCGCAGCATGCTGCGCCCCTACAAATTTGTGCATGCTGCGCCCCTACAAATTTGTGCATGCTGCTGTTGCAATTGCCGTGGAATCGAGCGGAAAGGACATCAACCAGTGGGCGGGAGAGGTTCTCAACGAGGCCGCGCATTCGAAGTGATTATATCAGAACGGGTATAATGCAGCCGTGATATTAATAAATATATCAGAACGGGTATAATATTATGAAAACAGTTGATATTATACCCGATATGGTATATATTTGTGCATTCGAAGGAACATGAATGGATGAGCCATGAATCTGCCCGATTTTGTCAAGGAGCGTCGGAAGCGGCTTGGGATGACTCAGGTGCAGTTGGCGGCCGCGGCTGGTGTGGGTCTGCGTTTTGTGCGGGATATCGAGCAGGGCAAGCATTCTCTTCGAATGGACAAGGTGAACCAGGTACTTTTCCTGTTTGGCCACGAACTGGCGGCCGTGCCGATGGAGCGTGAATCATGACGCTGCGTTCGGGTATCGTGCGCATCGCTTCCTCCGACGCAGGTGTGATCTGGGAAGACGAGTACGGCATCCACTTCCGGTATGAAAGTGAATGGCTCGGTCGTCCGGAAGCCGACGCGGTAAGTCTGACTCTCCCTTTGCGTCAGGAGGCGTATCACGACGAAAACATGCTGCCGTTTTTCGACGGACTCATACCCGAAGGATGGCTGCTCGACATCGCCATGAAAAATTGGAAGCTGGATGTCCGCGACCGGATGGGCCTGCTGCTCGCATGCTGTACCGACTGCATCGGTGCGGTGAGCGTGCATCCGGTTCGGGATGGAGATTTGCTTGTCCCGCACTCCCGGGAGGTCGGCGATGTCTGACTGTCTTGGCTGCTGTCTTCCCATCGAAGATCCATCGATGGAGTATCATCCCGCATGTGCGCACACTCTCTTCGGAAGCGATGCACCGCCGATCCTTCCGTATGCAATCAAGGACATCAATCGGCTCGCGAAGGAGAATGTCCTGCAGCGCGTCGCGGTTGCGGGTGTTCAGAAGAAATTGTCGCTGCATCTCCAGGGCGAACAGGGAAGCGCACAGCGCCTGACCATCGTCGGACTCTGGGGAGACTACATCCTCAAACCACCGACGGAAGAGTATGCCGAACTGCCGGAGCTGGAGCATGCGACGATGCGGATGGCCGAGATCTGCGGGATCCAGATCGTGCCGAACGGACTTATCCGCATGAAATCGGGCGAACTCGCGTTCATCACGCGCCGCATCGACAGGCAGAAAGGCGGGGGCAAGCGCGCGATGGAGGACTTCTGCCAGCTCAGCGAGCGTCTCACCGAACACAAGTACCGTGGCTCGGTGGAGCAGGCGAGTAAGCTCATTCTTCGTCATACGGTAAATCCGGGATACGACCTCCTCCGGTTTTTCGAGTTGCTGGTTTTCTGCTTTCTTACTGGGAACGCCGACATGCATCTCAAGAATTTCTCGCTCTATCGACTGGCGGACGGCTATTCCCTCACGCCGGCGTATGATCTGCTGCCAAGCACCCTGCTGCTGCCTGATGATCCAGAAGAAAGCGCATTGACCATCAACGGGAAGAAGAATCGTCTGACGCGCGGAGATTTTCTTTCCGCTGCCTCGACGATGCGTATACCCGAACGTGCCGCGCTCAACAGTCTTGAGCGAATTATTGCTGCCGTGCCGGAATGCCGCACCTTCATCAAACGGAGCCGAGTCTCAGCACCAATGAGGAAACGCTACACGGCACTCATTGCCGCAAGGACCAAGCGACTTGTAAACACAGCGGAAGGAGCATCGCATGGCTGAACTGAACACAGCAGAAGAAGTGAATTCCGCTGCGAATCATTCCGACCCTGTCTTCGCTCTGCGTCTGCGTCGCTACGACTGGATCGGGACCTCGTCGGGAGCGTTCGTGTTGCTGCTGGGGCTGTCTCTTGTCGTGCACGGATTCGGCTGGAGTCCGCGTCCACTTCCCTACGTGTTTTTCGGCTTCATCCTCGCTGATGCAGGTGGGGCATTCATCCTGTTCTTTCGCCGCACCAGTACACGGCAACAGTGGATACTCCGGCATTGTCCCGCCGTGGCGATGCGCCTTCGCATCGTGGTCGATGACAGAGGGGAGGGCCATTTCGCGAGACTGTATGCTGAAAGCGGTGACGTCGTAGAAAGATCTGCGCTGTTTGTCCTCCCCGTTCAGGCTCCTGCTGATGAAGTCCCGTCGACGGGAGAATTGATCCCGTGCTCAGTGTATTTCGACCCTGAATCCGGTTCCCCTGCCGCGATCCAGACCGAGGATACGGTGTATTGGGTGAGGGGATGACGGGTGACCGTGCGAAGTGATTGTGTGTGACCGGCGGGGGAGAAGGCGTGTGACGCTGTGAGCGGATGACCTATGACCGTCTGAAGGGACAATCTGTAGCGGCGCAGCATGCTGCGCCCCTACAATACACGAAACATGGGATTTCGATTATGACCTAAAACCGGAATTGCATTCCCAAACCGTTCGGGTTCGGCATCAGCATGATCCCCGATTCGTCCGAGACGTCGAAATTGAACAGCGCCGCGTCGACATACGCGTCGGCGAGCTGGAGGAGGTAGGTCACGAGCAGCCACCACCCGTAGGTATCGCGGCGGTCGCGGTAGAATTCTCGATAGCGCTTGTAGAGCAGATCACCATTCGGCTTTTCATCCGTGATCGTTTCCGCATACCACCCTTCGTATTTCTTGAACGTGTTGTGTTCGGTGACGATGCCCCAGACGAGGAAACCGGTGAGTCCCATCACCACCGGGACCTTCAGATACGATCTGTTGTACAATTGACCCCAGCCCGGGATCACCGCCGACCGCAGCACGGCTCCCAGCCCGGATCTGGTCTCGGGCTCTTCCACGACCGGCGCGCCCATCCCGTCCTTCAGGGTGATGCGCATGGAGTCGTCGGCGGACGCGGGCTGCCTTCGGATCATGATGCTCAGGGAATCCTTCGCCCCCAGCGGAGGGGCGACGTAGTCTTCCCGCAGTTTGACGCGCACGGAATCATCCTGCGCACGCAGGGGCAGTATGCAGACGATCAGCAGCAGCAACAATGGGAGTACTCGTCTCATTCGATCAAATTAGCATGCATCGGTGGGACAAACAATATACTGTGCCGGGGCCAGGAGTGCGTTAACGTGGCCTGCGTGTGACTCGGTGTGGGACAAGCATCAATCGATCCAGTGTTCGACGGGTTGCTGGAGAAACTCCTCCACAGGGATTCCGTCCCCGCCCACGAGAAGCATGCGGTCGGGATGGAAGGATGTGTTGAAGCGCGCCATTCCCGGTTGCGCGTCGCGGGTACGTCCGCTTTTCACTTCAATGGCGACAAGGCGCCGTTTTGTGCGCACAATAAAGTCCACCTCTTTTCCACCATCGCGCCAGTAATAGACATCGCAAAGCCGGGCAGCGGCAGCATTGACCAGATGCGCCCCCACGGCGGATTCCACAAGTCGTCCCCAGTACGCCGGTGTTTTGCGCGCTGCCTCGAGCGTATATCCTGATTGTGCAGAGATGAGAGCGTTGTTGAAGACCTGGAATTTCGGACTCGATCCACGCTGACGGACGGTTTCGCCAGCGAATTTCTTCAATCCGGCGAGCAGTCCTGAAACCTCGAGCAAATCAAGATAATGCGCCAGGGTTGTGGTGTTTCCCGCATCCTGCAGCTGACCGAGAATTTTAGTGTAGGAGAGAATCTGTCCCGAATACTGGCAGCCGATTTCAAAGAGCCGACGAAGGAGCGCGGGTTTATCGATTCGTGTGAGAAGCAGAACATCCCGTGAAATGGAGGTCTCGATCAGCGCATCACGCACGTAACTGCTCCAGCGTGAAGGATCGCTGACGAGCGGTGCTGATCCCGGATAACCACCGAAGAAAATGTATTCATCGATAGTCCAGCCGAAGGCCTCGGCCATCTCGGCTGCGGTCCAGTGCGGGAGGTGAATCACTTCGAATCTCCCGGCGAGGCTTTCCGTCATCCCCCGCTGCATAAGGAGGGGAGCGGAGCCCAGCAGCACGACCTTCAATCGCCGCCGCGCACGGGTGTCTTCATCCCAAAGGCGTTTGACCGTTTCCGGCCAACCACTGATTTTCTGCACCTCATCCAGCACGAGCAATGCATCACCTTTTTCCGCACGGATTCGGGCCGTTTCCCACTGCTGCGCAATCCATGTATCCCCCCGGATCGCCGGTTCATCAGCGCTTGCGAAGTGCACGGGAGTCTTGATCTCCCCCATGACCTGCTGCACCAGCGTTGTTTTCCCAACCTGGCGAGCGCCTGCAACGACCTGGATGAATCGTCGGGGCTCCCCGAGCCGCATCAACAGCTCCGCGAACATTGGACGACGATAGACTTTGGACATGATCATCTGGAACGATGTAAATAATTTACTCAATACACTGAGTAAATTTACTCAATATGTTGAGTAAAAACAAGAATGTCGGCTAAGCGGCGTCCTCGTCGAATTTCTGCGGACGCCGATCTCTGTACCACGTCCGAAACACCTGCAACGCACTTATACGTCATCGTCCGTGTTCTTTTTCCGGCGTACTATTAAAAACCACCATGTCATACCAACGACAGAGGTGACCACGAGCGTCGTAACGAGATCGTCCTGCAGAGTGGAGGGATCATGACTGAACACACCGGATCGTCTGATAAGAAACATGACGACGGCGAAGAGCGAGACCATGATGATGAACCGGAGTCTTGATTCCTTCAACGCCGCCCTTGATCTCGTTGACTCATCCCGCATTGTCGAGTAGATTCCTCCGGACCAGGCCGCGATCACGAAGGCCATTGTCCCTACGATCCATGGGATAAAGAGTGTGAAAGCCGGGTCCCGTAATGGAGCAATCTCTGTCACCTGCCATAGCACCATCATCAGAAACACGACGATCCACATGGAGTAAAATGCTGTCGCTGCGGCTTTGTGCTGGACCAGTTTCAGCCGCTCATCTTTTGTCGGATCAAACATCTTCAACCCTCCTGGTCTTTCAGGAAAAACAGTTCTTCGAACGGAACTCCGAGTTCGCGGGCGAGACGGAGGGCGAGGTAGGTGGAAGGACAGTACGTCCCGTT
>JACZJN010000092.1 GCA_014860565.1 Bacteroidota bacterium
GCTTCCGTTCTTTGCACTCTATCCGCGGTTGTATAGTGGATTGACGTTGTCAACTCCTGCAAATGCGGTAAGGAAAGCAGAGGAACAATCCTCCTTCTGGGATAGAGTCCTCCCCGCCGGCATCGACGTCTGGCCCAACTACCCGAACCCCTTCCGTGATGTCACATCCTTCACCTTCAAACTCGGGGAGGACGCGCATGTGCGCCTCGCCGTCTATGACGCGATGGGAAGGGAAATCGCCGTGGTCACGGATGCGGAGTACAATCGCGGTGTGCATTCGGCAGTTCTGCACAGCGGTGGCCTGCCGAGCGGATTGTATTTCTTCCGGCTGACGACGGATCAAGGCGTGATTCAGCGGAAGATGCTGTTGATGCGGGAGGGAATGTACCACTGCGACTCAATCCGAAATGCTGTATACGCAAAGAGGCGCTCCTGCTCGGGGCGCCTCTTCGCAAGTTCTGAAAATTCGGGGAGAAGGTTACTTCTCGATACCCAGCAGTTCCACCGTAAAGATGAGGGTGGAGTTGGGACCGATGTCCTGTCCCGCGCCGCGATCGCCGTATGCGATGCTGGCAGGGAGATAGACTTCCCATTTCGAGCCGACGGGCATGAGCTGCAGCGCCTCGGTCCAGCCCGGGATGACGCCGGTGACCGGGAAGACGGCGGGTTCGCCGCGATCGTAGGATGAATCGAACTGCTTGCCGTCGATCAGCGTGCCGCGATAATGCACCTTCACCTTGTCGCTGCTGGTCGGCTTGGGTCCGTCGCCCATCTTGATGACCTTGTACTGCAAACCGCTGGCGGTGGTGATCACGCCTTCTTTGTTCTTGTTCTCGGCGAGGAATTTCTCACCGGCTTCCTTGTTCTTGACGCCCGAGGCCTGGCGCTCCTTCTCCGCCGCGGCGGCCATATCCTGCTGATACGACATCCAGCACTGCTGTGCCTGCTCCTCGGTCATCTTCGTCTCGTTGCTGTCAAGCACGTCGCGCATGGCCGCGGCGATGATGGCAGGGTCGGCTTCGATTTTCTGCATCTTGAAGCTCTGACCGATGTTGAGACCGATGGCGTAGCTGACGCTGTCCACGCGGGTCTTCAGTTCGACGTTCTCCTGCGCGTTGTTCTGGCAGGAAATCAACAGCATGGCGAGCGTGAGGATTGAAAGAAAACGCATTGAGTTCTAGCTCCTGTATGAGTGTGTGTGTCCGATCTTTCGGTCCGTAAGGGCGTTCCGTGACGCGGAAGCGTGCCCGATGAAACGCGAAAATCACATAAGAAATGTAAATTAGAAAAACATACAAACGCGGTGCAACATTATTTTCCATGCACCCTCCGAAGGACCTGCCCCGCGCTCCGTTCCCGCTTTCTCCGATTTTCGCTTGCCCGCATGAAAAACGACGGCTATACCTATCACGACAGAATTACCTCCGCCGAGGCGGGGGAGACGCTCGGTGGCTTCTATTCCCGTCGCTATCCGCATTCCTCCGAAGAGGAATGGCGTGGGCATGTCGAAGCGGGCCGTGTCCGCCGGAATGGGGTGACGGAGACGGATCCCGACAGTGTGCTCCGCGCCGGCGACCGCCTGGAGTGGAGGCGTCCGGCCTGGGAAGAGGAGGACGTCCCGACCGATATTCCCGCCCTGGCCCAGACCGCGGGATGGATGGTGCTCGCCAAGCCCTCGGGGATTCCGGTACTGCCCGGCGGCGGCTTTCTCCGCAATACGATGCTGTGGATCGTGCGCGAACGCCATGGCGCGCTGCTGGCGCCGGTGCACCGGCTGGGACGCGGCACCAGCGGAGCGATCCTCTTTTCCCGCACCACCGATGCCGCCCGCGCGCTCGGCCGCGGCATGCGCGAAGGGGAAATCCGGAAAACCTACCTGGCGCTGGTGCAGGGCCTGCCCGCGGAGGACCGCTTCACCATCGACATGCCCATCGGACCCGTTCCCTACGCCCCGCTCGGCATGCTGCATGCCGCCTCACTGGTGGGGAAACCGTCGGTGAGCCATTGCCACGTGCTGCGGCGGAATGCCGAGCGGGATCAGGCACTGCTGGAAGTGGATATCCCGACCGGACGTCCCCACCAGATACGCATTCACTGCGCCGTGGCGGGACACCCGCTCGTCGGCGATCCGCTCTACCGCGCCGGGGGACTCCCGATCGATTCCAACGCCGTTCCGGGCGACTGCGGCTATTTCCTCCATTCCTGGCAAATTCGCTTCCCCGATCCCGCCTCCGGCGAAACAGTACACGTCGTCGCGCCCCCGCCCGAGATATTGAAACCAGATAGCCAATAGGCAACTGCCAACGGCCAATGTCCGAATGCCGTTGGCTCGCCTTTACTTCCAGAGGATTTTCACGAAGCGGCGTCCCGTGACGAATCGCTCCCTCAGGTGCGAACGAAGCACCTCCACGCCTTCGCCTCGGCGGGTGTAGAGGAGGTCGGCCCGGCCGACGTGCTGCTGCCAGAAACGGTGGAAGACGTCTGCGCGCTCGCGCTTGCCGGCGAAATCGGAGGGAACGGGCACGATGCCGGCTTCGACATAACCGGCACGCTCATCCTTTTCCTTCAACAGGTCGCGCAGACGGCGTCCCGGCATGACACGCCATGTGCGGAGGATATAGCGTTGATCCTGCACCGGGCGGAACAGTTCGTTCATCGCGGAGGAGAACTGCCGGTTCTCGTCGTCCGAAGCAGATTCGATCCACACGCGCAGGCAGCCATCGTCGCGGTCGCTGCGCATGATTTCCGGCGCGGCCGTGTCGCCGCTTTCGCGCAGCGCCACGATCGTGTCGCGAACGGCCGTGGCGAAGGCCATCACCTGTTCTTCCACCGTCCATTCCTCCTCGCCGGTGACGAAGCGGCCGAGGCGGGCACGACGCAGCAGCAGCATGAGAGCGGTAGTGATTCCCGCGCTGCCTCCCATGGCGGGGAGAAGAAGAGCGGGCGCGACGGCGTTGGCGAAAAAGCCCGCTGCAGCGGCGGCGGCGGCGGGCACGAGGGCCGTCAGTCGCGATAGCCGCCGCGCGGTGAGCTGGAATTCCTCGTGCAGTCGTTCGAGTTTCGCGGTACTCCGTGCGGTGCAGACCACGCGGGTCGGAGAGGCGGGGTCGGGACGGTATTCGAGGCAGGGCAGTTCCACTCCCCGGTATGCGAGCCCGATGCGCCAGGCGCGGAACACGGCGTCGCGGCGGGCGCTGCGGGCAAGCATGTCTTCGTTGATGAGCGGCACGGCGGCGGCGAGTTCGTCGGGACGCAGATGCGTGAGCAGCGGATGCACGTGTCCGATTCCCCGTTCCAGTTCGCCGTCGTCGCTGAGGCCGAAGAAATGCTCGTGTTTGCGGACGAAGCGCTGCCAGTCGGCGAAGCCGCGTTCGTACTCCGGCAGCACCGCGACCACGTCCCAGTTGTTGGCGACTTTCTCCGGCTGCGCGGGATCGAGGCGCAGGCTGCGGCCGTGCATCTGGTTGACGCTGACATAGCTGGCCACGGCGGTGAGGTCGATCAGCACATTCGCCGCCGCGCTGTCCCAGCCCTCGCCGAGGAGTCCACGCGTACCGATCAGGCAGCGTGTCAAGCCGCGATCGAAGAGCGCGGTGATCATCAGCACGTAGGTGCGCGTGTCCCAGTCGCGTCCCGCGCCCATGATTTCAAACATGCCGTGCGTGCCATCCGCGTGCGTCCCGTCCGCCTGCGCGGCGAGCTGATCTGGCGTGAATTCTCCGTCTCCGATGAACCGCGCCTCGAGGTGGATATCCCATTCCTCCCGCGCGGCGATGGCGCGCATTTCTTCGAGGAAGCGCGCGGCGAGGTCGTCGTCGCACAGGAGAGTCGAACCGGTGAGCATGACGGGATCGAGCACATCCGTCGCCGGATCGGAAGTGATCGTGCGCATGACCGCCACCGCGCCTCCGGCTTCCGGGTCGAGCACGCCTGCGAGGGCTTTGCGTCCCCCCGCCTGCGCGGTTTCGAAGTCCGTGAGCACCAGCGCGCGCACGGCATCGCCGAGGTTGCGGATTTCCTGCGTGAGGATGCGCCGCAGCACGCCGAGCTTGGCCGCGGACAACGCCAGCACGCGGTCGATATCGCTCTGCCGCCGAACGAACACTCCCCCCCGCAATTCGTAGCCGAGCTGCCGCAGGGCGTGCGTCATGGAATCGACGCGTTCCCGTGCGGCGGAGTCTTCACCGCCATTGCATTCGTCTTCGAGGTAGCCCTGCAGCAGCAGCACGACGTCGTCGAGCGTGAGCGCGTCCTCCATCTCATCCAACGCCGGGATTGTTGCCGGAAGGGGAATGCCGTGCGAGAGGGCGTAGCGTCCCATCGCGATGGCGGCGGCGGTGTGCGCTTCGAGCAGCATGCTCCACGATGGAAAATCTTTCCCCCGATACCGCAGCTGGTCGAGGACGCTCTGCACGTAGATATCGAGCGGCGCGAGGGAGGGATGCGGACGGTTGAGCTCCGCGAGCAGCGTGTGGAATTGTTCATGCCGGTTGCGAATGAAGGCCAGTTCGCGCTCTTCCGGATGCACGAGGCAGACGAGGTCCTGGAAAGGCGCGAGATTGCCGTCCTTGACCACGGCGGGGAGGGGAATCTGGTAATCGACCGGACCCACCAGATCGAGGTACGTCGCCTGTTCCCGCGCCGCGCGGTCGACCGGCGGGGTGGCGGTGAGTCCCAGCACAAGCATCGGATGCGCGGCCAGCACTTCCTTGAGCACCTCGGCCCAGAAGGCCAGCAGATGATGGCATTCGTCGAGAATCAGCAGTTCGAAGCGCTGCTCGCGAAACAGCGCGATCAGCTTCCGCACGTTTTCGTGCATGCTGCCGTCTTCCCCTTCGCGCACCGCGATGCGCTGATAGGTGAGGGAAAGAATGGGGGTTCCGGACCCGGGATCGTGGCTGACAAGATGGCGGACGTCGCCGCCCCAGACCTCGCCGAAGGTGTCGACGAGGTCGGCGGTGGCGCGCCCGTACTTGTCGATCCACTGCGCCTGGATGGCGGCGTTGGGTGAAAGAATGACCGTCCTGCAACGCAGGCGCTGCAGGAAGGCGATGCCGATGATGGTCTTGCCCGAACCCGGCGGCGCCACGACGTGGAACTGCCGCTTCCCGGCGATGAATTTCTCGTGCAGCTTCTCGACCGCGTCCCGTTGATAGGGACGCAGCCGCATGGCCAGCGTGCGTTCGTCGAGCAGGGAGGTGTGGGAGAAAGCGTCCATGAGGAAGGAAATTACATCACCGCGCCGCGCCGCACAACCGGGGAGGAGCGGAGAGGATCGGAGAGGAGCGGGGAGGAGCGGGGA
>JACZJN010000093.1 GCA_014860565.1 Bacteroidota bacterium
GTATCGCCGTGAATGCGGTCGTAGCGCCTTTTCCACACGAGTGCGCCGAACAGCGAAAGCAACGGCAGCACGTACATTCCGGCCGCGATGGGAAACGCCACCCCCTGCTGAACGGAGCGCGCGAATTCAACCGGCGCATCCTTCGGCGGACGCACGTCGAGCGCCAGATAGTCTATCATTTTTTGCTCGACGCTTCCCGCTCGCTGATGCGAGGCTCCCTCGTCGATCTGCAGAGAGAATTGCTCGGACTTCAATGTCACGTAACGCTTTTTATCGAGATCGAAATAGCTGAATTCCACGGGTGGAATCACCGATTTCCCGGGGAAGCGCGGCACGAGCAGATACTCGAAGGTCTTCGAACCGGTCATCGATCCTTCGGAAAGCTGCACGTCCTCGGTGATCGTCGGATCATAATGGTCGATGCCGGAAGGGAACTGCAACTGCGGTCCGTCGAGCAGACGAAGGTTGCCCTTGCCCTTCAATACAACCTTGAGCGTCGCGGTTTCGTTTGTCTTCAGCTTCGCCCTGTCGAGGGTGACATCCATTTGATAGGTGCCGACGACGCCGGTGAAGGACTTGGGTTTACCGGCTTCCGGCAGGTCCTTCACGGTGACTTTGACCTTCTCGGTCAGCAGTGTTTTTTTTACGCTTTCGTACGAATCGAAATACGGATCGCTGAAAAAGCGGTCGAAGTAATCATCTCCGGTTTTGCGTCGCTTGCGCGCGCGCACCGTGGTCCCGACCTCGAAGGGATCGATGGTGAGCGCGCCGGACTGCGTGGGGAAATACAGCACCTTGCGCAGCATGTACGATTCGTACTGCTTGCCGTTGACCACCTCGATGCGCGGTTGAAGCTGCGTCGGCGCTTCGATATCCTCGCTCCAGAATCCGATCATACGCGGCAGCTTGATCGGATTGTCGAGCGCGAAGGCCACGCGGGAGTAAAGCTTGTAGGTGACGGTGAGCGGCTCACCCAGCCAGACGGTGGTTTTGTTGGCGACGGCGCGGATAAAGAGGTTGTCGCCGAGATCGAGCTGCGTCTCGCCGCCCTGCTGCTGCTTTCCGCCCTGCGGAGTGGACTGCGGTGCTGCGCGCGTAACGGTGATTTTAATCGCATTTGTTCTCAGCAGATTGCCGTCGTAGCTGATGGATGCCGGCGGTATACTGAAGCTCCCGGTATTCCTCGCCTGCAGCACAAACGTCCATGCTATGCTTGTCGAAACCCTGCCGTTGATGACCTGCATGCTCTGCGAGGTGCTGGGGCCGGCGAGCGTAAGAAAATCCCTGTTCATGTCGGGAGCGCGGAAATCGGTGTAGCGCTTGAGACTGCCGCCGGCCAGCGTGAAGGTGACCTGGAACTGCTGGCCCATCGGCACTTCCGTTCTGTCCACGCTCGCCATGAACTGCACCGATTGCGCGGCGGCGGGGACCGATAGACCGATCAGCGCCGCCATGAGCAGCGTGACTGCGCACAGCGCCCGCGAACATCGATTTCCGTGAAACGAAGCGCGTGTCATGGCCGTCACCAATCCTTATCGACAGAAATTCGTACAGGCACCTCTTGCCGCTTCTCTTTCTGCAGATCTTTTTCCTGACGTTCGAGCGCCCGCAAAATCTGCTCGGCCTGCTGCTTCGACATCTGTTGCTGCTTTTGC
>JACZJN010000094.1 GCA_014860565.1 Bacteroidota bacterium
GAGGATAGTATTTATTGCCGGAGTTGCGGAAACCGCATATCCTCCCACAGTCGCCGCGTCATCGGCCCTGTCCGCCTGATCCGCCCGCAGGGCCTGCATCGCGTATTCAGATGTATCCGCCCGCTGAGCGCGGATGCTGTACGAAGACGCTGTCAGCTTGATGCGGGGAGACAGCTCCGCATCCGTACCGACACTGATCCCCAGCCAGAGCTGCCGGTCGAAGAGAAGCTGCAGCGGAGTTTTCGCACCGAGCACGACATTGAAGAGTCCGTCCACGGTCGCCACGTCCTGCACCTCGGTCCAAGACGGTTGTCCGTTGATTTCCACCGAATACAGCTTCAGGGTCAGCCGGTAGATATCGTCGGGTACGACATTCCCCGCGCCGTCGGTCAGTATCCCCTGATAGCTGATGGTCTTCGGGATCTGGGCCATGGTTGTCGAAACAGAGGCCAGCAGAACAAGCAAGAGGATGACTATTCGACGATTCATACTATCTCCGGTGTATTGATTGTTATTATAACTCAGCTGTCATCGTCCGGTATGAACGATCAATGACGTCATTCCGTGCATGGCGCGGATATTTGCATCGTAATGCTGTTCTTCTTTGCTGATTGCGTGACAGAAACACGATAGCTGAATCGGGCGTTGGAGCGTCCCCGCCGAAGCTCCACGACATCGAAGCCTGTTGCCGTCTTATTCGTGATGAATACGCCGTTACAATCGTCTTCAAGCTGCACAAAGACCTTCAACGGTGACGATTCCTTGATCGCTGCTCTTCGTGCGAACTCCGCGTCCAGTTCGATATGGACGCGGCCATTGCGCAACTGCCCTTCCCCTTCGAAGCTGCGCGATGCATCAGCGGTCAGCTCGGTCAGCCGGGAAGTCGCTGCCTGTAATTCCGCGGTCCGTTCCTCCAGCGCCTTGATCGCCGCAAGATTAACCCCGTCGATGGCGATGCTGTTGATGCCCAGGCTGTCGGTTCCACCGAGGTGGAAGGCCTGCCAGAAGTCCTGCGCCATCGGTCCGATATACCGCACATCCGGATCGCTGTTTTTGTAATTCCATTCCGTCACAGGGAGGTTGCGGATTTTCGCAAGCAGCCATTCTCCTGCGACCGGTGTGAAATTCTCCTTCCGGTTGCGGTCGCTGAAGTTGATCCAGCCGCTGGTGTTGCCGTTCATGTACACGCCCGTGGTCGCCGTGCTGTTCGTGTACAGCTGATACCCACCCGCGAAACGCATTTTCATCTGGTTCGGCAGGGCTGAGGTCCACAGTGATGTAGTCGATGCGTCGCCGAGGATGAAGGACCCGAGTTTGCCGTTGGTGGAAACGTATGATCCCATCGCCGTGGATTTTTCGCCGCTGGCAGTAGTGTTGAAACCGACTGCGGTCGCGGTATTGCCGCTGGCGACCGCTGCATATCCCACTGCGAATGAATGATACCCGGTGGCTCTGGTGTTTTGGCCAAAGGCAGTCGAATACGCGCCCGTAGACCAGGCGGCATACCCGGAAGCCGTGGAACCGAGACCCGATGCCTCACATTGAAATCCGAACGCGGTGGCATAATTTCCCGTAGCAGATCCTTGATATCCCATCGCAGTTGATCCATTCCCTTTTGCGCTAACCTGATATCCCATTGCAGTTGATCCTTCAGCGTACGCCTCAGACGCATATCCCATCGCCAATGAATAATCCGCATAAGCATGATTCAAACCGCCCAAAGCAACCGACGCTTTGCCAAGCGCTTCGTTTTGCCACCCTAAGGAGACTGCCCCTTCGCCGATGGCTCTTGCAATTGCACCCATCGCAGTCGAATACAGTCCGATATTGGAATCATCCCACTCAGTATTATTCACTACTCCAGAGCGAAACGCTGCCTTGCCCGGGTAAAACATCATCCGAGCTCCGCCGCCAGTTGCCGGGATTGGTCCACTGCCGTACGTGCCGGTTACAAGAAATCCATCCGTACCACCGACTGTCACTGGTCCTGCATCCGCAGTAATCGTCTTTCCCATACCCGGGCCGCCAAAGTCGTATGCCTCATCGAGCGTTCCGCCGGTGACGGGAGTGGTCCAGCCGACGTTCATGCCATCATAGCTGAGTGTCTGTCCGTTCGTCGCACCGTTGCCACTCACCTTCGCTGCTGTAACTGAAGCATCTGCGAGTTTTGTCGAGGTGATCGCATTATCAGCAATTTTAATTGAGGTTACAGCTCCATCCCCCAACTTAATCGTCGATACAGCCGCATCCGCAAGCTTCTGCGTTGTCACGCCTCTGTCTTCAATAACCAGCGTTACATCGCCCGTCACCGCGCCTCCGGTCAGTCCCGAACCTGCAGGGGTGTTCACGGATGTGATATCGCCTCCCGCTGTGCCTTCGATCATGATGGTATTCCCGGCAGGAGTGATCGCGATGTTCTGTCCCGCCGTCAGCTGCGCATGATCGGTGATGTTGTTGATGCTGCGCACGACGGTGTTATCCGCGATCTTCGGATCTGTTACTGCATCGTCGGCCAGCCGCTGTGTGGTCACGCCCTGATCAGCGATTCTTACGACCACATCACCTGACGTGCCACC